>NZ_JBAYUV010000039.1:0-36670 GCF_041674905.1 Hyphomicrobium sp.
CCAACCGGACTCATGGCGTGCGCGGCATCTCCGATGCATAGCAACCCTGGCCGCGCCCATTCGTTCAGGCGATCGACGACAACCGTCAACAGCTTGACGTGATCCCAGTCGGCAATCGCCTCGGCGCGAGTGGCATCGAACGGTAGAAGCGCGCCGACTGCTTTGCGAAACGCGTCGAGACCCGCGGCGCGCACCTTCGCATCGTCGCCTTTCGGGATGACGTAAGCGCACTGCCAATAGTCGCCGCGCTGGAGCATGATGAAAATATGCCCGGCATCGAAGCGGCCTTGTGTCTCTTCCGTGTCGGTCGGAAGCCGGGGCAATCGGAACCACATGACGTCCATGGGCGCTCCGAAGCTCTCGCTGATGAGGCCCGAAGCTTTGCGCAGCGTGGACGAGCGCCCGTCGGCGGCAACAACGAGATCGGCTGCGACGGTCAGCGGCCCTTCGGGGGTCGTAACCTTGACGCCCGATACGCGACCGCCATCATCAATGAGATCCGTCGCCTCGGCGTTCATCAGAAGAGAAAACTTCGGATACGCACGACCCTTCTCCGCCAGAAAATCGAGGAAGTCCCATTGCGGCATCAGCGCGATGAACTTCGTTGAGATCGGCAGGTTCGAAAAGTCCGCCAGTTCGATGCGCGTTTCACCGAATTGCCCGGACAGCCGCTTTACTTCCTGGTGCGGCAGCTTCAGGAAATCCTCGAGCCAGCCGAGTTCCTCCATCAGCTGCAAGGTCGAGGGATGAATCGTGTCGCCGCGAAAATCGCGCAGGAAGTCCTTGTGCTTTTCGAGAACGAGGGTATCGACGCCGGCGCGTGCCAGTAGCACGCCGAGCATCATTCCGGCCGGACCGCCTCCGGCAATGCAGCAGGTGACGTGCTTGTCCATGGCGCCAGTCTAGCCTTTCGCGTCAGACCTTCAATCCCGCTTTGCGAAGTTGTCCGAGCACGCGGTCCTTCTTTTCGCTCGCGATCCGTAAACGCAATTCCACGCTGCCGTCCTTGCGCGCTTCGCGCGCCAGCACGTCACATGTCTCGTGCAGCCAATTCAGCAGCGACCCGAGGCTTCCCGGGATGATGATATCGAGAACTTCGTCGGCGACGCTGAGCCGGCCGTCGATCGCGTCGAGCAGCGGCACGATCCCTTCCCCCGTCGCGGCGGACACGAGAACCGGCGGACGCTCGTTGCGCTGGGCTTCGTATTGCAGCTCGGCGCGGCGCTCGTGAGACACGAGGTCGATCTTGTTCCATATTTCGAGGATGTGTCCGTCGACCGGCAGCGTATCGATGCCGAGTTCGTTCAGAACCTTCTCGACGTCGCGCGCCTGCGCTTCCGTTTCCTCATGCGCGATGTCACGCACATGCAGGATGAGATCGGCTTCGACGACCTCTTCGAGCGTGGCGCGGAAAGCCGCGACGAGCATCGTCGGCAAGTCGGAAATGAAGCCGACGGTATCCGAAAGAATGATGCGCCTGGCGCTCGGCAGCTTCACTTCCCGCATCGTCGGATCGAGCGTCGCGAACACTTGATCCATCGCCACGACGCCCGCGCCGGTGATCTTGTTGAACAGCGTCGACTTTCCGGCGTTGGTGTAGCCGACGACGGCGACGATCGGATAAGGGACCTTGCGCCGCCCTTTGCGATGCAGATTGCGCGTGCGAACGACGTCTTTCAGATCGCGCTTGATGGTGTCGATGCGATCCTGAAGCATGCGCCTGTCGAGTTCGATCTGCGCTTCGCCCGGGCCGCCGAGAAATCCGCTGCCGCCGCGCTGGCGTTCCAAGTGTGTCCAGGCGCGGACCAGTCGCCCCTTCTGATAGGAAAGATGCGCAAGCTCGACCTGCAGCACGCCTTCGCGCGTTCGCGCTCGCGCGCCGAAAATTTCAAGAATAAGTCCAGTGCGATCCAGAACCTTCGTGTTCCACGCCGTCTCGAGATTGCGCTGCTGCACCGGCGTCAAAGCATGATCGACGACGACCAGCCCGATATCGAGATCGTGCACGCGTCCGCCGAGTTCATCGACCTTGCCCGATCCGAGCAGCGTCGACGGACGCGGCTCCGACATGGGAACGATAGCCGAATAGATAACGTCGAGGTCGATGGCGTTGGCGAGGCCGACAGCTTCGGATAAGCGATTTTCCGGCGTGTGCGTCTCGCGCACCGCCTTCGCCGCGTCGCTCGAGCGCTGCGGGCGTTTTAGAACTGGGACAAGAACCAGCGTGCGCGTTCTCGGCTGACGCGTATCCTTGCTCGTGCGCCGACGTTTGCGAGGTGAAACCTCCTCGCCGTCCTCATTATCGGAATTTGGTGTCAACCAGTTCCTTCGCCGTCCTGATCGTTGAGGTTGACCGGGCCGCCCGGCATGATGGTCGAAATAGCGTGCTTGTAGACGAGCTGTGAGTGTCCGTCGCGCCGGAGCAGGACGCAAAAATTATCGAACCAGCTTACGATACCCTGCAGCTTGACGCCGTTGATGAGAAAGATCGTCAGCGGAGTTTTGTTTTTTCGAACATAATTAAGAAACGTATCTTGCAAATTCTGAGTTTTTTCAGCCGCCATAATTTTTGTCCGTTTTTTTCGACGTCTTTTGGAAAGCGCCGGTCGCCGTCGGGCTTGAAAAATCGACGAAGCGTCCTAGCGGCTATTTCGACGGGCATCGGGGGGATGACTATCGAAGCGGAGACACTTTACAGGGGTTATTGCCCCGCACAATGCGGCAACATTCGCACTACACCATTGAAATTTCGGCAAGCCGATGAAAGCGCGACCTGAGGCGGCGCGCGATCGGCCCCGGCCGCCCATCCCCTATCTGCCGCCCATCGATACGGACCACGGGCATGACCGTGTTTGTGGCTGACGTCACAAAAGCTTCGCGTGCGCTCAAGGCTTCGGTGAGCGTGAACGCGCGTTCTTCAATTTTCAGCCCTTCAGCCGCCGCGACGTCGTTCACCGTCGCACGCGTGACGCCGGGAAGGATGCGAAAGTCCAATGGGCGGGTCACGAGCGCGCCCTCTTCCGTCACGATCCAAGCGTTGCTCGATGCGCCCTCTGTGATTGCGCCGGAGCCATCGACGAACCAAGCCTCATGGGCGCCGACGCTATGGGCCGCATCTTTCGCAAGCACGGCCGGCAGGAGCATCACCGTTTTGATGTCCGAACGCCCCCAGCGATTGTCGGGCATCGTCTTGACGTCGATACCCCGCTCCGCGAGTTCATCCGCCCATCCTGATCGCTGCGCGCGCGCGAGGACGACCAGCGTCGGGAAAATTTCTGGACCGGGAAAAGAGAAATTTCTCGGACCCGCGCCCCGCGTCACCTGGATGTAGACGAGACCGTTGCGAGTACGGTTTCGGCGAATGACTTCGCCAACGATGTTCAACAACGCGCGGCCGGACATGGGCGTCGGGATCGACAGCTCGCCGAGCGACCGCGCCAGCCGCGCCAGATGCCGGGTTGCATCAACCAAATGGCCGCCGCGAACCTCTACGACTTCATAGACCGCATCGGCAAATTGAAAGCCGCGATCCTCGGCATGGATCGCAGCTTCGGCGTAGCGCTTGTAAGCGCCGTTGACGTAGACGATGCGCGTCACGCGGGCCGCCCCTTAAGAAACGGACCGCAGATCGCCGGCCCGCTGCTCGGACGAGACGCCCAGCGCGCGAAGTTTTCGGTGCAGCGCCGAGCGTTCCATGCCGACGAACTCGGCCGTGCGCGAGATGTTGCCGCCGAAGCGATTGATCTGCGCCAGCAGGTATTCCCGTTCGAAGATTTCGCGGGCCTCGCGCAGCGGCAGCGACATCAGATGCTCGGCGCCGCCGTTGACGGGCAGCGGCACGTTCGAGCCGATTTCGTCGGGAAGCATGTCCGCCGTGATGGCGGCGCTCGCATCTCCGCCCGCCAGGATCAGGAGACGCTCGACGTTGTTGCGCAGCTCGCGCACGTTGCCCGGCCAGTCGTGCGCCTGCAGCACGGCGGTGGCATCCTCTCCGATCCGTCGTGGCGCCAGACCGGATGTTTGCGCGACCTGTACGATGAAATACTGGATGAGATCGGGAATGTCCTCGCGCCGCTCAGCAAGGCTCGGCACGCGCAGCGTCACGACGTTGAGGCGATGATAGAGATCCTCGCGGAAACGGCCTTCGCGAATGTCGTGATCGAGATCGCGCGACGTCGATGAGATGATGCGGACATCGACCGACACCTTCTGGCTTCCGCCGAGACGCAGGAATTTCTGCTCGACGAGGACGCGCAGGATCTTGCCTTGCGTTTCCATCGGCATGTCGGCGACTTCATCGATATAAAGCGTGCCGGTGTGCGCTTCTTCGAGCGCGCCGACTTTGCGCGGGCCTCCGGTGCGATCCTCGGTGCCGAATAATTCTTCTTCGACCCGGTCGGGAACCATCGCCGCGGCATTGAGCACGACGAACGGACCGTCGGCGCGCAGCGACTTCTGATGCAGGACGCGCGCCGCAAGCTCCTTGCCCGAGCCCGAAGCACCACGCAGCATGATGCGGCTGTTGGTCGGCCCGGCCTTGTCGATGTTGTTTTTCAGCTGATTGATCGCAGGCGATTTCCCGATCATGTCGGCGGAGACGACCGAGCGCTCCTTGAGCTCGCGCACCTCGCGCTTCAACTGCGAAGCTTCGAGCGCGCGCAGCGTGACGAGCACGAGGCGATCGGCCTTGAACGGCTTTTCGATGTAATCGTAGGCACCGCGCTTGATGGCGGTGACGGCCGTCTCGATGTTGCCGTGGCCCGAAATGATGACGACCGGCAGATCGGGATACGTCCGCTTCATGATCGTCAGCACCTCGAGGCCGTCGAGGCGGCTGCCCTGCAGCCAGATGTCGAGAATGACAAGGTGCGGTTTGCGATCTTCGATTGCGCGCAGCGCTTCATCGCTATCGCGTGCGAGGCGCGTCCGGTGACCCTCGTCTTGCAGGATACCGGCAATCAGATCCCGAATATCGGCTTCATCATCAACGATCAAAATATCAGCGGACATTACAGCGCTCCTGGGGATTGGGCTTTTGTATCATGCTCCACTCGCGGGACGCGAGGCATTATGACGTTGTTCAGTGGAAAGGTCGTTCGCGTTTTCAAGTTTGGTGGGCAATGTCATGCGGATAAGCGCGCCCCGCGTTCTGCTTTCCGTGTGGGGCGCATCTTCGAGAGTGAGCGTGCCGCCGTGCTGCTCGACGACCTTCTGCACGATCGCGAGGCCGAGGCCCGTGCCTTTGGCGCGCGTCGTGACGTAAGGCTCGAGAAGCTTGGCGCGGTTCTGCTTCGGCAAGCCAATTCCATTGTCGATGACCTCGATCGCGACGCGATCGGCGGCCGGTAGCACCCTGACCTCGATCTCGCCTTTGTAACCGGCCGGACGGCCTTGTGGCTCGCCATAGGATTCAATCGCTTCGGCGGCGTTCTTGATCAGATTGGTGACGGCTTGCGACACGAGCCGCAAATCGAAGCGCGCGCGTACCGCGCTATCAGGAATTGAGAGCTTGAAATCGACATCCTTATGGCCTTCGCGAAACAGGATTGCAGGCTCCTGCACGGCGAGCCGCACATCCTGATCCGCCATCACCGGTTGCGGCATGCGCGCGAAGGAGGCGAACTCATCGACCATGCTCTTGATGTGGTCGGTCTGGCGCTCGATCGTCTGCGTCAGCGTTTCGAACAGCTCGCGATCTTCCGAGATCTGCTTGCCGAACTTGCGGCGCAGGCGTTCGGCTGAAAGTTGTATTGGCGTTAGCGGGTTTTTGATTTCGTGGGCGATGCGCCGCGCAACATCCGCCCATGCGCTGGTCCGTTGCGCCTGGACGAGTTCGGAAATGTCGTCGAACGTCACGACCGAACCGACGTCGCCCTCACCCTCGCGCTCGTGCGTGATCGTGACGGCGAACGTCCGCTCATCATCGCCAATCTGCTTTTTGATTTCGCCAAGACCCTTACTCTTGAATCCCGGTTCCTCAGCGGATCTGAGCACGGGGGCGAATTCAGGAACGATATCCGAGAGCGCTTTTCCGACCGCGTCCCCTCCGGCAAGACCGAGGAGGCGTTCCGCCGAGCGGCTGAGCAACGTGATGTGGCCGGCGCTGTCGAGACCGATGACGCCGGCCGAAACGCCGGACAGCACCGCTTCGATGAAATTGCGCCGTTCGGTGAGTTGCGTGTTCGTCTGATGCAGCGCGTCCTGCTGCTGTTTCAGCCCACGCGTCATCAGGTTGAAAGTCTGCGACAGGCGCCGCAAATCGCCTTCGCCGCGTTTTTCCGGCAGCGCGATTTCGAGATTGCCTTTTGAAACTTCCTGCGCGCCCGCGATCAGCCTCCGGATCGGCGCCACGAAGCGCCCGGCAAACCACATGCCGACCCAGATCGCAGCCAGCAGCGACGTCACCGAGATCATGAAATAAATGAGGCCGTGCGCGACCTTGAGGCCGCCCTTCGCTTTCCTC
This sequence comes from Hyphomicrobium sp., assembly GCF_041674905.1. Classification (GTDB taxonomy): domain Bacteria; phylum Pseudomonadota; class Alphaproteobacteria; order Rhizobiales; family Hyphomicrobiaceae; genus Hyphomicrobium_B. The sequence continues at coordinate 6,464 of NZ_JBAYUV010000039.1, forward strand.
AGTCGCGTGTATTCGTAGACATTCTGCTCTGTTCGCTGAAGGTGATTGATCACTTTCGGACTGACGCCGCGCGCCACATAGAGATAGCGGCCAGGCATGCTGTCGATCTTCGCGATCGCCGAGATGCGATAATCGTTCGAGGGCCTCGACAACGCGACCTGGCCGGCTTCGGCTTGCTTGATGTCCGCCAGTGGCGGCACGACGTACGGCAATTTCGGATCGTCGAGCGCGAGCACGATCGGGTTGCCGTCGCCGTCGACCACATAGGCCGACGTCAGATCGCGCAGACCCGCCTGCCCGATGAGGAACTTCTGGAACCCGTCCGGATCGACGCTGAGCGTCGCGGCCTCGCCGTTGATGTCGCGGACCATGTTGACGATGTCGGTGCGGATGATCTGGTTGTGCTCGTCGACGTAGGCTTTGGCGACGTCGTAGGAATTTTCGACGATCGCGCTGGTGCGCCCGGAAAACCATCCGTCGAGCGAGCGTGAAAATGTCGTCGTCGCGGCAATGGCGAGCAACACGGCAGGCAGCGCCGCGATGAGACTGAAAAGAATGACGATGCGCGTATGAAGCCGCGCGCCTGGGATCTTGTCGATCCACGCACGCCTGAGCCCGAACGCCTGCCAGCCGACGATTGTAAGCATCGTCAGGATCAGCAGCCCGTTCACGGCGAGCGCCGCCCAGACGTATTCGTTGCGTGGCGTGATCGCGGTGAGCCCCGTCAGGATCATGTAGCTCGCGAGCGCCGACAGCATCGACAGCAACACGACTCCGAGGCCGAACCAGAAGGCCCGCTCGGAGGGATTGAGCGCCGTTGCGCGTTCTTCCGCCAGCGCCGCTGACAGCCAGGATCGATCGGCGGACACGGGGTCCGCGTCGCTGTTGCTGCCGTTCATCAGTTTGTCACTCGACCCCGCCATCGAACCTGACACCGCTTTCCCTGCGATTGACCCCGGTCAACGGCAATGGATGCCGCCGACTACATCTTGCAGACCGACAACGTGTTTGGCCTGCGATCCGGTGCAGCCCATCCGCTACACTCAGCCGACCCAACAGCCTAACTGTGACATTTTCGCGACATTGCTGGTGCAGTTCAAGCGCTGAGCGCGAGTCTGCGGCGTTTCACACGCGATTCGTGGGGAAAAGCTGAAATGACCCCAAGCGGTTAGGTCAGCCTTCAACCGTGCGAAATACGCGAATGTTGAGGTCTCGAATGCGGGCTCGCAATGTGTTCCGGTTGAGCCCCAGAAGCTCGGCGGCCCGGATCTGGTTGCCGCGTGTTGCGGCGAGTGCCGCGCTGAGCAACGGCTTTTCGACCTCGCGAATGACCCGGTCGTAAAGTCCTGGCGGCGGCAGCTCGTTGCCGAAGGAGGAAAAGTATCGCGACAGATATCGTTCCACCGACTCGCTGAGGTCGCCATTGTCCGCGCCGCCTCCAAGCGGTGGCGAGATGGCTGAGCCCGCGAGTTCTTGCTCCACGATCTGCGTCGTCAGCGTGTCCTGCGGATGCAGCGCGACGAGTCGTCTTACGACATTCTCGAGTTCACGCACGTTGCCGGGCCAGGGATGCGATTTCAGCCGTTCGATGGCCGCGCTCTCGATCGATTTTTGTCCGAGCCCTTCCCGCGTTGCCTGGCGGAGAAAATGCCGGACGAGATCGCCCACGTCTTCGAGGCGCTCGCGGAGCGGCGGCAGCCGGATCGGCACGACGTTTAGCCGGTAGAACAGATCTTCGCGGAACAGGCCTTGATGAATTTGCGATTTGAGATCGCGGTGAGTGGCGGCGATGATGCGCACGTTCGTCTTGATCGGTGTCCGCCCGCCGACGGTCGTGTATTCGCCTTGCTGCAAAACGCGCAGCAGACGCGTCTGGGCTTCGAGCGGCATGTCGCCGATCTCATCGAGGAACAGCGTGCCGCCTTCGGCCTGTTCGAAGCGGCCGGGCGTCCGCGTCTGCGCGCCGGTGAACGCGCCCTTCTCGTGCCCGAAGAGTTCGCTCTCGATCAGCTCGCGCGGAATCGCCGCCATGTTGATGGCGACGAACGGCCCGTGCCGGCGCTTGCCATAGTCATGCAGAACGCGCGCGACGAGTTCCTTGCCCGTCCCGCTTTCGCCGTTGATCATGACGGTCAGATCGCTCTGCGTCAGGCGTGCGAGAACGCGATAGATGTCCTGCATCGGCAGCGAACGGCCGATCAGCGGCAGCTCGTCGGACTCGCGCTCGCTGGTCGTCGTCTGGCGTTTGCGGCTGGGTTCGGCGAGCGCACGCGAGACGACCGCCACCACTTCGTTCAGGTCGAAAGGTTTCGGCAGATATTCGAATGCGCCCTTCTCCGTCGCGGTTAGCGCCGTCATCAGCGTGTTCTGCGCGCTCATGACGATGATCGGCAGATCCGGCCGAAGCTTCTTGATGCGCGGAATGAGATCGAAAGCGTTCTCGTCCGGCATCACGACGTCGGTGAGGACGACATCACCTTCGCCCTGACTGACCCAGCGCCACAGCGTTGCGGCATTTCCGGTGGCGCGCGGCGAGAAGCCCGCACGCGCTAAAGCCTGATTGAGCACCGTGCGAATGGCGGTGTCATCATCGGCGATGAGAACAGTGCCTCTGGCCATCAACCCTCTCTCGACGTTTGGAGCGTGCCGGTTCGCGATCGCTGCATCGGCAGCAGAACGCGGAAGATGGTGCGTCTGGGTTCGCTGTCGCATTCGATGATGCCGCCGTGGTCGGCGATGATCTTGGCGACAAGGGCAAGGCCGAGCCCGCTGCCTGACGTTTTCGTCGTCACGAACGGGTCGAAAAGATGCGGCCGCAAATGCTCCACGATGCCGCTGCCGTTGTCCTCGATCTGAATCATCAGCGGCAGGCTGACCCGCGTGTCGGTGCCCGGCAGCGACAGCCGCACGCCCGGCCGGAATGCGGTCTGCAGAATGATGCGCCCGGTTTCCTGATTTTTACCGATCGCTTCGGCGGCGTTCTTGAGAAGATTCAGAAAAACCTGAACGAGCTTGTCGCGATTGCCAAGCACGGACGGCAGCGACGGATCGTAATCTTCGACGTAGCGGACACCGCTTCCGAATCCGTGCTCGGCGATGCGGCGTACGTGATTGAGGACGTCGTGAATGTTGACCGCTTCTTTCGCTAAGGGCCGCTCGTCACCGAAAACTTCCATGCGATCGACGAGCGTGCAGATGCGGTCGGTTTCGGAACAAATGAGTTGCGTCAGCGCGCGGTCTTCGTCCGAGAGCCCCGGCTCCAGGAGCTGCGCCGCCCCGCGAATTCCGGAAAGCGGATTCTTGATCTCATGCGCGAGCACGCCCGCCATGCCGGAGACCGAGCGCGCCGCGGCGCGATGCGTCAATTGCCGTTCGATCATCTGCGCCATCGAACGCTGCTGCAGCATCAGAAACATGTTGCGCGGCTCTTCCGGCAGCGGTCCGCCGTAAATATCGACCAGCTTGGAGCCCGAGAACCGCGGCGTCGCAATCTCGATCCCGTACTCGTTGATCGTGGCGCCCGTCGCCTGCACCTGCTCGACCAGCGCCATCAGCGGACAGCCGAACGCCACAATGTCGGAAAGGCGGCTCCGCAGCAGCAGCGGCGCGCTCATCGAAAAGAATGCTTCGGCCGCCGCGTTGGCAAAGACGATGGTGCCCTCCTCGCCGACGACGAGAATAGGATGCGGCAACGCGCTGAGCAGGCTCTCGCGGTCGACCGTCGGCGGTGGCGGCGGAAGCGCTTCGACATTTGATTTGCGCACGATCGCTTTGTTGCTCATGCCGCCAGAGGCTCCGCGCCCGAATAGAACGCTGAAAGACCGTCGAGGACGTGCTGCGGATCGAGCGCCGTGCAGAGCCGCGCCCGCCAGGCCTTGACAGTTGCCGTCTCCGCGCCGCTCGACAGCAGGTACCAGCCGATATGCTTGCGCGCGTTCTTGAGGCCAAGCTGACGGCCATAGTGCGTGAGCATCGCATCGACGTGCTCGAGGGCGATGTCGCGCTGCGTGGAAAGGCTCGGATCGCCGGGATCGCTGCCGGTCGAAAACGCCGTTGCGATGCGACCCGGCATCCAGGGCGCGCCATACGCGCCGCGCCCGACCATGACGCCATGCGCCCCGGATACGTCGAGCGCCTTGCGCGCATCCGCAGGGCAGTTGATGTCGCCGTTGACGAGGACCGGCAGCGAGGTTGCCTCGACCACCGACCTGACGCCCTGCCAGTCGGCGGCGCCCGTAAAAAATTGACAACGGGTTCGCCCGTGCACCGTGATCAGCTTAACGCCCTCGGCTTCCGCCCGGCGAGCGAGTTCCGCCGCATTGCGCGATGCCTCGTCCCAGCCGAGACGCATCTTGAGCGTCACCGGAATAGAGACGGCCCGCACCACAGCCCGGACCAACCCCTGGGCGTGGTCGAGATTGCGCATCAGCGCCGAGCCCGAAAGCTTTCCGGTCACTTCCTTGGCCGGACATCCCATATTGATGTCGATGACGTCGGCGCCCTTGGCCTCAGCGATCCGCGCGCCATCGGCCATCCAGCGTTCTTCGCGCCCAGCAAGTTGCATCACAAACGGAGTCAGGTCTCGGCCTTCGGCGCGCCGCAGCACGTCGGCCCGCGACTTGACCAGCTCTTCACTGGCAATCATCTCGGATACGACGAACGTCGCGCCCAGGCGATGCGCCAAGCGGCGGAAGGGCAAGTCGCTAACCCCCGACATGGGCGCGAGAGCCACCGTTGGGGCGCCGCTAGCGAAGGTTTTCAGCATAGGAACCGCACGGTCATGCAACGTATTGCCTATATTTTAATCAGTGTTCATAAATGCCGTTAGTTTGGGCAGACTAGGATGCGCCTTTTAAATACGCAAGTCCCACCGGCGCATGACGGACCCGAAAACGTAAGGACCGTTGCGGTTTGCGCCAACTCGGGGCACTGAGCTTCGTTCGGGGTTCAGGCGGCATCGCGGGTTTGCCGGGGTCCGTTTCGGGTGGAGATTTGATGTGCGCATCGCCGTTTTGATCGTCGCGGCTGGACGGGGGACTCGCGCGGCGGCTTCCGGAGCTGGGCCGAAGCAATACGCGCGGATCGGCGGCCGGCCGGTTCTAGCACACACCATCGCGGCGTTCGCCGGTCACCCCGAAATCGACGAGGTCAAGGTCGTCATTCACCAGGACGACGGCGACTTGTATGCGGCGGCTTCCGGCAATGCGGATAAACTTTCGCCCGCAGCCACGGGCGGAGCCACGCGCCAAGCGTCGGTGCACAACGGCCTCGAAGCGCTTGCCATGTCTGCCCCTGACCTCGTGCTCATTCACGACGCCGCGCGTCCGTTCGTTTCGGCGGCGACGATTTCGAACGTCATCAAGACGCTGAAGACAGAGCGCGCCGCGCTTGCGGCCTTGCCCGTGACCGACACGTTGAAGCGCGCGTCGGGCCGAGGCCTCGTGCAGGACACCATTTCTCGCGCTGGCCTGTGGCGCGCGCAGACGCCGCAAGGCTTTCACTTCGCTCCGATCCTCGAAGCGCACCGCAAGGCGGCGGAACAAGGTCTCGACAAATTCACCGACGACGCTGCCATTGCCGAATGGGCTGGCATCGACGTAGCAATCGTCGAGGATGAGAGCGGCAACATCAAACTGACGACCATAGAGGATTTGCAATTGGCCGACCGGCAGATGACGTCACAAAATGCATTGGAACCGCGCACTGGCACGGGCTTCGACGTTCACCGCTTTACGGAGGGCGATCATGTCTGGCTCGGCGGCGTGAAAATTCCGCATACGCACAAGCTCGAAGGCCATTCCGATGCCGACGTCATTCTGCACGCACTGACCGACGCATTGCTCGGCGCCATCGGTGACGGCGACATCGGCCAACACTTCCCGCCGTCAGACCCGAAATGGAAAGGCGCCGCCTCGCGCCTCTTTCTCGAAGACGCCGCGCGGCGCGTGAAGGATCGCGGCGGGCGCATCGTCAACGTCGACATCACCGTTCTCGCCGAAGCGCCGCGCGTTGGCCCGCACCGCCCCGCCATGCAGGCGCTGATCGGAGACGTGCTCGGCCTGACCACGGACCGCGTCGGCATCAAGGCGACGACGACCGAAGGTATGGGCTTCACCGGCCGCCGCGAAGGCATCGCCGCGATGGCGTCCGCAAGCGTGCTGCTGCCAGGCGGTCCGGACGCATGAGCGACGACGACGACGACGATTTCCCCGATATCGCCGACAACCGGCCTTTGCAGCTCACCGTTCGCAATGTCGCGGTGCTCAACCTTTCCTATTTCGGGATCGAGTTCGCCGTTGCACTCGCCATCGGATCGGTCGCGCTGTTCGCCGACAGCGTCGACTTTCTCGAAGACAGCGCCGTCAACCTGTTGATCCTGGCAGGGCTCGGCTTCTCGGCGGCGCGGCGCGCGAAACTCGGAATGGTTCTCGCCGCGATCATTCTTCTTCCAGCGCTCGCGACGTTCTGGACGGCGTGGCAGAATTTTTCGAGCGGCGCCGTGCCCGAGCCGGTTGCGTTGACCGTGACCGGGCTCGGAGCGCTCGCCGTCAATTTCATATGCGCGCGCATGCTGGCGCCGTATCGCACGGCCGGCGGAAGCCTCACTCGGGCCGCGTTCCTCTCGGCGCGCAATGACGTCATCGCCAACATTGCGATCATCATCGCCGGGCTGCTGACGGCGGCGACCGCATCAAAATGGCCCGACATGATCGTGGGACTTGGCATCGCGGCGATCAACGCCGGCGCTGCGCATGAGGTCTACGAAGCCGCCCGCGCCGAGCACCAGGCAGCCAAACCTTGAGCCAGCTGCCTTAGCCTTAGGTTGCATGTCGCATGAAACTCAATCACGATATCGTCGATGCGCATTTGCAACGGCTTTGAGCGTTGACCCGGCTACCAGAATCGCGGCATCAAAGGGACATGTGGTTGTATTGCCACGAGCCACACGAAAGCGCTCACACACGGGAGCCGATATGAACGTCATGCCCCACACTCTTGACCGTCCACCCGCCGATGCCGCGATTAGCACCATCGCCGAGATGACCGCCGAGATGTGCCTCGCCACCCGTGTGCGTCAGCTTTCGCGCATCGTCACGCGCGTCTACGATGATGCCTTGCGCCCACTCGGCATCACCGCGAGCCAATACACTTTGCTCGCGCAGTTGGCCTCACGTGACGGAATCACTGCCGTCGAGATCGGACATGATCTCGACATCGAGAAGTCGACACTGTCGCGCAATCTCAAGCGTCTTCTGGCGCTTGGCCATATCATTATGGATCCGCCCGCCGGACGGCGTGGCCGCGGTCTGCACCTTGCGCCCAAAGGTCAGGCCGTTTTGAAGGATGCATACCCGATATGGCAGGACGCGCAGAAGCGGACGGTCGGGGCTATGGGCTCCGACAGTCGCATCGTCCTCGATAGCCTGCTTTCGCATGCCGAGGTTTTAGCCGCGGCCTGATCAGCTAGGCCGTTTGCACATTCTCCTCTCTCTGGATAGCCTTGCCGGAGAGTGCTTCGCCCGAAGCACTCTCCGGTTTCGTTTTGGGTTGGCCCAATCCTGCTGATCGAGAGGCGTGCGTGTTTCCATCCGATATCGAGACTGCCGCCGGGCGGGTCGTCGCTAAGCTGCGCACCGCAGGTTTCAAGGTCGCCACGGCGGAAAGCTGCACGGGCGGGCTCATCGCTGGTGCGATCACATCGGTCGCCGGATCGTCCGACGTATTCGATCAGGGGTTCGTGACGTACGCTGATACCGCCAAAACCGCGATGATCGGTGTCGACGCCGGGTTGATTGAGGCCAAGGGTGCCGTCAGCGCCGAGGTCGGCCGCGCGATGGCCGAGGGAGCCCTGAAAACAGCCGCTGCCGACGTCGCCGTTGCGGTCACCGGCATTGCCGGACCGGGGGGCGCCATGCCGGGAAAGCCGGTTGGTCTGGTTTTTATCGCACTTGCGTCTCGAAAGTCGCCAACCCATGTGCAGCGCTTCGAATTCAGCGATATAGGTCGCGAGGGCGTTCGCCTGGCGACCGTCCGCGAAGCCTTGAAGCTTCTCGAAAGGGCAGGCGAATGATGCACGCGCGCGGACGAGCGTTGACCGCGAGCATACGTGGCCTTGCCGCGCTCGCTGCCACGGCTCTGTGGACCTGCTCCGGCTTCGCCGCCGAGCTGACGGCGCGTGACGTCTCGGTTATTCTCTTCAAGGCGGCGCCTGGAAGCCGTCCAGCCCTCAATGGCAAAAATCTGCAAGGGCTCGATCTCGCAGGCCTCAATTTCAAGAGCGCAGACCTCAGCAAATCGGATCTCTTCGGATCCGATCTTTCAGGGGCGGATCTTTCACAGACAAACCTTTCCGGCGCAAATCTCGACCGCGTCACGCTGATCGGAGCCCGTCTCGACGGCGCAAATCTCGACCATGCGAGCTTGATGCGCCCGTCGACCACGACGACGCTGACGCCAAATCCAGGCGAAGCGATCAGTTTCAAATCTGCATCCCTGAAGGGCACGAAATTTTTCGGTGTCTTTGCCGGATCGAATTTCGCGGGTGCTGATCTCACCGACTCCGTTTGCGCTCCCATCAACAAGACGGGCTTTATCGAATACATCTGGCGAACGGATTTTTCAGGCGCAAATCTCTCCGGCGCGCAGCTGACGCGAGCCGACATGACGCAATCGCGCTTCAGCTTCGCGGTGCTGAAGGACGCTGCTATGCATGACACCGTTCTGCGAGAAGCCGATCTCTCGGGCGCAGTCCTTGCGGGTGCGGATCTCTCAGGCGCGGACCTGACGGGCGCTGATCTCAGTGGCGCCGACGTCACCGGCGCCAACCTCGACGGTGCAAAGCTGCACGATGCCAAAGGCCTCGAGACGTTGAAAGGGCTGGCGCTGGCGCGAAACTTCGAAAAGACTGTTCGCTAGAGCGTTGGCCATCGAGCGTTCGTATCCGACGCACTTCGCTGATCCAGGTATCGGCAGCACGCATGGATGGCGCCTGCGCGGCCATGACGAGGACGGAGCGCAGGAAACCGATCATTTTAGCCATCGCATGATAGATGCACGAAGATGCGAGAGAACGCTGCAATCGTAGGCGCCGTTGTCGGCAAGCAAATTTGGCTAGCTTCCTCGTCGCGGCCATGACTTGAAGACCTTTGAATAATTCAGCGCTGATAGCAGTGATGCTCTCTGCACTTTTAATTTCGTCATGGCCGCGCAGTCGGCCATCCACGGCCACCCTCGGTCTGTCGCTGCTTCCGATTGCTGAGCCACGGCCGTTCGGCGCACTGAGCCCGATCCTCAGACGCGCGTCGACTTACCGTAGACATGCCCGGCACGTTCCTCGAACGCCTGCGCGAAGCGCCGAAACGCTTGATCGAACATCGCGCCCATGAGCGCGCCCATCAGCATCGACTTGAACTCGTAGTCGATGAAGAAATCTATTGTCGATCCCGTCCCCACGTCGTCGTCCCTGAACGTCCAGTGATTGATCAACCGCTTGAACGGTCCGTTGAGATAGCTGACGTCGATCTTCAAATCGTTCGGCTTCGTCAGCACACGCGTCGTGAAACTTTCGCTGATCGCCTTGTAGCCGATGTTCATGCGCGCCGTGAGTTCCTCGCCTTCACCGACCGGCCGCCGCGATAGGACGGAAAGACCGGTGCATAGCGGCAGGAATTCAGGGTAGCGCTCGACGTCGGCGACGAGCGCGAACATCTGGCTGGCCGTAAAGGCGATGTGTCGTGTGGTCTTGAATGATGGCATGGCTGCAATTTCGGCGACAACATGGGCCGCCTGATCTGGCGCAACAGCCCAATCCCGTGCCCGTCACGGGATCAGTTTTGCCTTAATGCACAACGCGACCGGCGTGCATGAGACCGAGCGGCGCAACGAAGCATCAGCGTCAGGCAAGAATCCGCGCCAGCAGCACGACGATGATGGCGCCGATTGCAGCCGTTACGATCTGCGAAAAAAAAGCGTTGCCGATGCCGAGATTGACGCCCAGCGCCTTGAATAGATAGGCGCCGACGAACGCGCCGATGACGCCGGTCACCAGGTAACGGATCAGGCCATGACCACCGACAACGAACGACGCGAGAAATCCTGCAAGAATGCCGATCACCGCGAACACGAGCAGATCGCGCGTTTGTTCATTCATGGTCAGACTCCTGAAGGCACGCTTTGAAACTCAGGTTCCGAAAGTGTCGCGATCTCACGCTTGGCGCGGAAAGACGCGATCGACACCGGCCGCCCCTCAAGGGCGGCCTTAAACGTGGCAGCGGGCGCCAAGATACTGATTGAGCAGCTGATTGTACCTGTCAACGTCGGCGCGTTGTCCAGCTGACAGGCTGCCACCGCTGCTCGCCCGCTCGACTTGCGCGGGCACGCCCTTGGAGTCCAGACGATTGAGCTGCCCTCGGATCGAATCGCAGCTTTCGCCGCTTGGCAAAGACCGGGGACCCGGATCCTGATAGCTCTTGCCGGATGCTCCACCGCAGCCTTGCACAAACGCTGACATAGCGGCGACCGTTACGACCGCAATAAAACCCCGCATCCCGCAATCCTATTGGCTTGATAAGTGGCAGCGTCCGCCGAATATACGCACTGCACACTAAAGACCATAGAGCAGCTTCCTTTTGCAACTCCTGATGGCCTCTATGTGGCAACGGTGCAGCATCGCCTCAGTTCGATGCAATCTCAGCATGACCGTACGAGAGCGAAGTTCCGCTCCGTATGGCCACGCGTTTCAGAAACACCGAGATGCCTCGGTGCATCCGGAATTTTCTGGGCGTCAGTTTGCTTTCGGCGTATTGGCGGCCGGAGAGGCGGGCTGCGCGCTCGCTGTCTGCGCTGTCGCCGCAGCGGGCTGTGCCTGGGCGGCCGTTTGCGCCGGAACCTTCGGGCCGCAGCGGGTCTGGAAGTCCGCGTAGGCCTTATTGAGTTCCGCCTGCTTCTGCAGGGCCGAGCGCTTCACTGAAACCTTGACGGTCTTTCCGTCGCCGGCTTTTTCCAGCCGATCGATCGTACCGTCGCCTTTCAGCGTGTTGATCTGGCTCGCAAGCGACACGCATACCGGGTCGCTCTTTACGGCCGTCGCGTCGGTAGCGAGTGATTGCGTCGAAAGTAAATTTGAACCGTCTGCGCATCCGCAGGTCAATCCTGCAGCAAGCACGGCCAAAGCAATCTTGCCCGTTGCGCCCTCAATCATCGTCCACCCCCGGATCGTTGCAACCTGCAACAGAACACGCGCACATGACTTCTGCTTAAGGATGATGCAGCCGCGCCCGCAAGCGATCGAGGTATCTCGTCCCCAACGAACAGAACTCGTCCGCGCTGAAATTGTGGACATCGGCCACGTGATGCTGATCAGCAACAGAGACGAAACATGCCGCCGCTTCGCGGATGCAAAGCGCGTATGCCTCGCCTTAATGGAGGCGGCTAATGAGAAATCCGCTAGTGGACGCTGCGTCCGCGAACTTTTCCGGACGCCTTTGGTCCGCTGCCCGGAAGCATGGCATCAAAACCCTTGCGGATTTCCTCGAGCGCCTGCGCCTCGCTTTTGTGGCCGCTGAGCGCGGCCGAATTCGCGACGTGATGACCGATCTGGGCGAGGAGACGTCCCCAATCCTGCAGCTGATCGCCAAGAGTTTCGCCGTTGATGGTGACCATCAGCGCGCCGTCCGCGACCCACGCGCGAATCAATTCGACGGCTTGTTGCGCTTCCGGAACGCCATCCGGGATGTCGAGCTCGAGGGGCCGTTCGGTGTCTTGGAGATTGCTCATGTCAACGGCACCTTCAATACGCGATGCAAACTGGTTAGCCCAGATTTAATAGCCGCGGGATACGATCGCAAGAGCATTGCGAACCGCGGTAACTTTCGATGACTTTCGGAACCCGGTTTTGGCCGTGATTATCGCGACACTACGATCTTGTCGCTGCTCCGCACATAGCCGAGCACATCGCGTGCGATTTCTTCGACCAGATCGGAATTTGGAACTTCCGGCGACAGCAGAGCCACGTCGCGGCGGAGTTTTGAGCGGACTGACTCGAGGCCCCTATTTTCGAAATCGAGAAGCGCGGAACGCTCGATCAGACGATTGCGAGCTTCGATGCCGTGGCGGCCGTAGCGTGCATGATAGACGAAATAGGCCGTCGACGTCAGGCAGGCAAGCAACACGAATATCTGCCGTGAGAGATGTCGATGCCTATTTCGCCTTTCAGGCCTACTGGCACGCAGCACTGATTCAGTCTCCGAGGGAGGAGATCGTTGATGAGACTGATGTTATGGGGCGATCGGCTTAAGGCCAGGTAAATTCGGACGACATTCGATCGAGGAGATGCACTCGGGTCGATCGAGACGCGCCGGACTGTTCGGATCAGGATCTCGAACACAAAGCCCGCCAACGGTGAGCATCGCACCGGCACGCGCGATTCATGCAACGTGAGGTTATGTACAGAAAGGCCAGCAGGCGAAACGATTTCCGCCGCACCGGAACAGTGGCCTAGAGTGCTTCCGGAAAAGTGGGAACCGGTTTTCAGATAAGAAGCACGACAAAAGAACGAGGCTCTAGAAGCGGTGCTTCATGCTGCCGTGGATCGTGAGATCTTGCGGCGACTCCGGACCAGCTGACGGCGTCTCGCCGTTCTGCTCGCTCCTGTTGTCTTCGGCCGCGCCGTAAAGCAGTTCCAAACCGAAATCCATTTTCGGCAACGTACCGAGCTTGCCCAGACCCGGAATGCGGATCACGGCCCCTTCCTCGCTTTTCGGCGCGGATTGTTCCTGCACGTCCGCCTTTGCCGCGTCGGGCGCCCCGTTGGGGATCGCCATACGCTGCTCGTCAAGCGCGAATGCTCCGGTGGTCGCAGCTGCGGCGATCGCCGCCAACATGCCAATCACCAATCCAAATCTTCTCACCAAAACCCCGCAATGCCTTGCAAGCACGCACATGACATTAGTGATGAGTAATCGGCCGGGGAACTTCAATGCCCTTTTCGGGCGCTGGGCCCTCGAGACGCCGTTTCTCAAGAGCCTGTTGTAACATCGCCATGTTGCTGAAGCGACACATAAGTTTGGAATTCCTACAGACCTAGAAATAGCCAGCTTTCGCGCGGGACAAAGAAAAGGGCCGCCTGGTGAGGGCGGCCCTTCCATTCTGACGCAGACGGGAACGGCGATCAGAACTGAATGCGTGCGCCGGTGATGACCATGTCGAAGGCATCGAGATTGGCGGTGGCACCGGCGGCATTCGTTAGGTCGCCGTCGGCGTGACGGTAGATGACGTAGAGGTCCATCGCAGCCGCGTCGATGTTCTGCACGATGCCGGCCGCCCAGAAGTCGACGTTGCCGTCGTGAACGTAGGTGGAAGCTCCATTGCCCACGGCGAAGTTTTTGCCGGTCCGCGACCCGAGGTTGTCATGGCGAAACTCGCCGAACACCGTCGTTTTGCCAAGCGGCAGCCACTTCTGCTCGATACCGCCCTGGATAAACCAGAGATCGCTCTTGTCGTCGGCTGTCGATCCCGGCGTCGGAGTCGCTGCTACAGTCGCCTGAACGCCGTGATCAATCGTCTGGCCATAGCCGCCGTAGACGTACAGACCCGTCGGAGCGTGCTGGATCGTGGCAGCGCCACCCCACCATTCGCAGTCCTGGCGGGTTGCACCCGTTGCGCTGAAGGGAGCGCAGCCGGTCAGACCTTCATCGGTGCTCTTTTCCCAGCCGCCTTTGGCGAGGATGTTGAAATCGCCCCATTTCTCCTTGTACGTCAGGGCTAAGCCAGCCTGGTCGTCTTCGCCCCAAGAGGCGGTCAGGACGAAGCCGAGGATCGTCGGCGAGTCATAGCGAACGATATTGCGACGGCCGTTCTGACCATCCGTGCCGTTATCGGCGCCACGCAGAATGTCGTTCCAGCGGATGGCGGTGCCACCAACCTGCGCGCCACCGCTTCTCAGCTGGAAGCGGCCCTGGGCCACGGCTGCAGCCTGGGCGTCGGAGTAGTTGCGCGTGTTGACGCCGTCGGCATCGTCGAGAAGATGGTAGGTCGCCGTGCCTTCGAGGCCGACGGTGAGCTTGCCGAAGTCTTTGCTCTTCAACCACCAGTTGCTCTTGCGAACGACGAGCGAATTGTTCGGCGAGTTGGCGTCCGTGCTCGAGGGGCCGGTCTGGTCCCACTTGTTCGACGGGTTGCCCTGCACGCCGATTTCCAGCGTGTAGCCAGCCGAGTATCCGCTGGCGATCTTCGCTTCGCCGGAGAACTTGACGCGCGACTGTTCGAGCGAGTTCGTGCCGACGTAGGTGTTGCGTTCCGAACCGTCATCCCAGAAGTAGACGGCTTCGTTGACCCAGCCAGAAATCGTCAGCGAAACCTTGCGGTTACCCTTGCGGGCCGTCGTCGCTTCGAGTTCGGCGATGCGTTCCTCGAGATCGGCGCAGCAGTTGCCGCCCAGATCGGCCGCGGAGGCTTGCGTGAAGCTTATCGCAAGCCCGAATGCCGCCAACAACGCAAGACGGCTACAAGATAGTGTGAATACCGATTTCATCGGCGCCCCTCTGTTTTACAGACCCCAACCAGAACGGCACGCATCCCCTTGAGCGCGCCGGACAATTCCTGCCATTGCGCTGTGAGGAATATGGTTTCCCGGATCAGCGCCTTGGGCACTGAAAAGCATGCCAGTTTAACAGATGCGTGACAGTCCGGCCCTGAAGTCGTTGCAAGTGGGCAACAGATGGTCCTTTCGACCATTTCTGTGCTTCAATAGCCACAGACGAAGGATGTACCCTTGAACATTGAATCCGCTTTTGATGTTGCCGTCGTCGGCGCCGGCCCGGCAGGCCTTGCCTCGGGCCTCGCATGCGCCGGAGCCGGGCTTCGGACAATCGTCATCGGGCCGCCGCCGGACGCCCGTGACGCCCGCACCGCGGCGCTAATGGACGGATCGATCAACCTGCTGAAAAGGCTTGCTGTCTGGGATAAAATCACATCCACGGCGGCGCCGTTGCGCGGCATACGTCTAGTCGATGCGACGGGGGGGCTGCTCCGCGCTCCGGAAGTGCTGTTCGAAGCGTCCGAAATCGGTCTGTCCGCATTCGGTTACAACATCCCGAACGCGGCCCTCACGTCCGCGCTCGAGGCCACGCCGCACCCGCTGCTGACACGGCTTAGCGATCCCAAGGCGACGGTATCCGATCTAGCCGGCGCTCACGCAGTGTTGTCGACGAGCACCGGACGAACGATCACAGCCCGCTTGATCGTCGCCGCCGATGGCCGGGACTCACCGGCTCGCGGCGCGGCCAGCATTCCGACGACGAGTTGGAGCTACCCTCAGACGGCCGTCGTCGCCACGTTCACCCATTCGCGGCCCCACGGCGGCGTTTCCACTGAGTTGCATCGACCAATGGGGCCGTTGACGGTGGTCCCTGGACCCGGCAATACGTCGAATCTCGTTTGGGTTGAGGCGCCGGAAGAGGCCCAGCGCCTCGTCGGCCTCGATGACGAGAGCTTTCGCCGCGAACTCTCGGGACGCGTTGGTGAACTGCTTGGCGTGCTCTCCGCTGTAACGCCGAGGCGTTCGTTTCCGCTGTCGGGCCGCACCGCTGACGTCCTCGGCCGTTCGCGCGTTGCGCTCGTCGGTGAAGCCGCCCACGTCATTCCGCCCATTGGCGCGCAAGGCCTCAATCTCGGGTTCCGGGACGCGGCGACGATTGCGGAGATCGCGGGAGACGCCCTGCGCGCTGGGGACGATATCGGCGGCGACGGTGTGCTCGCACGATATGATCGGCTGCGGCGCCGGGATATGACGTCCCGCGTATTTGCCGTCGATGTGCTCAACAGGTCGCTTCTTTCCTCAATTCCCGGCGTCCATCTGGCGCGCGGTTTCGGGCTTTTCGCGCTCGCGACCAGCCGCCGGTTGCGCGCCCGCGTCATGCGCGAAGGCGTCATGCCGAGTTCGGATGCGCCGGCGTTCATGCGGCCTTTGCATCGAAGCGGGGAAATCCCTGCGGCCTGAGCTTGACGGAGCCGCCACCCGGTGGGCAAGACTTCCGGCCTTGATCCATAATGTAGGGAATTTGACCGCTGTCCATTGGCGTCCCCGCTTCGCCGCTGCGTGACATGCAGTTCAGGCTTGAATATGCGTTTCTGCGACTGGTCGTCGGCATCGTTCGCATCGTGCCGCTCGACGTCGCGACGCACCTCTCCGCGTGGTGCTGGCGGCGCTTAGCGCCGATCGTCAATCCGAAACGGCACAATCGTGCGCTCGATAACCTGCGCATCGCCTTTCCTGAAAAGTCGGAGGCCGAACGCGCGGCGATCGCACTCGCGCACTGGGAAAATCTCGGCCGTGTCATGGCCGAGACGATGCGTATCGACCAAGTCGTCGCCGATCCGTCCAGGTTGACCATCAGAAACCCGAAGGTCTTCCAGCGCTACTCCAGAAAGCTAGGCCCTATCGTCGGCGCGTCGCTGCACATGGGCAACTGGGAGCTTGCGATCTGGCCGTTGACGATCGCGGGCTCAAACCCAGCTTGCGTTTATCGCTCCGTCAACAATCCCTACATCGATCAATATCTGCGCTATCAGCGCCGCGATCTCTATCCGGGAGGCATGTTCGGCCGCGGCAAAGTCGAGGGCGATCATGGGGAATCTCAGAAAACCGGCCGCATCATTATGGATTTCGTTCGTTCTGGAGGACGCCTCGGCGTCGTCTGCGATCTCTACGACCGGACCGGCTTGCCGGTGCCTTTTTTCGGCAAGGACGCACGCACCGTCGCCATTCCGGCGATGATCGCCCGCCGCGCCGGCGCCCGCATCTGGATGTCGCGCTGCATGCGTGTCGGCAAGGAGAGCCGCTTCGAAATCGAACTCAAGGAGCTTCGCATTCCGCGCACCGCCAACCATGGCGAGGACGTCAAATGGGCGACCGCCGCAATGACCCGGCAATTCGAAGAGTGGGTTCGCGAAATGCCGGAGCAATGGATGTGGTCCAACCGGCGCTGGAGCTGAATACGCTTTCGTGACCGGAACCGGTGCGCCCGGCTCGGCGTTGTAGCTTGCTGACCTCAAGAAATCAGCGGTTCGGCATGAGCGATACCCTCACACCTTTACGCGCGGCGATCATCTTCCTCGGACTTCTTCTTCCCACGGTCGCGTTGATCCCGCTTGGAAGCTTATGGCTGTGGCAGCACGGCTTTTTAATTCATTGGGCGCTTGCGACGCTCGCCTGTACGCTGATCGCTTACGTTTTCGAACGCGTGACGCTTGGACCGAAGCTTGCTCCACCGCGGTCACCATCTTCTCCGGTCAATGCCGATCTGCAGGTCACGACGCTTCGGATCGACGACGACCCGTTACGCAAGAAGGCGACCGCCGCCGTCGAAGCACTCGCGAACGGCACCTCACCCGAGGCGATCGCATCCTGGAACGACCTTTTGAATAGCGGCCTGGAGACGGTCGAGACGGTCGCCAAAGTCTATCATCCGGACCGCGCCGATCCGATGTTGCGTTTCACAGTTCCCGAAGCCTTGACGCTGATCGAGCAGGTCAGCGGACGGCTTCGTCCCGTATTCGAAGGCTTGCTCCCGCTCGGCAACCGGCTCACCGTCGCGCAATTCGCGCAGATCTACCGCTGGCGCGGTGTCTACGACGTCGCCGACCGTGCGTGGTCGATCTGGCGTATCGCGCGCGTGCTCAACCCCGCGACGGCCGCGACCTATGAGATGCGCGAGCGTCTTTCGAAATCCATCATGCATTGGGTGAAAGGGTCGATCACGACGAGATTAACCCGCGCTTATGTTCGCGAAGTCGGAATGGCGGCCGTCGACCTTTACAGCGGCGAGCTACGCCGAAAGGCCGGCGTTCCCGCCGACCTGCCGCGAAACAGAAAAGAACCATCCGCCGACTGATCGTCAGCGGCGGCTAGAGCTTCAAGACTTCCACAGCGCGCCGACGACGAAGCCAACCGCACCGGCGATCAGGAGCGTTGTCAGCGGCTGGTCCTTCACCGATTTATCGATCGCGCCCTTGACGCTGCCGGCCATCTCTTCGACCTGCTGTTTTGCGTCGCCTGCCGCCTCGCTCGCGGCGTCGATCGTTTGCCGCGCACGGCCCTTGATGTCTTCTATCGGGCTGGAAGATCCATATGATGATGTCGATGCCATTTGGGGGCCACTCCTTGTTGAATAATTGAACCAACGCCGTGGCCTTGCATTGGTTGCATCGCGGAGCGCGCGCACCGGTCAGCGCTCGTAAATGTGATCCAGCCCGCGCCTTGAGTGCTGTTCAATGGCGCGCGACAGATCGGAAAATCTCATCGTGACGCAGTCAGCTCGGTGCCGCGCCGCCGGGCGACTTCCGAAGCGGACACTTCTCCCGAAGCGACGAGCGCATTGACACAGCGCTTCGAAAGATTGCTGCCGACGGCCCGCATGCAGGAGCGAACCTGAGGGCTGTCGGGGCTATAGGCGCTGCAATGCGCGTAATAGTCGGTCGCGCAGGCGAGCTGGACGCTGAGGCTGACGGCCAAAGCATCGTTTGCGGTCATCGCGGCGCCGCCAAGCGCCATCGCCGATGTCAGCACTGCTCTGACCGTTATCAAGGATCTGTTCGATGCCATCGTCGGGTCTCCGATCTCTCGCAAAGTTGGGCCTCGGGCTGTCATGTTGCGAAAGATTTACGGCACGGGAGCGCGCGCCGCTGTTCCGCGGGGAACCCTTGATACGGCCAGATGAGGCGCGAAATCACCGATGAGGAACCCGACGCCAGACCGATCAAAGCAAGCTCGAACCCAACGCGGCGTCGCGCGTTTATGGATGTGGAATTGGAAAGAAATCGAGGTAACGATAATGGCGGCGGTAATTAATCTCGTTTCGGAACGGCAGCAGAGAACGGCGCGCGATGCCGCCGAACTGCGTGAAGAACTCATCGAAAAATGCCGTTGCTCTGTCGCGGAACTCGATCAGATCGCGGGGTACGCTCTGGTCGTCTGGGATGGGCGCGGCGACATGCGCTCCGCTTACAACGCCGCCGAAGGTCCGATCGGGCCTGCGCTGGTGCCGACCCTCGTCGCCGATGCCCTGAACCGTCACGTCGCAGTCATGCTGGCCCGAACCAGCGAGGATGATACCGATGCATCAGCGTGACCACTATCCGGCGTCGCGCAAAGAAAAACCCGGAGCGACGCTCCGGGTTCGGTCGGCCTTCGGCGAAAAACTTTTACAGGACGCCGAACAAGTGCAGTCCGATGATGACGATCAGCGGAACGCCGGCCAGCCACAGAATGAGATCGCGTGCCATTCTATCCTCCTCAGGATTAATTGTCGTTCGAGTTCGTAGCGCCCGATGAAGCCGGCGAGCTATCGACTTGGGCCGTCGTCGATGCGCCTTTTACGAGACCGAGAAGCTGATCGAGGTGAAAGCGCGCCTGCTGCAAATGATTGCGCGCGTCCTCGCCGCGCAGGATGACGCCATTTTGTGCGGCGCTGCGCAGATCGTTTTCCAGGTTCCAAAGCGTCTTTAAGACGTTTGGAACGGTGTCCTGAATGCCGTCGGCCATATCTGTCGAGTCCTTATTAACTTGGTGAGATATCAACGCACGGCATGCGATTGTGGTTCCGATCGCCGCGCGGCTCGATGTGCGAAATGCCGAAATGAAAAAGCCGGCCGCCTGGACTCGATTGCGCATAGGCTTGTATGGATGAAGCGGCGTTCGCGAGTGCCATGCGGTGCGCAATCCCATTGCTGCTTCTGGAACAATCCGCCCATGATCCCTTCGTCCATTCTGCCCATCGTGCTCCTCACGATGTCGAACGTGTTCATGACCGCCGCCTGGTACGGTCATCTCAAATTCACCGACCGGCCCTTGTGGGCCGTGATCCTGGTGAGCTGGGGGATTGCGTTTTTCGAATATTGCCTGGCGGTGCCCGCAAACCGCTACGGCCATGCTGTCTATTCGGCCGCCGAATTGAAGACGATGCAGGAAGTGATCACTCTGATCGTCTTCGCCATCTTTTCGGTCGTCTATTTGAAGGAAGCGCTGACGATCAATCACGCGGTCGGCTTCGTGCTGATCGCGGCGGGAGCCTTCTTCGTATTCAAAGGCCCGCTGTGACCGCTCAGTTGATCGGTACGCTGAGCTTGAATTTGCTGTTGACGCTCTGCGGAGCCGTCGAAGTCGCGGCATCGACGTCGGTCGTTACGCTCAGCGTGTAGGCGTCCGAGTCCTTGTAGGTTATGCCCGCGCCGGCCGAGCGTTCGGGAGCGGCGAGCCCTCCGGCTCCCGTCGACATATCGAATTCGCGCTTATAGGTCACGAAGGGCGAAATCGTCTTGCCGTCGCCGAGCGCAAACGAATGATCGATCTTCGGCGCAAGGATCACGGCGCTTTTCTCGGCCGCCCCGTTCGCCGCCGCGAACTCGGCGTTGCCTGCCTGCCATTGAGTCCGCGCGTCGAGACTGATCAACGGCGTCGCCTGCAGCGTGACATACGCGGAAGCCTTCGAGTCCTGTTCCGTGGCGGCAGTTGCCGAACGCGCGTCGCCGCGCTCGACGGAAACGCCCATAACGGCGGAACGGGAAAGCTTGTAGTCGACGCCGAGGCCGGTGCGGGTCGATTGATCGCGATCGCCCTGATAGCCGTTGACGTCGACGCTGCTCCAGACATCGACAGGCAGGTTGGGCGTCGCGGTCTTCGGGAGTGCCAGCGCGCCGGCAGCGCCGGAATCGATGGCAAAGCTCCGCGTGTTGAAATTTCTCAAATCATCGAGACTCGTGCGTAGCGACACGTTCGAATTCGACGAGTTGACCGTCAGCGGCACGCCTTTGTCCTGTTGCGCGATCCATGGCATCGCCGACCCTGCGGAGGCTGCGGGCTTCGCCGCGGCATGATCGGCGAGCGCGGCGTCGAGATCGATCTGCGGCAGGTCGGACTCGCACGAGGAGAAGTCCGGTTCCGCCATGCTCGTCGCGACGGTCAGGCATTCCTCATCGGCAAGAGCAGCCGGCGCCGCGCAGGTGACTGCCATGAGGCCAAGGATGCAGAAGCTGGCGACACGCGATTTGACTGTATGGATTACGAAATACATGTTCATCCCGTGCCTGTTAGCCTCGAACTTTGATCATCATGTGGCGTCACGTCTGGACGCGAGAACCGCGCTTTGGCTTTCTCGTTGACGGACAAAACGTATTGGCTGCGCGATAACACGCACTTAACGCGAGACGGGCGCGGCGCGTTCGACGATGCGGCGCATATCGACGCCTGGCGGGAGCATTCCGAATGCGCCAGAACCGCCGCCGAGACGCGATGCGCAGAATGCGTCGGCCACTATCTGCGGCGCGTTTTGGATCAGCAATGACGCCTGCAGCGCCACGATGAGATCGCGGACGAACACACGCGCGTGGGCCTCGTCGCCCACCGATGTGGAAGCCGCGTGCATCCGGTCGATGAACTGCGCCAGCCGCCGGTCCGCCGTCGCTGCGTCACGCATTTCATCGGCGAGCACGGTAGCCGCAAGAGGCGACTTCGTGAGCGCGCGCAGTACGTCGAGACACATGATGTTGCCCGATCCTTCCCAGATCGAATTGACGGGAACTTCGCGATAGATGCGGGCGAGACCGAAATCCTCGACGTACCCGTTGCCGCCGAGAACCTCCATCGCTTCGGCCGCGAATGCGGGAGCACGCTTGCAAATCCAGAACTTCGCGGCCGGTGTGACGACGCGGCGGAACGTCAGCGCCGCCTCGCCCTCATCATCGTAGGCGCGCGCGAGACGCAGCGCCAGAAGCGCCGCCGCTTCGGCTTCGATCGCGAGATCGGCCAGCACGTTGCTCATCAACGCGTGATCGACGAGATGCTTCTGGAATGTCGTCCGATATCGCGCGTGGTGAATGGCTTGGGCGACGGCTTGGCGCATGAGCCCGGAAGAGCCGATGGCGCAATCCAGCCGCGTATAATTCCCCATTTCGATGATGGTCGGAATTCCGCGACCCTCTTCTCCCAGAAGCTCGGCGTGCGTGTTGTCGAGTTCGACTTCGCTCGACGCGTTCGAGCGGTTGCCGAGCTTGTCCTTGAGTCGACGGATGTGGATGGCGTTGCGCGTGCCGTCAGGCTTCCAGCGCGGCACGAGAAAGCACGTCGGCCCGGCCTCGGTTTGCGCCAGCATCAGAAATGCGTCGCACATCGGCGCCGACATGAACCACTTGTGACCGTTGAGGCGATAATACCGGCGCGCTCCGTCGGTCTCGTAGATCTCGGCGCGCGTGACATTCGCCCGAAGATCGGAGCCGCCCTGGTTTTCGGTCATCGCCATGCCGATCAGCGAAGAGGTTTTCTCAGGCGCTGGGCAAAAGCGCCGATCGTAAGTGCGCGAGAAGATGCGCGGCAGCCAGTCCGCCGCGATGTGCGGAGCACGCTGCAACGCCGACACCGCGCCGTAGGTCATCGAAACCGGGCAATAGACGCCGCTTTCGATTTGCGCGAGCATGTAGCATCCGGCGGCGCGCGCGACATGAGCGCCGCGTTTCGGCTCCGCCCACGGACTTGAATGAAGACCCGCGTCCATCGCGAGTCCGAGCAGCGCATGCCATGACGGGTGAAAGTCGACCTCGTCTATACGCGCGCCGTAGCGATCGAAAGCTCTGAGCGTCGGTGCGTTGCGATTGGCGTCCGCGCCCAGCGCGATCGTGTCCGCGCTGCCGAGACGCGCGCCGAGGGCGGAGAGCGAGTCTTCCGCCCAGCTCGCGCCTTCACGCCCGATGGCCTCGCGAAGCACGGCGTCGCTGTCAAAGAGGTTGTAATCTTCGAGCGGCGGCGGCTGGTTGGTGACGTCGATCATGGCGGCCTCGCTCACCTGTCGAGCCGATCGCACATTAGGTCCGAGATCGATCCGCCGCAATTTTAAAGAAACGCGCGGTCGTCCGCCTCGAAGGCCGTTAACGATCCGCGAAACCGAAGACGAAGCGGGTCCGAAGCGAAAGAGTGCCCAATTGACATGCGCGCGACGACGCCCAATGGTGCGGTCCACATTTCCCCAGAACTCGAACAGGATCGCTGCCGATGGCCTCGACACGCACGCCCGCCAAACATTTCGCCCCTCTCGCCATCGGCGCGCCTGAGCCCTATCGCACACTCCCTATCAACCTCGAGCGGATGATCCATTTCGTTCCGCCTCACAACGACAAGATCCGCGCCAAGATCAAGGATCTCGCGACGCAAGTCGACGTGGTTCTCGGCAATCTCGAAGACGCCGTGCCGCTCGATCAGAAAGAGAACGCGCGCAAAGGCTTCATCCAGATGCTGCGCGACAACGATTTCGGCGGAACCGGCGTCTGGACGCGCATCAACTGCTTGAACTCGCCGTGGGTGCTCGACGATGTGACCGAGATCGTCGCGGCGGTCGGCAACAAGCTCGACGTCGTCATGCTGCCGAAGGTCGAAGGGCCGTGGGACATCCACTATCTCGATCAGCTTCTGGCACAGCTCGAAGCCAAGCATGGCGTCAAGAAGCCGATCCTCATTCATGCCATCCTGGAGACGGCTGAAGGCGTCAATAACGTCGAAGCGATCGCGGCTGCATCGCCACGTATGCACGGCATGAGCCTCGGGCCGGCCGACCTCGCGGCGTCACGCGGCATGAAGACGACGCGCGTCGGCGGCGGTCATCCTGATTACGGCGTGCTCGCGGACCCGGGGAAAGACGCGGCCGCAGCGCGGACTTTCTACCAGCAGGATCTCTGGCACTACACGATCGGCAAAATGGTCGATGCCTGCCAGGCTTACGGACTGAAAGCGTTCTACGGTCCGTTTGGAGATTTTGGAGATTTGGCGGCCTGCGAGGCCCAGTTCCGCAACGCCTTCCTCCAGGGCTGCCTCGGGGCCTGGACGTTGCACCCCTCGCAGATCGACATCGCCAAGCGCGTTTTCTCGCCCGATCCGGCTGAGGTCAAATTCGCCAAGCGCATCCTCGACGCGATGCCCGACGGCACCGGCGCCGTCATGCTCGACGGCAAGATGCAGGACGACGCCACCTGGAAGCAGGCCAAGGTCATCGTCGATCTGGCGAAGATCGTTGCCTCGAAAGACCCGGAACGGGCGGCGCTTTACGGCGCCCTCTGAATATCCGCCCATGTGGCTATTGCGAGTTGGTCTCATCCGGCACACATTTAGCGGATGGGTTCAATCCGGCATGCCAAGTTTGCGATCGGTCAGGTGGTCCGCCACCGCATCTATCCGTTTCGCGGGTTGATTTTCGACATCGATCCGGAGTTCGCAAATACCGAGGAGTGGTGGTTGTCGATCGCGGAAGACGTGCGCCCGCGCAAGGATCAGCCTTACTACCACCTGTACGCGGAGAACAACGAGTCGACCTACCTCGCCTACGTCTCCGAGCAGAACCTGCTGCTCGACGAGACGTCGAGGCCGCTGCGCCATCCCGATATTTCCGATCGCTTCGTCAGCGAAGCGGGCGGCACATATAGGCTGAGACCCCGGTCCGCCAACTGAGAGAAGCGGGCCCAGAGCCAATCGGCGTACCCCGCGCTTTGTTAGAAATCTCATAAAATAAAAGCCGCCCCGGCGGCGCCGGGACGGCTTAGTCAGTCAGCGGTGTTCGACGCTTACTTCTGCTTCGCTGCAGGAGCCTTGGGCGCCGTCGAACCCGTCGTGGTCGGCGGAGCACCCGCACCATCGAGCGGAAGGTTCTTCATTTCGTTGGCCTTCCACTGCTCGGCCATCTTCTGCTGCCGCTCGCGGATCTGCTGCATCAGCGCGCTGCGCGCTTCGGCATATTTCTTGTTGTCGACCGGCGGTCCGGCAGTCGCTTCGTTGTAGCCGTCGAGCGGAACGGGGAAGCCGACCGGCTGAGCCGCGGCGTTCATCGCCAGCACCATGATGCCGCCACCCTTCGACATCTGGTCGAGGATCTCGGGCGTCGCTTCCGTTTCGGCCGTGCAGCCGGCGGGATGGCAAAGCGAATAGTGCAATTCAATCGGCTTCAGCTTGGCTTCGTCGATCTTTTCGTTCTTCGAGGCCTTCGCCCAATCGTCTTTGCTATAGACCGCGGCGCGCAGGCCCGGCGGGATCGCCATGCCGAGTGGAACCATGATCATGAGCGATTTTTTCGGGTTGCCTTCGATCTGGCGGATGGCTGCGGAAACGAGAACCATGCCCGTGTTGCCGTCGAGACGCTCATGATGCGTCAGGCAGAGCTGTTTCTCTTCCTTCAGTTCCTTGCCGTCCTTGTCCTTTTTCGCGATCGGCGCTTTTTCGCAAAGCTTTACCCAGGCGCTCTTAGCTGCCGCTGAAGCGGCAGCGGCGCCGGCAGGCGCAGCAGCTGCGGCGGGCTTCGCGGCAGGCGCGGCTTTCGCAGCCGGAGCGGCCTTGGCGGCAGGCGCCGCCTGGACTTTCTTAGGCGTGATCTGCACTTCATTTTCCGCGTCCTGCGCCGAGGCTGCGGACATTGCCGCGACCAAAGCTAAGACAGAAACGAGCGCCCTGCCGCCCGTGCGCAATACCGCGTTTGCCATCAACGTAAAAATCCTCGCTTGTGCTATCTTGCCGGAAGTTCCGGCCCCTACCCTCGTCGTCTCTGCGCAGCAGGCTCGGCCAGTGTTCTGCGCAAGACCCGGCACCCCGCCGTTCGGAGCCCGAGTAAGGCTCGGATTGCGGCAATCCCGTGGCCAGATGGCTCAACAACTGGTGGATGTATCTCCCAATATGTGGTCGTTGCGCCGATGCCACTGCGACAAGCTAGACAAGCCCTGTCATGCCCCGATAGAAACCATCAGCGTCGGGAAAAACATCACGCCGCCAGGACTTGCTCGCCAGTGACTTACTCGCATGGGTTTCGGCCGGTCGATCAATTTTTAGGTGCCGGTATGCCATTCGGGAAATTTTCTCCTATCGCGGCATTGCTGTTTCTGGTGCTCGGCCTCGGGACAGCGCTTGCCGCGCCCCAGCCCTCCATCGCGCTCCACGGCGCGGCGCGATACGCGGACGACTTTTCGGCGTTCTCTTATGTCAATCCGTCGGCGCCGAAGGGTGGCAAGCTCACCCTCGGCGTTCTCGGCTCGTTCGAGAACCTCAATCCGCTGATCGTCCGGGGCGTCCCGGCATCCGGCGTTCGCGAATTCTCCGTCGAGAGCCTCATGGCGCGCAGTCTCGACGAGCCGTTCACTCTGTACGGACTGCTCGCGGAAACGATCGACGTCGCCGACGATCGCAAGTCGGTGACGTTCACGCTCAATCCGGCAGCGAAATTTTCCAATCGCCAGCCGGTGACGCAAGACGACGTCATCGCATCGTTCGAGCTCTTGAAAACGAAGGGCCGGCCCAATCACCGCACCTACTTCGCGAAAGTTCCGAAAGCCGAGAAGGTCGGAGACCGAGGCATCCGTTTCACGTTCGAGGATGCCGACGATCGCGAGCTGCCGCTCATCCTCGGCGTGATGCCGGTTTTCGAAGCGAACGCGATGACGCCGGAGCAATTCGATACGTCCTCGATGACGCCGCTCACCGGCTCCGGCCCCTATACCTTGTCGCGTGTTGACGCCGGCCGTTCGGTGACCTATGCGCGCGACGCCGACTATTGGGGCAAAGATCTCCCCGTCAATCGCGGCCGCTTCAACTTCGATGAAATCCGCTTCGACTATTTTCGCGACGCGTCCGTCATGCTCGAAGCGTTCCGCTCCGGGACGCTTGATCTGCGCCTTGAAGACGACCCCGGGCGCTGGGCCGACGCCTATAACATTCCAGCCGTGCGCGATGGGCGTATCGTCAAGGCGGAATTTCCGATCGGGCTTCCAGCGGGCATGACGGCGCTGGTCTTCAACACGCGCCGTGCGATCTTTGCCGATCCGCGCGTGCGCCGGGCGCTGATGACGCTCTTCGATTTCGAATGGACGAACCGGACGCTTTACAACGGCCTGTTCAAACGCACGACGAGCTACTTCGAACGCTCCTACCTCGCCTCGACCGGCAAACCGGCCGATGCCTTTGAACGGCAGCTGCTAGCGCCCTACTCCGGCGCCGTCCGCCCCGAAATCCTCGACGGAACCTTTAAATTTCCGGAAAGCGACGGCGGCGGCGGCAATCGCGACAATCAGAAAGCTGCGTTCAAACTTCTGACTGAGGCCGGAATGGTCTTGAAGAACGGCAGCCTGGTCGACGGCAAAACCGGGCAGCCGCTCACATTCGAAATTCTCGCCAACAGCAACGCCCAGGAAGCCCTCCTTCTGAGCTATACGCGAAGCTTGGCGCCGCTCGGCATCGCAGCGCGCGTCCGCGTCGTCGATAGCGCACAGTACCAGGAGCGCCTGTCGAGCTTCGACTTCGACATGATCCAGAACACATGGCCGTCGTCGCTCTCGCCCGGCAACGAGCAGCTGTTCCGCTGGTCGGCCAAAACCGCCAACGCGCAAGGCTCCTTCAATTTCGCGGGCGTCAGGAACCCGGCAGCCGACGCGATGATCAACGCCATGCTGGCCGCCGAGACGGAAGAGAATTTCATTTCGTCCGTGCGCGCACTCGACCGCGTGCTGCTGTCAGGCGACTACGTCGTTCCGCTGTTTTACACGCCGCGCCAGTGGGTCGCCTATTGGGCGAAGCTGAAGCATCCGCAAACGACGCCCCTCTTCGGCTATGCTGTCGATACGTGGTGGGTCGAGAGCAAGTGATGTCGACTGACGATCTGTTCAACATGGCCGAGTACGCGATCGGCCGCCACGCGCGCGCGACACCGGAAAAAACGGCGCTGCTCGTGTGCGACGTCGAAAAACCGCGCGATGCGCTGGAAGCCTGGACATTTGGCGAACTCGACCGCGCGGTCCGCAATCTCGCCGCCGGGCTTGCGGCCAAAGGTTTGCGGCGCGGCGATCGTGTCGGCATTCGGCTCGGCAATTCCTCGCAGTCCGCATTGATGTTTTTCGCTGGGATGGCGGGCGGATTCGTTTCGCTGCCGCTATCCGATCAGCTGACCTCGTCCGAGCTTGCAGCTCTTCTCGCCGACAGCGGTGCCGCCGCGCTCGCAACTGCGGAGGTGTTGCCGGAAACGGCATCGCGAGATGACATCATTATCCTTTCACCGGATGACGTCGCGGCGATGATCTCGCGAAACACGGACGGCGGCTACGCGCCAACCACGCGTGACGAACCGGCCTTCCTGATCTACACATCCGGCACGACGGCGCGGCCGAAGGGCGTTGTTCACGCGCATCGCTCGGCGCTGGGCCGCCAGCCAATGTATCAGGGCTGGTACGGCATTCGCTCCGACGACCGCATGCTGCATGCGGGCGCATTCAATTGGACGTTCACGCTCGGCGTTGGGCTGACCGATCCTTGGGCCAATGGCGCGACGGCGATTGTCTGCACTGGGAACAAAGCGCCGGAGCTTTGGCCGAACGTCATCGCGCAAACCGGCGCGACGCTGTTCGCGGCGGTGCCAGGCATCTATCGCCAGATTTTGAAATACGCGGCACCGGCGCGCGGATCGCTCGGCAGATTGCGCCACGGCCTGATGGCGGGCGAAACGCCGCCGCCGGGATTGATCGAGGACTGGACGTCCATTACCGGCCTGCCGCTCTATGAAGCCCTCGGCATGAGCGAAATCTCGACCTACATTTCGACCGGTCCGTCGGTGCCCTACAAACCCGGCACGGTGGGCAAGGCGCAAGCCGGGCGTCGCGTCGCTATTCTTGCCGTTGACGGCGATGACCAACCTCTGCCGCCCAACAGCGAAGGCCTCATCGCCATGCACAGGTCCGATCCTGGCCTGATGCTCGGCTATTGGAAGCGCCCCGACGAGGAAGCAGAAGTCTTGCGCGGCGAATGGTTCACCGGCGGCGATCTTGGTTCGATTGACGCCGATGGCTATATCTCACACCTCGGCCGCGCCAACGAGTTGATGAATGCGGGCGGCTATCGCGTCTCTCCGCTCGAAGTCGAAGCCGCGATCGCGCGCTGCCCTGCCGTTGCGGAAGTCGCTTGCACGGAAATTCGTGTGAGAAGCGATGTCTCGATCATCGCCGCGTTCGTCGTTGCCGCCGACGGCGCGCCGCGCGATGCTTTGGTGATCAAGAATTTCGCGAACGAAAATCTCGCCGCGTATAAAATTCCGCGCGAGATCGTTTTCGTCGACCGCCTGCCGCGCACGCCGAACGGCAAGATCCAGCGTAAGGCCCTTGCGTTGCCGCCGCAGATCGACGGAACGCGTTAAGCGGCCTTTCTTGTCTTGTTCGCGAGATCGGCGAATTGCTGAATAAGTGTCCGCACGCCTTTCAGTCTCGTTTCCGGCAAATCCCAATCGGCGCGATAGACGAGCCGCTGGTCGGGCTGGACCTTCAGCGCGCCGCGCGAATTCTGCACGAACGCGATCAGGCCTTCCGGATTTGCGAAGCGCGCCTTGTGCAGCGTGATGACGCCACCCTTCGGTCCCGCATCGACTTTCGCGATCCCGGCCGCTCGACAGAGCCCTTTGATCTCCATGACGTCGAGCAGATGCGTAACCTCGTCCGGCAACGACCCGAAGCGATCGACAAGCTCGGCCGCGAAGGCGTCGATCTCGGTGCGCGCTTCGAGACTCGACAAACGCCGGTAGAGGCCGAGCCGAAGTTGTAGATCGGTGACGTAGGCCTCCGGAATCATGATCGACGTGCCGAGCTGGATCTCCGGGCTCCACTTGTCGTCGGCCTCGATCTCGCCGCCCTTCATAGCCGCGACGGCTTCTTCCAGCATTGACTGGTAGAGTTCGAAGCCGACCTCTCGGATGTGACCCGACTGCTCTTCGCCCAGCAGGTTGCCCGCGCCGCGAATGTCGAGATCGTGCGAGGCGAGCGAGAAGCCTGCGCCAAGCGTATCGAGCGATTGCAGAACCTTGAGCCGCTTCTCCGCGCCTTCCGTCAGCTTCTTGTCCGGCGGCGTCGTGATGTAGGCGTAGGCGCGCGTCTTCGAACGTCCGACGCGGCCGCGCAACTGATAGAGCTGCGCTAAGCCGAACATGTCGGAGCGGTGCACGATCAGCGTGTTCGCGTTCGGCACGTCGAGACCGGATTCGACGATCGCGGTCGACAGCAGGATGTCATATTTGCCTTCGTAGAACGCGGTCATCACGTCTTCGAGTTCGGTCGGCGACATCTGCCCCGTGGCGCGGGCGAAGACGAGATCGGGGACCGCCTCGCGCAGAAATTCCGCAATGTCGTCGAGGTCGGAAATGCGCGGCGCGACGTAATAGG
>NZ_JBAYUV010000040.1:0-35280 GCF_041674905.1 Hyphomicrobium sp.
ACCTGCTTCATCCCCGCCCTCGCGCCGACGCAGGCACAGGGCTCCAATCTGCCGCACTTTTAGTCCGGCGCGGCCGAACAAATCAGCCGCTTCTGTGAGGGATTATTGCTCCGGCTTTTACAAGGGCCCTATGGGGAGGGCAAAAAATGAAGTTAAAGGAATTTACAGTTCGAGAATTTCGAAGCATCTGGGACTCCGACACGGTTAAGGTAGACGGCCAGACCACCTGCCTTGTCGGGAAAAACGAGGCCGGAAAGACAACGCTTCTCACCGCGCTTTATCGCACGAACCCCATCATCGCTGCCGATGCGAAATTCGATGAAACTTATGACTACCCTAAGCGCGAGGTTGAGGATTATCGCTTTGCCGTCGAGAACGGCGACCGTGACGAGGCCGTTGTCGTCGAATGCCTCTATGAGCTTGATGCGTACGACATCGAGGCCGTCACATCTGTCTTTGGACCGAAAGTGCTTAAGGGCAAGACTTTCAAGCGCGAAACATTATACGGCCAAGCCAAGAGCCGATTCGTCCTGTCATCCGACGATGCAGCCACTCGCAAGCATCTGGCCGCCAATCCAGCACTTCCCGATGAACTCAAGGGCACGCTCACCGAGGCAGCGGATTGGGATGCGTTCGCCGCCGCGCTAGACGCGGCTGAAGCCAGCGAAGCCGTCAAGGCGCTGAAAGCGCTTGTTGCCAAGGTTCGCGAAGATGGCCTTGCCTCATACATCTTCAATTCGCTGATCTGGCCGCGCGCGCCGAAATTTCTATACTTCGATGAATATTACCAGATGGAAGGGCAGGCAAACCTCAACGCGCTTATCAAACGCGAGGATGCCAAGACCCTTGTGGACTCGGACCATCCTTTGATTGGCCTGATCAATCTCGCACGGCTCGATCATCGCAAGCTTGTTCACACCAAAAATACAACTGAGTTAAAGAACAAGCTTGAAGGGGCCGGAAACCACCTAACCAACAGGATCGTCAAATACTGGTCTCAAAACCGGCATATCCAGATGCGCTTCGATGTGCGCGACGGTAAGCCTGAGGACCCGGAAGGGATGCGCGACGGCATCAACGTCTGGGGCGAGGTTTACGACACCGTGCATTGGGCGCACACGCCGCTGCGCACCCGTTCGCGCGGCTTCGTCTGGTTTTTCTCGTTCCTCGCGTGGTACGAGGATATCAAGCGTCAGAAGCAGAATGTCATCCTATTGCTCGACGAGCCTGGTCTTTCGCTGCACGGGCGCGCGCAGGCAGACCTTCTGCGATATTTTGAGGCGGAGCTATCAGCTCACCAACTAATCTACACGACCCATTCGCCCTTCATGATCGACCCCGCGAAATTTGAGCGGGTGCGGATTGTTCAGGATTTGGGGATCGACGCGAAGGAGCCGTTGCCTAAGGATCAGGACGGCACGAAGGTTCTGACCAACGTGTTCGATGCTACCGACGACAGCCTGTTCCCCTTGCAGGGCGCGCTCGGTTACGAGATTCAGCAAACGCTCTTCATCGGCCCCAATTCGCTCGTAGTCGAAGGCCCCGCCGACATGCTCTATCTGCGCGCCGTGTCAGCCGAGCTTGAGCGCGAAGGGCGCGAGGGTCTGTCCGAGAATTGGGTGATTACGCCTACGGGCGGTAGCGGCAAGGTTCCGGCATTCGTAGCCCTGCTCGCCCCACAAAAAGGCATGAATGTCGCCACTTTGCTTGATATCCAGAACAGCGACCGGGCACAGATCGAAGACCTCTACAAAAAGAAGCTGCTCAAGAAGAAACAGGTTGCCACTTACGGGGATTTTGCCGGAAAGGCGGAAGCAGACGTGGAGGATATGTTTGATCGCGATTTCTATGTGGACCTTGTGAACGCCGAGTTTGCAAAGGAGCTGAAAAAGCCGATTGGTGCAGCAGCGCTTAAAGCCAAGGAGCCACGCACATTGCGGGCAATTGAAGCTTACCTTGCTGACAATCCATTCAAGTCCGGCAAGTTCGGTCATTATCGACCTGCGCGGTATTTCGCGGAAAACGCGGCCACGCTATGGCCCAAGGTTTCAAACGCCACGAAGGATCGCTTCGAAACCGCGTTCAAGCACCTCAACGCGCAGTTGAAATAGCTAAGCACCGCGCCAGATGAGGCCGTGGGCATACGCGACACGCTCCACTTGGCCACCGATACAATTTCCGCCCAACTGCCTTCCCCCCGATTGCAAGCGCGGATGCGGGCATGGTGTTTCCATAAGAAATGGAGCCGCCACCATGACCGATCACCTCAGGCAATTCCTGCCCCACGTTGAACACTGCAACCTCTCTGAGGCAGAGAAACTCGAACTTCTGGCCGATCTCTGGTCGATAATGGAGAGCTTTGCCGACGAAGCATGGGGGCTCTGCCCGACCCAGCACTTTGCGAACGACAACGAACGATTGTCTGGCATCAAGCCGTTGAATAATATAAACTATCCTCATGCTGACAATGCGAATGAAGCGCTGCCCGGAAAGGAATCCGGGCCTGTGAAGCGCCAGCGCTAAAAGGAAACCCCGCCGAACGAAAGACACCGCTTGCCATGACCACATCCGCCCCCTCGAAAGCCATCATCTACTGCCGCGTATCAGACCCCAAGCAGGTGACGCGCGGATCGGGCCTTGGCTCGCAGGAGACACGCTGCCGCGACTACGCGCGCGCCAAGGGCTATGACGTGGTCGAAGTGTTTCGGGACGAGGGAACGTCCGGCAGCGTCATCGATCGATCCGGCATGATGACGATGCTCGCCTTCCTCAAAAAGCACCGCCGCACTGAAACGCACGTCGTCATCATCGACGACATCAGCCGCCTTGCGCGCGGGCTTGAAGCGCACATCCAGCTCCGCACCGCGATCAGCGCCGCTGGCGGAAAGCTGGAATCGCCGTCCATCGAGTTCGGCGAAGATTCCGACAGCATGCTGGTGGAGAATCTTCTCGCCTCCGTGTCCCAGCATCAGCGCCAGAAGAACGCCGAGCAGACCAAGAACCGGATGCAGGCGCGCGCCAGCAACGGCTATTGGGGTTTCGGGCCGCCCTTGGGATATCGCTACGCGCGTGTGGCGGGCCATAGCGGCAAGGTGCTGGTGCCTGATGAGCCGCTGGCCTCCATCATTCGCAAAGCGTTGGAGGACTACGCCGCCGGGCGGTTGCAGTCGCAGGCGGAAGTCCGGCGCTTTCTGATGAACGAACCGCTCTTCCCTCGGAACCGCAACGGCGAAGTCCATCCGCAGCGCGTGGTGCAAATTCTCACGCAGGTGCTTTATGCCGGATACATATCGATTCCCGAATGGAGCATCTACCGCCAGCCGGGCAAGCATGAGGCTTTGATCAGCTTCGAAACCTTCCTGAGGATTCAGGAGCGGTTGCAGGGCACGGCGCGGGCTCCGATTAGGGCCGATGTGAAGGAAGACTTTCCGCTGCGGGGCGTTGTCGCCTGCTCCTGCTGCGAGAAACCCATGACAGCCGCCTGGGCCAAGGGCAAATACAAGCAGTATGCCTACTATTACTGCTTCACCAAGGGCTGCCCGGAGTTCCGCAAGAATATCCGGAAGGAGCAAGTCGAGGGCGACTTCGATAGGCTGCTCGACGCGATGCGCCCGACGCAGGAACTACTGTTCGCCGCTCACGCGATGCTGAAGGCGCTGTGGGCCTTGAGAGAGGGCGAAGCGAAACAGCAGGCGGATGCCGCCCGGCGTGAGCTACAGAGCGTTGAGCGCAAAATTGAGCAGCTTGTGGGCCGCCTGGTCGAAGCCGACAGCGCGAACATCGTGCAAGCCTACGAAGACCAGCTCCACCGGCTTCAGGATCAGAAGAACCTGATGGGCGAGAAGATCGCGTCCGGGCGCGCTCCGATGAAGCCCTTCGAGGAAACTTTTCGAACTTCCTTCGGCTTCCTCTCAAACCCGCGTGTTTTGTGGGATTCCGGGCGCATCGAGCACCGCAGAAAGATGCTCCGACTCCTGTTTGGGGGGAGGGTCAAATACACGAAGAATGAGAGTTTTCGAACTCCCGGAACCACCAGTCTTTTCGGGGCTTTGCGGGAGATTACGAACGACGATTCAAGTTTGGCGCGCCCGGAAGGATTCGAACCTCCGACCCCCAGATTCGTAGTCTGGTGCTCTATCCAGCTGAGCTACGGGCGCATTTCGCTGCATCAAGGCCGATCGGCCCGATCCCGGCAAAAACCGGGCGGCGAAGCCCACCTCTGTAGTGGGTCGCGAACGAGAGCGCAAGGCCTCTCCGCGAGACAGAGATCGGGCAAATTCTCGCGCCCACACCGGCCCGCTAGCCGCCCTAACGAACGCCTAGCGCGTCAATCGACGGTCCGGTCCGGCAACTCGATGCGGAAGCGCGCGCCTTGGGCGCTATCGACGAGCGTCAACGTGCCGCCATGAGCCTGCACGAGCTCCGCCGCGATCACCAGCCCGAGGCCCGTTCCCCCCTTCTTCGTCGACCCCTGAAAAGCCTTGAACAGATTTTCGCGCGCCTTCTGCGGGACGCCGGAACCGTTGTCGGTCACGTCGACGATCACCTTGCGGCCCTCGCGCCGCGCGATAACGCGAATCTCGCCGTCGATTTTGCCCTCGACACTTTCAATCGCCTGCATCGCGTTGCGCACCAGATTGCTCAGTACACGAAACAAATGCTCATGGTCCGCATCGATCAGAAGTGACGCATCGACCTCGTCAACGAAGGCAATGGCGCCGTCGCGTGGCAGACCCTGGCTGTCGGCAACTTCTTCGACCAGCGGTTTCAACGGCATCAGCTCGCGGCGCGGCGCCGCTTCGGAGATGCCGCCGAACTTCAGCGACGAATTGCAGAAATGGATCGCGCGATCGAGTGATGCGATGAGTTTCGGGACGAACCGTTGCACTGTCGGATCCGGAATATCCACGAGGCGGTCCGAAATGAGCTGCGCATTGGCGAGCATGTTGCGCAGGTCGTGATTGATTTTGGAAACCGCGAGTCCGAGTTGCGCGAGCCTGTTTTTCTGCGCCAGCAATCCCGACAGCTGCCGTTGCATGCTCGCAAGCTCGCGCTCGGCGACGCCAATCTCGTCGAGGCGTCCCGTCTCCGGCATGATGCGGCGCGCATCCTCCGGATTTTCCGCGAAGTGCAGCATGTTTCTCGTAAGCCGCGTCAAGGGTTTTACGAACAGCCGGCTCAGAGCGAAATAAACGACGGCCGCCGTCAGCACCGATAGGATGATCGACAGCCAGAGAATATTGAACCCATAGCGCATCATTGCAGCGCGAAGCGGCGCTTCGGGTATGACGATTTCAATCAGATCCGTGTTGTCCGGCCCCGCGTGCCCGACGACGCGAATGGTCCGACCACCATTGCCGAACATGGTCGCGATCGCGTCTTTCATCTGCTCGAATTTGAGCCCGAGCCCTTCCCAGAACGAGCCGGGCTCCCGCTGCAGATAGTAAACGTAGTCGATCGTCAGATCGGCTTGCGGAGCGAGCACCAGACGCCGCTCGCCCTGCCGTCGCGAGGCGATCGCGCGCACTTCCGCAGTCCGAAGAAGATCGGCGCGCAATGCGGAGGGCACTTGCCCGCCAGGAAACGCATCGGACGCGAGCGCCGCAAGCTGCGCGGCGGTCAGGCGTTCCTGCAACCACGTCACGCGATAGTTCGCGATCGACGGCAGAAAGACCAACGCTTCGGCGGCGAGCACGAAAACCGCTGTCAGCGCAATCAGCTTCGAGGGCAGGCCGCGGCTCTCCCAAAACCGTTTCAAAGCGCGCCACGGACCTGCGGAAGCCGAGGCCAGTCCCGCCTCGTCGCTCCCGTGCTGTCCGTCACCGTTGGAAATCGCGCGCTGCACCGATTTGAGAACTGCCATTACCCGAGATGATTAGCCGAGCTTCGCCAGCAAAGCGATGACTTTGCGCACATAAGGGTTGCTGGGAGATGTTGCAAAGTAACGGAAAGCAGCGCGTTTGTTAATGTCCGACAAGGTCGGGTAAGGCGAATTCCATTGCGTCATGGCTTTGATTTTCAAGCCCTGCGAAATGGCGAGAGACCACATCTGGATCAGCTCGCCCGCCTCCGCCCCGACGATTCCGGCGCCAAGGATTTCGCCGTGTTTCGACGTCACGATCTTGATGTGGCCGTCCGTCTTGCACTCCGCTTGGGCCCGGTCGTTTTCATGATACGGCCAGCGCAGAACGCGAATTTTTCCGTATTTTGCGCGCGCCTCCGATTCCGACAGGCCGACATGAGCGAGTTCCGGCTCGGTAAAGACGACGCGCGGCGACGCCCGGCCCGCAGCTTTTGCCCGCAGCCGAAACAGCGTACGCCAAAGAACGACTTCCGCATGCTCCACAGCGGCATGAGAAGAGTGCGGCCCGCCGACCACGTCACCGATGGCATAGACGCGGCGATTACGTGTTCTGAGCCCGGCGTTCACTTTGATCCCATCGCTCGCAGGCTTGATGCCTGCGGCTTCAAGACCGAGAGCGGCGACGTTGGCCTTTCGCCCCGCAACGATCAGCAGGTCGCTGCCCTCTAATCGCTCCGCGCCGCGAGACGTCTCGAACTCGACGACAACCCGACCTTGCTCGCCGGAGACGCGCGTAACGCGCACCCCTTCGCAAATTGCAATGCCCTCACTGGAGAGTTTGGCCAGCAAAACGGCGGCAAGCTCGGGATCTTCCTCGCCCAGCGCTTGCGCCGCATCGAGAACGGTCACCTGCGATCCGAGACGGCGATAGGACTGGGCGAATTCAAGTCCGGTCGCGCCGGCGCCGATCACGATCAGATGCGGCAACGGGTTCGCATTCTCGAATATGGTTTCGTTGGTGAAATAAGGGACATCCTGAAGTCCCGGTATCGGCGGAATGACAGGCGAGGAACCGGTCGCAATGACGAACCTGCGCGCCGTGATGCGAAAATCACCCGCGACGACGGTCGACTTGTCGATGAATTTGCCGGCCGCCGCGATGACGCGAACGCCGAGCCCGGCGAAACGTTCGGGCGACGCGTTGGGCGAGGCATTTGCGATCGTCCGTTTGATGTGCTCGCGGAGCGCCGCGAAGTCGATCAGAGGCTCGACCCCACGAACCCCGAGTGGCGAGGCCGTGCGCATGGCGTTCGCCCGCTTCGCCGCCGCCAGCAACGCTTTCGACGGCACGCTTCCGTAATTCAGCGTGTCGCCGCCCATTTTATGCTTTTCAATGAGAACGACGCGCTGGCCGAAGGCGGCCGCTGCCGCCGCCAACGCAAGACCGCCCGATCCCGCACCGATGATGCAGAAATCCGTTTCGATGTTCTGGCTTTCGGCTCCGGCTTCGGGAGTATCCTTCGGCATCCGCATTTTCCAAATGTTGTAAATGAAAGTAGCGCAGCACGGCACGCACGCCGGGTTAACGCTAAAGGCGATCGCCGCAACAATCGAGAGCACGCCATGGGAAGTTGTGCGCGAAGCTGTGCGTGAACCTTCACTTCGCGCGTGCCGGCATCTTCGAAACAGCCGCTTCCGCGCGTTGACTTGCTCCCGTGCCCAACTTATAAGAGCCTGAATTCCGGAGAAATCGCGTCCCGTCCTGGCTTTTCGCTAGGCGATGCGGACTTTCTAAGCATCGGAAAAAGCAACATTATTCGCTTCGCACGTTCACGCGGCGGAAGCGAAACCTATTTGGACGGAGACTTCCGTGAAGCGCACGTATCAACCGAGCCGCATCGTTCGCAAGCGGCGTCACGGGTTCCGCAAGCGCATGCTGACGACCGGTGGACAAAGAGTTTTGGCTCGCCGCCGCGCAAAGGGCCGCAAGCGTCTCTCCGCCTAGTCTGAGCGCGCCCGCCTTTCCAACTGAGCACGCCTTCCGCGCTGGAACCAATCGCCAGCGTGTTTGCCCGCACGCGTAATCGCGGCTCACTTGGCTGCACAGTAAGCCCTGGCCGCCGAACCTTTACGCCGCGCCCCCGAGCATCGTGATATAACCCGGGTCACACGCGCATTTTGTCGCGGTTTCCGGCGAGCTTTGGACTCCCGTCAGCTCTGGAGGCTCGAATTCCGATCCTGCAAACCCTCAAATCGCGCCCGCAATTCCTCGCCGTTCGCGGCGGCCGGCGCTCCTCGACGCCCGCATTCCTGATCGAAGTGCGCGAGCGGCCGGCTGCGGACAACGGGGGCACGGCGCGCTTTGGCTTCACCATTACGAAAAAGATCGGCAATGCCGTCGTCCGCAACAGGATTCGCCGGAGGCTGAAGGCCGCGTTCGCAACATCCGCCGGCGACCATGCGCGCTCCTCCTGCGATTACGTCGTTATCGCCCGCCATGCCGCACTCGACCGGCCCTTCGCGGCACTGCTCGAAGACGTCGCACGCGCTTTCGCGGCATTGCATGACAATGCTAAGCGAGACCGTTCCAACGACGCCCGCCCCAGACCCGGGAAAACGGTCGTCAAGAAAGGTTCGACGTGACGGGGTGCCCCCTTCCGTTTATGAGCAGTTCGCAACATTCCTTCTACGGCTGAAACAGCCTCGCCCATGCCGGCGCTGACCCGAGGACTTGATGACTTCCCCGAAAGAACCCAAAGACCAAAACAACCTGATGTTCGCGGTCGCGCTGTCCATTCTCGTCCTCATGGGCTGGCAGTACTTCTTCGCGCGCCCGGAACTCCAGCAGGAGCACGCGCGCCAGGAGTTCAACAAAAAGATCGACGCGCAGAATAAGGAGGGAACGCCCGAGACGCCGCCGAACGTCGCGAGCACGCCCATCGCGCCGCCGTCGACCGATGCGCCGACCGGCGCACAACCGCCCGCCTCCGCCACCCTTTCGCGCGAAGCCGCGCTCCAAGGCTCGACGCGCCTTAAAATCGAAACGCCGTCCCTCGATGGCTCCATCGATCTGAAGGGCGGACGCCTCGACGACCTCGTCCTGACGAAGTATCGCGAGACGGTCGACCCCAACAGCGCGAAAGTCGTTCTGCTCTCGCCGTCGGGATCGCCCGAACCCTATTTCGCTGAATACGGCTGGGTTCCGCAAAGCGGTAGCGCAATCAAGGTTCCGGCCCGCGACTCTCTCTGGACAATTGAGAACGGCACGCGGCTGACACCGGAAACGCCGGTGACGCTGTTGTGGGACAACGGCGGCGGCCTCGTCTTCCACCGCACGGTCTCCGTCGACAACGACTACATGTTCAAGATCAAAGATGAGATCGAGAACAAGACGCAAGCCGAGGTGACACTTCTTCCTTACGCGCGCGTTCACCGCAGCGGCCACCCGCCGTCGCAGGCCTTCTACGTGCTGCACGAGGGACTCGTCGGCGTATCGGGAGATCATGGGCTTCAGGAATTCACGTTCGCCGACTCCTTGAAGAGCGGCGTCCCGACGACGTTCGACAACGTCACGGGCGGCTGGCTCGGCATCACCGATAAGTATTGGGCAACCGCACTCGTTCCCGATCAGAGCGAGCCCTATCGGGCCATGTACTCGGCTCTAAAAGCGCGCGATCCGGCCGGTAAAGACGCGTTCCAAACCGACTATCTGCGCGGCGCGCTGAGCGTCCCCGCAGGCATGCGCAAAGGCGTCGAAGGACACCTGTTCGCGGGCGCCAAGCAAGCGTCGTTGATTGACGGCTACGAAAACGCGCTCGGGATTCTGCGCTTCGACCGGATGATCGACTGGGGATGGTTTTACTTCATCACCCGCCCGCTGTTCCGATTGATGGAGTTCATCAACGGCATCGTGCACAACTTCGGCATCACCATCCTGGTCCTGACGGTGCTCGTGAAAGCCGCCTTCTATCCGCTCGCCAACAAACAATACGAGAGCATGGCGCGGATGAAGAAACTGCAGCCCGAGATGCAACGCATCAAGGAGCAGTACAAGGACGACACGCAGCGTCAGCAGAAAGAAATCTTCGAACTCTATCGCACGCAGAAAATCAATCCGCTTGCCGGGTGTTGGCCTATTCTGCTGCAAATCCCGGTCTTCTTCGCGCTCTATAAGGTCCTGTTCGTGACGATCGACATGCGGCACGCGCCGTTCTTCGGTTGGATCCACGACCTCTCGGCGCCCGACCCGACGTCGCTCTTCAACCTCTTTGGGCTCCTGCCGTTCGACGCGCCTGCGTTCCTCCACATCGGCGTCTGGCCGCTGATCATGGGCATCACGATGTGGATGCAAATGCAGCTCAACCCGCCGCAGCCCGACCCCATCCAGCAACAGGTCTTCCAGTGGATGCCGGTTGTGTTCACCTTCATGCTGGCAAGCTTCCCGGCCGGTCTCGTCATCTACTGGGCATGGAGCAATACGCTCTCGATCCTGCAGCAGCTTCGCATCAACAAGAAGAACGGCGCGGAGGTTCACCTCTTCGACAACATCAGGCGCACGTTCCGGCCAATCTTAAGGCTCTTCGGCGCCGGCAGCGGACCTGGAAAATAATGGATCGCATCAACGGACCGGAACGGTCGGCCGGATGAGCACCATGCCCGACGTGGACGAGCATTCTGAGGAAGACATCGAGGCGGGCCGCCTGCTGTTTACGCGCGCCTGGACGTTTTCGCGCGGCTCTCCCGGCCTCGACCATCTGCCACCCGACGACCGGCCTGAAATCGCTTTCGCTGGCCGCTCGAACGTCGGCAAGTCGAGCCTGATCAACACTCTCGTCGGCCAGCGTACCCTGGCGCGTGCCTCGAACACGCCGGGACGCACGCAGGAACTCAACTTCTTCACCGATCCGAACGCCGACCTCTATCTCGTCGACATGCCGGGCTATGGTTTCGCCGAAGCGCCGAAAGACAAGGTCGCCGCCTGGAATAAAACCCTGCGCAGCTTCCTGGCCGGTCGGCGAACGCTGCTCCGCGTCTTCGTACTTGTCGATGCGCGCCACGGCCTGAAGCCGGTCGATGACGAGATCATGGGACTGCTCGACGGCGCCGCCGTCTCCTATCAAGTGCTGCTGACGAAAGCCGACAAGATCAGCCGCACCGATCTCGAACGCGTCACCGCGAACACGACGAAATCGCTGGCAAAACATCCGGCCGCCTATCCGCGCGTCATCGCGACGTCCTCGGAAACGGGCATGGGCTTTGAGGATTTGCGCGCCGTCGTGGCGAAGCTCATCGCCGCGCACGGCGGATAACGCGGCGATCCACCGTCACTCTCGCCAGATCTAATGGATAAACTTTTCGAGTAGGGCCTTTGCGGTCGTCAGACCGGATTCGCCGAACGTCGAAAGCGCACCGCCGACGATCGCAGCGATGGTCCAGCCGAACAACCGCGCGAACGCGCGCTTGAGATTCCGGCGAACCTTGACCTCGATAACCTGGTCGGGAAGCGCAGTCTCGGCCGCGACGCCGTCAGCGCCGATCGTCCGCGCTGAGACAACGATCTGCAATTGCGACCAGCCCCGCGACTGCGGCGTGATGAGAAACCGCCAGCTCGCGAAATCTTCCGCGCCATAGCCGAGATTATTCTCGATC
Organism: Hyphomicrobium sp.; assembly: GCF_041674905.1. Taxonomy (GTDB): domain Bacteria; phylum Pseudomonadota; class Alphaproteobacteria; order Rhizobiales; family Hyphomicrobiaceae; genus Hyphomicrobium_B. The sequence continues at coordinate 11,453 of NZ_JBAYUV010000040.1, forward strand.
CATTGCGTTTCCGGCGACGCCGTCTCGATGAAAAAACCACCGTCCGGCGCACGCACGCGCACGGCCATGGCTTTCGTCACCGTGATCTGGTGCTGCCAAGCGGCTCCGCCCCCATCGAGATTTTCCGCCAGCGATTTGATCGACGCCTTCGCAATTCGGACTTCGACGCGTTCCGTTTTTCCAACACGCATGGCGCGCGGAATATTTTCCGCAAGCTGGCCGGCTTCCGCTTTCGCGTGTTTGCCGCGCTTGCGACCCGCGCTTTTGTCCTTCGACGGATTGGGAGGCGCAACCGAAGGTGCACCGGCGGGCAGCTGCTCTCCGCGTGCCTCTGCTCGGAGGCCTGAATCGGTGTGCAACGGTCCGGACGGCGCGCCCGCTGACGGGGCCGGCAGGATGGGCCCTGGGAAAGAAGGCACCCGCATCCCCGGTGATCCCGGAGCGATTGGCTCAGGGATTGGCGGCGGCGGTCCACCCATGGGACGCGGTCGCGGAAGATCGCCCGGAAATCCCTGTCCCGGCGGTGGTTGGGCAGGATGAGGCGCACGTACCGGCGGCGCAGGCACATAAGGCTGCCCCGCAAGCGTGCCCCGGACCGATGGCTGGACGACGGTCCGTTCGGGAATGCCCAACGAAGGTTCGAAGGGCGGCGGCGAAACCTCGCGGTCTTGCCTTCCGCCGCCGGGCACGCCTTGCCCGGCAGGGTCCGCATCGCGGCCGCGCTGAGATTGCGATCCGAATTGCGGGCTCGGCCTAGCCGCCTGTGCCGGGGCGGCACGTTGCGGAGCAGCGGGAGTAGCGTCGGAGGGTAGCGGCTCGAAACGCCGGACTGGAGTTGCCGCCGGAGTTGGTGTCGGCTCGGGAGCCGTGGGTGGCGCAGCAGACCCCACGGATGCTTGCGATTGAGATTGCGGTTCAGGCCCGGCCGCGTCCGGTTCGGAATGCGCCGGATTACCCGCGCTCGCCGCAGGCGGAGCAGGCATCGGTGGCGGCGGCGGCGCCGGTTGCGGCATGTCCTTCATGAGATCGCGCAACGACGGCGTCGATCGCGACTGTACACGTTCCCGGGCGCGCGCCAGAACATCGTCGGCGACCGGCGGCTGAGCGGCAGGAGCCCGGGGCGGCGCCGGAGCAAGTGCGGCTTGCAGAGCCCGAATCGCGCTGTCGAATGTCAGCCCATGCGCCTGCAGGATGTCCGCGGCCAGACTGCGCCCATCGCCGACGATCGCGGCAAGCACGATGGCGCCGTTAATGTCCCGGCGTCGGCTGCCCCGCGCCGCCGCAGCGGCCGCTTCGAGGATGCGCCGCACGTCAGGCGCGACGCCGAGGCTGGTCGGCGCCTGGTCCGGATCGACGCCAGGCTGAGAGAACTGCCCCACCACGTCCGACTTGAGTGCCGCAATATTAACGTTGCTCGCGTCGAGCACCGCAATGGCGTCCGAATCGTCGCAGAGCGCCGCCAGCAGGTGCTCGAGCGCGACATCGGGCGCGCCAGCGCCAGCCGCAAACTCGGCCCCGCGCGACAGCGTCGCGCCAAGATCCGGCGACATTGGAATTTGAGCGAGGTCAGCGGCGGTTACGCCCACGATATCTCCAGGCCAGCGGTAAAAAACAGCGTCTAAACAAGCTCACACGGCAACGCTACAGCATTGGCGCGACGGTTGGCAGACCGGAATGTTTTTCGTCCCCAACCCGTGTCCGCGGTGCGTCAGGACCGCCCCAAGCCCCTCTCGATGCGGGAATTCCGTTGAGGCTGCGGGCCGCCGCGCTATAAGACCGCGACGACAGCGCCCGAAGCACCTGAAGCGCGCGTATCCCACTGTCCGATGGCATTTTGGGGAATCCCGTGACGTCAACGAAGAACCCTCGCGAGAAAAGCGCCGGTATCGCGGAAGACCGGCCGAGCGCCCATCTGCAGGCCCGTATTCTGGCCGAGGCCATCCCGCATCTCATTCGCTACGACGAGCAAACCGTCGTCGTGAAGTTCGGCGGCCACGCCATGGGCGACGAGCAGCTTTCGAACGCCTTCGCACAGGACATCGTCTACCTGAAGCAGTCCGGCATCAATCCGATCGTCGTTCACGGCGGCGGCCCGCAGATCGCCAGCATGCTGAAAAAGCTCGAGATCAAATCCGATTTCGTCAACGGGCTTCGCGTCACCGACAAGCCGACGGTCGAAGTTGTCGAGATGGTGCTCGCCGGCAAGATCAATAAGGAAATCGTCTCGGCGATCAACCGTCAGGGCGGCAAGGCTGTCGGCATCTCGGGCAAAGACGCCAACCTGATGATCGCCAAGAAAATCACCGAAATGGCCGATCCGCAGTCCAACCTGATGAAGGCTGTCGACATCGGGTTCGTCGGTGACCCGCTCGAAGTCAATCCGCACATCGTCGAGGTCATTTCCAAGTCGGACCTGATCCCGGTGATCGCACCGGTCGGCATCAGTCGCGACGGCGAAACGCTGAATATCAACGCCGATACGTTTGCTTCCGCGCTTGCGGCGCGCATGCAGGCCAAGCGTCTGCTGCTGCTGACCGATGTCGCGGGCGTTCTCGACGGCGACAAAAACCTCGTTCCCGAGCTGACGACCGATGACGCGCGCGCGATGATCAAGAGCGGCGCGATCTCCGGCGGCATGATCCCGAAGATCGAAGGCTGCATCGAAGTCGTCGAGGCCGGCGTCGAGGGCGTCGTCATCATCGACGGGCGCGTGCCGCACTGCGTCCTGCTTGAACTCTTCACCGAGCACGGCGTCGGCACGCTGGTTCGCCGCGCCGATCGCAAGAAGAGTAAAGGCTGATGGGGGCGACCGCCTCAATCTCCGGCACGGCGGCAACTGCCGCGACCGCGACGCGGCGCGGGTTTGGCCACGTCCATACGTGGATCTTCGATCTCGACAACACGCTTTATCCGGCGTCCTGCAATCTCTTCGCGCAGGTCGACCGGCGCATGAGCGAATACATCGCCAAGGCGATCGGCGTTCCGCGCGAGCACGCCCGGCATTTGCAGAAAGCCTATTATCGTCAGTTCGGAACCACCCTCGCGGGCTTGATGCAAGTGCACAAGCTGCAACCGGGCCCGTTCCTCGATTACGTTCATGACATTGACGTATCGGTCGTGCCCGAGCTGCCCGAGCTTGCCGCGGCGATTGCCGCGCTCCCCGGACGCCGCCTCATCTTTACGAACGGTTCCCGCCGCCACGCCGAAAACGTCGCGAGCCGCCTCGGCGTGCTGCATCTGTTCGAGGACATTTGCGACATCGCCGCGCTTGAATACGTGCCGAAACCCGAGCGCGCCGCCTTCGACCAGATGTTGAAGTTGCATGGCGTCGCTCCGGCGCAGTCCGCGATGTTCGAGGACATGCCGCACAATCTCGAAGTCGCCTCCGACATCGGCATGACGACCGTGCTCGTCCATTCCGATTACATCGACCATCCGGCGCAACTGAAAATCCGCGACTGGCGCGAGCTTCCTGGTCACATCCATTATCTGACGCGCGACCTGACCGGATTTCTCAGGGCCAATGTCACCCGCCAGGATCTGCTATCGGCCCGGCCATAAACGACCTATAGGCATATTAGGCAGAAATTTCTGCATCGGCTGACTCTCACGCGCGAAGATCATCGACCGAATGAGATCCACCGACGATATAAGCGCAATGCTGCGACGGGTGGCCGAACAGGATCGCGCCGCGTTCACGGAGCTCTACCGGGCAACCGGCCCGAAACTATACGGCATCATCCTCCGTATCTTGCGGCGTCGGGACATAGCGGACGAGGTGCTGCAAGAGGTTTACGTGAAAATCTGGCAGCGGGCAGGAGACTTCAGGCCGGAGAAAGCTTCGCCGATATCTTGGATGGCGGCCATTGCCCGAAACCGGGCGCTTGACGAGGTCAGGCGAAAGCTGCCTGCTTCGATTGAAGATCATCCTGAGGTCAAGGATATCGCATCGGAGGCAGAAACTGGCCTCGCGACTGCACTGCGCAATGAGGACGGAAGGCGGCTCTCCGACTGCCTCGCAGGGCTTGAGCCGAACCGCCGCCAAATGGTGGTGCTGGCTTACTGTGACGGGTTGAGCCGCGACGAGCTTGCCGCGAAATTTGCTCAACCGGTAAACACGATAAAGACTTGGCTTCGACGGTCTCTGGCGCAGTTGAAGGGCTGTCTTGGTTCATGACCGAAGATGACGACATTGACGCTCTCGCTGCGGAGTACGTTCTCGGCACGCTCGATGTCGCTGAACGGACCTCCGTTTCGGCTCGTCGCATTCGGGAGCGTGCGCTCGACGCCGCCATCGTCGAATGGGAACGCAGGCTCGCTCCATTATCGGAGCTTGTGGCCAACGTTGCCCCGCCCGCGACGGCCTTCGCTGAGATCGAAAATCGCATCGATCAACAGACGAATGGCGCCGCCGGAAGCTCAACCATCGTCACGCTGCGCCGTCAGCTGAAGGTGTGGCGAGCAACCGCCATAGCAGTTTCCGCCATTGCAGCCGGGCTCGCCGTCATCGTCGGCACCATGGAACTCCAACCGAAAGTGAAGCAGCCGAATCTCGTCGCCGTATTGCAGAAGGATGCGGCATCCCCAGCGTTTCTCGTCACCGTCAATATCGAAGATCGCGTCATGACGGTGAAGCCGGTCGCGGCCGAGCCCATTCCCGGAAAAAGCTACGAGCTTTGGCTGGTTCAAGACAGCCTCAGTGGGCCGAAATCCCTCGGCGTCATCGACGAACCGCAGACGGTGTCGCGTCCTACCCTCGCAGCCTTTAAGCGGGACGTGATCGAAAGCGCGACATTCGCCGTCAGTCTTGAGCCGGAAGGCGGCTCCACGACCGGCGCCCCGACCGGTCCCGTCGTTTTTGCAGGCAAGCTCATTCCAACGGGCCGCTAAAGCGCCAGCGCATCGCGAGAAAAATTCGCCGCGCTTCTGAAACTCTCTCCGATGTCGCTCGTACCTTCGCTCGCGTCTCCGAAGAGGACGTGAACCAACCGGAGGAACTCACATGTCAATGCTCAACCGGGCCCCAATAGTCGGGGCTATCGTTTTTGCTCTTTCGCTATCGTCGGGTTTAATCGCCAATTCATTCGCGACCGAAAAGACCGTCGAGGTCGGGGGTGCCGCGATGTATCCGTCGAAGAACATCATCGAGAATGCGGTCAACTCGAAAGATCACACGACGCTCGTTGCGGCGATCAAGGCCGCGGGCCTAGTCGATACCCTCGAGGCAAAAGGCCCATTCACTGTGTTCGCGCCAACCAACGCGGCCTTTGAGAAACTGCCCAGCGGAACCGTAGCAAATCTGCTCAAGCCAGAGAACAAAAAGCAGCTCACGAACGTGCTGACCTATCACGTCGTGGCCGGCAACTATTCGGCGGCAAAACTGGCCAAGGAAGCCAATGCCAACGGCGGCAAGCTTCACCTGAAGACCGTCGAGGGCGAGCGCATCACCATTCAAAGCGACAAGATGGGCGGCTGGTGGGTCCTAGACGAAAAAGGCGACAAGGCAAAAATTTCAATCGCCGACGTGAACCAGTCGAACGGCGTCATCCACGTGATCGACGGCGTGCTCTTGCCGAACTGAGGCGGTTCTCAAGGCCACATGGATTCCTGCAGCCGCGATATTGATCGTCCCCCCGGCACGCGGCTGCGGGATAGCGGGGACCGGTCGGAAGAAGGGCACCGCGCGCTTTTTTCGACCGGTGCGCGATGCGAAAGTGCCAGTCGCTCAGCCGCGTCCGATGTATGGCATAGCCGTCGCCATCACGTTCATGAACTGCACGTTGGCGTCGAGCGGCAGATTGGCGATATAAAGCACCGCGTCGGCAACGTGCGAGACATCAATGCGCGGTTCGATCCGAACGCTTCCATCAGCCTGCGGAACACCGACAGCCATCTTCGCCGTAAAGTCGGTCGCCGCGTTGCCGATGTCGATTTGCGAGCACGCGATGTTGTCGGCGCGCCCATCGAGCGAGATGCTTTTCGTCAGTCCCGTCAGCGCATGCTTGGTTGCCGTATAGGGCGCCGAAAACGGGCGCGGCGCCTGCGCCGAGATCGAACCGTTGTTGATGATCCGCCCGCCTTTCGGCGATTGCGTCTTCATGATGCGAAGGGCTTCGCGCGCACAAAGAAACGGCCCCGTGAGGTTGACGCCGACCACACGCTGCCACTCGTCGAGCGTTAGCGCATCGAGCGGGACGCCCTTGGCGTACGTTCCCGCATTATTGAACAGCACATCGAGCCGGCCAAAGCGCGCGCGCGTCTGCTCGAACACTGCTTTGACCGCCGCTTCGTCGGTCACGTCGGCCGGAGCCACGAGAAAGCCGCCGCCTCCGGAGCTGGCCTGCACCTCCGTCTTCTTAAGCTCCGCCTCGCGCCGCCCGACAAGCACCACGTCATAGCCCGCGCCCTGGAGCTTCAAGGCGACAGCGCGTCCAATTCCGGAGCCTGCGCCCGTGATCAGCGCGACGCGCGGTAGTCCCGTCATGGCTTCATTCCTTGCAATCTCACCACAACGATTGGGATAACGCGGAACATTGGCGCGCGCCAGTTTCTGCAGCAACGCCGCCATGCTATGCCGAACCGCTTCACGAGGGGAGGTTCGCGAACGTGGGGAACGCGGAAGAAATTCAGGCGAGGTTCTGCACGAATTGCGGAACCGCTCTCGTCGGGCCGTTCTGCGGCGACTGCGGAACGCAGGCAACCGTAGCCACCAAGACGAATACCGACGGCTGGGGCGCACTCACCAGCGAATTCATGAAAGGCCCGAAGAGCGCCGGAATGCACGCCGTTGCATTATCGTTTCTGGCGCATCCGGTTCGAACCATCCTGCGCCTGACCGACGATCCGACGTATCGCTCCCACTGGAGCTTCCTGACGGCCTGCGTCGGCGCTCAGCTGACGCTGGTTTATGTCATTCTTCCGCGCGTTTATTCAGCGATCTTCAATACCGCGAACGGTGCCGACAGCTCGGCGGTCATCACGAACGAGATCGTGCAATACGTCGGCATGGCGATCATGACGCCGATTCAATTTTACATCTGCCGCGCAGTCGGATCGATACCCCGATCGCCGATGTCCTATGTCAAGCTCTGCGTGCTGAGCGTCAGCTATTGCACGCTGCTTGGGATCGTAACAGCCCTCACCTATTTTGCGATTGTGCTCGCCGACGCGAAGGCCGGTTCGGTTCTCGATCTCGGCGAAGTCTGGCAGGCGCTATCCGTGGCGACGATGGCGGCCGTCCTGGTGTTCGTGACGCTCACGCACCGGCGCTTCTGGGGTCTGTCGTGGCTGCGCGCGATCGCCGTGACGCTCGCCATCGCCGCCATGTCGTGGGGAGTCGTTTATCCCGGGCTGACGGCGCTGCTTGAAAAGGCGAATATCGGAAAAACGATTTCGAGTCTGACGGGTTGAACCGTCTACCGCGTCGGAACGGGCTTCTCGCCACGATAGTCGTAGAAGCCGCGCTTCGTCTTGCGGCCAAGCCATCCCGCTTCGACATATTTCACCAGCAGCGGGCAGGGCCGATACTTCGAATCCGAAAGTCCTTCGTAAAGCACCTGCATGACGCTGAGGCAGGTATCGAGCCCGATGAAGTCAGCAAGCTCCAGCGGTCCCATCGGATGATGCGCGCCGAGCCGCATCGCTTTGTCGATCGCTTCCACCGTGCCGACGCCCTCATAAAGCGTATAGACAGCCTCGTTGATCATCGGCAGCAGAATGCGATTGACGATGAAGGCCGGAAAATCCTCCGCGACGGCGGTCTTTTTGCCGAGACTTTCGACAAAGGCCTTCGCCGTCGAGAACGTCTCGTCCTCGGTCGCGATGCCGCGAATGAGTTCGACAAGCTCCATCAGCGGCACCGGATTCATGAAGTGCATGCCGATGAAGTCTTCCGGCCGGTCGGTCGTCGCCGCCAGGCGCGTGATCGAAATCGACGATGTGTTGGACGCGAGCATCGCTGTCGGCTTGAGATGCGGACAGAGCGCCGCGAAGATCTTGTGCTTCAGGGCTTCGTCTTCGGTCGCCGCTTCGATGACGAGATCGCAATCTCCGAACGCCTCGAAGTTTGGAGCGAAACTGATGCGCTCCAGCGCTTTATCGCGATCGCTCTCCTGGATTGCGCCCTTGGCGATCTGTCGTGCGAGGTTCTTGCCGACGGCCTCGAGACTCTTGTCGAACGCCTCTTTCTTGAGGTCGTTGATCGCCACGTTGTAACCCGACAGCGCCACGACATGGGCGATGCCGCTGCCCATCTGACCGGCGCCGATGATCCCGACCTTGCTGATGACGCGCGCGGGCCGAACACCGGCTTTGGTCTTTTCCATCAGCTTTTGGGTCTGCACCATAGACGGATGTCCTCTAGAGGTCTGAGGCGCTGCGCTTAACGACCGGCTTTCTGCAGCTCCGCATCGAGTTCCGGCAGAGCCTGAAAGAGATCGGCGACCAAGCCGTAATCCGCAACCTGGAAAATAGGCGCTTCAGGATCCTTGTTGATCGCGACGATCACCTTCGAATCTTTCATGCCCGCGAGATGCTGGATCGCGCCGGAAATGCCGACAGCAACGTAAAGATCCGGGGCAACAACCTTGCCTGTCTGCCCGACCTGCCAGTCGTTCGGAACGAAACCCGCATCGACGGCCGCGCGCGAGGCGCCCATCGCAGCTCCGAGCCGATCCGCGACGGGCTCGATATATTTGGTGAAGTTTTCGCCGTTTGCCATACCGCGGCCGCCCGAAATGATGATCCGCGCCGACGTGAGTTCCGGCCGGTCCGACTTCGTGAGTTCTGCGTTCTCGAACGTCGAGACGCCGACCGCGCCAGGCACCGCGACGGTTTCGATGGCCGCCGAGCCGCCCTCGCCGACAGCCTGGAAGGCTGCGGTGCGAACCGTGATGACTTTCGTCTTCTCGGATGACTGTACCGTTTGAATAGCGTTGCCGGCGTAGATCGGCCGCTCAAACGTATCGGGCGAAACGACTTTGATGATGTCGGAAACCTGCATCACGTCGAGCTTGGCGGCAACGCGCGGCAAAATGTTTTTGCCATAAGCCGTCGCCGGCGCGACGATTGCCGAATAATTTTCGGCGAGCGACACGATGAGCGCCGTAACTTCCTCGGCGAGGCCGTTCGCGAGCTGCGGCGCATCCGCGAGCAAAACCTTGGAAACGCCGTCCAGCTTTGCAGCCGACTCGGCCGCGGCCTTGACGTCCGATCCCGCGACGAGAACATGAACGTCGCCGCCGAGTTGTTTGGCTGCGGCAAGGCCTTTCGCCGTAGCAGGGGCCAGCGCGCCGTTTGCGACTTCGGCAAGAAGAAGTGTCGACATCACAGAATCCCCGCTTCGGTTTTGAGCTTCTGAACAAGCTCGGCAACGCTGCCGACCTTGACGCCGGCTTTGCGCGTCGGGGGTTCAGTGGTCTTCAGGACTTTCAGGCGCGGGCTGATATCGACGCCGAGATCTTCCGGCTTCTTGACGTCGAGCGGCTTCTTCTTGGCCTTCATGATATTGGGTAGCGAAGGATAGCGCGGCTCGTTCAAGCGCAAATCGGTTGTCACGACGGCGGGAAGCTTGAGCTTGATCGTCTCGAGGCCGCCGTCGACTTCGCGCGTGACGATGACGCTTCCCGCTTCCGTCACGACCTTCGACGCGAACGTGCCCTGCGGCCAATCGAGGAGGCTCGCGAGCATCTGGCCCGTCTGGTTGCTGTCGTCGTCGATGGCCTGCTTGCCGAGAATAACAAGATCGGGCGTCTCGGCATCGACGACGGCTTTCAAAAGTTTGGCGACCGCCAGCGGCTCGACGTTCGTTCCGTCCGGAGTTTCGATGAGAATGGCGCGATCGGCGCCGATCGCGAGGGCCGTCCGGAGCGTTTCTTGCGCCTTGGCCGGGCCGATGGAAACGACGACGACTTCCTTCGCCCCGCTTTTCTCTTTCAATCGCACGGCTTCTTCGACGGCGATTTCGTCAAACGGGTTCATCGACATCTTGACGTTCGACAAGTCGATTCCAGAACCATCCGGTTTAACGCGAATTTTGACGTTGTAGTCGACGACGCGCTTGACCGGCACAACGATTTTCATGCCACCCGCCAGCTCACTGGCGCTCCCAATATTGTTGTTACCGGCGCTTGGACCGCCGCCGGCTTTTGCGGCGCACACGCCGCGAACAGATGTTCAGATTGCTGAACTTTACCGGCCGGTGAGGACTAAAGCCCGACGGCACCGCTAGTTCTCGCAACTGCGAAGACCGAAAACTAGGGGTGGCCTGTGCTCAAGTCAATCGCCGCCTCGTCGCGGTGCACACCCTACGAATTCCAGGGTAAATTAGTGCCCGGGGAAGCGCGGCTCGCCCCTCACCGGTTCTTACCCGGCACCCACAGAATATCGCTCTTGCCCCGGTCATTGACGTAGCGGCCGGCGACGAACAGAAAATCGGAAAGCCGGTTGATGTACTTGAGGACAGGAGCGCTGACCGGCTCTCCCGGAATAGCCGCCAGTTCGACGATCATGCGCTCGGCACGGCGCGAGACGGTTCGTGCCACGTGCAACGCCGCCGCCGTCGCACTGCCGCCCGGCAGAATGAAGGACCGGAGCGGCGACAGCGACCCGTTCATCAGGTCGATCTCGTCCTCGAGCCGCTTGACCTGCGCGTCCGCGACCCGCAGCGGCTCATACGGAAGCTTTTCGCCGCGATCCGGCACGCACAGATCGGCGCCGAGATCAAAAAGGTCGTTCTGAACGCGCAGCAGCATCGTATCGACGTCCGGATCCGCGCCCGCCAAGTGAACGCGCGCCACTCCGATGTGGGAATTCGTTTCATCGACGGTGCCATAGGCCGCGATACGCGGCGATGTTTTCGGCACGCGTTCGCCCGAGCCGAGCGCGGTCGTCCCGGCATCTCCGGTTTTCGTGTAAATCTTGTTGAGGACGACCATCGATCAAAGGCTCCTGGCATGGATATTCGGGACGAGAAAGCGGCTTGCCCGCCGCTGAGAGCCGCTTCGGCCTTTAGCGGGACACAAATGCATAGGCAAGAATGATAAGAATGGCCAGAAACTGCAGCCCAATGCGCCAACGCATCAGTTTTTGGCTGAGGTTGGAGTTATTGCCCTTCATCAACGTCCAAAGGCCGTAGAGCAGCACGGCGAGGACAGCGATCGTGGCGACAGTTGTGGCATGGTACAGAAACGTTTGCATCCGGCCTATCCGCTTACAGAATTCGGGATTGGCTTAAGCCTATGGGCAGGCGGCGGCAATCGCCAAGTCCAGGAGGAAACGACGCGGCGCGCGCCGTTCGCCAATGAATTAGCCCCTGAAAAGGCGCGCATTACGCATTTGAAATTTGCTCTTGGCGGCAAAAGCCTTAATCCTTGCTACGCATCATATTTCGCTCCGGCCCCGAGGCGGACATTTCCTCACTCCCCGGCCCCACGCGCTTTTCGACTTGAGGCCCAGTGACAAACCAATTGTCGGCATGTCGGAACACTTGGCGGCGCCCTAGCGTCGGCCCAAGCCTCGGCATTCTTGCAGCTGCGGCGCTTTCGATCGCAATCGCGTCTCCCCTCTTGGCCGAGGGCACCCTTCCTAAGGATGCCGACACGGCGCGTAAGGTTCTCGACCAGAAGCGCCAGCAGCTCAACGACAACGCCGCCAAAGAGCTGACGATCCGTTCCGACGTTGCCGAACTCGATGCGGAACGCGAACGGCTGAACTCGCGGCTGATCGAGACGGCGCATCTGATCCAGCGCGGCGAAGCCAAGATGACGACCATCGAAGGCCGCCTGTCGGAGCTTGCGGAGCAGGAGAAGATGGTTCGCGGCTCGCTCGAGCAGCGTCACGGCCAGATCGCGTCGCTGTTGGCGGCTCTGCAGCGCATCGGACGCAATCCGCCGCCGGTCTTGGTCACCCGTCGCGAGGACGCGCTCAAGATGGTGCGCAGCGCCATGCTGCTGTCGTCCGCCTTTCCGGAATTGAAGGATCAGGCTGTCAGCCTTTCTGCGAGGCTCGGCGATCTGCAGCGTGTGATGGCCAGCATCCGCACCGAAGGCGCCAAGCTCCGCGCCGAAACGGATCGTCTCAACGAAACCCGCACACGGCTTGCGAGCTTGATGGAAGCCAAGAAGCTGTCGCTCGCCGACCGTCAGACCGAGTTGGCGGAAGTGCGCGTTGCGACGGGCGAAATCACGAAAAACGTCGGTAACCTGACGGACCTCATCACGCGCCTTGATCAGACGGTGACTGAAAAGACCGGGCTCGGTGCTTACAACAACCAGCTGAAAGCTGAGCAGCGCACGACGGTATCCCTAGCGCCGGCACCGCCGCCCGCTGGACCACAAATCATCACGCCCCCACCGGAAGCTCCGGACACGGCAACGGCATCGGCGGATGCGACGGTGACACCTCCTTCTGCCGCCGCGCCTGTCGCTGCGGCATCGGGAGCCGCCGCAGAGGCCGTCGCGCCTCCGGCCAAGGTCGCCATATTGACGCCACCTCCTGCACCCAAGCAGGCGATGGTCGAGCTGGCGCCATCGGGCACGTCGCTCATTCCTGGCAATGCCGGGCGCATCAAACCCGCGATCCCTTTCGCGACGGCGCAAGGAAAGCTGCCGCTCCCGGCGCAAGGCCGCCGTGCCCTGTCGTTCGGCGATCGGACGCAATACGGCGGTCAGTCGAAAGGCACCGTCATCGAGACGCGCAACGCCGCGCAAATTACGTCACCCTGTGACGGATGGGTTGTTTACGCAGGTGAATTTCGCAGTTACGGGCAACTCTTGATCATCAATGCAGGCGGCGGCTATCATGTTCTGCTCGCCGGCCTGTCGCAAATCGACGTCCGGTCCGGCCAGTTCGTATTGGCAGCAGAGCCTGTCGGTACAATGAGTGGTGGTCAAAAGACTACGCCGTCCTCGGCGCAAATAAGCGGACCCGTTTTATACGTTGAATTTCGTAAGGACGGGCGTCCCATCGACCCCGGTCCCTGGTGGGCATCAGGTCAGCAGAAGGTACAAGGCTAATGCGCAAGACTGATTATGCTTTCTGGACATTCCTGCTGATGACAGGCTTGGCCGGGGCGACGACACTTCTCAATGTCACGCAGACATACTCCGCGACGTCATCGCAAAATTCCGAGCTCTATAAGCAGCTCGATCTTTTCGGCGACGTGCTCGAACGCGTCCGCTCCGACTACGTCGAGAAGCCTGACGATACACAGCTCATTGAATCGGCGATCAACGGCATGTTGTCGTCGCTCGATCCGCATTCCTCCTACATGAGCCCGAAAAACTTCCGCGACATGCAGGTGCAGACGCGCGGTGAGTTCGGCGGTCTCGGCATTGAAGTCACGATGGAGAACGGCGTCATCAAGGTCGTCTCTCCGATCGACGACACACCAGCGGCGAAAGCCGGTCTGATGGCGAACGACCTGATCACGCATCTCGACAACGAAGCCATTTCGGGCCTGACGCTCGAGCAGGCGGTCGAGAAAATGCGCGGCCCGGTCAACACGCCGATCATGTTGACCGTCGTCCGCAAGGGCAAGGACGATCCGTTCGACGTGAAGGTCGTGCGCGACGTCATCCGCATCAATCCGGTGAAATCGCGCGCCGAAGGCGACATCGGCTACGTCAAGGTTTCAACCTTCAACGAGCAGACCCACGCCAACCTCGTCAAGGCCGTGGAAACCCTCGACAAGCAGATCGGCCCGAACATCAAGGGATGGGTCATCGACCTGCGCAACAATCCCGGCGGCCTTCTCGATCAGGCCATCGCCGTCTCCGACGATTTCCTGGAGCAGGGCGCGATCGTTCTGACCAAGGGTCGCAACAACGAGGAAACGCAGCGCGCCAACGCCCGTCCGGGTGATATTTCGGACGGCAAGAAGATCGTCGTGCTGATCAACGGCGGCTCGGCTTCGGCATCCGAAATCGTCGCTGGCGCGCTGCAGGATCAGAAGCGCGCGACGATCATCGGTACGCGCTCGTTCGGGAAGGGCTCGGTGCAGACGATCATTCCGCTCGGCGCCAACGGCGCGATCCGGCTGACGACAGCGCGCTATTACACGCCGTCGAACCGCTCGATCCAGGCCAAGGGCATCGAACCGGATATCGTCATCGACGAGGCTGTTCCGGACGACTTGAAGGATAAGCTCGGCGCCGACAAACCGCGTGGCGAGGCGAGCCTGCGCGGCCATTTGAAAAACCCCGACGGCAGCGCCAAAGACAGCAAGGATGAAGAATCCGGCTCGTCGTCCTACGTTGCCAAGGACGCCGACAAGGATACGCAGCTTCAGTACGCGCTGAGCTTCCTGCACGGCACCGCCAAGGGTCCGGAAGCCGCCAATAACGCGTCACCGTCTTCGGCGACGCCGACGCCTCCGGCGTCGAACAACAGCGGCACCACAACGCCGACGCCGCCTGACGACAAGAAGACGACGCCCAATTGATTTAGCGTCGCTGAACATTCAAGCTTTGAAGGGCGCCCTCGCGGCGCCCTTTGTTTATGCCCAAAGCCTGCGATCCCGAGTATAGGATGCTGCGCTGACGATCCTGAGGATGCCCTGAGCAATGACCGACACTCCGAAACCGCTGATCGACCCCGAAAGCCTGCCGTATCGCCCATGCGTTGGGCAGATGGTGATCAACTGGAACGGACACGTCTGGATCGGACGCCGCGCCGGCTCGAAAAACGACTCGGAGGGCACAGGCACATGGTGGCAGATGCCGCAGGGCGGCATCGATCCGGGCGAAGACCCCGCCGCCGCGGCTCGGCGCGAACTTTTCGAAGAAACGGCCATCCGCTCGGTGGACGTGATCGCCGAGCTTCCCCGCTGGCTGACCTACGATCTTCCGCCCGATCTGATCGGCAAGGCCTGGGGCGGGCGTTATCGCGGACAGAAGCAACGCTGGTTCGCCTATCGCTTTCTCGGCGATGACAGCGAAATCAACATCACGCCGCCACCCGGCCACGATGCCGAATTCATCGAATGGCGCTGGAGCCCGATTATTGAACTGATTGATCTGATTGTGCCTTTTAAGCGCGAGGTCTATCACGACGTGCTCGCCGCGTTCGCGCCGCTGGCAAAGCCGCAGGCCCGCTAGAAGCTCCTCCCACACATTCGAACAGACCCGCCCAACATTTGCCCGGGTGAGACGGCGCGCGCGACCCTATGCATTGTCTTCATTGTCCCAAATGTGACAGCGTAATGTCATACGGATGCTATCTTTTTCTGGACAATGACGAATCATGGCATTCCTTTATCCACAGGTTATGCACGGACTTCATCTATGACGCTGCTGCCCAACCCGTCCGATCTATCGCGTGCCGCGCTGCCGTTCCGGTCGTGCGTCGGCATCATGCTGCTCAATCGCGACGGGCTGGTTTGGGTCGGACGCCGCCGCCCCAAATGGGCCAGCGATCACGCCGCCCACATCTGGCAAATGCCGCAAGGCGGGATTGAAAAATACGAGCCGCCGCGCATCGCCGCGCTACGCGAGCTTCGCGAGGAAACAGGCGTAACCAGCGTCGAAGTCGTCGACGAATATTCCGACTGGCTGACCTACGAGTTGCCCGAAAACCTGCTCGGCATCGCGCTCAAGGGCCGCTATCGCGGACAGCGGCAAAAATGGTTCGCGATGCGATTCCTCGGCGACGACAGCGAAATCGATATTGCGCAAAAAGACGGCACGAAGGCCGAATTCAACGCCTGGCGGTGGGCGCCGATCGAAAGCGTGCCCAAGCTGATCATCCCGTTCAAACGCGAAGTCTATGAGCGCGTCACATCGGCTTTTGGACATCTCGCGGGTTGATGGTCCCGAAGCGCTTGCGCCAAACAAAAAGCCGGACATCGCGTCCGGCTTTTGTTTATCCAAAACTTCGGACGTCGCGATTTACGCGACCTTTCCCGACAAACGCTTGAGCTCACTGACCAGCGTATCAGCCATGCGCCGCGCGTTATCGTCCTTGGCAGCCGCCAGATCCGCTTCTGCCGCTCTCAGTTCTTCAGCGATCGCCGACGACGACATCTCTTCGACGTCGTAGGCTTTTTCCGCCAGAACCGTGAGACGTGAAGGATCGACCTCCGCAAAACCGGATTTAACGAACAGCCGGCGCTTGCCGCCGCCCGCCGTCACGTCGAGAACACCCGGACGCAGCGTCGCGATGACCGGCGCATGACCGGCCAGAACGGCAAATTCGCCATCGGAGCCCGGCACGACGACCTGATCGGCGTCGATCGAAAGCAGAACTCGCTCGGGCGAGACGAGTTCGAATTTGAAAGTACCTGCCATGGCGTGTCCGCTGTTCCCGGAACCCTAGTTCATCATTCGAAACGCTGAACGGTTTAAGCGCTCTTCGTCTCTTCTTCGTCGTCGCCTTCCGCTCCCGCTTTGGCGCGAACCTCTTCCGGCGTCTGCAGTTTCGTCCCGCAGAACGGGCAGAAGAAAAGCGGATGGTCGACGAGACCAGGCTCTTCTTCCTCGAGATCGACCAGCCCGACAGTCATGTAGATCACGCTGTCGGGGCCAACGGTAATCAGTGGCTCGAAATCGCCGCCTTCGAGAGCTTCCTTCAGCTCCTCGCAGCAGCTTCCGAATTGTGTCGCGGCTTCCGCCATTTATGTCTTCTCCTGGAGCCCGCGACGATGCGGGCTGTTCGCCCGCAGCGCTTGCCGGTTTTAAGCGGCTTCTGCGAGCTTCTCGGCCTTCGCGATCGCCTCGTCGATAGTACCAACCATATAGAAGGCCGGTTCCGGCAGGTGATCGTATTCGCCGTCGCAAAGGCCCTTGAACGCCTTGATCGTGTCGGGCAGCGACACGAGCTTGCCGGGCGATCCAGTGAAAACTTCAGCCACGTGGAACGGCTGCGACATGAACCGCTCGATCTTGCGGGCGCGGGCAACAGTCAGCTTATCTTCTTCGCTGAGCTCGTCCATGCCGAGAATAGCGATAATATCCTGCAGCGACTTGTACTTCTGCAGGATCGCCTGAACCGTACGCGCGACATGGTAGTGCTCCTCGCCGACGATGCGCGGGTCGAGCATGCGCGAGGTCGAGTCGAGCGGGTCGACCGCCGGATAGATGCCCTTTTCAGCGATCGAACGCGAAAGAACGGTCGTCGCGTCCAAGTGAGCGAACGACGCGGCGGGAGCCGGGTCGGTCAAGTCGTCGGCCGGCACGTAAATCGCCTGCACCGAAGTGATCGAACCCTTCTGCGTGGTCGTGATGCGTTCCTGCAGCGCGCCCATGTCGGTCGCGAGCGTCGGCTGATAACCGACCGCCGAAGGAATACGGCCGAGAAGCGCCGACACTTCCGAGCCCGCCTGCGTGAAGCGGAAGATGTTGTCGACGAAGAACAGCACGTCCTGACCCTGATCGCGGAAGTGCTCGGCAACCGTCAGACCCGAAAGCGCGACGCGGGCGCGGGCGCCCGGCGGTTCGTTCATCTGGCCGTACACGAGCGCGCACTTCGAGCCCTTCGCCGAACCGTTATTCTTCTTCGGGTCGAGGTTCACCTTCGACTCGATCATTTCGTAATAGAGGTCGTTGCCCTCACGCGTACGCTCGCCGACGCCGGCGAACACTGAATAGCCGCCGTGAGCCTTCGCGACGTTGTTGATGAGTTCCATGATCAGAACGGTCTTGCCGACACCGGCGCCGCCGAACAGGCCGATCTTGCCGCCTTTCGCGTAAGGCGCCAGCAGGTCGACGACCTTGATGCCCGTAACGAGGATCTGCGCTTCCGTGGCCTGATCCGCAAACGTCGGCGACGGCTGATGGATGGCGCGAACGCTCGGAGTTTTGATCGGGCCGGCTTCGTCGACCGGCTCGCCGATGACGTTCATGATGCGGCCGAGCGTTTCATCGCCGACCGGTACCGAAATCGGTGCGCCCGTGTCGAAGACTTCTTGGCCGCGAACGAGACCTTCCGTCGAGTCCATGGCGATCGTGCGAACCGTGTTCTCGCCGAGATGCTGCGCGACTTCGAGCACCAGGCGATTGCCGTGGTTCGTCGTCTCGAGAGCGTTCAAGATTTCCGGCAACTGGCCTTCGAAATGCACGTCGATGACGGCACCCGTGACCTGTTGAATTTTCCCTACGTTCTTAGCCATTTTAATCTCCAGCGGAATGTGATCAGGCGACGGTCAGCGTCACGGGGATGTTGTTGCGCGTCGCCTTGGAATACGGACAAATCTGATGGGCATCTTCGATCAGCGCCTGAAGCTTGGCCTTGTCGGCGCCGGGAATTGACAGTGAGAGTTCAGCTTTGAGCCCGAAGCTCGTGGCGTCCTTGTCGATCTCGACCCTGCAGCCGACCTTCGCAGCCTGGCCATCAAGCCCATGCTTCTTTGCGAGAAGCAGGATTGCCTGACCGAAGCACGCCGACCAGCCGAGGGCAAAGAGCTGCTCGGGGTTATGCCCTTCGCCAGAACCGCCCATCTCTTTCGGCAGAGCCATTGCGAGCGCCAGCTTGCCGTCATCGAGAACGGAGCGTCCGTCGCGGCCGCCTTTTGTCGTCGCATGCGTGACATAAGCCATGAGACTTGCCTCCGGATCAGAGCGCTTCCGCGCCCGAGATGATCTCGATCAGTTCTTTCGTGATGTTGGCCTGACGCTGGCGGTTGTACTTAATCGTCAGCTTGTTGATCATGTCACCGGCGTTGCGCGTAGCGCTGTCCATGGCCGACATCCGCGCGCCCTGCTCGGAGGCCGCGTTCTCAAGAAGGCCGCGGAAGATCTGCGTCGAGATATTGCGCGAAAGCAAGAAGCCCAGCACCTCGTCTTCGCCCGGCTCGTATTCGTGAATCGCGGTCGCGCCCTTCGCCGTCTCATTGCTCGCCTCGTCCACCTTGGCGGGGATGAGCTGCAGTGCCGTCGGCTTCTGAGCTATGACGGATCTGAATTCCGAGAAGTAGATCGTTGCAACGTCGAATTCGCCGGCCTCGAACATTTCAACCACACGATTTGCGACGCCTTCGGCATGGCCGAAGTTGAGCTGACGAACGCCTTGGAAATCCTTGCGCTCAACGATGTTCTTGCCGAGATCGCGGCGCAGGTTGTCGGCGCCCTTACGGCCGACCGTCATGATCTTGACCGTCTTGCCGTTGGCGATCAGACGGTGTGCGTCGGCGCGTGCGAGCTTCGAGATGTTCGAGTTGAAGCCGCCGCAGAGACCGCGCTCTGCCGTCATGACGATCAGCAGATGAACCTGGTCTTTGCCGTTGCCGACGAGAAGCGGCGAAGCACCGTTCTTGTCGGCGACTTTAGACGCGAGACTTCCGAGAACCGTCGCCATGCGCTCCGCGTAAGGACGCGCGGCCTGGGCGGCTTCCTGGGCGCGGCGCAGCTTCGCCGCCGCCACCATCTGCATCGCTTTAGTAATTTTCCGCGTCGCCTTCACTGAGGCGATGCGGTTGCGCATTTCTTTTAAGCTCGCCATCGGGCGCTCTCCTTAAGAGGTCCCGATCAGGCCGTGAAGCTCTTCGAAAACTTGTCGAGGAACTCGACGAGCTTCTTCTCCGTATCGGCCGACAGCGCCTTCTCTTTCGCGACCGTCTCGAAGATCGTCTTTTCCGAACGCAGCCCGGAAAGAACGCCCTGCTCGAACTTGTTCACAGCCGAAACCGGGATCGCATCGAGATAGCCGCGCGTACCGGCGAAGATGACCGCGACCTGCTCTTCCATCTTGAGCGGCGAGAACTGCGGCTGCTTCAGAAGCTCCGTCAGACGCGCGCCGCGTGCGAGCAACTTCTGCGTTGCGGCGTCAAGGTCTGAGCCGAACTGCGCGAAGGCCGCCATTTCACGATACTGAGCGAGCTCGCCTTTGATCTTGCCGGCGACCTGCTTCATGGCTTTCGTCTGCGCGCTCGATCCGACGCGCGACACCGACAGACCGACGTTCACGGCCGGACGGATGCCCTGATAGAAGAGGTCGGATTCAAGGAAGATCTGGCCGTCGGTGATCGAAATCACGTTTGTCGGAATGTAGGCCGAAACGTCGTTCGCCTGCGTCTCGATGACCGGCAGCGCCGTCAGAGAGCCGTTGCCAGCCTTGTCGCCGAGCTTTGCGGCGCGCTCAAGCAAACGAGAATGGAGATAGAAAACGTCGCCCGGATAGGCTTCGCGGCCCGGCGGACGGCGAAGCAGCAGCGACATCTGACGATAGGCAACGGCCTGCTTGGAAAGATCGTCATAGGCGATCACGGCGTGCATGCCGTTGTCGCGGAAGTATTCGCCCATCGTGCAGCCGGTGAACGGTGCAAGATACTGCATCGGCGCCGGGTCGGAAGCAGTCGCAGCGACGACGATCGAATAGTCGAGCGCGCCGCGCTCTTCGAGAACCTTGACGAACTGCGCAACCGTCGAGCGCTTCTGGCCAACCGCGACGTAAACGCAATAGAGCTTGGCGCCCTCGTCGTTTCCGGCGTTCAGCGATTTCTGGTTGAGGAAGGTGTCGAGAATGACGGCGGTCTTGCCCGTCTGACGGTCGCCGATGACGAGCTCGCGCTGGCCGCGGCCGATCGGGATCAGCGAGTCGATGGCCTTGAGGCCCGTCGCCATCGGCTCATGCACCGACTTGCGGGGCAGAATGCCTGGCGCCTTGACGTCGACGCGCATCTTCTTGTCCGACTTGATCGGACCCTTGCCGTCGATCGGATTGCCGAGGCCGTCAACGACGCGCCCGAGCAGACCCTTGCCGACCGGAACTTCCACGATGGCGCCAGTCCGCTTGACGGTGTCGCCTTCCTTGATGGTGCGATCGTCGCCGAAAATAACGACGCCGACGTTGTCGGCTTCGAGGTTCAGCGCCATGCCGCGAATGCCGCCCGGGAACTCGACCATCTCGCCCGCCTGGACGTTGTCGAGCCCGTAAACGCGGGCGATACCGTCACCGACGGACAGCACTTGCCCGATCTCGGAGACTTCGGCTTCCTTGCCGAAGTTCTTGATCTGATCCTTAAGGATCGAGGATATTTCTGCGGCCCGGATTTCCATAAACGTATGACCCTCTTCCCTGGTCGTTTCCGTTGGCGGAGCCTCGAAGCGGCTCCCTGTTCAATTCTCGGCTATGTCAACGAAAATGCCGTCCGGTTTCGCCCGCACGGCATTTTTGAATTCTGTGGCGTCAGGTGCTGACTTCGGTCAATGCCACCTTCATGTTCTGCAGCTTGGTCTTAAGTGACGAATCGATCATTCGGCTGCCGAGCTTGACGATGAGGCCGCCAAGCAGGCTCGGATCGACGCGCGACTGCAGCGTCACGTCCTTGCCGACAGATGCTTTAAGCGTTTCTTTCAGCGCCGCAATCTGTTCGTCATTGAGCGCCACGGCGCTCGTGACCTCGGCCGAGACTTCGCCGCGCGCCTTGGCGGCCAGCGCCCGGTACGCCTTGATGATGTCCTGGACGACGAAAAGACGGCGATTGCTCGCAACGAGCTTCAGGAAATTGGCGGCGAGACCGCCGATGCCGACCTTGTCGAGAAGGGCCGAGATGGCGCGGCTCTGATCATCCGCCGCAATCACCGGGCTACGGACGAGTCGCACGAGATCAGTACTTTCGTCTAAGAGGCTCTGAAACTTGCCGAGATCGCCTTCGACATCGGCAACCTTGGAGCTTTCGCTCGCGAGCTCAAAAAGAGCCGAGGCATAGCGCCCGGCCACGCCGTCAACGATGGTATCGTTTGTAGCCACGTCGCTCACACCGTCGCGCCTGGGCGCATATGGGGCTGGGCACAAAAAGCCCGAGACTACGCCCGCTTCAAGGAAAAGCCTTCGATACAATAAAGGCGCAAGGGGCCAGAAACCACCAGCCGCCCTTCGAAAGCCGCGGTTCCCTTAACATGCGCTCTGGCGGCCTTCAACCGGCCGATTTAGGGGCGCGTTGCCGCATAACCGTAAGCCCCGAACCGTAAACAGAGGTGCGGCAAAACCGGAGCTGCGCTTTTCACGCATTTGCGCCGCTCCAAAAGATGAACATTTGCTGCAAGCTCCGTTCAAACCACGTTCAGCCGCAATGCCCTACACATGCAATCGATCGGTCGTTTCCGATCGGTTTGCAATTTTACGTCTTTGCACTCGCCTCTCTGGACTTGGGCCCGCTTTCCGGGCCCAATTTTTTTTGCGCGCATTTTTAGAGAGCGTCCCGCATCACGATCGGGAACCGCCACGGCAGCACGAAGACGAGATCGAAGCCGACGTCGTGACCTTGATATTGCGGATTGCGGGCAAGCCAGAGGTCGGCGGCGCGCCGCACGCGTCGGCGCATGGTCAGCGTGATCGCGTCTTCCGCTTCCTCCGCCGAGGCCCGCCGCTTCACCTCGATAAACGCAATGCGCCGAGCCTTGATGGCGATGAGATCGATTTCTCCGACAGGGGTTTTGAAGCGGCGGCCAAGAATACGATGACCGAACGCCATGTAGACGCCCGCGACGATCATCTCCGCATTGAGCCCGCGTCGATAGCGGCGGCGGCGCATCTCGGAAAGCGGCCGGCCCCGATCGTCATTGGCATTCGAACTCACGGACTTTCATCCTTTGCCTTGACGCCCAATGCATAAACTCGCGACTTCGGCACCCCGAGTTCGCCCGCGATGGTCTTGGCGGCATCCTTGAGGCTCATCTCGCCGAGCACCTCGTCGAGCCGCACGCTGATCGCATCATCGCTGACGGCCTGCGGCTCGGGCGGACCGACGACGATGACGATTTCGCCTTTTAACGTTGAGCCTGCGAATTGATCGGCGAGCGCGCGCAGCGTTCCCCGCGTCATCGTTTCGTGCAGCTTCGTCAATTCGCGCGCGACGACAGCGGCGCGATTTCCGAGCACATCCGCCATATCCGCAAGCGCGTCTTCAACCCGATGCGGCGCTTCGAAAATAATGAGAGAACCAGGGATCTGAGCGATTTCGGCCAAACGCGTTCGCCGCGCCGCCTGCTTCGGCGGCAAAAAGCCCGAGAAGAAAAATGCGTCCGTCGGCAACCCGCTCGTCGTCAGCGCGGTGAGCACCGCTGACGGACCCGGGATAGAGATGACGGGGATGTTCCGCGACGCGGCCGTCCGAACCAGCCGGAAACCTGGGTCCGACAGCAACGGCGTTCCGGCATCGGAAATGATCGCGATGCGCTTGCCGGCCTCAGCTTCGCTCAGCACACGCTCGATCTCGCGATCTTCGTTGTGCTCGTGCAGGGGCAGCGTCTTCGCCGCGATACTGTAATGCTGCAGGAGCTTCGCCGAATGCCGCGTATCTTCGCAGTAGACGACATCCGCGCGCGACAGGACGGCCAGCGCGCGCAGCGTGATGTCGGCAAGATTCCCGATCGGAGTGGCGACGAGATAAATGCCGGACGTGAGCGGATCGGCAGCGAGATCCTCAAGCGCTTCTTTCACGCGATCGGCGAGCTTGGAAGCTTGCGGCGGATACTGCTGTCTGTCTGCCGGTATTGGATCTCTGGACACAAGCATGCCTTTGCCGCCGCGATGCGCGAAACAATAGCAAAACCAGACCAGGACGCGAAAGCTATTGCGAAGCTGGTCTCAGGAGCCGCCAGTGATAACCCAGTGATAACGATGAGGGACCGCTATTAAGCCGCGATGGCGTCGCCGAACGGCCCCGACGCAAACGGCGGCGGCTGCAGGTCGAGCATGTGAACGCTGGCAGGCCGCCGGCGGCCGCCGACATCCATGACCGCTGAAAGCTCGTCGATCAGAGATGTCATGGCATATTGGGCGAGATCGAGTTGTAGCGCCGCCGACGTATGGCAGCGCGTTGCCTCTTCGGCACGCGAAAGGGCGCCCTTAACCGTTTCCGAGAGATGGGCCCATTGCTCGACAAATGTCATCCG
>NZ_JBAYUV010000041.1:0-32532 GCF_041674905.1 Hyphomicrobium sp.
AAACCGCGCAGCAATAAGGCTCCATAAGCAAGAAGGCCCCCGATATCGGGGGCCTTCTTGCTGGCGTCGGTGCTGCACTTTTGCTCCGGAAATCTGCTGCACATTCTCTCCGGCGTTGACACTCGCGGCGCTTTTGCTCCGCTGCCTCGCGCATGTGACGTTTGAAGGTAGAGGACAGATCCTTGGCGAGCTGCGCCTTGGCGTTAGCCACGGTCGGCAAGCGTTCTGGGTCACCTAGGCGAGCCAGCACCTCCTTCGCCTTCTTGCCAACCGTACGTGCGACGGAAAACACCTCTCCCTCCGGTGAAAGCACCACGTGAGCGCGCCGATCCCCCTTGGCCAAGGAGAACCCTCTCGCCCTGAGCGCCTGCGCGAAAGCTGCGTGAGAGTCAGAAGCGGCCCAGCACTCCTGCATTATGGCTTTTAAGTCGCGAGCATCGCGGCCTGCACGCTTGGCCTGATGCCATTCGGCGAGCGTAAAATTGCGCGGGTCGGCTTCGCGGCTGTTCACTAGGCCGCGTGGCATTTTCCAGCCGTTCTCGATGTAGAGTTCGCGCGAGAGGTCGCGAAGCTTCATCTTGAAGAAAGACAGATTCTTTGCCGTCATTGTGTCGGCATCAATCCGGCTCCAGACGGCGTGGGCGTGCCGGCGGCCTTCCTTTTCGTGGAAGACAACAATGCGCGGCTGGCCGGTGAGGCCATTCTTCTCCTCAATGCGGGCGATGGCAGTCTCGAACGTCTCTACTGGCACACGTTCAAGGGGCGGCGGGTTGAGCGAGACGGAGAACAGGAACTGTTTGCACTTCGTACCCTTGCTGATCGCATAGGCCTCTTTTAACGCGCCCACGACGTCTTCGGAGACGAAACCACGGATCTCGTGTACCTCGATGTGCTCATTGTCTTGGGTCTTCATAAGGTGAAGCCCCAATTGCTTGGCACCACTGCGCTGCGAGGCTTTGAGGATCATCCCGGAGCTACCTCTCCCTGATGCCGAGTGTCTTCATCAACAAAGTCTTCATTTCGGCAATGTCAGCGCAGGCCTTGAGCACGGCTGCTTCAGTATCTGGCGCGTAGGGCAAAAGGCCTGATGCCATGGCGTAAGCGATGGATTTAAGCGAGCTGGTCGCCGGGCCTATGAGTGCCAGCGCCTTGGCGGCAGAGGCCGCTTTGATGGTGTCTCGGCGCCGCGCAGCTTTAGGTGCTGCATTGTCATTCGCCGGAAAAAGCTGGTCACGCGCATAGGCGCTCAGCGGTTTGCTGCCAGCGCGGTGTGAAAGCTGCGCCATCTGTTCCGGCGATACCGGAACGGAGAGGATTCGGCGGGCTCTGGCTTGTTTGTGCTCATGGGGCGATTCCGGCATCATGCCGAAAGAATGACATGGCTCGAAGATCATTTTGGGCGGAAGGGCGACAATGAGCGAGGAAAGCTTCGTTGAGAAGTATGCCGGTGAAGATTCCGGCAAGGCCCAAATTTTTTTGGAACTGTATCGTGAAGTCGTCGCGGACTTGCTTGCCAGCGCCGAGGATACCATCCGGCGAGAATCGGATCGGGAGTATGAACACGGTCACTCAACGGATCAGATGTGGCAGAGGCTGGGGATCGTTAAGGCAAGCGTACGATACGCGCATGAGCTTGCGAAGAATTCACGGATGGCATCGCAACGGAGGCTGAAAGCGCAGTACGAGCTTGATGGCAGACTTCGCCATCCGTGAGGGTTAAGCCGTCTGTGTCTCGACGCTTCATCGAACCTTTCGCCCACCGTTCTCCGGGCGACCTGCTAGCTTACGGTGCAGGATACGGAGCAAACAGTTGAAAATCCTCGACTAACGCGCTCTCAAGCTCTTCGAGAGCGGCGAGCAAATTGTTCGAACTAGCTCCACTTGGGTGCGCCATTCCTGAATAAAAGAGCGAACTCTGGGCGCAGTATTTTCGAGCCCAATAGATTCGTGGTGTGATGGCGCGCCGCGGCGATACGATGGTGCGCCAACCATTGTTCAGGTCATGAGCTTCCAATTCGTCGCTATTCGCAGCTCTTTTCGGTCCTTCGGGTGGAAACATAGAGAATTGCGAGAAGCAGGACTAACGTCGTCAAAGACGCGTAGTCGCGGGGCAAATTTAATCCGCCAACCTCTGCCGGTTTGGTGAGAAAGTCGCCGAAGGTCGCACCAAATGGACGCGTAAATACGAAGGCAATCCAAAATAACAGGACGTCAGGCAGGGACTTTGAATAGTGCAGAGCGCCGACAATCAGAATGATCGCCGCCGTCACCGCCGCGCCTTGCAGGAACGTGAACCCGATATTGTCGGTGAGGAAATCGCCAAACGCTGTGCCAAGGCTGTTTGAGAATAGGACGGCGAGCCAAAAGAAGAGCTCACTATCATTTCTGTAAAGCGGATAGACCGTGAGATTGCCGGTGCGCATGTACCAGCATGCAAGCGTGACGAGCAGTCCGACAACCAAGAGTGCCGAACCTAACGCGTACCCGAAGCCGAGGGAACGATCCATAAAATCGGAGACTTCAGTTCCGGCCGTTGTCGTTGCGATAATCGCCAGCCAGAACAGCAGCGGATGAAAGGCGCGCGATTTGATCTGGGCCGCGAGAACGACGATGAGGACGGCGAACGTGATGGCCAGTCCTATATAATATCCGAGGTTAAGCGACATCGAGATATAATCGCCGGCGGTTTCTCCGAGTGTTGTCGCGAGGATTTTCAGAATCCAGAATGAAAGCGTAATTTCTGCAACTTTCGATACGGTCGCCGCATGTACGCCATCTCCGTTACTCATGACCGTCTTTCCTTCGTCTGTGGCAGTATGCGCTGCCGTTGTGATGTCGTACATATCGGACGATCAAAAGTTCACGCACATAGGAGCTGATACAGTGGAATTAAAATTCGGCTGGCTCGTATGGGCTCTTCTGTCGGCGACTTTCGCGGCATTGACGGCGATCTTCGCAAAAATTGGCGTTGCCAACATCGATTCGGATCTCGCGACATTCATCCGCACGGTGGTGGTTATGGCGGCTTTGGGCGTCATACTTCTTGCGCGCGGTCTTTTTCAACAGATCGGCGATGTCTCACTTCATACGTATCTGTTTCTTGTGCTCTCGGGCTTGGCTACGGGAGCATCTTGGCTCTGCTATTTCAGGGCTCTGCAGATCGGCGACGCCGCCCTTGTTGCGCCGATCGATAAGCTCGGCGTCGTTCTGGTCGCGATATTTGGCGTAACGGTTCTCGGAGAATCTCTTTCGCTGATGAATTGGATTGGCATTGCGATGATGGCTTCCGGAGCTGTGCTTGTGGCTTGGCGGTGAGCGTCGGGTGTGAAGCAATTCAAATTCAGCCTCCCGATTTCGATAAAGCTTGGTTTACGTTTTCGAGTCGTTGGCGTGCCCATCTGTTTTTCGGATCAAGGTTCAACGCATGCTCAAGATCAAGCTTTGCGTGATGAAATTCGCCCAAATCCGCAAATGCAACGCCACGACCGTAATAGGCATCGGATCGATTAAGGCTCGGTCTGTTCGTTGCGGCAATGAAACGGGAACACGCCGCGAGAGCCTCAATCGGTGTAAGCTCTGACCCAAGGCAAGTTTGCCGATCTACATCCTCATTGGCGGATGTGTCCGGTCTGTCGCAAGCTGCAATACCGCAAAGAGCGCCGATGACGACAAGCAAAATCGGGTATCGCTTTTCAAGCATGCGTCGGATTGCGCTGGGCACCATTCAGCTAATGCCAAGTGAAAAAGGCGATGAACTTATGCCAAGCGACCGTGACGGCATTTTGCGGCGCTTGCGCGGATGCGTCCGGCGGCAACGGAGATTCCGCATTTTGCTGTTCCGATGTCGGCAAGGCCGGCGTTTCTCCGAGAAACGCGCGCTTGGCTTCTTTGAGTGAAAAGCTTTTGACGGGCCAGTTGAGACACGTCTTGTCCTTCAACGCATGACATCCGTGGGCGCTGTATGACGACTTGATGAGCTTCGCGCACGCCTTATTCAGAAGGTCCTCGCCGAACGGCAATCCTTCGATGGCTTCCGACTTTCGAATTTCACAGCGAACGCTCAAATTCGGCGGGGTGCAGGTTACGCAGACCGTTCCCGCGCCTGCTTGCGAGGTTACAACCAAAGACCCAGCCACGAGCGCAATTCGGTGTTTTCGGCAAACATATCCTGTCGGATGGAACATCTGGTCATCCCCCTCGTCCGGCTTCGAAATTCAGAGGGATGTCCGCCGTCAATGAGGCCGCAGCATCGCCGACTTGTATGATTCCATGCTTTCAAGCTGCGGCGGTTGTCGAGAACCATACAGATTTCTAATGTTCTCGCCTTAGTCCGATCACCTTGCGTTCCGAGGTCACGGTGGTCGGCTCGTTGGCTTCGCACATCAGCACAGTTGAGCAACGTTTTCCGGTATGATCTTAAAAGGGGTGAGCACAGGACCTCCCCTCTCTTGAGCATGACGGCAACCGAACGACGATCCCGACAATATGTTTTTCAACGAAGATCCCTGATGCGAATTCTTCTCATCGAAGACGACGACCAAACGGCAAAACTCGTCAAACAAAGTCTCGTCAAACATGGTTACGATGTCGACGTTTCCAATGACGGCCAGATTGGTTTTAAGTTTGCCGTTGTCGGCGGGTTCGACGTGTTGGTCATCGATCGGATGCTGCCCGGAATGGACGGACTTTCCATCGTTCAACGTCTTCGCGCAGCCCGAGTGAGTTCGCCTATTCTGTTTTTGACCGCCGTTGGCGGTATCGAAGACAGGATCGAAGGCTTCGAAAGCGGAGCTGATGACTACCTTGTGAAACCATTCGCGCTCGGGGAGCTCGTCGCGAGGGTCGCGGCTCTCGGCCGGCGGCCTCCGATTGCGCATGAAGATTTCTATTTTAAGATTGCCGACCTCGAGGCCGATTTGATCAAGAGGGAAATCAAGCGTGGCGGAGAGATCATCCGTTTACAGCCGCGCGAGTTCCGCATGTTGGAAATTCTGGTCCGCAATCGCGGTCGCGTCGTCACGCGCTCAATGCTGCTCGAGCAGGTTTGGGATTTGGAGCTCGATCCGAAAACTTCTATCGTGCAGACGAACGTCAGCCGCTTACGATTGAAAATCGATCGACCCGGCGACATTCCATTGATCCGTACCGTAAGGGGCCTTGGCTATCGCATCGATGACAAAGACTAGACTGACGCAGCGCGCGGCCATTCGACTGGCGGCATTGGTCGCGGCGATCGTTTCGCTGACAAATCTCGCGATCTTTTCAGTTTTGTACTTTGTGATCAGCGCACAGCTTGTCGATAATCTCAAAGCTCATGTCGACGAGGTGCGCAGGACGTTGTCGGACGTTGATGTCAGGGGTGGCTTCGAGGGGGTCGCTGCGATGGTCAATCGTCATGCCGCGGTCGCACAGTCAAACGAAGACATTTATCTCCTTGTGGATAGCAAGGGTGAGTACGTTGCAGGCAACATCCGGGTGATTCCTCGCTTCTCTGGTTGGAAGACGATCCCATGGGGCGAGTTGCCATTGGTCGGAACGTGGACGGCGCCGCGTACAAGCACGGCTGTTCTCGGGCGATGGACGCCGGTGAAAAATGGCGCGTTGTTCGTCGGCGATGGAAATGGAGACATCAAGGACGCGCAACGCGTACTTTTGACAGGTCTCTTGTGGGGTATTGGGCTGTCCGTCTTGTCAGCCATGATCGGTGGCTACGTTTCGGGGATGAGCGCCCAACGGCGCATTGCGACGATGGATGCGGTGCTGAATGCCGTCGCATCGGGCCGCCTAAAGGAACGCGTCCCTCTCAGTCGCGCGGGAGACGATCTCGACCAAGTTTCCGTGTTGATCAATGCGACGCTCAACAGATTGCAGGCTCTCATCGATAATCTGAAACAAGTATCGATGGATATCGCCCATGACCTACGAACGCCGATAGCGCGCATGCGGCAGAAACTTGAAATCACGCAATCTGGCCCACAAGACCTTGCCGCATATCAAGAGGTCGTTGGAGCGGCAGTGCAGGAAATCGACGAGATTTCGGAAACGTTCGACGCTCTGCTGAGGATTTCGGAGATCGAATCCGGAGCGCGGAAGACGAAGTTTGTTGATGTCGAACTCAACAGCCTGCTTAACAATATCCTGGATGCGTTGGAAGCTGTCGCCGAAGAGCGGACTCATAAACTTTCTGGGTCCATCAGCGATTCACCGCGCATGACTGTCCACGGTGACCGGAAACTTCTCAATCAGCTCTTTATCAATCTGATCGAGAACGCGATCGTACATTGTCCGCCGCAATCGGAAATTGACGTCGAACTGAGCGAGGAAGACGGACGATCGAAGGTGACTGTCAAAGATACCGGACATGGAATTCCAGTCGAAGAACGCGACAAGGTATTCAGGCGTCTCTATCGTTTGGAGAAAAGCCGTTCGACAAAGGGAAGCGGTCTTGGACTCAGCCTCGTGGCGTCCATTGCAGATTTGCATGGGGCAAATATTACTCTCGCCGATAACGATCCGGGTTTGATCGTTGCAATCACCTTTCCAAAGCGGCAGATGTCCGATGCCGTTTAGCTTAGAGACGCTCTTCTCGGCTCGTTCCGCCGTACGATGCCAGCTCCGGCGCGCCACTTATTTTAAGACTCAGATCAATTTCGCGAGCGGCTATTTTTTGCTATTGTGTCTCGTCTCATCGTCTTGAGCTTTTGAGTTCACTAGGTCGATGAGCGATCATCCACTGTCATTGTCCGTTGGCCAGCCTTGGCAATGTCGGCCGATGTCCGAAAGGAGCGCCCCTATGAAACGCCTTGCCTTCGCCATTCTCGCGCTCGCCCTGACGTCCGGACTTGCCGGCGCCGAGGACAAGATTGCCGCCACACTCTACAAGCAGCCCGGATGTCAATGTTGTGATGCGTATGCGGATTATCTGCGCGAAAACGGCTTCGATGTCGTGGTGTTGGAACGTGGGGAAGCGCGGAATGCCGTGCCGTCCGTGCGTAAAGACCTCCGAGGTTGCCATTCGACGATGATCGACAAGTATGTGATCGAGGGGCATGTCCCGGTAGGTCCGATCAAGCGCCTGCTTGCAGAAAAGTCGGATATCAAGGGCATTTCGCTTCCGGATATGCCGCAAGGTTCCCCCGGGATGTCGGGGACCAAGCAAGGGCCGTTTAAAATTCTTTCCATTCCTGACGGAGAGGGACCGGCGCCGGTCTACATGACGGAATGACGTCGCGGCCGCGAAGGGCCGCTTCTCCGGTATCGGAGAGTCGAGATCAGGGTTTATGAGTGACGGTCGCTCGAGATAGGCAGCGTCTAAAAAGACAGTTGCGTCTCGATAGCGCATAGTCTTGGCCTATTATATCGTATTACGATGTATAGAGATTTTATCTACTCTCTGCGCCGCGATCCAACGCCGATACTCCAGCAGACATGAAGTATGGTTTTGACAATGTGCGTAGGAAAGTAGACGATTTTTTCAAATTTTGCTTCGTGGCTAGAACGCATCTTTCAGCTAGGGGCTTGGTTCAGAATAACGGCTTTGTCTGCCGCCATATCTTGACGGCTTGCAAAGCTAAATTCCGCAAAAAAAGAAAGGGAGAATTCCGGTGGCCGATTCAAGCGCAAGTCCACTCGTCACAGCCGATTGGGTCAGGGACAATCTCGACAATCCAAAGATCAGGATCTTCGAAGTCAGCGTCGATCCCGAAGTTTACAAGCGCGCGCACATCCCCGGCGCCGTCAATCTCGATTGGCATGTCGATCTCGTCGACACCGTGAACCGGGATATTGCCTCGCGCGCCAAGTTTGAGACGTGCTTGCGAAAGGCCGGCGTAACGCCAGATACGACGATCGTCATCTACGGCGATCATAACAACTGGTTCGCGGCCTGGGGCGCCTGGATTCTTGATATCTACGGGCTTGGCCATAACGTGCGCCTGCTCGACGGCGGGCGAAAGCTCTGGGAGGCGCGTTCGCTTCCCGTCACTGCGGATGTGCCGAGCTTTGCCGAGTCGTCGATCGTCCTGCCGGATCGCAATGACGCCTTGCGGGCTCGCCTTGTCGACGTGCTGGCCATTGCGGAGGGCCGGACTGCCGGGCAGCTGATCGATATTCGTTCGCCTGATGAATATAGCGGAAAGATTTTTGCGCCGGAGGGTGTGAAGGAATTATCCATTCGGGCCGGACATATTCCGGGTGCTGAAAATGTTCCCTGGGGGACGATCGTGAATGACGACGGCACATTCAAGCCCGTTGATGACATCCGCGCGATTTATGCCGCGAAAGGCGTCGACGGTTCGCAGCCGGTCGTCACTTATTGCCGGATTGGGGAGCGGTCGAGCCACTCGTGGTTCGCGCTAAAGCGGATACTTGGATACGAGGTCCGTAACTACGATGGGTCGTGGACGGAATATGGCAATGCCGTCGGCGTTCCGGTGACCAACAAAAGCGGCACGATCTGGCTCGGCAAATAATCCGTTCGCAGTTTTGGGACGGTGTTAACCCGGATTGACGTCTCGCTCGCCGACGGCATAGTCATCTCCTGATCCTATCAGCGAGAGGTAAAAGGGGCGCCCATTCGTGGTTTATGCCGACAATCTCATTCATGCCGTCGGCAACACGCCGTTGATCAAGCTTCGACGGGCGTCGGAGGAAACGGGGTGCACGATTCTCGGCAAAGCCGAGTTTATGAATCCCGCGCAATCGGTCAAAGACAGAGCGGCGCTGTTTTTGATCGAGGATGCTTTGACGCGCGGGGCCATCAGGCGGGGTGGTGTCGTCGTCGAGGGCACGGCTGGGAATACCGGGATCGGTCTCGCGGCGCTCGGCTCGGCGTTTGGATTGCGCACGGTCATCGTCATGCCCGACACGCAGTCGGTCGAGAAAAAGGACGTGGTTCGCGCGCTCGGGGCGAAGCTGGTTGAAGTACCGGCGGTGCCCTATGCAAATCCCAATAACTACGTTCATTACTCGCGTCGCCTGGCCGAGGCGCTCGCGAAAACGGAGTCCGAGGGGGCCGTTTGGGCGAACCAGTTCGATAATATCGCCAATCGCGACGGGCACGCGCGGACGACGGCGGAGGAAATCTGGCGACAGATCGATGGCAAAGTTGATGGCTTTGTTTCCGCGGTCGGGACAGGGGGGACGCTCGCTGGAATTGCGCTTGGGCTCAGGTCGCGAAGCGCAGCGGTGAAGATTGCTCTCGCGGATCCGCCCGGCGCGTCGCTCTATTCATTCTATACGCGCGGGGTTCTTGAAGCGCACGGAGGCTCGGTGACAGAGGGCATCGGTCAGGGCCGCATCACGAAAAACCTCGAAGGTTTCTCGCCTGACTTCTCATTCGAGATTCCCGACACAGAGTCAGTTCCGCTGGTGCATCGACTCGTCGTGGAAGAGGGCCTTTGCGTCGGAGGCTCGAGCGGGGTCAATATCGCGGGCGCAATGGCGCTGGCGCGGGAACTGGGGCCGGGTCATGTGGTGGTGACCATGCTTTGCGATTCCGGGACGCGCTACCAGTCGAGGCTCTTCAACCCGTCATTTCTCGCATCCAAAAACCTGCCGGTCCCCGCCTGGCTTTCGCCTGAGAGCGCGAGTGGTCCGCCGCCAGTGTTTGCGTAGGACGCGCCAGGGCGCCACTTGCGTCCTGAGCGGCCGTGTTCGGTGCGGTTCGTTTCGCTTTGGCGCGGAAATTTTCTAAGCGGAAACCTAAGATCGGAATTGGGCCACCCGTATACCGGGAGGCAATGTTTTCCGCGGAAGCTTGCTCCGAGGATATTTTTCGGAGTTGCGCCAGCGGGAAGGTCGGCCATGAGAGTGATGATGCTTATCGTGTTCGCAACGGCGGCAATGACCGGTTTGGTGAATGCGGGGGATGGGCCTGGACGCGACCGTGGACCTGGCGGACGTGGCTGGGGTTGGGGCTCTGGGCTTAATGTGTTCGTCGATGTTCCGATGACGGGTGCTCAGGCGGGCGTTCAGCAAGATCCGCAGCGCGACCAATGCCGCGAAGCCCGGCACGGTTGTTTTGGGCAATGGGGCGTCGAGGAGCCCGGATACAGCCGCTGCATGCAAAGCAACGGGTGCTGATTAATTTTCCAAAGCAAGCAATTTGTTTTGAAGGCCGAAAGCTGAATGCTTCCGGCCTTCTTTTATGAATTCGTGAAGTCGATTTTAAATTACTGGTCAGCTTTCTTGCCGGTGATCTCGTTCCACTTGCTTCCGAGCTGTTTTTTCAAGTCGTCGACTTTTTTGGAGGCTTCATCGGTTTTTGCGGTGAAGGCGGTGCGAGCTGAAGTGTAGTCAGTATCGGACAACTCAAATTCGGTCATGAAGGGACAACCGCCGTGACTGAGCTGGGGTGCGAGATAACGCACGCGCACGGTGTTTGCCGTCGCGCCCGGCCCGACCTTCATGACGACGGAGTCCTTATCCATCCGGCATTTTTCGCCTTTGGCGATCTTCTTCATGTCGATGGTGACGAACTTGCCGTTTTCGTTGAGCAGGGTAACGTCCATCGTGCTCGGGACAAACGCCATTTCGACGTTGCCGTTGGGTTCGGCGTGGGCCGCGAGCGGGATGGCGAACAATGCGAGTGCGATGAGGGTGCGTGTGGATTTCATCTACGTTGTCCTGGTGGGATGCGTTGAAAACAAACGAGTGCTTAGTTAGGTGTTCGGAGGAATTCCGCAATCTCGTCGTTGGGTGGAAGAAGCGAAATATTGGGATAATCTCGTGACGGCTTCATGCCGGCGGCGCGGAACTCGACGGAAAGTGTGTGCATCGCCACAAACCGGACGTACGGCCGCCAAGTTCCTGTCCAGATTTAAGAAACATTACGTGCGCCGCGTGCGGTATTTGCTTGCGGCTTCGGCTGGCGCGCGCTCACCGAGCGTGACGTATTCTGCACCGGGGATACCTCACGAGAATTTTCTGTCGTGATTTCGAAAAACATCAAATTCGCTGTAAATTCATCGCGGGCACATTTTACGGGGACATTCGCCGATGATCGAATGGGCAAACAGAGAGCTATCGACACTCGAGGGACAACTTGCGTTCTGGAAGTCGGGCGTCGCACGTCTGGTCAATGGTCCTTATGATGACGACACCATTACGCGGTCCGTCATCAACACGCTTGAAAAGCACGTTGCCGATTGGCGCGATTTGATGGCCCGGCACGACATTCCCGTTCAACAGCTTCAGTCGTCGGATAAAGAGCACTGAGCGTTGCGGCGCGCGCGTCGTTTACGGGCTGTGCATTTGATATGCCCGGCGACCGAAACAGTCTGACGTTCGATATTGTGCGGCCTTCGAAATGGCGAGGGGCCCGGCGGGGGGATGCCGGACCCCTCTATCGAAGCGGCGCGCTTGAGGGTTGAGGGACGGCGCGCATCTTCGAGGAAACGTTTTCAGCGGTGCGAAGCGGTGTCACCGCAGGTCTCGGCGTTATGGCCTCACTTTAGGCGCGCCAATTCGGACAAGCGCGTGCTGTTCAGGATCTCGATCTGAAATGCGCCGCGCAGCCGGATGATGTTCTGCCGTATCAACTCGCTGAAACATTGTTCGAGAGCCACCATCGAGATTCCGAGGTGGAAGGCGATCTCGGCATCCGAACGTCTGACTTCGATGATGTTTGCTTCCGTTTCGGCGTGCCTGTTCAGGTGCTCGTGATGTTGAAGGAACGCTGCGAGCCTGCCGATATGAGGCGCGTATTTGAGGTGTGACGGCGGCTCCTTGCTTTTCAGGGGAATTGGCTTGGCGATGTTCAAAGGGGTCTGCATCGGTAGCTCCTGCTAAGCTTGCGCGCGATGGGGGCTTCGCGTTGAAATGCGAGCGTTGGCGCGGCGTGATCTACCTGCGCCCTCTCTATCGCGGAAACTATTCAGCGGTGCGGTCTAAGACGAGCAATTTGCCAATTAGGCCGGATGGTCTACCAGGACCTCGGTTTCCTTAGTTCTGGGGTACTTGGCTCGGGCGCTTTGCCGCCGAGACGGGCGGCATTCCGATCGGCTGGCATACCGAGATTTAATGCAAAGCAGCTTGATATCCGACCCGATTGCGTTCCAGGCTGTCGGCAGGTCCCGCGGAAGACGGACACCGGATGCGACGCGTCTCCTTGAAAGTGCTGATCGCGGCCGCGATTTCGGTCGTATCGCTGTTGCTCACCGCGGCGGTTTCCTACGTCATTGCGCACGACGCGGTGAAGCGTCTGGAATTGCAGATCGGCCGATCGCTCGCGCTTCTCGCGGACGAAATGCAGGACAAGCTCGACCGTGCGATGTTCGAGCGCCTGCAGTCTCTCGATGACATGACGGAGATCGCGAAGATACCCGCCAAGACCGAAACTCCCGACTCCTTGCGCGCGGCGCTGGAACGCTTTCAGACGGCATACGCCGACTATTCCTGGATCGGGTTTGCAAACAACGACGGCCGGATCGAAAGCGCAACCGGCGGGATTCGCGAAGGCCGGAATGTCAAGGATCGGGAGTGGTACAAGAAAGGCATAGAGGAACCTTACGTCGGTGAAGTGAAGGTTCGTGACGGCGTATCGGAAAAATCTCCGTCTGGGCGCGTGACAGATTTCATCGATCTGGCGGTTCCCGTGTTCAACGACGACGAAACGTTGGGTGTCCTCGGTGCGACGCTCAGCGCGGACTGGGCCGAAGAGGTGAAGGACACGCTGCTCGGTAGCATGAAAAATTCCATTCATGCCGACGTCATCGTTCTCAATGAAAAAAAGCAGGTTTTGTTTGGACCGGATGACGTTCCGGGACAAGAGCTCGACCTGCCGAGCATAAAGGAGGCGCGCGCGGGCGTTGCGAATTTCGCCGTTGAGCAATGGCCGGATGGGCAGTCGTATGTCACCGGATTTTCGAAGAGCGACGGATATCGGTCGTATCCGGGCCTGCATTGGATCGTGCTCGTCAGAGAAAACCAGACGCTGGCATTCGAGCCGGTGAGGAGCTTGCAGCGAAATATTCTGCTTTGGGGTGGGGCGTTTTCCGCGCTTGCGGCCATTCTCGCCTGGATGCTCGCAGGCAAGTTGTCCCGGCCGTTGCTTCAGCTCGCGGATGCGGCGGAAGGTTTGCGCCGCGGGCGTCAGGTCGATTTTCCGGCGGTTGACGGGTATGATGAAGCGCGTGTGCTGGCCCAGTCGCTCCGTTCGATGGTTGCGGAACTCGGGGCGCAGCGGGCATCTCTCGCGGCCGCGAACCAAACGCTCGAAAGTCAGGTGCGCGAGCGCACGCAGCGTCTGGCCGAACAGAATATCGGACTTGAGCGCGCCAAGGCGGAAGCCGAGCAAGCGACCGAAGCCAAGTCGCGCTTTCTTGCGGCGGCGAGTCATGACCTGCGGCAACCTCTGCACGCGCTCACTCTGTTCGCGCGGGCGCTCTCGAGGCGTGTGCAGGGTGGGGAAGCGACGACACTGGTCGCGCAAATGGAAGAAGGCCTGCACGGCCTCAAGGGCATGTTCGATGCCTTGCTCAATGTCTCGCGCCTCGATGCAAAGTTGATCGAACCGGCGAAGGCCGCAGTATCGGTTTCGGAGGTCATCGAGCGCGTGTCGGTTGGCTTCAAGGTGGAAGCTGAGCAGAACGGACTGAAATTTCTGAGCCGGGCGCAAAACTGGACGCTCGAGACCGATCCTGCGTTGCTCGAGACAATCATCCGCAATCTGGTTTCGAACGCGCTGAAATTTACGAACCAGGGCGGCGTCATTCTTGCCGCGCGGCGCCGGAACGGCCAACGCATGATCGATATCTACGATAGCGGCCCGGGTCTTTCGCCGGAGCAGCATGAGAAGATATTCGAGGAGTTTTCTCGCAACGATCGGCGCGCGCGCGGCGCCAACGACGGGTTAGGTCTCGGACTTTCGATCGCGCGGCGCTACGCAGACCTTTTGGGCATGAGGATCGTCGTCTGCTCGCGCTGGCAGAAGGGTTCGCGATTTACCATCGTTCTACCTCCGGAGCGCGTGATCGAAACCTTGCCGCAGACCGTCGGCGCGCCCAAGGACGAGGCCGACATTCATGGTTTCAAGATCCTCGTTCTGGACGACGAAGAGCTTATCGTTGCGGCGCTGAGCCGAGATCTCAGGGATCGCGGTAACGTGGTGTATGGTTATCAACGCGCCGCGGAAGCGGAAGCGGCGTTTTCCGATGGACTTGCAATCGACGTCGCAATCCTGGATTTCGATTTGCGCGATCGCGAAACGGGACTTGAATTCATCAGCCGGATGTCACGCGAAAACGGCGGTTTTATTCCGGCTGTCATCCTGTCGGGCGGAACGGATTCGGTTACGCTTGCGACACTTGCCAAATCTGGACGGCCATGGTTGACGAAGCCTGCCGACCCGGAGCTCATTGTCGCGACGCTACATGCGGTCATAAGAGCCGGCAGATCTGCCGTACGTCCTCCGGCTGTCGAAGAGCGTGTCAATTTCGATTAAAACGCAGAGTTGCCCATGACGAATGCCAAACGAGATGCTGTCCTTGTAGCCGATGACCATAGTCTCTACCGGACCGGCTTGGGCTTCCTGTTGAAAGACAGGCTTGGGTTTCACACCGTCGTCGAGGCGGCGACCTTCGATGCGGCGCTCGATCGGTTGTCTGAGCTCGAAGACATCGGGCTTGCATTGTTCGATCTGTCGATGCCCGGCGTATCCGGCCCTGAAAGCCTTGGCGTGATCAAGGAAACGTATCCAGACGTGCGCGTGGCGATCGTTTCCGGATCTGAAGAGCGCGGCGACGTATTGAAAGCTGTCGCGACAGGGCTCGGCGGCTATGTGCCGAAATCGCTGCAGGACGATGAAATCGTGGCGGCGCTCCGGGACATTCTCGATGGACGTATCTACGTGCCGAGGTTCATGACGTCTTCAGGCTCGCCGGCGGCGGCTCGAACATCGACGCCGGAGCAGATCGAGAAGAAGTGGGATACCAGCGGCGTAACCGGCACGAAGCCTATTTCACCGCGCCAACGCGATGTTTTGGATTGTGTCCGCCGAGGTCTGTCCAATAAGGAAATTGCGCGTGAACTCGACATCGCGGAAGGCACGGTCAAAATTCACCTCGCTGCCCTCTTCTCGCATTTCGGCGCCAGGAACCGCACCGAACTTGCGACGCGGTGCTAATGTCTGGATCCTTTGCGCGAATGCAGCCGACGAGCCGCCTCAGCGGTATCCGAGTTTTTGGACAAGCCATGCGTGCAGAATGTCGGGATCGAATGGCTTGCGAATAACGGGAAATGGTTTGCAATCCGACGCGTAGTCTCCGTGGCCCGTGGTCACGATCGTCGGAATGGAGCGGCCTAAAGCGGATGCAATCGCCAGGGCGTCTCGGACGCCGCGCATTTGACCGCCAATTTCAACATCCGTCACGATGGCTGCGATCTGATGGAGGCGTGAGCCGAGTGTGCTGACCGCCTCTTGCGAGGAGCGTGCGGCGATGCACGCGTAACCCCAATCATCGATGAGCATCGTGAGCGCAAGCGAAGACTGGTAATCATCTTCGATGACCGCGACCAACGGCCGTGACTCGGCGTGCAAGACCGATCGTTTGGTGTCGGATGCGAGCGCGGGCCCCATCGTTAGTGACTCCTGACCTCATAACGGCGCGTCGTACCTAGAAAAAATCTTTTCGCCACCGTTTGCCAGTCAGCGGGAGGCTATAGGCCACAAGTCCTATTCTCGCGGGGCTGAGACGGCTCTTGTGCCGGGCAACCAGCCGAATGGCTTGCGTGCTTGCGATTGTTGAAGGGGAGAGGCCGCCTTAATATGTCGTGCGGTCGCGGGGCAAGCTCGTACGGGCGTTTGCGCGTGTGTCTATTCGTATTTCCCTACCGGCAGGATACGCAGAATTCATGAACACCTCAGCGACGGCTCGCAAGCGTGCGACGTGGTACAACCCTCTTTCGGTCTGGCGTTCACTCGTCTTGCGACCTCGCGCCTTCGCCGCCGCCATCGCCGGGCTTGCGGTTTTCTTGCTGCTGCCGAATTCCTTTCGCGGCCCGGTTCGCGAAGCGCTGGCGTGGTGCGCCGGTGGCGCTGTCTATCTCATCATGGCGTTTCGCGTTATGCGCAATTGCTCTGGGCAAGCGCTGAGAAAACGAGCGGCTCGCCAGGATGACAGTGCCGTCGTCATTCTCGTCGTCGTCCTGCTCGGTATCTTTTCGAGCTTCGCCGCAATCTTCGGGATCATCGCGGAAGCCAAGGGAGCCTCGACCGACGGCAAGCTTTTCTTCGTCGGACTTGCTGGCGCGACAATCGTGATATCCTGGCTCGTGACGCAGATCGTATTCACGTTGCACTATGCGCACGAATTCTATGCGCCGCACGGAGCGGCCAATAAGGATGCGCCGCAAGCTCTCGCATTTCCGGAGGACAAGGAGCCCGACTACTGGGATTTTTTCTATTTTTCGACGTCGTTCGGCGCGGCGTCGCAAACGTCCGATGTGATGATCAATTCCAAGTCCATGCGGAGGCTTACGACCTTGCATGCTATTGTTGCTTTTTTCTTCAATACGATGGTTTTGGCGCTGACCAT
Source organism: Hyphomicrobium sp. (assembly GCF_041674905.1). Classification (GTDB taxonomy): domain Bacteria; phylum Pseudomonadota; class Alphaproteobacteria; order Rhizobiales; family Hyphomicrobiaceae; genus Hyphomicrobium_B. Next base: position 16,536 of record NZ_JBAYUV010000041.1, read on the forward strand.
CAATCTGGCGGCCAGCCTCGCTTAAACGCGAAAAAAAATGGAACCAAACTGGGGTGCGGAATGTTTGGTTCTGCTTAGAGATGATTTAAAAATGATCCGTGCGGCCCTTCAAATAGGCTTAGCGTGCAGGGGCATTCATACTAAAAATGCAGGACAATCCCGTTTCGAGCGGAATTTCCGTTTTGAATCAAGCACTCAGTGAAAATCATGAAAGCCGTTTCGAGAACGAGCGGCAGCTGCTTGCGGCTATTTTCGAGACAAGTCCCGAATGCATTAAGATCGTCGCCCCGGACGGCCGGCTCGTTCAGATGAACCCGTCTGGCCTTCGGATGGTCGAAGCGGAGAACGGGGCGCAGGTTGAAGGAGCTTCCGTTCTCGATCTCATCGCGCCGGAATTTCGCGATGCCTGGCAGGCCAATCATCAGCGCGTCTGCAACGGCGAAAGGCTGATGTGGACTTTTGATATCATCGGATGCGGAGGCACGCGGCGGCGGATGGAAACGCATGCCGTCCCGATCCGTCTCGCCGATGGCAAAACTGGCCAACTTGCGATCACGCGTGACGTCACGGCACGGCGAGAAGACGAGCTGAAGGCTGCGCGCCTCGCGGCCATCGTCGCCTCTTCCGACGATGCGATCGTTGGCAAGACGCTCGAGGGCATCATTACCAGCTGGAATGCGGGTGCGGAAAAAATATTCGGGTATTCGCCTGAGGAGATCGTCGGGCAGCCTATCACGCGCATCATTCCGCCTGAACTGCAATTCGAAGAGGAGAATATTCTTGCGCGAATCCGCAGTGGGCAGCACATCGATCATTTCGAAACCGTGCGTCTCGCAAAGGATGGCCGACGTATCGATATTTCAGTCACCATATCGCCGATGCGTGACAATTCCGGTAATCTGATCGGTGCATCAAAAGTCGGGCGCGATATCACGGAACGCAAGCACGCCGAACGACTGCAGCAGCTGTTGATCGGTGAACTCAATCATCGCGTAAAAAATACGCTTGCGACGGTGCAATCGATCGCCAACCAAACCGTTCATCGTGCAAAAAGTCCCAGCGATTTTGCGGCGAGCTTCGGTGGCCGACTGCAATCACTAGCGAGAACTCATAATCTGCTTACCCAATCGACATGGCAGGGAGCGGAACTTTCGGCTATCATTCGCAACCAGCTGCCGTTTTGCGGCAGCGAGGACGAGCGCATTTCCAGTTCCGGCCCTTTGGTGATGCTGAACGCGCAGGCCGCATTGCATTTAAGTCTCGTTCTGCACGAGCTTGCCACGAATGCGATCAAATACGGCGCCTTGTCCGACCCGCGAGGGACGCTTTCGATCCGGTGGATGGTTCGCACCGACGCTCAGCGCAAACTTATTTTGCAATGGGAGGAGCGAGGCGGCCCGAAGGTTACGGTGCCGCAATCGCGCGGTTTCGGGACGACGCTGATAGAAAAGAGTCTCGAAGCCCATGGCGGCGTCACGTCAATTCGTTACGAGGCGGAGGGCGTGACGTGCGAAATCACGCTGCCACTTCCGGAGAGCGAGTCCAGCGGCAGCGGATCGTATTTCCGTCCGCTGTTCGAGGGGCCCCAAGCTGTGCAAGGACTTGCATCGTCGTCGCAGAATAGCACGATTGAGGGTAAGCGCATTCTCGTCGTTGATGACGAGCCGCTGATTGCGATGGACATTGTCGCGAGCCTGGAAGACGCAGGGTGCGAGGTGGTCGGCCCGGCGACGACGCTGCAAAAAGCGTTGAGCCTTGTCGAAAGCGAGGATATCGACGCGGCGCTGCTCGATGCCAATCTTGCGGGAGATCCGGTCGATACGCTGGCCGGTGTGCTCGTCGGGCGGAAAATTCCATTCGCATTCGTCAGCGGCTATGGACGCGAGGGATTGCCTGAAGCCTATCAGCAGATGGCGTTGATCAAGAAGCCGTTCCAGCGGCAGCGGCTTATCGATGTCGTTCAGGAAATGGTCAACGGCGACAATGTCGTCGTGCCTTTCAGGAAAGCGACCTGATCGAGCCGACAGACGTCAAATCTTTTCGACGAACACGGTGCCTGCGGAATAGCCGGCGCCAAAACTGCAAATCAAGCCGCGCTCTCCGCCCTTAAAATCATCATTCGCGGTGTGGAATGCGATGATCGAGCCGGCGGAGCTGGTATTCGCGAATGTATCGAGAATGATGACATTCTCGTCAGGGCGCGGCTCGCGTCCAAGCACCTTGCGGCCGATCATTTCATTCATGTTGATGTTAGCCTGGTGCAGCCAAAGCCGTTTCAGCGCGCGCGGATCGACGCCGATATCGCGGGCGTGAGCGAGGATCAGTTCCGACACCATCGGCACGACTTCCTTGAAGACCTTGCGTCCCTCCTGCACGAACAGCTTGTCGACTTTGCCAATGCCTTCCGGCGCAGCGCGATTCAGAAATCCGAAGTTGTTGCGGATATTGTTCGAGAACTGCGTCTGGAGACGCGTGCCGAGAATGCGCCATGCGCCCGGCGTTTCAGAACCCGATATGATGACGGCGGTTGCGACGTCGCCGAAGATGAAATGACTATCACGGTCCCTGAAGTTCAGGTGGCCCGAGCAGATTTCCGGATTGACCATCAGAACGGCATTTGCCGAGCCGCTTGCGATGAAGTCGGCCGCCGTCTTTATTCCGAAAGTCGCGGACGAGCAGGCGACGTTCATGTCGAACGCGAAGCCGTTCAATCCGAGCGCATGTTGCACTTCGACGGCCATCGCGGGATAGGGGCGCTGCATGTTCGATGCCGCGCAGATGACGGCGCCGATGTCGCTTTTTACGCCTGTCCAATGGCTGAACGCGTCGTTGGCGGCGGCGACCGCCATTTCGGCGAGGACCGAAATCTGGTCGTTGGGACGTTCGGGGAGGACGGGCCGCATGATCGCCGGGTCGAGGATGCCCGTTTTGTCCATCACGTGACGCGATTTGATGCCGGAGGCTTTTTCGATGAACTCGGCCGAGGAGGGCTGCAGCGGCGCGACGGTCGCATCGGCGATCGCCGCAGCGTTCTCAGCGTTGAACCTTTCAACGAAAGCGTTGAAAGCGGCGACCAGTTCATGATTGCTGATGCTGAAAGGTGGAACGTAAAGCCCGGTTGCGGCAATTACGGGTTGTGGCACGGCGGGTGTTTCCAGGATCGGGCGAAGCCGGTTCAAGCGGCCCCTTGTTTTTGTCGACGCGCTTCATAGCACGCCGACGACGCACTGTCGCGAGGGCGCGGAAGGCCGGCCTTTGGCATGACCGTAATGCCGCCGGGTGCTTGAATCCTGGAGAAATGGGGCGCGGCCACGCTGCAATTTACCGAGCCCGGAAGAGCCCGCAGAGCGCGGCCGCGAGGAGGACCCGGATACGCGATACCTCAATCCAGGTTTCCTGATACATAAACCGAAATTGGTTGCGATAATGCAAACGCGAAACAAACGGATGCTTAACGCCGGAAGAATTCGCGCTTCAGCAGACCGCGCATCATCGGCACCGTTATGATGTGTGGAAGAACCTTTAACGCGACGACGAATACGAGATTGAACAACCCCGGCGCGATGACGCGCTGACCGAACATGAAGCGGCGATAGGCGCTTCGCGCGACGCGGTCGGCCGTCATGGACGGTAAGATCATGCGATACAGCGATCTCTCGGCGCCCATGTCGCGATGAAATCCGGTGTCGACAGGTCCCGGCGTCAAGGCCGATACGCGAACGCCCTGGCCCGCGACTTCGCTGGCGATCGCCTCGGTTAGGAAGAGAATATAGGCTTTGCTGGCGTAGTAGGCCGCCTGGTTGGGTCCGGGTACGTAGGCGCCGAGGGACGCGATATTCAAAATGCCTCCCTGCCGGCGTGCGATCATATCCGGAAGTGCGGCGCGGGTCAGCCGCGTCAGGCTTTCGACGTTCAGCGCGAGAAGGCGTGACAAATCCTGCGGCGTTTGTTCGAGGAACGGCCCGGCGAGGCCCGTTCCCGCGTTGTTGACGAGCACATCGAGATACAAATTCGCGTCGGTGAGCGCCGCCGCGATGATCTCCGCGGCGTTGGGCTCGGTGACGTCGCATAGGATCGAAAGCGGTTCCACGCCGGTTGCGGTCTTGAGGCCGGCGATGGCTTCGGCGAGAGTGAGGGCGTTGCGCGCCACGATGACGGTCGTGTGATCCGCTTCGATGAAGCGTTTGGCGAGCGCCAATCCTATTCCGCGCGATCCCCCAGTGATGACGACGGCCGGCTTCAAATGGGCGACTGTGGAGCGCGCAAGACGAACGGCATTCGCGTCGACGGGCGCTCGCCACGGTAGCAGACGGGAAAGCCAGGCGGCGGTTTCAGGCGGCATGCGGTCTCCTGGTGTTCGACGAGTGAGCCGCACGGAACGTAGGCAGGCCCTTCAGCGGCAGCAAGAGTGGTCCGCTTGGCGCTTGCCCAGATACGAATTTGCCGGACACGAAAAATCATTCCCGGATAGGCAACGATAGGGTTGATTTCATGCGCGCGTGCGCGGTTTTCGGAGAAGCGGGGACAGCAACCTAATTTCTCCATTCTTTAAGGGCACGGCTTTGCTAAAAGGAGCGCGGCTGGCCAGGGGTAGGCCAGTCCTCAGCTTTTTCGGGCACATCAAGCAATCGTCGGGTGGGATCAGGTGACTCTTGCGTTGTTGAAGGACGGTATGCGCAGCACGGGTTCCATTTTGCTGCGGCGGATCACTGCGATCCTGCTCGCGTTGTTCACGGTCATTGTCAGTGCCAGCATGCCGGTCAGCCTCGATGCTGTCGATGGCGTGGAAGCGGCGCAACGGCCGCCCTTGAGCGTGCCCATCTTCGTTTCGTCGCGTGATGATCTTTGTTACGACAACGGGCAGCTCGCCGCGATCAAACGGCTCACAGTGCAAGAGCAGCGCCGCGTCAACCGCAATGGCGGCGTTGCCGGCCGGAGGCTGCAAGTGATGTTCCTCGATGATCAGCGCGACGAGAAGAAGGCGGCTGCCAACATGGCCGTGGCGCTTGCCGATCCTCAAACCCTTGCGATGATCGGCATGTCGAATGCGACGCGGGCGAAGGCGGCCTTCGATGCATCGGGCAAGGAGCTCAAGACGAGCGGCATTCCGTTCGTCTCCGACATTTCGGTCGGCGGTCTTTTTGCCGATTATCCGAACGTGTTTACGACGCGACCTTCCGAAGACGAAGAGCGAATGCCGGTTATCGCGGAATTCGTGAAGCAGATGAAGATCGCACGTCCGGCGTTCATCGGTGTCGATGGGGCGGTGGCGAGCAGCAATTTCGGTGACGCGCTGACGAAGCTGTTCGGGGCCGGTGTCATGGCTGCCGACCATCGCCTGCATACCGTCGGCGATGATATTCTCGATTCGAGCGAGCTTGCTTCGGCGATTGCCGACCTCAAGAGCAAGAACATCGATTTTGTTTTTCTCAGTGTCGGCAGCAGCCGGACGAAAGATGTTCTGAAGCAGTTCAAGGACGCCGGTCTGACGCCACCGGTCTTCATGACCGGCCGTCTGGCGTCTCTCGATCTCAACGGCGATGCCGCTTATCCGAACGATATTTTCCAGCTCGCATGGGACGGATTTCCGGACGTCTACAATGACCGGCTGCGCAAGCTCGTATCGGATTCTTCCGATCCGAGCGCCTGGATTTTCCAAGGTGCGAAAAATAATGCCGCTCCCGGCTGGAAAAGCGGCAAGTGCAAGGCGCGTGACGAGGACGTTCCGTTAAGCGTCGTCGACGATGACAACATGCGGGCGCTTTCCGCTGGAACGCAGTATGCCGATATGGTCGGACTCCTTGCGGAAGCGGCACGAGGAAAGGACGTGACGACCAGTCTGCCGGAACTTCGCAGCTTGATCGCTCAGCGCCTGCAGTCGGCCTATGCGTTGGGGCGCGGCACGTTCCAGGGACGCTTCGATAACTGGTCGTTCCAGCAGGCGTCGCGCGCGGCTGCACGAACGCCGATGATTCTCATGCTGCCGCGTGGCCTCGGGCATACGCAGCTTGCGCCGTTGCAGTTCGCGCACCTGCGCAACAATCACATGCAACGCATCGACACGCTCTACGCCGATATCGATCTCATTCGTGCCGAGCACATCGACGACAATGAAAAGACATTTCTGGCTGATTTCTACCTCTCGATGAACGATCGTGGCGGCGCGTCGATCGACCAGATCGAATTTTCCAACGCCTACCTGGAGCCGGGATCAAACGATAGGCAGATCACCGTTCGGCCGATTCACGATGGCGGCAAGAGCGAAGCGTTCCCGGATCACATGAAGATTTATCGCGTGTCCGGCAAGTTTCTCTATGAGCCGCAGCTGCTCGATTATCCGTTCGATACGCAGCGGTTCTCAATCGATATTCAACCCAAGAACGGCAATGCGCCGTTTATCGTACAGCCGCCGCCGGATAATCTGCGTGACAGGCTCGTCAATGTCGATGGCTGGCTGCCGAAAGATCAGTACGTCGGATACGACGAGGATTTCGTGCGCACCGTCGATGCGCAGACCCTCGAGCCGAGCGTCGTGCCGTTTTACAAGGCGAATTTTGTTTGGCTGATGAAGCGGCAGACGACCGATTATTTCCTGCGTGTCGTCGTGCCTCTCGGCTTCATCCTGATGATCGCCTATCTTTCGATCTTCATCTCGACGCATCACTTCGAGGCGATCGTCACCATTCAGGTCACCGCGCTTCTGTCGGCGGTGGCGCTCTATCTGGCGTTGCCGAAGCTGGATGCGAACGTGGAGACGCTGTCGGATCGCATGTTCTTATTCAGCTATCTGATGCTGAGCATGATCATCGCTGTTACGATCGCGCGGGTGAACAGGTGGATAGAGCCTGTGGGCTGGCTGCGAAAGTCGCTCAGCTTCCTGCATATCGCCGGTGTGCCGCTCGCCACAGCGGCGCTGGCCTTTTATGTCTACGAACTCAGTTTGAGTTAGCCGCCGGCGAGCCCTTCACGTGTCATATGCGTGACATCCATGCTTCCAATGCACGGAATTAACTGCATTTAGCCACTGCTCATTGCCGACGCAGTTCGTTATGGAGCTTGGGCTGTTAGATCCGTCGAGCCTCAGGGTCTGTCGGGCGATTTTGTCGCTGAAGAAATTACGGCGGGACTGAGACGGATTGAGGCCGATCCAGCAGTTATAGGCCGAGGGCTCCGTGGTTGAATTGCCTTCGAGCGGGCGGAGAAATTTAACTCATGGCTGCACTTGTACGCATTGCGCTGCGGTTGCCGTACACGTTCATCGTTCTTGCGCTCCTCATTCTGATCGCTGGTGGACTCGCCGCGGTCAGAACACCGATCGATATCTTTCCGGAAATTCGCATTCCCGTCATTGCCACGGTTTGGCAATACAAGGGTTTGCCCGCCGACGGCATGGCAGGCCGGATGGTGACGCCGTTCCAGCGCGCCCTGACGACGACCGTCAATGACATCGAGCATATCGAAGGCAATTCGTATAACGGCATCGGCGTCGTCAAAATTTTCTTTCACCCGCAGGTCAACATCAGTGTCGCCAATGCGCAGGTGACGGCCATTGCGCAAACGATGCTGAAGCAGATGCCGCCAGGCGCGACCGCGCCGCTTATTCTCAACTACAGCGCTTCGACCGTTCCTATCCTGCAGCTGGCGCTCGGCGGCGAAGGATTGACTGAACAAAACCTCGCCGATCTGGGCATGAACCAGGTTCGCATCCGGTTGGTAACGGTTCCCGGCGCCGCCATCCCTTACCCCTACGGCGGGAAGCAGCGACAGATTCAGATCGATCTCGATACCGCGGCGCTGCATGCCAAAGGCCTTTCCGCGCAGGATGTCGCCAACGCATTTGATGCGCAAAATCTGATCAATCCGGTCGGCACACAGAAAATCGGCGCGACCGAATACACCATGGAATTGAATAGCGCGCCGTCGGACCTCGCGGCATTGGGTGACCTGCCGATAAAGGCGGTCAACGGAGGTATGGTCTACGTCAAGGACGTGGGCCGCGTGCGTGACGGAAATCCGCCGCAGCAGAACGTCGTTCACGTGAACGGCGCGCGCTCGGTGCTGTTGTCGGTACTGAAGAGCGGTCCCATTTCGACGCCTGAAATCATCGAAGGCATCAAAAGAAAAGTCGATGAAATCAAGCCCGGTCTGCCGGGTGAGTTGACGATCTCGTATCTTGGCGATCAGTCGCTGTTCGTTCGCGGCGCGGTGAAAAACGTAATCCATGAAGGTATTCTCGCGGCGGCGCTGACGAGCTTGATGATCCTTCTGTTTCTTGGAAGTTTCAGGTCGACGATCATCATCGCGACGTCGATCCCGCTTGCGGTGCTGTCATCGATTGCCATGCTGTCGGCACTCGGTGAAACACTCAATATCATGACGCTGGGTGGGCTTGCGCTTGCCGTCGGTATTCTCGTCGATGAAGCGACGGTCACGATCGAAAATATCAATTATCATCTGGAGCAGGGCAAAGACGTCGAAACGGCGATCCTCGATGGCGCCGACCAGATCGCGACGCCGGCGTTTGTGTCGATGCTCTGCATCTGCATTGTTTTCGTGCCGATGTTTTTTCTCGAAGGCGTCGCAAAGTTTCTGTTCGTGCCAATGGCAGAGGCTGTCGTATTCGCGATGGTCGCGTCGTTCATTTTGTCACGAACGCTCGTGCCGACGATGGCGAAGTATCTTCTGAAGCCGCATGATCCGAACGCACACGACACCCCGACCCGCAATCCGTTCGCGCTTTTTCAACGCAAGTTCGAGCATGGATTCGAGGCGCTTCGCCTGAGCTATCGCGACCTTCTGGAACGTGCCCTTTCGCAGCGTGCGATGTTTCTTTTGTTCTCTCTCGGTTTCATCGGGTTGTCGTTCTATCTGCTTCCCTATCTCGGACGTAACTTCTTCCCGGCGGTTGATTCCGGGCAGATTTTGATGCACGCGCGGCTTGAAGTCGGCACACGCGTCGAGGAGAGTTCGCGAAAATTCGCGGAGATTCAGGATGTCATTCGCGAGATCATCCCGCCTAAAGACCTGGATGCGATCGTCGACAACATCGGCATGCCGATCAGCGGCATCAACACGTCCTACAACAACACCGGCATGATCGGCCCGCAGGATGGAGACATCCAGATTGCGCTCAAAGAGGGTCATCGCCCGACGGCGGAGTACGTCAGTCTGTTGCGCGATGAGCTTCCGCTGCGGTTTCCCGGAACGACCTTCTCGTTCCTGCCTGCGGATATCGTCAGCCAAATCCTGAATTTCGGGGCGCCGACACCGATCGATCTCCAGGTTCGCGGCGCGAACCTCACCGAAAACTTCGATTATGCGAATAAGCTTTTGCGGAAAATACGTTTGATTCCCGGAGTCGCCGATGCCCGTATCCAGCAATCGCGTGACAATCCGGGGTTTAAAATCGACGTCGACCGCTCCCGCGCAAAATACGTCGGAGTGACGGCGCGCGATGTGACGAGCAGCCTGGGAACGAGCCTTTCCGGATCGGGGCAGGTTTCGCCGGTCTATTGGCTGAACCCGAAAAACGGCGTGTCGTATCCGATCGTCATGCAAACTCCGCAGTATTCTTTGGACAGTCTGGCATCGCTTCAGAATTTGCCGATTACGGCGGCGGACGCCACCGCGCCACAGGTTCTTGGGAGCGTCGTCAATCTCGGGAGAACGACGTCCAATGCCGTCGTTTCGCAATATGATATCCAGTCCATGGTGCAAATTCTGACGACAACCGAGGGGCGTGACCTCGGGGCCGTCGCGGCGGATATTCAAAAGGTCGTCGACGAGGCCAAAGCAGATTTACCGAAGGGTGCGACGGCCGTTCTGCTGGGGCAGGTGCGTACAATGAATAGCGCCTATTCCGGAATGCTATTCGGACTTCTCGGGGCGATCGTGCTTATATACTTGCTGATCGTCGTCAACTTCCAATCCTGGACGGATCCCCTGGTCATCATCATGGCTCTTCCGGCGGCGCTTGCCGGCATCATCTGGATGCTGTTCACGACGGGGACGACACTGTCAGTGCCGGCGTTGACCGGCGCGATCATGTGCATGGGTGTCGCGACTGCAAATGCCGTGCTCGTCGTCAGCTTCGCACGCGAGCGACTTGCCGAGCACGGTGATCCGATCATGGCGGCGCTTGAATCCGGCTATGTTCGTATCCGGCCGGTCTTGATGACGGCGCTGGCGATGATCATCGGTATGGCGCCCATGGCGCTTGGCCTCGGAGAAGGCGGCGAGCAGAATGCGCCGCTCGGCCGCGCCGTGATCGGCGGTCTCATATTCGCAACTGCTGCGACTTTGTTTGTTGTCCCAATCGTTTTTAGTTTGATGCACCGGCGCAAAGCAGCGGCCAAGCCGACCGATTTCATTCCGGGAGAATACAATGTCGCCTGAGTTGCCCAAGGAGACACGGGCGCGCTCGCGCTGGAGGACGCCGCTGGCTGCCATCGCCTTTGTCGGCGCGACATCATTCATCGGGTTTACCGGCATTCAATGCAGGGACCAAACGCTCGCCGGCCTCAGGATAAAATCCGCCGAGCGATCGGTCCCCACTGTTGCGGTCACGACGCCGAGCGTGCAGAAGAGCATTGGCGTCATCGATCTTCCGGGGCGGCTTGACGCCTACTCGCAGGCGGCGATTTTCGCGCGCGTCAGCGGCTATGTCGCGAGCCGCAAGGCGGAGATCGGTACGCGCGTCAAGGCGGGAGACCTGCTCGCTGAAATCGATGCGCCCGATCTCGACCAGCAGCTGTTTCAGGCGCAGTCCGAACTCAACAACGCCAAGGCGACGGCTGCCTTGGCAAAGGTTACGAACGAGCGTTATCAGGTGCTGTTGCCCAAGGATTACGTGACGCGCCAGGGGGCCGATGAAAAGGCCGCGGATTTCGAAGCCAAGACGGCGCTGGTCACGTCGGCGCAGGCCAACGTCGATCGTCTGAAGGCGCTTTCGGAGTACAAGCGTATCGTTGCGCCCTTCGAAGGCATCGTGACGGTGCGCAATACGGACGTCGGCAACCTGATCAATACGGGAAGCTCGACCGGCTCGGAAATGTTTGTGGTCGCGGACATTCACAAGCTCCGGCTTTATGTGAACGTGCCGCAGACTTATGTGCCAATGGTCACGAACGGAACGACGGCGGTTCTGACGGTTCCGGAGCGGCCCGGCAAAACGTATGAAGGAAAAGTCGAAGCGTCCGCGGGGGCCGTTGATGTGGCCTCGGGAACGACGCGCATGCAGCTCGTTGTCGACAACGCCGCCGGCGAATTGATGCCCGGCGCGTATGCGAATGTGCATTTGACGGTCGGCGACCAGCGGGATGTTCTGGTCGTTCCGTCGAGCGCCGTCATTTTCGATAAGGACGGCCTGCGGGTCGCGACGCTCAATTCCGAAGACCGGGTCGTCATGAAGTCGATTACGATCGGGCGCGATCTTGGAAGCGCGATTGAGATTGCATCCGGACTTGCTCCGCAAGACCGTGTGCTCGAGAGCGCCCCTGATGACGTCGTCGACGGGGACAAAGTGAACGTCAAAGAACAGCCGACGCCTGCGACGGCGCCCTCGTCATCATCGAGTGGAGTTCGTCCGAACAACAAGGGCTGAAACCTCTCCAGCGGGAACGCTGAAGCCGGCAAGCGCGTTTTCTCCATTGAGTGATAGAGGAGCGTGCCTCGAATGCGGGAATTGCTTCTGGTTTGTGTCTGCGCGGCGCCGATCGCAGTTCCGCTCGGGATTGCGAGAGCTGAGCCTTCCGGTGGTGATGTGCAACAGATTACGCAGACCCCCGCGAAGGATGCCGAGCACGTCGAGCCAGGAAAAGTCGGTCCTGGAAGCGAAAATAATTCGCAAGTTTCGCCAACATCTCCAGACATTCCGGCGCACAAGCAGCCGCCGCCGGATATCAATCTGCCTGCTGATGGCGAGTCATCGCGCGATCGTGAAGAAACGCAAGAACGGCTTGATGCGAACCGGCCGCCGCCTGCCAACGCGCGCTAATCGGATGGTGCGTACCCAGAGCGTCACAGCTAAAAAATTTCTGACGTATTGAAAGTGGTTTAGTCATCCGGAGCGATGAGCGGAAGCGTTGCTCAATTTTCCTTTGTTGCGTTCAGTTACATCTATTGTGACTTGTTCGTGACGGCCGCATTCGCTACCGCTCAAGATAGCGGGAAACGCACCGCTGGTTGTCAGGTCGGACGAGCGGGACCGAAACCGGCAAGCGTGAGGGTGGTGTGAATCCTGTAAGCCCTGCCGATCAAACGGCAGGGCTTCTTTATTTCGAACTTGCCGATGTAGCGCTTGCGGTATGCGCCTCGAATTCACGGCGTGCGAGACGGACTGCCGCGATTGCAAACGCACTCCCGAGGAGATGCGGGTTCTTTCACTAGCAAACTGATTTCGATGGGATGTGGTGGTGCCGAAGGAAAAATCGATTTCATTTTGAAATGGGTTTTGCCTGAATGAATTTTGTAGAGAAGCACGCTCAAGCGCTTGCGCCCAAGCCGTTGTAAAAGCGGCGTTTTTTAAAGCGTGGTCTGAGCGCACTTCTCCTGGCCAAGTAGTGCGCTCACGCTTCCGATGCCCAACGCAGTCGTGCCCGCCTCCAATCAGCTCCCACCAAGAAGAAACGCATCCAGTTGTTCGAACTGCTCGCTCCACCCGCTAGTGCTTCCGGAAGCCATGGCGTCGTCGAGCGCTTCCTTCGACGGGTAAAGTTCGTGCACCACGACCAGGGTCTCGGTACCCCGTTCTTCGAATGTCACCGTGGTGATCGCACTATCCTCCCCGCCTTCGTCATTCGTCCAGACCACGCGCGAATGCGGCACTACGTCGAGATACCGGCCGAAGAACGCCATGGGTTGGCCCGAAGACGGGTGGCGCATAACCAGGCGATAAGTACCCCCGGTACGGACATCCATCTCGCAGGAAAGTATAGTCAAGCCGCACGACTTCGGCGCCCACCACCGCTGGAACAGTTCCGGCTTGGTCCAAGCCTGAAACACGATCCGCGCCGGGCCATTGAAGGTTCGCGTAACGACGAGTTCACGCTCGGACTTCCGTTCAACCGTCGTGCTGCTGTTACCTTCTTTTCTTGCGGCCATTGGCCTTCTCCTTCCGTTTCAATTCCTCGACAACGTGGTCCAGTGCATCGAAACGTTCCGCCCAAAGCTGGCGGTGCTTCTCGATCCATGCCGCCTCTTCGTCCAGGCGACGCCGGCCGAGCTTGCAGGTTCGGACGCGGCCGATTTTCTCCGTCGTGACGAGGCCTGCTTGCTCCAAGACGGCGACATGCTTTTTCATGCCCGTAAGAGTCATGTGGAACTTATCGGCCAAGTCCGTAATCGAAGCGTCGGCACGGGCGAGTTGTTCCAGAACGCCGCGTCGTGTGGCGTCCGAGAGCGCGGCGAACGAGGTGTCGAAGCGAGTTTGAAAATGCTGAACCATTCGGTTCAGTATTTAACTTACGAATTCGTGGCACGCAAGTGGGACATTCATGCTGCTTTGTAGGGCTGCGTAGCGTTTACGGCCTCAAACTCGACGCGTACAATCAAGCCAAAACGGCTTACCTGGAACGTGTCCAACAGCGCGCGCAAAGCTATGAAAAGGCGTCGGCCGACCGGACAGACGCACGAAACGTGATGGAAGTCCTTCACAGCGTTCGAATGATAGAAGCGTTTGAACTGCACAATCCGTTCGCGACTGGCAATCGAACCGCTGCGCTCATTCAGAAAGGAACAAGGTTCGCACCGATGCGTCGCGATGGCGCAACGTCAATCCATTGGAGGCCGCCCGCCATTTCATCCGAACCGATGTCACAACCTCATACGTCTAGCTAGGGATGTGTGGCGTCGTATTGCGCCGCCTCGTTCCACATGACGTAACGCCCCGCGACATAGGCAATGGAAACGACGACGCAGGCGACCGCGAATAATTTGACGTGACGATGCATGGGGCAATTTCCCTTTAAATTGGACGGCCGGACGTTCTTTGGAAAAATGCTTTGCTTAAACTCCAACACTGACGCGCGCACGCGCCTAACAACGGCTCGTGGTGCAGTTAGCGCAGTTTGTCATGAAGCGTCTCTTCGATTTCCTGACAAAACTTCCGAAGGCGGACTGGATCGGTCGGCATCGAAAACCCCCCACGTGATGCGTCGTAAACGAATTGTTGCACAAATCTTTGGAACATTCCTGTTTAGCGTCAGTTTCCTGATCCCAACCCAAGGAGGACATCATGGGTAGCGATCACGAGAAGCAAGGCGGCCATCAACAACAGGGTGGCCAGCAAAAAGGCGGTCAACAAGAGCAAAGCCACGAACGCGATAAAGATCAAAAAAAACATCAGCAAGGCGGCCATGAGAACCAGCCCGGTCACAAAGAAGGTTCTCAAAATAACGAACGCAAGCGCTGACTAACGACACCCTGGTAAATCGCCAGGGTGTTTTATTACATCGCGCGCTCTTCAGTCATCACACTGGGCACCACACTGGGCGGAATGGCTTTAATAGCTGGATAGGCGTAAATCATCCCTGGCGTAATGTCCGTCGGGACGCACAGTGGCTTTGCACCACCAGCCTTACTCCAAGAACTCCGACCGCCGCAGGCTTGACCGCTTCGCATGGTATCGCTCGGGCAGGCACTTAACCATTGGAAAGAAGCCTAATCACAGTCGGAGTTTTGGCAGAGAACAGGCGTTGAGATCCCAGCTTGTCGCGAGCAATTGTTGGGAAGTGCTAGATCGATTGAAACGCCACGCCGACTGGCTGACTCATGTCGGAAATGTCAGCCTTACTAAAAGGTGATCATCCACCCATCGCGACGTGTAGCGGCCGTCCAATTGCCCAGCGGCGATCTTTAAAAGCGTGGTGCCGAACCCCGTCGTACGGTCTTGATCTAGCGAATTCGTCAACTCTTCTGTCCAGCGCAGATCGACGTTCTTCCTGTTATCTTCAGTCCAGCGCACCGATACACTGCCGTGATTTTCAAACGCTCCATACTTAGCGGAATTTGTCGCTAACTCGTGAAGGAAGAGGCAAAGGGGCGTCACCTGGCCGTGTTTCAAAAGAACCGTAGGCCCTTCGACATCCGCGCGTGATCCCGGCGAGCAATATGGAAGCAGCAACTTAGCCGCTAATTCCTTGAGGTCGACAGCATCGCTCTTAGACATCAGCAAGTCGTGGGTGTTCGCCAGCGCCGAGAGACGAGCGCTTGCGGTGGCCACAACTTCGTCGATTGAAAAAGCATCCTTGGCGGAAATCCGTACAAGCGCTGACGAAACCGCCAAGGAGTTCTTTACGCGATGATGATACTCACGGGCCAAAATCGCGCTTGCGTTTGCGCGAACGCTTGCTGCAACCGCTCTGTCACCTAATGCGATCTCATCCTCCGCAATCCGCGCAAACTTCGCGACAAGATCGAGATCGTCAGAAGTCCATTGTCGCGGTTCCGTCTCGATTGCGCAAAGGGAGCCTAACACCTGACCATCCCGCGTCATAATCGGGAAGCCAATGTAGGCCGTCACGCCCAGATCGACTACTGCGCCGTTGGTGGCAACGAGCGGGTCGGTTCTTGCATCGACGATGACAAGCGGTGCCCTAGAAGTGACGACGTACTGACAGAAGGAATGCGATAGAGGCGTTTCTCGGTTGGTGGCGTAAGGCTCGCCCAATCCACACTGGCTTAGAAAAAATTGGCGGTCGGTATCGACCAAGCTGATCAATGCGACCTTGCACTTCAGAAGCTGTGCAACGAGTTGCGTTAAACGATCGAAATGCGCCTGCGGCTCGATATCGAGCAACCCTGTCTCATCCAAGGCCGCCAATCGATCAGGGTTTTCTGTACCTAGATCTGATGACGATTGGCGCGCATCGAACTCACTGTAAAAGCCGGAGCAATAATCCCTCACAGAAGCGGCTGATTTGTTCGGCCGCGCCGGACTAAAAGTGCGGCAGATTGGAGCCCTGTGCCTGCGTCGGCGCGAGGGCGGGGATGAAGCAGG
>NZ_JBAYUV010000042.1:0-29210 GCF_041674905.1 Hyphomicrobium sp.
AACCTCACGACCGACAACCTCGCAACGCGCAAGGCCGGCATCCTGCCGTACCTCGTGCTGCTCGCCGGCGTCATAGTCGTCCTCGCCGCAAACTGGTTCTTCCAGCTCGCTGGGTGAGGGCGAAGATCCTTGATCGCGGCGAAGACTGCAGCGCAGACCATCTGACGTTTTGCAGCTTCGCCGCGATCCAATATAATTTTTAAGGGAGAATATTTGGAGCAATGATTCAGCCAGGAATTAAAAGCCGGCCGACTTACGACAAGTTGAAGCCAGACCCATTTGCCAAAAGCAATATCGTCGTCATCGACGCGGAAGGAAGCAATGCCTACCTGGACATGGCAGCGTCCGCGAGCGCAGAATTTTTAGCTCGAACGACCGTGCTGCTTGATCGCGACTCGGCCCCCGATAGTGGCGTTGCCGACAAAGTGACGGCAACGAAGGTCGGAAATTTTTGGACCTTCCCGACACTCGACACGTTGCTTGCGCGCCTCGACAGCGTTCTTGCGATTTCCAAGATGGGAACGCGCCTCTACGCAGCCGGACGAGAACCGCTGATTGGTTCCGTTGTAAAAATGGCGATTGCGCACGGGGTTTCCTATAACTCCGTCATTAAAGAACACCGGGGATCGCTGAGGCGCCGCGTGCAGTGCGTCCACTGCAAAGGATACACCGACAACGTGACCACGAACCCGGTGCGGTGTGCTCACTGCGGTTTGACGCTGCTTGTGCGCGATCACTATTCATGGCGCATCGGAGCCTTCCAGGGCGTCTGCATCGACGCCGAAAATCCGGGCGAAGTTCCAGAAGCAAAGGTTGATTTTGCATGAGTACAAACGCCTCGCGGCGTGTGCGCGTCGAGGAACTCGAGCGCGTCGCCAATCACATCAAACGGTTCACGTTCGTCCCCATCGATGGACAGCCGTTACCGATTTTCTCTGCTGGTGCGCACGTGATCGTCACGATGCGTGATGGGACCCGGGTGTTGCGGAATCCTTATTCGCTGATGAGCTCGCCCCTCGATACCAGCACCTATCAGATCAGCGTTTTGAGGGTCCAGGAATCCCGAGGCGGCTCTGCTTTCATGCATGAACGTGTCTCGAAAGGCATGACGCTCGAAATCAATGAGCCTGTGAATCTTTTTCCAGTCGATCGGACCGGCCGAAAGCACATTTTGCTTGCAGGTGGGATCGGTATTACGCCGTTCATGGCGATGATGGCGCAGTTTAAGCACGACAAGACGAATTTTGAATTGCACTACGGGGTCCGCTCTTTGAAGGACGCCGCGTATTGCGACCTACTCAGCGGCAATGATACGCCGGGTATCTTTATCTATCGCGCGGACGAAGGGAAGTTCATTCCGCTCGAACAAATTCTTGAGAACCAGCCGCTCGGAACACATCTCTATGTGTGTGGTCCGCAGGGGATGATCGATTGGGTTCTTAAAACGGCGAAAGAGCAAGGCTGGCCGAAGGAGAACGTCCACTCCGAGCTCTTTGCCGCGCCGCCACCCGGACGCGAATTCGTCGTCAAGCTCGCGAAATCAGGGCGCGAAATCGTCGTCGGCGAGCATCAAAGCATCCTGGAAGCCTTGGAGCAGGCAGGCGTCGACGCTCCCTACCTCTGTCGCGGCGGAGCATGCGGTCAGTGCGTGACCGCCGTTTTGGATGTGCACGGAGGAATGCTTCACAACGACCATTACCTTTCGGACGACGAAAAGCGTTGCGGGAACAGGATTGCGACATGTGTGTCTCGGATGGACGGCGGCAGCCTGACACTCGATCTCTAAGACGCACCGATAAAACAAGGATGATGCCATGAACACGATATTCAAAGACGAGACATTCCGGGGCGACTTCACGTTCTCGAACAGCCCGGCGGCGATCAAGCGTTTCCCCTTCCCCTACTGGGAGGATAAATACCGCTACTCGGTCAACATCGAGCCGCATATTGCCGGCCCCAAGGGGTCCGTTTACGAGTTTCCATTCGATATCGACGAGCACTATGTTTCGGACATGCGAGACCGCGCGCTCGTCCTCAAGGAAGACCCGACACGCTTTCAAGCGTTACCGCATATGATGCTCGCGCAATGGGATACGCTTGAGCTGATCATGACTAGCCTGGCGCGCGACTATCCCGAGCACTTCACGCTCGAGAGGAACGGCGATGATTGGCACTGGATCAATCGCCCGCTCAAAATAGAGAACAAGTTCCGCTTCGGCGACGCCTCGACGCTTCCCTATCAGCCGATGGAATATATCACCAGGCAATGCCAGGGTGACTTCACGCTGTCCGATCAGAGAGACAACAATCTCTGGATGGACGCGGGCATCGCGACATCGCAAGCCGATTGGTCGCTTGATTTCGACGTTGGCATGAACTTCATGGAATGGCATGCGCCCGTGCCGCTGGCGCATGAAGCCGGCGTTTTCGATCGCGCGTTGAAATTCCTTCTGGCGCTTCAGTACGGAAAGCCGGTGCGGCGTCTCAATTGGACGATGACGGTCAACTCCCGCCTGGATACGAGCCCCGAAAACTATCACAAATGGGGCACCGATCGCGCCACCGTCACGCCGGAGAACGTCGGCGGCAAAGTTCATTTGCGTGTTGAGCTTCAGGCGCTCTGGCGTCTGCCGCGGTCGAACGCGATTTTGTTCTCGATCCGCGCCTATCTCATCAAGATGGATGAGCTCGTGACCGACCTCAATAAGGCTCGGAGAATGCATCGCGTTCTTCAAACGCTGCCGCCGGAACTGGTGGAGTACAAAGGCCTCACCCGCTATTTCGACATCACGAAGGAATGGCTTGGCAAATACGATGACGGGAAGCCAACGCCGGTCGGCTTTCTGTTCGAATAATCGAGTCAAAAAAAACAAGTGTCGGGCGGCTTGGCCTGAACGTAAAATTTTAAAAGGATATCTCATGTCTTTTTCGCGCCAATCAGCTCTCAACGATCGTCACCGGGCCCTGGGATCGGATCTATCGACAGCTTGGAACGATATGCCGATCCCGCAGAACTATGCGACGAATCCCTATGAGGAGACGGAGGCCGTGCGCTCCCGCGCGGGGCTGTTCGATGTCTCGGGGCTCAGAATGGTGAACGTCAACGGTCCGGAAGCGCAGGCGTTCTTGAATCACCTTCTCACGACCGACATTTCGAAGGCCAAGGCCGGCGATTCCCATATCAGCAACATCGTCAATGCCAACGGCGGCCTGATCGACGACGTTCTGGTTTATGTCGATAGTCCGGACCAGTTTCGCGTTTCGCACGGCGGCGGCACTTTCGAGGAGGCTGCCGCAGCCAGCAAAGGCCGTTTCAACGTCAAGGTCGAACCCGACAACGACGTCCACATCCTGTCGCTTCAGGGCCCTCTGGCGCTCGAAACGCTTGCCCGGCACACACCGATGGATCTGGCGGGGCTCGGCTATTTTCGTCATCAAAAAACGACGCTGTTCGGAAAGCCGGTTTCGATCGGGCGCGGCGGGTATTCCGGCGAACGCGGCTATGAAGTCTTCTGCTCGGCCGCAGACGCTCCGTTTATCTGGGATTCGATCCTCAAGGCCGGTAAGGATGCTGGGATCGTGCCGGCCTCATGGTCCTGCCTTGACATTATTCGCGTCGAGAGCGGCCTCTTGTTCTTCCCATTCGATATGACGAACGAAGATACGACGCCTTGGGAAGTGCGCGCCGGCTGGACAGTCGACTTGTCGAAGCCTGACTTCGTCGGCAAGGACGCGCTTGCGGCTAAGAAGGGAAAAGAACGGTCGTTTATCGCGGGCATCGAAGTCGATGCGGCGAAGGCTATTGAACCCGGCTCGAAGATCACCGCCAAAGGCACGCAAGTTGGTGTC
This sequence comes from Hyphomicrobium sp., assembly GCF_041674905.1. GTDB lineage: Bacteria > Pseudomonadota > Alphaproteobacteria > Rhizobiales > Hyphomicrobiaceae > Hyphomicrobium_B. The sequence continues at coordinate 3,850 of NZ_JBAYUV010000042.1, forward strand.
GTGTGCAGTTCGACCTTCAGCCGGCATCTGATGAAGTCGCTCGTTATGGCGCAATTGAAGCCGGAGTTTACGAAACTCGGCACCGAATTGACGCTGCATGACGACAAGGATTACGCCGGCACGGTTGTGCGTATGCCGTTCTACGATCCTCTGCGCTTGCGAACCCATCCTCAGACGGAGCGCGCATAATCCCTGTCATTCGACATGTGCGCAAACTTGGCTAGAGGCATTTGCCTCTAGCCACCTTTCCTTAAACGCGTTGGCGATTTCCGCTGAGTTTCGCCGCCGGTGCCAGAAAATGATCTGAGTCAATGACCGGAGAAGACGTAACGGCCGCATGATACTCGAGGCGCCGCCGCCGAGAGAATTGAGTTCCTGCCAGTTCTGTTGCGCATTTATATCGTTATCCGATATGGCGGGTCGAAATAGGAGGAGAAGGCCATGGCTCAAGCCAGCATTTATCAACGTATGGGTGGCGCGCCAGCTCTGCGGAAGCTTATTGATACGTTCTACGACATCATCGAATTCGAGCCGCAAGGCAATCTACTCAGCATCCTGCATCTCCGTGGCATGGGTATCGCGCATTCCCGCGAGGAGCAGTTTAACTTTCTGTCCGGTTTTTTTGGGGGGCCGAAATTATACATCGAAAAGCACGGCCATTCGGACGTGCGGGAGATGCATCGCCACGTTGAGGTCGGGCCTGCGGAGCGCGATTCGTGGCTTGAGTGCATGCAGACGGCGATCGAGCGATTGGAGTACGATCGTGAGCTCGGCGACGAACTGATGCGGCACTTCCGGATCGTGGCGAACGTTCTTGAAGTCGAGAACCGAACGAACGAAAAGAACAGGCAACTTCTCGCAGCCTGGAAATAGCAGGCGAGATCATTTGCGGCCGCGGGCGAGATAGGCGGCTTATGCCGGCCGCACGAAACGTGTCCAACTTTCAACTTTGCAAATCGATGGCGTAACGCGCTTCAGCGTAACGCACAGTCCGGCACGCGGAAAACGCGCGGCCGAAAATTCTAAAGTTGTGAGATCGACGCAGAGCATGTTTTTCCGCTCAACGTCGCCTGTTGCGCAGTTTGAACAGTTTCTCGATCGTTCGATGCTATTATTGCGTTGGAGCGACCGTTTTGATCGGTGAATAGAGACCAATGGCATTGCCATCAGGATCCTGCACGACAGCGATGCGTCCGATTTTTGTAGCATCCGCCGGGGCGCGTAAAATCTTGCCGCCTTTTTTCAATGCCTCGCCAACGGCATTGTCGACGTCGGCGACCTGAATATACATCAGCCAGCCCGGCTTCGGATCGCTCGGATCTTTGCCTTCATATTTCGTCAGGCCCGCGGCTTCAGTAGGGCCAGCGGCGAACAACGTGTACGCAGGTTCGCCGGGCGCCGGTGCGCGCGTATTGTCATCGGCCGCCACGATTTTCGGCGTCCATCCGGCGACGCTTTGATAGAAATCTCGGCTTCGGTCCGGGTCGGCCGAGATCAACTCATTCCACCAAACCGTACCGTTATCGGCATCAGTTGTCGCCTGCGGGCTTTGGGCGGCCGCCGGCAATGACGTCATTCCGGCCGTCAGCGCGGTGGCCAACAGAGAAAACGCGACGCTTCGGCTGCACGATCTTTTCAAATTTCTGCGCATGGACGGCTCCTGCTCAAAACCGAGAAACTCGACGGAGCAAAGCAAGAGGGATGCCAACAGCGGGTTCAATGCGCACTGTTAAGTGGGGTTCACTTCGGATTGCACGCCAGAATGTACGTAAAGCCGCGAAAACGTTTAAAGTCGCGGCCTGCCTCGAATGGGGTGATGAGGACGCTCTGACCGTCTTTAGGCGGATTATTTATCCCGAGCATATAAAGCGGGTCGATGAGCTGGGCGGTTTCGTTCCACCATTCCGGGGCACCGTAACGATTTTTGCGCCAAACGAGATCATCGCTGCCGACTTCCCAAACCTCCCAGTGAACCTCGGGCAGGTAAGAAGATTGTTCTCCGGGACGGCTGACCCGCGCCAGTTTTTGCCCGCGTTCGATCTTCTGCCCGACCTTGAAATCCTTAATCTCATCGAAGCTCAGGTGATCGAACTCGGAGTAATAGTGTTTCGAGCCGTTAGGCAGGTTAACGTCACGCCGATCGTGCTTCAGTAGAAGAGCGCCTTCGGCACCCCATTGCCAGTCGGCTTTCCAGACGGCTCGGATGGTTCCGGATGCAGGAGCGAGAATCCATTCGCCGAATTTACCGGCATCGATGCCGGAGTGGATCTCATCGCGGCGCGAGCCGTCGACATCGATCCAGCTTGCGTAGAGCGAGGTGATGGGGGAGCACTTGAAGTTCGTCGGATAAACAGGTTTCAGGCCGGTTTCCGTGATCCCATGGCCTTTTTTCATATCCGCCGCATCAATTGTCACTGTTTCTGATTGTGCAATTTGGGGGCTTAACACCCAATGTGCTCCAAAACCGAAGACGGCGATCCCCGCTAAAGCAAATCGCACGCCGCAATTTCGTGTTGGTCTCGTCACGCGGTTCCCGTCCGGCATTCGATCGTCGCGTAAATCTGGATGATAGCGCCAGGGCACACGCGATACCTCACATATGCGCTGAATCGGTTTTAACCAGAGTACACCTGGCCAATCGTAACGATGTTTTCACCTTTAATGCGGTGCGGGCAATTTGATTCAATATCAAAGGTTGCCGTCGGGTTAATTGGCACGTCTTTTTAAAGCAGATCGCAGTCGGCCCATTTCGATAATCGAGGCTCGTCTGTGTATCTCGAAAATTTTACTACAAAAAGATCTGCTTTTTTTGCGGTTTTTCGGCGAATTGGATGGCTTTTCGCGCCTAGCTCCACGTTTCCGAAAGGGGCGACGGCGGATGAGGGGCGTGGGTCAATTGAGGGACGGGATGCCGTCCCGGGTGTGCGAATCTGGTACGTCGACCACGCCGCAAATTCGAATCTGAGCAATGCAGACGCAAACTTGACCAAATCCGATTTCACCGAGTTCGCTCCGGTTCGTCATACGGCCACGCGGCAGCGATCACTCTCAGTGCGTGCGGTTCTGCGTCAGGCGCTGTCGGAAAGTGTTGCCGGTAAAGTGACTCCTAATGCTTGGTGTTTCGGCCGTACGGCAAACGCGCAGCCGATCCTTTTGAACAGCGAAAACAACCTTAAATTCAGCTGTTCCCACACCTCAAAGATGTCCGTCATCGCCGTTTCGACGGTCGGTGACGTCGGCGTCGATATCGCCGATGCTTCATTCGATTTTGCCTCCGACTGGCTCAATGACGTGATGTCGGAGCGTGAGCGTAACGCGCTCGAAAAGCTTTCGGTAAGCAAACGTGCCGGTGCCGTTTCCCGGCTTTGGACCCTCAAGGAAGCCTACGTGAAGATGCTTGGCACCGGAATTGCTGAGATCGCGGATGTCGCCTTCGATCTGGGTGACGATCGCCTTCTTCCAGGACGTTCTAAACACAGGTTCCTACAACCCGTTTTCAGGACTTGGGTCGTCAACAATCAAGGGCATCGCTACTCCGTAGCGCTCGCGTCAAGTCGTTCCGTTTCGACGCGTGCTCCGTTGGGCTGCTGTTTGAGTGAGGTTTCCCTTGGCCATTCAAGAGATAGATTTCCAGCTTTGGCAGGATGAGAGGCCCCGCGAGCCACGTCTCCTTCATCAACATTTCGAACAGCAGGCGCTGATCCATCCCGACCACCCGGCCGTTGAGTTCAGCGGCCAGATTTTCACATATGAAGAGCTCGACTGCGATGCGAACCAGATCGCTCACTATCTGGTTCGGCAAGGGGTCGGTGTCGGTTCGCTGGTAGGAATTTGTCTGAAGAAATCGCCCCGACTTTACGCTGCGATGCTTGGCATCCTCAAAGCCGGCGCGGCTTACGTTCCGATCGATCCGAAGTGGCCGATGGATCGCATTCGCGCCATCGCCGACGATGCGCAGCTGCGGTTCATCGTGTCGGAGGGTGTCCTGGGGAGCGAGCTTGACTGCGAACTCGACACGCCTGTGCTGGCTCTCGATGCCGTGCATGAAAAAATTCTGCTCGAGCCGGTCGTTCCGATGGTCGATTTTGAGCGGCGACTTACCCCTGCCGCGCTGAGCTACATCATTTACACATCGGGTTCGACTGGACGTCCGAAGGGCGTCATGATCGAGCATCGCAATGCCTTGGCGTTCGTAAAGTCGCTCAAGACCGTCTACGGCATTACCGAACAGGATCGCGTTTATCAGGGGTTCTCGACGGCCTTCGATGCTTCGGTCGAGGAAATCTGGGCTGCATTTTCCCGCGGCGGTACGCTGGTTGTGCCGACCGAGGAAATTCAGCGTTCGCCTGCCGATGTTGCCGATTTCATCAACGACAACAATATCACTTATTTCTCTACTGTTCCGACGATGCTGGCGATGATCGACCGGGATCTGGATACGGTCACAACGCTCGTGCTCGGCGGCGAAGCTTGCTCCAACGAGTTGGTGACGCGGTGGGCGCGGCCGGGCCGGCGCATGCTCAATACTTATGGGCCGACGGAAGCGACCGTCGTTGCCACGTGGTCGGAGTGCGTCAGCGGCGTGCCGGTTTCGATCGGCACGGCGCTTCCCGGCTATACGACTTACGTTCTTGATGAAAACATGCGGCCGGTGGCGCCGGGTGAATGCGGCGAACTGTTCATCGGCGGGGCTGGGGTCGGTCGCGGCTACATGAATTTCGAGACGCTCACCGAGCAGCGGTTCATCGCGAACCCGTTCGAGCCGGAACGGAAAGACCGGCTTTACAGAACCTTTGATCACGTGCGTCTCGGAGACGATGGAGAGCTTTATTTCCTCGGGCGTCTCGACGATCAGGTTAAAATTCGCGGCTTTCGTATCGAGCTATCGGAGATCGAATCCGTTCTGATCGAAAATCCGGCCATCAAGGCTGCGGCGGTCGCCGTGACGGACATTGGCGAGATGAAGCAACTCGCTGCATTCATCGTCGTCAATGATCAGGCTGCCGATCTTGACAGGCACGCGATCGCGGAGGTTCTTCGTAATCGGCTGCCACCCTATATGGTGCCGCAATATCTCGATGTCATCGAAGAGCTGCCGATGATGTCGAGCGGCAAAGTCGATCGCAAAAGCTTGCCCAGGCCGCGGACGCTTCTGAACGGACCCAGTGAAATGGTTCTGCCGGAAAGCGATCTCGAGAAGCGCCTTGCCGCGTCGTGGGCGACGGCATTTCAACTTTCTGAAATCTCGACGACGGCGGATTTCTTTGTCGATCTCGGCGGGCACTCGCTGCTGGCGTCACAGGCCGTCAGTCTGGTCAGGGCTGCTGTACCGGATGCGCCGATTTCCGTGCGCGACTTTTATGATCACCGGACGGTGCGCCAGCTTGCGAACGTTCTTGAAACGCGCCGCGCCAGCCAGCAGGCCTGTTCCGACGATTCAGTGGCACAGCCGCGTCCGATCAAGAAGGCCGCCGCTCTGACACGTTGGACAGTAGCTGCACTCCAGGCCATCAGCATTTTTGTATATTACGGCATCGTCGCCGCGCCGTTGGCATTCGTCGTGGTTATGGCGACGTCGGTTATCGACGGTGAGATTGCTTGGCCTCTGGCTGGGGCGATCATGACGACGGTCGGTTTCGCACTTTGGCCATGCGCTTTGCTTTTTACCGTTGCGCTCAAATGGATGGTTATAGGGCGCGTGAAACCTGGGCGTTATCCGCTCTGGAGCTTCTATTATTTCCGATGGTGGCTGGTACAATGCTTCCAGCCGCTCGGTTGGGCCGAAATGTTTTCCGGTACGCCGCTGATGAGCCTTTACTGGCGCGCGATGGGCGCCAAGATCGGCCGCAACGTCACGCTCTCGACGTCGCTTTGCGGCGCATTCGACGCTGTATCGATCGGTGACGGTTCGAGCGTCGGTCTCGAAACGCAGATTCTCGGATACCGGGTTGAGGGCGGGTATCTCGTCATCGCGCCTGTCGAGATCGGCGCGAACTGTTTCATCGGCATGCACTGCAATCTCGGGCTCGACACGACGATGGGTGATGGCGCGCGGCTCGACGACATGTCGGCGCTGAGCGACGCAACGGTGATGAAAGCCGGCGAGGGCCGTCGTGGATCGCCGGCGCGTGTTGCGGACGTCGCCGTGCCGCCAGCCGATGCAGATTCGCGCATGGGCCGCAGATTCTTGTTCGGCGTGCTGCATCTCGTATCCATCTATGCGATGGGCTACTTCCTTGTCGCGACACTCGCGCCCTCTCTGGCGCTGATCCTCGGCGGTCTCTGGCTTGCAGGTCCGCTCGGTGGCGCGATCGGAGCATTCGTCGCCGTGCCCGTCGGCATCCTGACGTATGTCGGATGCGTGGTTTTGCTGGTGCGGGTGCTGCGGCCGCTGGAAGCCGGAAGCATGTCGATCTATAGCAAGGCGTATCTCAAGCATTGGTTCGTCAGCTATCTGCTCGAGAATACGAAGACGATTGTACAACCGATCTATGCGACGATCTTCTGCCCGTCGCTGCTTCGCGCGCTTGGCGCAAAAATCGGTGCGGGTTCGGAGATCTCGACGGTCTCGCACATCACGCCGAACCTTTTGGAAGTCGGCGAGGGAAGTTTTCTTGCGGACGCGTGCCTCGTTGGTGGCCAGCGCATCCATGGCGGCACGGTCGAAGTCGGAAAAGTCAGCATCGGCGCACGCAGCTTCATCGGCAACAGCGCGGTGGTTTCCGGCGGACATACGATCGGCAGCAACTCCTTGATTGGCGCGGCATCGACGCCGCCTGCGAACGTCAGTCACGTTCCGAACGACACGAAATGGTTCGGCGCGCCGGGATTTGCCCTTCCGCAAACTCAGCAAGAGGCGACCTTCGACGACAAAGAGATCTTTGCGCCGACCCGTGGAGCGCTCATCGCGCGTACGCTGACGGATACGACGCGGATCCTGCTGCCGGGGTCGATCTTCGCGCTCGACACCGTGACGTTCGTTACGCTGATCGTTGTCTCGCACCGCGCGATGATGCCCACATGGCTGCTCGTCCTTTTCGTGCCGTTGCTAGCGTCGGCGCTGGCTTTCGTTTCGATGCGGTTGTCCGCACTCGTCAAAGTTTTGTTCATTGGCCGCATCGCGCCGGTGGTGAAGCCGCTCTGGTCGCGATTTATCTGGAATAACGAGCTGGTCAACGGGGTCTATGAAGCCGTCGCGGCACCAGCGATGACACCATTGATGGGAACGCCATTTCTGGCTGCGTACCTGCGTTTGATGGGCTGCAAAGTCGGAAAATGGTGCTATCTCGGCACAACGCTATTTTCGGAATTCGACCTTGTTGAAATCGGCGACCGGGCTTGCCTGAATATGGGCGCGACCATCCAGACGCATCTGTTTGAGGATCGGGTTTTCAAGGCGGATGTCATCAAAATCGACGACAATTGCAGCGTCGGAAACATGGCGGTGGTTCTGTACGGAACTGAAATGCGGGATGGCTCGAACCTCGGGCCCCTCTCCGTCCTCATGAAAGGTGAGATGTTGCCTGAAGCGACCCGGTGGCACGGAACGCCGTGCGAGCCGGTCGCGATGGCGAGGCTGCAGTTGGCCGAAGCAGTCAAGCCGCAATCCACAGAAATGGGTATGAATATACAGTTAAAGCCGGAGCAATGGCGTGCGCAAGAAAGCATGGGATCATTGCAGCCGGCGGCTTGACTAGGGGTTCGCAGCCAAACTGTGACATGCGCGCCATTGCAAGCGAGGCTTCGTGGGCTTGACGCGTGCTCCGCCTCGACACCCGGAGGCGAATCACCCTGACTCGATTTTTGAAATTGAGACGCACAAGGAGCGCTGTTTTTCGATCGGCGCGGATGTGCAGGGTGTCAACGCCCTTTTGGGAGTGGGTATATGAAACTCGTTTTGGGGTCCATCTCGACCGCTGCACTTCTGTGCATCATGGCAGGGACTGCATATGCTGATGGTCCATTCGGCTCACTGAAGGACACGGCGCCGGTTATTGAACAACCGACTTGGTCGGGGTTCTATTTCGGTGCGGGTTGGGGCTACGGTCACAACCGCTCGAAGAACAATTACCGCGATAGCGAGGGCGAGAGCTCGTCGAGAACCGAACACGCCGACGGCGGGCTGGTTTCACTGATCTACGGTGTGGACCGGCAGATCGGCGACCGGTTTGTGGTCGGTGTTTTTGGCGACATGGATCTTTCGGATATCACGCGCGGTAATCGCGACGACCACAACGCGCTGGAGATCGATCGCGCCTGGGCTATTGGCGCACGCGCAGGTTTTCTGGTTAACAACCGCACGCTTGTTTTCGCGACCGCAGGCTACACGGAAGCGCATTTCGACAATGATGGCTGGTGGGATATCGATCCGCCGTCCGCTCCGGGAACAACGCTTCGCGGCGCGTCTTCGCGAACCTTTGGTGGCTACTTCGTTGGCGGCGGTGTCGAGTCGCGGCTGACTGATAATTTCTTCCTGCGCGGCGAAGTTCGATATGCGGATTACTCGGGCCGGGTGACGAACTCAGGTAATTTCGACGGCGCGGATTACGTCGACAAGGAAGTTCCGTCGCTTCTGACAGCGCGCGCATCGCTGATCTACAAGCTCGGCCGTTCGGAAGTCATGAATCCGGGTAGTGAAATCGACGATACGCAGGGGCCGAAGTATATCAGCTACGCGGGCGCAGAGGGCGCGAACCATGCGTGGGCCTTCTATACCGGCGCGCTCGCCAAGCTGAATGGCGGCTTCTATACGAACGGCTTCATCCTGCGCTCGGAAGGCATCATTGCCGATTACGACTACCGGGCGACGGGCGGTCCATTCACGCCCGATCCGGAAGCATCGGCGCCAGCCGGCACCAAGATCGATGCCAGGGATCGTTCGCTCGACGTGATGCTCGGTTATCAGTGGGTGCAGGACAAATGGAGCGCGACGGCCTATATCGGGTACGAAGTGCGCGACGTGCATTTGTCGCCGGACGATCTGAACAATGACGTTCGCGGCACGGACTCCGGCCTGAAGGTTGCCTTCGAGCTCGAAACCGATGATCAAAGCGAAGATCGGTTCTACGGGTCGTTCGAAACCAGCTATTCGATGGCTTTCAATTCGTACTGGGCGCAGGGCCGCATCGGCTACAACTTCCAGAAAATGCTCGGCGCAGAGAGCGTCATCTTCGGACCTGAGGCTTCGGTTCTTGATGACGATGGCGATGTCGCGACGCGCGTTGGTGCGTTCACGACCTTGCGTTACAACGTGACGCCGAAAATTCCGATGAGGTTGACGTTCAACGTCGGCAATCAGTTCGTGAACGATAGCGGCGAGTCGCGCAGCGGCGGCGAGGGTCTCTACGGCGGCGGAATGGTGCGCTTCGACTACTGATCGGCGATTGCCGGGCCTCCACGGTCCGAGATCCGATAAGATTTTAAAGCGCTTCCGTTTTCTCACGGGAGCGCTTTTTAATGCGGGATTCGTGTTTCAACGTGCTGTCGTCGTAGCCGGCAAATGGCGGCTGCAACGGGCAGGCGGCGCGCTTTTTGCTATATTGATCGGCTGGCCAGCCGTATCGGCGGCGACGTGCCTGCGCGGTTGCGGCGTGAAAAGAATTCGGAAGGTTGTGCCAACGTCATGAGCGTTTTGGTTACGGGCGGCGCCGGATACATCGGCAGTCACATGGTTCTGGAACTTCTGGATGCCGGCGAGAAAGTCGTCGTCATCGATAATCTGTCGACGGGATATCGTTGGGCCGTGGCCCCCGGAGCAGACCTCGTCGTTGCCGATATCGCCGATACGAATGTCGTCCGGCAGACGATCCAAGATCATGGCGTCACCGCGATCATCCATTTCGCAGGCTCGATCGTGGTGCCGGATTCCGTCGCCGATCCGCTCGGCTACTATCTGAACAATACCGTTAATTCGCGTGGGCTGATCGCAACCGCCGTCGAGAGCGGCGTTAAGAATTTCATTTTCTCGTCGACGGCGGCGGTCTACGGCAATCCGAAGGAAAACCCCGTCACTGAAACGGCGACGCTCATGCCGATGTCGCCTTACGGCTCATCGAAATTGATGACCGAGATCATGCTTGCCGATGCCTCGCGCGCGCATGATTTCCGCTTCGTCGCGCTGCGCTATTTCAACGTCGCGGGGGCCGACCACAAAGGCCGCTCGGGCCAGTCGACGCCAAAAGCGACGCATCTGATCAAGGTCGCCTGCGAAACAGCGGTTGGCAAGCGCAGCCAAATGGAAGTCTTTGGCACCGATTATCCGACGCCCGATGGCACGTGCATTCGCGACTACATCCAGGTGAATGACTTGGCGGCCGCTCATCTCGTGGCATTGAAATACCTGCGCAGCGGCGGCGCGTCGGAGATCTTCAACTGCGGATATTCGAAGGGATATTCGGTGCATGAGGTCATCGCGGCCGTGAAGCGGGCATCGGGCAACGACTTCAAAGTCGTGCTATCGCCGCGCCGCGCCGGAGATCCGGCAGCGATCGTTGCGGCGTCCGCCAAGATCCGCGATGCGCTCGGCTGGCTGCCGCAGCATGACAATCTCGACGAGATCGTGAACCAGGCGTTGAACTGGGAACGGGGCGTCGATCGGTTGAAGGCCTCGGTCGCCGGATAACGTCGCCATGCGCGACGAGAGCGCCATTCGTCTTCCTCGGTGTGCGGTAAAATTCTACTTTTGCCGTTGTCTCGCGCCTTTCGTGAGGTGAACCTTCCTTGGCGGAGGGAATACATTCCCGTTTTTGCGTGAATGATCGGAAATTTGGCCCAAAGTTGAATGGCGCCGAGTGGACGCTTTGATCCTTCATCGCCGAAAGCGACCACGGCTAAAAGTGGCGCAAAAAACGAAACCTCCGGGAGATCAGTGGATGAAATCGGTTCGTCTCATCTCATAAAAAATTCAGAGCTTGATTGCGACGGCCGCGCTGCGCGCTGGTCGTGCAACTGAATTTCAAATGAGCGTTTTCGCTCGTCCTATTCGCTTGCGCAAGTGGACGGCAATGAACCAGTTCGAAAGAAATGGTCGTGAGTTCAATCATGCCCACAATGTTCGCAACGCTGTCGAGTCGGCATCCTCCGCAGCGCAATCGGCACTGACCGCATCATGGCGGCGATCGCTGTTGTTTCATAAGCTCGATCCCGATACGGCGTCCCGGCCCAATAGAGTTGAGACGTCCGTTCTCAGGCAGGCCTCCGATAGGCTCGGGCGTTTGGCAAAAATTGCGACGCCGAGGCTCGATCGAATTTTCAACGTCGTCGGGCACGCCGGGTGTTGCGTGCTGTTCGCAGACTCCGAGGGTTTAATCATCGAGCATCGTGCGAAGCCGGCCGATGGTGCTCTCTTCGGGCAATGGGGGCTTTCGAGCGGATCAATCTGGAGTGAAGGTAACGAAGGCACGAATGGCATTGGGACCTGCCTTGCGGAGCAACGTGCCGTCGCCGTTTTCGGCCATGAACATTTCCATGCTCGGAATGCAGTGATGCGATGCATGGGCGCGCCGATATTCGACGAGAATGCGGCATTGGCAGCCGTAATCGACATCTCGACATGTTCCAATGCAGATTCAAACGGGAATATGACCGCGCTCATTGCTATGGTCGTGTCGGACTTTGCTCGTAAGATTGAAAGCGAAAACTTTCGTGAGGTGTTTCGCGATTGCCGCGTCGTGATGCCTTACGAGCAGGATGCGCGGTGCTCGGCTCTGATCGCCGTCAATCAATACGATATCGTCGTTGGGGCGACGCGATCAGCGCGTCAATTGCTCGGGTTGTCCGGCAATATGCTCGGTCGGCCCCTTGCTGACGTCCTCGCAAGAGAGCGTCAATCCTCCGATTTGCAAAGCGCGGAGCGCGCGGAACTTCATCGAGCGATTGCGCGCTGCGATGGCAATCTTTCAGCCGCAGCGCGCGATCTCGGCATCGGCCGCGCGACGCTCTATCGGAGAATGAACCGGCTGGGCATTGCCGGCGCTCCGGAGAGTTTCTGCTTCGCCGCGGATCGCTCCAATTGAAGCGAGAAATGTCTCGCTGACGAGACATTCGGCTATCGGCCACCTCTTTCGGAGGGTGGCAGCAAACTCAATCAGCACACAGAGTGCGCCCCAGGTTTGTCGGCGAAATGGCCGCGAACCACGACGTCAGCAGCCGCACTCGACGCGGCGTGCCAATCACAAAATTACCTGGAGGTACACCCATGGCAGCAACACTCCCTATTCGCGTCAGTCGCGCGGCTTTGTTCGCAGCGACGGCCTCGTTGTCGATTTCAGTCGCGGGTTTCGCCGCGGTTGGCGCGGAAACGGCGCATACGACGAAGCCCGTCAGCTACGAAGACCTCGCGAACGATGACAAAACGACAAATGACGTTCTGACCTACGGCATGGGTCAGCATATGCATCGATACAGCACGCTCGACCAGATCAACGTCAATAGCGTTGCCGGTTTGAAGCCGAAATGGTCGTTTTCGTTTGGTGACGAGAAACAGCGCGGACAAGAAGGCCAGGCGCTTGTCCATGACGGCGTCATCTATATCACGGCTTCGTATTCTCGAATTTTTGCGCTCGATGCGAAGAGCGGGAAAAGACTGTGGTCGTATTCGGCGCGGCTCCCTGACGACATTCGTCCGTGCTGCGACGTGGTCAGCCGTGGCGCCGCCATTTATGGCGACAAGGTTTTCTTCGGCCAGCTCGACGGCAGCATGACGGCGCTCAACAAGGATACCGGCAAGGTCATCTGGACGAAGAAGTTCGACGATCATGAAGCCGGTTATGCGTTTACCGGCGCGCCGTCGATCATCAAGGATCAGAAGACCGGCAAGATTTTGCTCATTCACGGCAACTCCGGCGATGAGTTCGGCGCTGTCGGCAAGCTCTATGCGCGCGATCCCGACACGGGCGAAGAAATCTGGATGCGTCCGCTTGTTGAAGGTCACATGGGCCGGCTTAACGGCAAGGATTCCACGACAACGGGAGATGCCAATGCTCCATCGTGGCCCAACAATGCGAAGGGCGAGAAAGTCGAAGCCTGGCATCACGGCGGCGGCGCACCCTGGCAGACGGCGGCGTTCGATGCGAAGACCAACACGATTGTTGTCGGTTCAGGCAATCCGGCGCCGTGGAACGCGCACTATCGCACACCGGGCGACAACCTCTTCACGTCTGGTCAGGCCTATGTCGATCCAACGACGGGCAACCTAATCGGCTTCTTTTCGCATACTCCGAACGATGCCTGGGACTTCTCGGGCAACAACCCCATCCTGCTTTTCGACTATGAGAAGGATGGGAAAACCGTCCGCGCCGGTGCCCATGCCGACCGCAACGGGTTTCTCTTCATCACCGACCTCGACAAGCTGACGGAACGCAAAGGCCTCGGAAGCGGCGACGTTTATCGGCAAGCAGGAAGTGCGCTCGCGATTTGGCCATTTGTCCGCGACATCAACTGGACGAATGGTTGGGATCTCGCTTCAGGTCGTCCGAATGAGCCGCAGGGCAAGGATTCGAAGCGGCCGCCGGCTCCATTGCCCGGCAAGGACAAGGGCGAAGCCATCAAGGTTACGCCGAACTTCCTCGGTGGCACCAACTGGATGCCAATGAGCTACAACCAAGATACGAAGCTCTTCTACATTCCGTCGAATGACTGGACTGAAGATTACTGGACCGAGAATGTCACCTATAAGAAGGGCGCCGCATATCTCGGTCAGGGCTTCCGCATTCATAGGCTTTTCGACGATCACATCGGCGCACTGCGCGCGGTCGATCCGACCAACGGCAAGATCGTGTGGGAAGCGCTTGAGCACATGCCGCTGTGGGCCGGTACGCTCACGACCAAGGGCGGTCTCGTGATCACCGGAACGAGTGACGGATACGTCAAAGCGTTCGATGCGAAGAACGGCAAGGAACTGTGGAAGTTCCAAACCGGTTCCGGCGTCGTCTCGCAGCCGGTCACGTGGGAGACGGATGGCAAGCAATATATCGGCATTGCCTCGGGCTACGGCGGTGCGGTGCCACTCTGGGGCGGCGACATGGCCGACCAAACGAAGCAAGTAAGCCAAGGCGGATCGTTCTGGGTCTTCGAAGTGCCTCAGACAACCGCAGCCAACTAACGTCCCTGCGCGGAGCGATCATTTCATGCGCTCCGCGTTCCACTGAAGGACGCCACTTGGCAGCGGCCTGCTTTCAGCGCGAGCCGCTGCCCCTTTTGTTTCGAATATGAGGCTCACCATGGGTCGAAATCATACGAGCCGCGCCGTTGCTGCGGCGTGGATTATCGCGGCGGCATACGCCGTAGCGTGCAACGTCACAACACTTCGGGCGCAAGACTATCCTGTCATCGTCAATTCGGAAGATCGTCCCGATCCCTGGATCGTCAATGGATGCAAAATTGCGCCGAACACCAATTGCGAAGGTGCCGATTTAAGGCATGCCGATCTGAAGAACGCCGATCTTACTGGCGCAAATTTGAAAGGTGCGCTGCTGACACGCGCGGACTTGCGGCATGTGAATTTAAGCAACGCCGATCTTGCCGGCGCCAATCTCGAGGCGACCAAGCTGCAATACGCTTTTCTGCACGGAGCAAATTTGTCCGGAACCGTTTTGCGCGGTGCCGACATGACGTTCGCGCGCGCGGTCAAGGCCAATTTTTCCAATGCGGACTTGAGTGCAGCAACTCTCGAAGCCGCTTTTCTGAAAAGTAGCAACTTTCTCGGCGCTATTTTCAGAAGCACGGATCTCCAGGAGGCGAAGCTGTATCAGGCAAACCTCAGCAACGCGGTGTTCGACGGTACGAAGATCAGGTTCGCAATCTTTCAAGATGCGGTGATGTACGGTTGCACGGGCTGCCCGCAAACTTGGCAGTACGGCGACAAGCAATGGGAAAACGACAAAGAGAAGTGGGAGCCAGCGGCCGGTCAATGAGGCTCGACAGGTCATTGATCTTTGGCTTGCTGCTCAGCTTCGCGCTGCTTCAGCCCGCGGCGGCCGCGCGCGACGATCTCCAAGCCATCAAAGGCTGCATGAAGGTTGCCAGCGACGATGAGCGTCTCAAATGTTTCGACGGGGAAATCCGCAAGCTCGTCAAGCCGACATTCGAAGGGCGTCTGGATGTCGTCACCGCGCCGTTCACGATCGATGGACCGACGACGCTGCGGTTTCACAGCGATGGGGTGATCTTTGTTCTCTACGTGAAGACCATCGACGATCGCGTCGTCCAGAACCTTCATATCGGCGGTGGTGGAGAAAGCTCGTACGTCATCGAAAATCCGGGAACCTATTTTTTGCAAGTCAATGGAGCCGAGGGCTGGCGCATCTGGCTCGATCCGCCGCCCAAAACTGTCGCTGCCCATGATTGAACAAAAGGATACGACATGAGGAACATTACGATCATTGCGTGCACGGCTCTTGCTACTGCGATTTTTGCGACTGGCGTAATGGCGCACGGCGATATGGCGCCCCAGCCCATCGATACGACGGGTCTCGAGCCGCTCGGCGAAGAATGGCGCGCAACCAATCCCTATCGTGGAAATCCGAAGGCCATTGAAATTGGCGCTCGCGGCTACAATTCCAACTGTGCGCGATGTCACGGGCTCGATGTGAAGTCGGGCGGCATGGCGCCGGACTTGCGGATGCTCGAAAGCTCGGATGAAGGAGACGCGTGGTTTCTGATGCGAATTCGCAGCGGCGCAAAACGCGATGATCGTGTGAAGATGCCGCCTTTTGAAGGCATTCTCAGTCAGGAAGCGATGTGGGCTATTCGTTCCTACATTGAATCACAGCCTAAAGATTGATGAGGAGATGCTTGCCTCAGCTCGTTGTGTGCGCGATCTGCAGTCAGGCTGCTGCTGAGACCGCCGAGTACCAAGTTCGACGGCTTATTTACCTCGGTTCGAGTTGCGGCGTTGAAAATCTCGAGCGACTCGATCCATCACCGGGGCACGAGCGCTTCAAAGCGGCGTGCAAGAATGTCAGCGCTTATCCGAATGGATTGGAGATCGACTGCACCGATCCATCAGACGACAGATCGTGCACGATCGTGACACCCTCTGTGACGTTCGATCAGCTTGAACTACTGCAGCCGAAAAATGTGGTCGTGCCGAAGTGAGATCGCTGCGTCATGCATCACGCTGTTGCCCTTTGGAAAGATGCCTTTCGGTCATGTCCCAATCTTGCCGCCGCCCTTACGCGTGATCGCAACGACGGATGGGCGAGCCGGCATATCCGGTTTGAAGTCCGGCCAGCGCGTGGAAAGATCCTCGTAGTATGAAAAGCGCCCGAAGGCCGGCCAGTCTGGTCCGTCGTCGGCGGGGTGCTGAACGGCGACGAAAGCTGTCGTATCGTCCGGCGTGAAGCAAGGGCCGCAAAGCTCCGCACCATGTGGCACGCGATAGAAGAGCTTCGACGTTGCCCGTGACGGTCCCTCCGTATCGATGGCCCAGAGTCCATCGGCACGGCCGGTCACTGCTGCGTCGTTGCCGTCGGTTGCGACCCATAAGCGTCCGGCGGAATCGACGACGGCGTTGTCCGGCATGCCGAACCAGCCGTTTCTGCTGGTCTCGGTGGAGAAGGTCGCTCCGACGTCGGCGACAGACGGATCACCGCACTTGAGCAGGATTTCCCAACGCCCGCTCGTTGCCGCGTGATCGCCGCCGTTCTCTATGATTTCGATGATGTGGCCGAAGACATTTTCCGCGCGCGGGTTGGCGGCGTCGATCTCATCCGGCTTACGCTTCGTGTTGTTGGTCAGCATGATATAGACGCGCCCGGTTACCGGATTGGGCGTGATATCTTCGGGCCGATCCATTTTAGTGGCGCCGAGAAGGTCGGCGGCACGACGCGCCTCGATCAGGACATCGGCTTGGCCGCTGAAATCGTTGGCCTCGGTGAGCGGTCCCTGGTCGAAGACCAGCGGCAGCCAGATAATTGATCCGTCGGCGGAGAATTTGGCAACATGCAGCGTGCCGGCATCGAGCAGGTCCATGTTTGCCGCGCGGTTGGCCGGATCGAAGCGCCCTGCGGTCACGAATTTGTACACGTAGTCGAACCGCTCGTCGTCGCCGAGGTAGAAGGCGACGCGGCCGTCCTTGGCGACGACGTTGTCGGCACCCTCGTGTTTGAAGCGCCCAAGCGCGGTGCGTTTCTTCGGAACGGACTGAGGGTCGAACGGGTCGACTTCAACGACCCAGCCGAAGCGGTTGGCCTCATTCGGCTCTTTCGAGAGATCGAAGCGATCGTCGAAACGTCCCCAAGCGTAGGGCGCAGAGGGAATGGCGAGACGCTGATAGTTCGCCGCTTCACGATGTCCTTCTGGAAGTGCGCCGGAGAAATAGCCGTGAATGTTTTCTTCGCCGGACACGAAGGTGCCCCAGGGCGTCATTGCGCCCGAGCAGTTGTTGAGCGTGCCGAAAACCTTGCGGCCGCTCGGATCGGCGTTTGTCTTGACGCGATCCGTTCCGGCAACCGGCCCTGAGAGATGGATCTCGGTGGCGGCTGTAATGCGGCGGTTCAGGCGTGAGTCTCGCACCAGCCCCCATTTTCCGTCGATTTTTTGAATTTCGGCGATCGTTGCGCCGTGCGCCATTGCTTCTATGCGAAAGCGTTCAGGCGTCGCGGCGTGCATGCTCAGTTTGCCGTTCTTGATTTCGACGATGCCGGGAAACATGAGATGCGGGTTGGTGTACTCGTGATTGACGAATAACACGCCGTGTGCTGACGGATCGACCGCGCCAAGCATCGGCAGATAACCGACGAAGTCGTTGTTGTAGCCAAACTGGCGGGCTTGCGCTTCCGGTGTTTGCCGCGTGGGGTCGAAGCTCGGAGAGTCGGGAAAAAGCGCCTCACCCCAGCGAAGCAAGACGTCGGCGTCGTAGCCTTCCGCAATGTGGTGGTTGGCATCAACGCCGGCTTCGAGCTCGGTGAAGCGGAACGCGGATTGGCTGGGCTCTGCTTTGGCGATCTTCGCGGCGGTTAAAGCCGTCATGCCGACCGTCGTCGAAATCGCCGAAACGGCGAGCGCGCCCTGCAAGACGATTCGTCTTGAAAAGCGCAGGCTGACGATTTCGCCCATGGTTGGGTTGTCGGAATTATTTCGCGTCGGCGCGTCGGCGTGCTCCAGCATGCTGGCTGCAAACGGAGACTCGCGTCGTTCATCAGCGCTCATGGCTTGGTCCCGGAAGGTACGAAAGGGGGTTTCGCCAGGTTAGAATCCGCCTTTGACGGATTCGCGACAGACGCCAGCGGCAAAGAGACCGTATTGGCAAATCGTTGGCGCCCGGGCGATGCATCGCGAGTGGCGGAATTCGGTCGGCTGCGACTGCGTAGCGTCTGGTTGCCAAACGGTTTGGCAAGCTGATGCGACCTGGATTTAGATGAGCGCGTCCAGCTGCATAACGGTCTCGCGAATTCGGTCGTTCAGTTTTCCGATGTCTTCCAGGCCGGACGTCAAAGTTTGCTGTCCCTTCTCCAGGTCAGCGATCAGGTCGGAAAAAATTCCGTTGCTCAAATTGACGCTTTCGACCTTGCCCATCACACGCACGGCGACAAGTCCCGACAGCAGGCGCTTCATTTCGCTGGTCAGTTCAAAAAAGTGTTCGATGCGTGATTTGATCAGTTCGAATTTCTGGGCGGCGTGCGTTTTGCAGTCGTTAGTCTGCTGACGAAGACGTTTGGCCTCCTCGCGCGACGTCTCACCGTCGTCGCAGACTTCCTGGTCGAAGAGGCCGGCCATTTCCTCTTGAAGTCTTGCGGTGCAAGCCAGGAACAGACCGTCATTGACGCCCGAGAAGACTTCTTTCGATGCCGTCTCCAACTCTTCGAGGTTGTTCACGATGGCCTTGGAGATATGATCGTAGTTCGATGAAATCTCGGCAATCGCGCGACCTTTCTCGCCCATGCGCAACGCCTGTATTCGCAGATTGGTCGGAGTGTGGTTGAATGTCGAGACCATCCCGAGCATCCGGTCGGTCGTCGTGAGCAGCGTGTCGGCTGAGGTCACCAGCTCGTCGAATAGATCAATCAAACGCCAGGACGGTCGCCCCAGTGCCGCATTCCGCGACCGCATCTCGCGGCTGATCGCGGCCGCCATGAAAGCCGCATAGTCGCGGAAGCCACTGTCGCGCAGGCTCGCAACGAGTTCGACGGCGCTGTCGGCCGGCTTTATCGCGCTGTTGGTTTCGCGGCGTCGGGTGGACGTATAGAGCGCCGATGCGGCGGCAAAAAGCTCACTGCTGGGCTTCAGTCGCACCGATAGATAGCCGCCGTCTATCGGGGTAACGACGGCGTATACCCAATAGTAATTCCCATTCTTGGCCCTGTTCTTGACATAAGCGCCGACTGGATGCCCGGCGCGTATCTTGTCCCACAAGACAAAAAAAACGGCCCTGGGCATGTCCGGATGGCGGATGATGTTGTGCGGGCGGTCCATCATTTCCGCCCAGGGATATTCGCTTACGCGTTGAAAAACGGCGTTGCCCGACTGAATCCGTCCGCGCAATTCCGTACGCGAAAAGAAAAGCTCTTCGATCTCGAAGGGAGACTCGCTCTCCGTTATCCTCTCGGAGATATTCGCGGGCCGGTCGTCGACCGCCGCGTCGCTAACCTGGGTCATGAGCGGCGTCTCCATGAACGGCCGAGCCCAAGGCCGGTGCGGCCGGGTGATACAAGGTGGATTGTTTTGGAATCATTCAGCACGACGATAGGGATGTATCGCGGCAAGATATGTTGCTTTCGTTTTCTGAAACGCATCACTGAGCGAATGAACGGATTGCCGTTCGGCAATTGTCGCATCGAGAGTTTGGGAACTCTGGCGCGACGTCGTCGCCAATGCGACTATTGCTGATCGTTGCAACGCGTACGCACATTGACACAAATCAATCCGGAAAATCAGGTAACTGCAGTGCGCCTTACAGGACACGCTGGACCTGTAGGTTCGAGAGCTGACGTTCCGATGGCACGCCCAGCTTGTTGTCGAGGGATAATCGATGTCGAGTGAAGAGCCGCGAGCGAATTAGACGGTCAAGCGCGCCGCTGCTTCGTTCGCTTCAAACCACCCGTAAGCGTCGACGAGCCCGTCTCGCAAGCCGTAGCGGGGACGCCATCCCGTTGCGGTCAATTTCGAGGTATCGAGCAGCTTGCGCGGCGTGCCGTCGGGCTTGGTCGGGTCGGTAACGATCGAGCCGGTGAACCCGACCACGTCGCACACAAGCTTGGCGACCTCCAGAATAGTGACGTCTTCGCCGGTTCCGACGTTGACGTGCTCCATTCCGGAATACGCCTTCATCAGGTGCAGGAAAGCGCCGGCGGCATCGTCGACGTGCAGGAATTCCCGCCGGGGGGTGCCAGAGCCCCAGATGGTGATCTCGCGCGCTCCCGATCGCTTGGCTTCGTGCGCCTTGCGCAGCAAAGCCGGAATGACGTGACTGGAATTCAAATCGTAGTTGTCGCCGGGGCCATATAAATTGGTCGGCATCGCAGAAATAAAGTCCGCACCATACTGGCGGCGGTACGCCTGACAGAGTTTCAGCCCGGCGATCTTGGCGATGGCATACCATTCGTTCGTCGGTTCGAGGCTGCCGGTCAGAAGTGCGTTTTCCGGTATCGGCTGCGGAGCGAACTTCGGATAGATGCAGGACGACCCCAAGTACAACAGCTTTTCTACGCCGCTCCGAAACGCTGCATCGATGACGTTCATCTCGATTGCGAGATTGTCGTAAAGAAATTCGGCGGGATAGCTGTCATTTGCAAAAATTCCCCCGACTTTCGCCGCGGCGAGAAATACCGCATCGGGTTTCTCGGCGTTGAACCAGGCTCTGACGTCTGCCTGCTCACGAAGATCGAGATGTTCGCGCCCAACGGTCAGAACTTTGCAATCCTCTACGGCGAGGAGACGGACGATAGCCGATCCGACCATTCCGCGATGGCCGCAAACAAAAACGCGCTTATTTTTCAGATCGAACGGCATGCTTTTATTCTTGTCCACTCCCGTCGCGTTTATTCGTTGAGCGTGTTGCGCCAGCTCTCCCGGTTCAGAAGCTGGATGTCCGCCGCAACCATTTCGCTTACGAGCTCGGAAAATGTGATTTTATGTTGCCAGTCCAGTTCGTTCTTCGCTTTGCTTGGATCGCCGAGCAGCAGATCAACTTCTGTCGGGCGGAAATATCGGGGATCGACGCGGATCAGTTCGGCGCCCGTTTTCGTGTCGAAGCCGATTTCGTCGACACCCGTGCCTTTCCAGCCGATGGTCTTCCCGATTTCAGCGAATGCAAGCTCGACGAATTCGCGAACCGCATGGGTTTCGCCGGTCGCGAGAACGTAGTCGCTTGGGCGGTCGGCCTGGACGATTTTCCACATGCCCTCAACATAGTCTTTGGCATGACCCCAGTCGCGCTTGGCGTCCAGGTTGCCGAGATAGAGCGTCGATTGCAGACCAGCGCCGATGCGCGCCACAGCTCGCGTGATCTTGCGCGTGACAAAGGTTTCGCCGCGGATCGGGCTTTCATGGTTGAAAAGAATGCCGTTCGAGGCGTGCATTCCGTAGGCTTCACGGTAATTGACGGTAATCCAGTACGCGTAAAGCTTTGCGACCGCGTAGGGGGATCGCGGATAAAATGGCGTCGTTTCCTTTTGCGGGGTCTCTTGAACCTTGCCGTAAAGTTCGGACGTGGAAGCCTGATAGAAACGAACAGACTCTTCGAGCTTCAGAATTCTGATGGCTTCGAGAAATCGCAAGACGCCGACGGCATCGGAATTGGCGGTATATTCGGGTGTTTCGAAGCTGACCTGCACGTGGCTTTGCGCGGCTAGGTTGTAGATTTCGTCCGGTTTGGTCTCTTGCACTAGTCGAATGATGTTGGTCGAGTCCGTCAGATCTCCGTAGTGCATGAAGAAGGACACGTCATCCTCATGGGGATCCTGATAAATTTCATCCACGCGCTGTGTGTTGAAGGACGACGACCGGCGTTTTATTCCATGAACTATATAGCCCTTCCCGATCAATAGCCGGGCAAGGTATGCGCCGTCCTGGCCGGTTACGCCCGAGATCAAAGCCGTTTTCTTGTTTGTCATGGATTGTTCCGTATCGGCGGATTGCAATCTTAGGTAGCCGCGCGTGGGAATGGAGATAGCGGCTTTGTTTCAGTAGCGCAATCCCGCTTGATGCTGTGCAGGCCGGTAAAACGCCAGCCAGATCATTGCATTATCACGACGGCGCAGCATGTCTCTGCTGGTCGATGTCTTATCGATGCACAAATTTCTTTTGTGCGTCGTGAAGTGCGTCGGGCTGTGATGGCTCGACGCTTCGCGTACACGCGAAACGCGTTGGCGAAAATGCCAAGCTCAGGTCAACCGGTCTCGCTCGGCGAAATCCATGCGCTGAGTTCCGCTTCTCCTAGAAGATTGCCTGGTTCGTCGCGGTAGCCATGCGCTCCATCATGCACGCGGCCCTGCCATTGCTGTTCGATTTGATGGCAGCGGATGCTGGAGCGGAAGCTTCGGATAAATGCGTTGATGCTTTTGAGAAGCGATGCGCTGGCTGGGCTCGCTGCGACGGCGACGGTGTAATAGTAAAGCTTGCTGGCGAGATTGCCTGGGACGATTTCGATTTTTCCGAACCACGGGCTCGAGGGATTTGAGCATGCCCAATGGTAGATCGGCAGATCCACGCAGAAACCATCGACCTTTCCTTCCACCAGGCAGTCGTGGATGCGGCCTTGATCGGAATAGGAAATAAGGTTGGCGAGAGAAATTTTTCGCCCGGGTTTGTCTTTGTTCACGGACCACCGCACACCGGATGACTCCAGGACTTCGAATGCACCGGGGTCGTTGATGACACCAAGAACTTTTCCGTTGAGGTCATCGAGCTTGCGGATTCTCATGTCGCCGACGCGCCGGGCAAGGACGAATGGCAGATAGGTATAGGTTTCCGAATACGCGACCTGGCGGTAGGCCGCGTTTGGCGGCAGCGCGCTCCAGACGACGTCAACTGGGTGCTCGCCCTGTTTGATGCCGACGTGAAGCAACCCGGTCAACGCATCCCACGGATACTCGATGAATTCGCACGTCACGCCGATCGATTGCGCGTAGGCTCGGGCATAATCGACGTCCAGCCCCATGAGCGGTTCGCGCGGGCGGCGACGGAACGATAACCCACGAAGCCTGGTTCGACTCCGACCCGCAGAACGCCCCGCCGCTTGATGTCTTCGAAACGGTCCGCCGCCGGCGCGAGCCTCCATCGTCTCGCAACCTGAAGCAACGGTTCGTGGGCGTCTTCGGCGGTCGCCGTCGCAGCCGCGATGTCGTCCAATTCCTGGACTGCCCAGCCGAGGCGCGCGCGGAGGCGGCGACCGGCGGTTCTTTGCATGTTGACGAGTTCGTCGATGACTTTGTTGTTGTCGGCGACGTCTCCGAGATTGGCCGTCATCTCGTTGATTGTCGCCGAAACGCGTCCGAGCGAGTCATCGCTCAAGTTCCGGACCGATGTTACCGCGGCCTGAAACTGTTGTGCCGCGTCGTTGATCTGGCTTTCCACGTCGGCGAAGTTCAGCAGAACCTCGGCTTCCTTTGCGTGGTCCATTGTCGTTTCCGCGAGCCTGCCGACTTCGTTCGCCACAACGGTAAACCCGCGTCCTGCCTCGCCCGCCCGTGCAGCCTCGATCCGCGCGTTGATCGAGAGAATTTTGATTTGATGGCCGATCTCCACGATCGTTGCCAGGATCTTTTTCGTATCCGCGGATTTGTTAGAAATGATTTCAGTCAGCGTATTGAAATCGCGATCGAGCGCGTCGGACATGCTCCGCAGCGCGTCGCGAGTCTCGGTTTGAATATTCGTGGCGTTCGCGCTGCAAGTCTCCAGCCCCTGGTTGGCGGCTTTGAGCGATTGGGCAAGGCTATCGGTTCGCTGGTTCGTTTCTTCGATAAGCCGATTTTGAATTTCGGCGGCCTCAATGGTCTGCGCCGTCAAATGCCCGCATTGGGCTGCAGCTTCATGAATGATGACAATCGGAGCGGTGAGAGCGTCGCGTTGCGGGGGGCGCCTGCCGGTCATTCTTGCCTCGCTCATTGCTAAGCCGAATGCACGATGACACCATCAAACAAGTCCATCGTCGGCTGAGAAACGCAAACCCACGACAATAATAAGAAAATGGCCGGGGAAAAAATTCCCCGGCAAGTTGGACTCGTGGGTCAAAATGGGAGGAACCACTAGGACCTGAGCTACTGTATGCGATGGGTTATCAAGAAGAACTATTTTTTATCGCAGATAACAATTTTTTATTCCGTCGATAAGCTAGGTGTTGACGCCGACTTCGACGGATTTTGGAGTGGTCGAACAAGCGCGTTCTGCGGAACTGATTGTGTTCACGAGGAGCATTGTCACTGTCATCGGGCCGACGCCGCCGGGCACCGGCGTGATCATCGACGCTCTACGGCTTACGGCTTCGAAATCGCAATCGCCGACGAGCTGTCCGTTCGCGAGACGGTTGATGCCGACATCGATAACGACGGCGCCCGATTTCACCATGGGTCCGGTGATGAGGTTCGGGCAGCCGGCGGCAACAATCAGGATATCGGCAAGGATCGTGAATTGCGCGAGGTCCCGTGTTTTGGCGTGACAGACCGAGACTGTCGCCTCGCGGTTCATCAGCATGAGCGCCATCGGCTTGCCGACAATGTTGCTCGCGCCGACCACAACAGCGTTGCGTCCGGCGATCTCGACGCCTGAATTGTCGAGCATCAGCATGACGCCATAAGGCGTGCACGGAGGAAAAACTGTACCGCCTACGACCAGTCCGCCGACGTTATAAAGGTGAAAGCCGTCGACGTCTTTCTCCTGATCGATGGCACCAAGGACTTCCTGGAGATCAAAGTGCTTGGGCAACGGCAATTGCACAAGGATGCCGTTGATTTTCGGGTCGGCACTCAATTCACGGATTTTCTCGATCAGGACGCTCTGTTTCTCATCGCGAGAGAACAAGAACTTGTGCGATTGAATTCCGACGTCAGCGCACGCCTGGATTTTTTTGCGGACGTAGACGGCCGATGCGGGATCATCTCCCACCATGAGAACAGCGAGCCCCGGCACCACTCCGTGTCGAGCCTTGAGGTCGTTGGCGCGGTCACGGCACTGCGCCCGTACTTTTACGGCTATGGATTTTCCATCGATGATCGTTGCGGTCATGGAGCTCACTTGATTGCTTACGGCGTTTGTCCGCCCCGCTGTTGGCGAGGCGGACTGGGAATTGTGGAAGCGGATATGGACTTAGAACAGCCCCTGGATCAGGCCCTGGTCGTCGAGGCGGATGCTGTCGGCGGAGGGGACCTTCGGGAGGCCCGGCATGGTCATGATCTCGCCGGTCACGACGACGATGAACTCGGCGC
>NZ_JBAYUV010000043.1:0-28660 GCF_041674905.1 Hyphomicrobium sp.
CCTGCTTCATCCCCGCCCTCGCGCCGACGCAGGCACAGGGCTCCAATCTGCCGCACTTTTAGTCCGGCGCGGCCGAACAAATCAGCCGCTTCTGTGAGGGATTATTGCTCCGGCTTTTACAGTCTGGACTCCTCAAACCTCACCTCCTCAAGAGCGAAGCCCCTATGAAGATCGAGAACCTGCTGCCCTTTCATCACTAGAGCCTCGTTAGAGATCAGGCCTGACAACGCGATCGCCGAGTTAGTGGCTCGCAGATCGTCTAAGATTTTTGTTCCCCTCGCTTTCCTCGTCGCAATTCGATCGGCAACTATCGCCCTGCCAAGGCGCCCGCGAGTGCCGCCATAAAATTCGAGTTCACCAGGTCGACGAACTTGTCCCACCAATGAGCGATAATCGGAGAGAGCTGCTCGGCTATTTTAAAAATCCATTCCATCGATAATTCCTGAAAAACGGTATTGCTTTTTCGGAAGCCCGTACAAATAGGGTGGCTCCCCTTCGAAAATCGGGAGCAACCATGACACGAATTTCCTTTGTTTCGCGCGGCGCCAAAGTTCCATCCACAGCCCTCATTTCGCTTCACCCATAGTCGGTCAGCCCCTCATCATGACCGCCTACTACAACGAGAATGATCCCTATGCTGCGCAATGGCTCCGTAACCTCATCACCGCAGGACACATCGCGCCAGGAGACGTTGACGAACGAAGCATCGTCGATGTCCACGCCGACGACCTCCGCGGCTATACCCAATGCCACTTCTTCGCCGGCATCGGCGGATGGTCATTTGCACTCCGCCTCGCCGGATGGTCCGATGACCGACCTGTTTGGACGGGTAGTTGCCCCTGTCAGCCCTTCTCGGGTATCGGCAAGCACGGTAAGGCGTTCGATGACGAGCGCCATCTCTGGCCCGTCTGGCGCGACCTCATCAGCCACTTTCGTCCTGCAAACGTATTTGGAGAACAGGTTGCGGGCGGCGACGGACTTGAATGGCTCTCCAGAGTTCGCGCTGACTTGGAAGCATCAGGATATGCCGTCGGGGCGGCCAATCTTGCGGCTGGGCTCGTCGCCGCGCCCCACAAGCGTGAGCGGCTATGGTTTGCGGCCGTGGGCGACGCCGAAAGCATCAGATGGCGAGAAAGCTGGCAACCTGTCGCTCAAACGAAAGGCGGAAGGCAGACAGCCGGACAATCTCCCTGGGCAAATGAGAGCTCATTGGGGACGGACGGTAGACGACGGCGCGCCGTGCCCGGAACACCCGTGCTGGCTCATGGGATACCCGCGCGAATTTCTAAGTTGCGCGCCATCGGAAACGCTATCGTCCCGCAAGTCGCGGCGACGTTCATCGAAGCCACGATGATCTAATGAGAGGACGCAGTTATTGCGGTTGGATTTCGGGTTGTATTCCGATTGGAAATTATACAACGGCGCAAATTCAAATGGTTAGGAAGCCAGTAAATCGAAAGGTTAGGAAGTCAGTGTACAGAGGACGCCTTCCAACTCATTGATCTTGATATTTTTTGGTGCCTCAGGAGGGACTCGAACCCCCACACCCTTGCGAATAGCAGATTTTGAGTCTGCCGCGTCTACCGTTCCGCCACTGAGGCTTTTGCCGCCCGAAGCGGGCGAGAAGGGGCGATCTATACCGGCTAAGCCCCCTGCGTCAACGCGTGAGACGGGCTATTTCAGCGTATGAGTGACGCGCCCCGTTCCATGGTGATGCTCCACGACCTGGATTTCGTCGCCGACCTTGAGTCGGCGCGACTTATAGGCCAGCACGCGGATCAATGGCCCGTGATCGAGTTGAACGATCACGTTTTCCCCTTCGGCCTCGGCCACGCTCGATTTCGTGACCAGAGGCTCGATGTCGGTCACCTTGCCGGCGACGTCCTTGTTGTCGACCTTGGTGTCGAGCGTCTCATATCCGAATGCGAGCCCGATCGCCGCGACGATGCCAAGCCCGATCCCGAGGTATTTCGCACGATCGAGCCATATGGCCCGATCCAGTCGCCGCCGAACATCTTCGCGCACGGGTGTCTCCCTTAAATCGCGCCGCGTGTATCAGAGATAGCCATGCGATGTCATCCATTGCATGAGGGTGAATCTATGGTCGCATCACACGCGTGGCCACCGAGCCGCGCGGCATTCACGATGAAATGCGCGACCCACCCCCTCGGGACGGCAGCGATGCTGTAAAAATCAATATGAGAACAACAGACACCGGGATCATTAGAGTGCTTCCGGAAAAGTGGGAACCGGTTTTCCGATAAGAAGCACGATAAAACAAAGACCTAGAGCCGATCCGCGATTCAACGAAAAGCGGAAAGGCTCTAGCCCGGCCGTTCAGGCAGCCGCGCTGGCGTTCCGATCCACGAGTTGCACGATGTCCGCCATGATGTCGTTCAACTGGAAGTCCTTCGGCGTATAAACGGCCGCAACCCCGAACGCTTTCAGCGCCTTCTCGTCAGCTGGCGGGATGATGCCGCCGACGATCACCGGAACGTCGTCGAGGCCTTCCTTGCGCATCCGCTCCATCACGTCCTTGACCAGCGGCACGTGCGACCCGGAAAGGATCGACAATCCGACAACGTGAACAGCTTCATCGACAGCCGCGCGCACGATCTGCGCGGGCGTCAGTCGGATGCCTTCGTAAACGACTTCCATGCCGACATCGCGCGCCCTGACCGCGATCTGCTCGGCGCCGTTGGAATGCCCGTCGAGGCCCGGCTTGCCGACGAGAAACTTGATGCGGCGTCCGAGGCGGTCGGACACCTCGTTGACGGACTCACGGACAGTCGCAAGCTGCGCGCCCTCGCGCACGACAGCCGCTCGGGCGACCCCTGTCGGAGCCCGGTATTCGCCGAACACCTTGCGCAGCGTCGTGCCCCACTCGCCCGTCGTGACGCCGGCTTTCGCGGCGACGATGGACGACTCCATGATGTTGATGCCTTCCTTGGCCGCCCGCTCGACCTCTGCGAGGGCCGCCGCCACCGTCTTGGCGTCGCGGTTCGCTTTCCAGGCCTTGAGACGCCCGATCTGCTCAGCTTCAACGGCCGGATCGACGACCATGATCGCGTCCGTTCCGCCCGACAGTGGCGACGGCTCGGTTTCCTTGAACCTGTTGACGCCGACGACCGTCAATTCCCCGGTCTCGATCTGTGAAAGCCGGCCCGTGCCGCTTTCGACGAGCCGGCGCTTCATATAGTCGATGGCCGCCACGGCGCCGCCCATCTTGTCGATTGTCGCAAGTTCCGCCTTCGCTTCTTCCTTCAGCGCGGCGACCTTCTTCGCGATCTCGACGGAGCCGTCGAAAATATCGCCGTATTCCAGAAGATCCGTTTCGTACGCAACGATCTGCTGCATACGGAGCGACCATTGCTGATCCCACGGCCGTGGCAATCCCAGCGCTTCGTTCCAGGCGGGCAACTGAACCGCGCGCGCACGCGCGTTTTTCGACAGCGTGACCGCCAGCATTTCAAGCAGGATGCGATAGACGTTGTTCTCGGCCTGCGGCTCGGTGAGCCCGAGGGAGTTGACCTGCACGCCGTAGCGGAACCGCCGGTGCTTCGGGTCCTCGACGCCATAGCGATCGCGCGCGATCTCATCCCAAAGCTCGTTGAACGCACGCATCTTGCACATCTCGGTGATGAAGCGCATTCCCGCGTTCACGAAAAACGAAATGCGGCCGACCACGTTGCTGAATTCTTCCGCCGGAACCTCGCCCGACGCCTTGACGGTATCGAGCACGGCGATGGCCGTCGCCAGCGCATAAGCGAGTTCCTGGACTGGCGACGCACCCGCTTCCTGCAAGTGGTAGGAACAGACGTTCGTCGGATTCCACTTCGGCACGTTCCGCGTCGAGAAGACAATCGTGTCCTTGATGAGCCGGAGCGACGGCTGCGGCGGAAACACGTAGGTACCGCGCGACAAGTATTCCTTGATGATGTCGTTCTGAATCGTGCCGGTGAGCTTCAAGCGCGACGCGCCCGTCTGGTCCGCGACGGCGATATAGAGCGACAGCAGCCACGCCGCCGTCGCGTTGATCGTCATCGACGTATTCATCTGATCGAGCGGAATGCCGTCGAGCAGCGTCAGCATATCGCCGAAATGTGAGACGGGAACGCCGACCTTGCCGACTTCGCCGCGCGCCAGCTCATGGTCAGAATCGTACCCGGTCTGCGTCGGCAGGTCGAAAGCGATCGACAGGCCCGTCTGGCCCTTAGCCAGGTTTTTCTTATAAAGCTCATTAGACTTTGCCGCGGTCGAATGCCCGGCATAGGTCCGAAACAGCCAAGGCTTCTCGCGCTCGGCCTTGCCATCTTTTGCTTTGGCTGGACTTCCAGTCTTGGGTTCGGACATGCGAACGGCGTCTCTCGGCTCGGGGCAACAGTGGCCAGGATCAGGGAACGTAAAGTAATAGAATGTCGCGGAAAGGCAAAAACGGCAGTTCGCCGCGTTTCGCGACTTGATAGCGCCCGGTTCGTGCCAAAATCAAGCGATCGCTTTACCGGCTATCGCCGCGCCCGTGAACGGACCGCCACCGGCTCAATGCGCGCCCGTTTGGCCTGATGTTCGAGCAGCAAAGCCCACAGCCATTTGACGCTCACGATCAGGCTGAGCGCCGCGACTACCCCAACCGCGACGGTCGCGGCGACGTTGGTGTCCTGGTCGTGAGCAAGCCTGATCATCGCGGCCCGGAATCCGAGAGGAGCCAGAATGCCGCCGAGCATTAAAAACGGCACCGAAACAATGGCCAGCATCGGCGCATCGACGATTTCTCGGATGAACCAGAAAACTGCGGCCGCGAATGCGGCGGCGACACAGACGGTAAAAGCGTCGGTATCTCTGAGCTGCCACAACAGATCTTGCATGTCTGGGGTCATCCGGTCGGAAGGCGTGCGGCGAATGTGCGGGTGGCAAAAAGTATCAGGCCTTTGTACACGCTAGAAGCTAGACGTCCCCGGTTAAGGAGTTCTTGATCGTCGGTTAACGTCTGGTTTGAGCCCCCTTCATTGCAGCGCAAAAACGTGCTTCATACTGCGATCCCCTCTGCCGGACCGCAGGGGAAACGCGAAGAAGACGAGCCAGAATGGCCCTCAACGCGGGGAAAGTCGGGAGAAGCAATATCAATGGCGAGCCAAAACGTGGCAACGAAGAAAGAGGCGGCGGCCGCCGCCCACCCGCTGGAAGCAGGGGTCAAGAAAGATCTCTATGAGATCGGCGAAATCCCGCCTCTCGGGCACGTACCGAAGAACATGTACGCCTGGACCATCCGCAAGGAACGGGAAGGCGAACCCGACAAGGCCATGCAGGTCGAGGTCGTTCCGACGTGGCAGCTCGACAGCCACGACGTACTTGTTCTCGTTATGGCGGCGGGCGTGAATTACAACGGCGTCTGGGCTTCGCTCGGCAAGCCGATCTCGATGTTCGACGTTCACAAGCAGCCTTACCACATCGCAGGCTCCGATGCGTCCGGCATCGTTTGGGCTGTCGGCTCCAAGGTGAAGCGCTGGAAGGTCGGCGACGAGGTCGTCATCCATTGCAACCAAGATGACGGCGACGACGAAGAGTGCAACGGCGGCGATCCGATGTTTTCGCCGAGCCAGCGCATCTGGGGCTACGAAACGCCGGACGGATCGTTCGCGCAGTTCTGCCGCGTGCAGGACCGCCAGCTTCTCGAGCGTCCGAAGCATCTGACCTGGGAAGAAAGCGCCTGCTACACGCTGACTCTCGCAACCGCCTACCGCATGCTGTTCGGCCATCGCCCGCACGTGCTGAGGCCCGGCCATAACGTGCTCGTCTGGGGCGCATCCGGCGGTCTCGGCTCATTCGCCGTACAGCTCTGCGCAACCTCCGGCGCCAACGCCATCGGCATCGTGTCCGAAGACGACAAGCGCGATTACGTCCTGCAGCTCGGCGCCAAGGGTGCCATCAACCGCAAAGAATTCAATTGCTGGGGACAGCTCCCGAAAGTCGGCTCGCCAGAGTACGCCGAGTGGCTGAAGGAAATGCGCAAGTTCGGCAAAGCCATCTGGGACATCACCGGCAAGGGCGTGAACGTCGACTGCGTCTTCGAGCATCCCGGTGAATCGACGATCGCCGTCTCGGTGCAGGTCGTGAAGCGCGGCGGCATGGTCGTCATTTGCGCCGGCACCACCGGCTACAATCTGACGATGGATGCTCGCTATTTGTGGATGCACCAGAAGCGCGTCCAGGGTTCCCACTTCGCAAACCTTGCGCAGGCGTCGCAGGCCAACAAGCTTGTCGTCGAGCGCCGTATCGACCCCTGCATGTCGGAAGTTCTGTCGTGGGATCAGATTCCCAAGGCTCACATGCGCATGATGCGCAACGAGCACAAGCCGGGCAACATGGCCGTGCTCGTCTCGGCTCCGACGACGGGACTGCGCACGCTCGAGGATGTCATCGAGGCCGGCCCGCAGCAGCGCTGATGCGTCCGCGCCAGGGTTAACTGCTTGCTCTATCCCCTCCCCGCGACGGGAGGGGATAGAAGCTATCTGCTCAGCTTGGCGAACCGCCGCCGAACGCCGCGCGCTCCGCCGCTTCGCGCCGCATCCGCTTCATCTCGCTGACGCCGCGATTGAATTCTGCACCAAGCAAAATCGTGATCGCGGTGAACTGGAAGAAGATCAGCGCGATCATCAGCTGCGAAAGGCCTGCGTAAAATAACGAGTAGTTCGTGATCGCGAGATAGCGCGACCACAGCCCCGCCAGCGCCAGCCAGAGAACGATCGACAGCAGCACGCCAGGCCAGACATCGGCCAGCCGACGCCGTCCCGCCGCCAGCCATAAATGCAGCGCGCATAACTGCGCCGCAATCACCGCGCCGGCCAAGCCGTATCGCACACCCGGCCCTAAACCCGTCGAATCAAAGAGTCGTTTGATCCATTCCGATTCGAACTGCGACGCGATCGCCGGACCGACGACGCTCGGGCCGACGACGACCGCCCACGTCAGCACCAGCGTCGAAATCGCGGTGACGAAAACGAACAGCATGCTGATCAGCAGACAAAGCGGATATGGCCGCTTTTCATGCACGCGATACGCTCCGTTGAGCGCTGCCCGCAACGTCTCGATCGCACTCGTCGCGAAGAAAAGCGCCAGAAATCCACTGGCCGTCAGAAGATCGATACGCCGCGATCCCATCACCGCCTCGATCTCCGGCGCGATCCCCTTGGCGACCGGCTCGGGCAGAATGGCGAAGAGCTGATTGATGGCATCCTGCGCCAGTTCGCGCCCGCCGAAAACGCCCGAAAGCGCACCGAGGAAGATGCAAAACGGGAAGATCGACACGACGAAGGAAAACGCGACCGCGCCGGCCATGGCGAAACCTGAATGCTCGTACAGCCTATAAATGGCCTCGAACAATCTGCGCGCGCGCTTCATCGGGTCTTCGGTCTCCTGTGGCTGCCGTTCGCCGCGGAACCTAGTTGCTGAGGTCCCTGAGGTCCATAATTCTGAAGCATCTCATCGGCTCGGGCTGCATTTCAGACACAGGTTTTTCTTACCCGGTCCGATCCGTTAACAGCCGAGCCCCTTAGCCCTGTCCCAACGCCCCACCCCCGCGAGCTCGAAACCGCCAAACTGCGTCCCAGCGCCGGTTGCGGCGGACGTCCAGTTGGCTTATTTCCGGCGGCTAGTAAACTGTTCATGGCGTGGCGAAAGAGCATCGAAGCTCTGGCCAGCGCGCCCAGCTATTTTCAGGAGAAATCCATGTCCGTCGCGCCCTTGAAGGCCGGAGCCACTATTCTTCAAGCCGGTCCCGAGAAACTCATCGAGCGCTGCGGCGAAGCCGTGACCGGAGCGGATCGTATCCTGCAAGCGGCGAAAGCCGGCGTCCGCATCAAGATTCAGGAAGCCGGCGGCATCGACAATGCGCAGCACACCGCGCACGGGCTCGCGTGGCTCGCGACGGCTGTCGAAGGCCTCCGCCAGATGCACGACTGGGCGAGCCGTCTGAACGGCGAGAGACGCTTTGGCGAATTCGAGCAGCTCCTGCTGATCGCTGCCTTCGCGGAATACGGCGCCCAGATCGCGAGCGGCATTCCGATGAGCCAGCTCGAGATCGCCCGCCCCGACGCGCTCGGTGTTCCGAAGGTCGATCTCCGCCGCTTCGAAGATTCAATCGCCGATCTCGTCGCCGAAGGCGGCTCGGAATCGGTGAAGGCCCGCCTCGGCGAATTGATCGCCGCGCAGCCTGAAGCCATGACGTTCGGCGACACGGGCCTTGATGAGACGCACGCGCAGATCCAGGATCTGATGCGCCGCTTCTGCCTCGATGAAGTCTATCCGCACGCGCACGAATGGCATTTGAAAAACGAATATATTCCGCTCGACGTCATTGCGAAGCTCGCGGAACTCGGCGTCTTCGGATTGTCGCTGCCGGAAGAATTCGGCGGCATGGCGCTCGGTAAGGAATCGATGTGCGTGGCCTCCGAAGAGCTGTCGCGCGGCTACATCGGAGTCGGCTCCCTCGGCACACGCGCCGAGATCGCAGGCGAGTTGATCCTGCACAACGGCACGCCGGAACAGAAAGAAAAATACCTTCCGAAGATCGCATCAGGCGAAGTGCTGCCGACGGCCGTCTTCACCGAACCGAACACCGGCTCCGACCTCGCCTCGTTGAAAACCCGCGCTGTGAAAGACGGCGACGTCTACAAGATCACGGGACAGAAAACCTGGATCACGCATCCTGTTCGCGCCGACATCATGACGGTGTTGACGCGCACCAACCCGAACGAGCCGGGCTACAAGGGCCTGTCGATGTTCCTCGCGGAAAAGCCGCGCGGCAGCGATGAGAACCCCTTCCCCGCCAACGGCATGACCGGCGGCGAGATCGAAGTTCTCGGCTACCGCGGCATGAAGGAATACGACATTTCCTTCGATAATTTCGAAGTTCCTGCGGCCAACCTTCTCGGCGGCGTCGAAGGCCAGGGCTTCAAACAGTTGATGAACACCTTTGAAGGCGCACGCATCCAAACAGCGGCCCGAGCCGTCGGCGTCGCGCAATGCGCGATGGACTTGGGTCTCAAATATGCGCTCGAACGCGCACAGTTCGGCAAACCAATCTACGCTTTCCCGCGCGTGCGCAACAAGGTCGTGATGATGGCGGTCGAGACGATGATCGCGCGCCAGCTCACCTACTTCTCGGCGCGCCAGAAAGACGCCGGGCGCCGCTGCGATCTCGAAGCGGGCATGGCGAAACTACTCGGAGCCCGCGTCGCGTGGGCCAACGCCGACAACGCGTTGCAGATCCACGGCGGCAACGGCTTCGCGCTCGAATATCCGGTCAGCCGCGTGCTCTGCGACGCGCGCATCCTGAACATCTTCGAAGGTGCGGCGGAAATTCAGGCGCAAGTCATCGCCCGCCGCCTGCTCGAAAACGCCAACTGATTGCGACGCACCTAACGAGGAGCCGCACACCATGAGACTGACAACGGCGTTCCTCATCGTGGGGCTGGCTCTTGCAGCCAGCATTCCTGCTCTTGCCGAGGACGACGAAAGTCCGCCGGCAGCGAGCTGGGCTGCGGTCGAGCTCAACGGCAATCCGGTCGATGGACCGACGCTCGACTACACGGCGGACAAAGCCTCGGGAACCGGCGGCTGCAATCGCTTCACCGGCCCGATCAGCATCGAGGACGACGCGATTCAGATCGGCCCGCTCGCCTCGACGAAGATGCTGTGCGAAGGCAAATCTGAAATCGAATCGCAGTACTTCGCGGCCCTCGAAGCCGCGCGCTCGTTCGCGATCGACCGCGACATGCTGATCGTCAAGGACGACGGCGGCAAAGTGATTCTGAAATTCAAGAAGTGACGGCCTGCGCAAAGCCCGCCGATCGTCGCAAATTTTTACGCCTTTGCACCGGCACCCATGAGCCTATACACGAGGACACACGCCGTTCTCGATTTACGATCTAGCCGGGCTTTCATGGCACGTTCAATTCTCATCACCGGATGCTCGTCCGGTATCGGCCTCGACGCCGCCCGAACAATGAAACAGCGCGGCTGGCGCGTGATCGCGACGGCCAGGAAGGCGGAAGACCTCGCCCGCCTCAAGAATTACGAAGGCGTCGAAGCGCTGCGGCTCGAACTGGCCGATCCGCAATCGATCGCGACCTGCGCCATTCGCGCGCTTGAACTCACGCACGGGCATCTCGATGCGCTGTTCAACAACGCGGCATTCGGACAACCGGGTGCCGTCGAGGATCTTACCCCAGCGCTGCTGCGCGAACAGCTCGAAGTCAATCTCGTCGGCACGCACGATCTGACCCGGCGGCTCATTCCATCGATGCGCAAGAACGGCAGCGGACGGATCGTCAATTGCTCTTCGGTTTTGGGAATGGTCGTCGCGCCCTATCGCGGCGCCTATTGCGCCTCGAAGTTCGCACTTGAGGCACTGACGACATCGCTACGGCTCGAACTCGAAGGTTCCGGCATCCAGGTGTCTTTGATTGAACCGGGACCGATCCGCTCCCGTTTCGTCGAGCACTCCGTGGCGCGTCTGCTCGCAACGATCGATATCGAAAATTCTCCGCACCGCGACGTCTATCAAACCCGTCTCGAACAGATGAAGGCCGGCGGCCAGATGTCGTTCAAGCTCGAACCCGAAGCCGTCACGAAGCGCCTGATCCATGCGCTCGACAGCAACCGGCCGAAATCGCATTATTACGTGACGACGCCGACGCTGATGGCCGCCGTCATGCGCCGCCTGTTGCCTCAGTTCGGCATCGATTATTTCGCGCGACGCTTTTGAACTGCAAGCGAACCCGCCAATTTCGCGCGCCAGATGCCGAGCTTTTCCTCCAGCGACTTTGTGTAAAGCGGGCTCGACGACGGCAAGTCGATCGTCGTGAAGCCCTGCTCCGACACATGTCCTGGCTTCACGACATGGCGGCGAAATAAATCGCGCGC
The DNA here is from genome assembly GCF_041674905.1 of Hyphomicrobium sp. Classification (GTDB taxonomy): domain Bacteria; phylum Pseudomonadota; class Alphaproteobacteria; order Rhizobiales; family Hyphomicrobiaceae; genus Hyphomicrobium_B. Next base: position 10,924 of record NZ_JBAYUV010000043.1, read on the forward strand.
CTTCTGACCATTGAAAGCAATCGTCCGGATGTTCGGATAGTCCGCCAGAAATGCCGCGAATGGATTGACCGTCGCATTCCGGATGGCGGCATCCGAGCTTCCGATCCGTTCGGCGCTTTCGAGCACATCCCAAAGCGCGCAGCCATGCTGTTTCAAGAGACGGACACGTCCGGCATAGTCCGCAGGCACGGCCTCACCAAAAATCGCGGCGATCAGCGGCCAGAAATGATTTCGCGGATGCCCGTAGTATTGCTGCAGCCGCAGCGATTCCTCTCCCGGCAACGTGCCGAGAATGAGCAGCTGCGCTTCCGGCGTGACGATCGGCGGAAAGCTGAATTTGGCCATCGCTCCCGGCATAACGCATCACGCCCGATGATAGGGGTGCCCAGAAAGAATAGTCGCGGCGCGATAAATCTGCTCGAGCAGAACGACACGCGCCAGCCCGTGCGGAAGCGTCAGCGAGCCCAGCGACAACGTCAGTCCTGACGACTTCAACACTTGCGCGCCGTGCCCATCCGGCCCGCCGATCAGGAATGCGCATGTCTTGACCGCGCCGTCGCGCTTTTCGCCGAGCATTCGCGCGAACGCTTCGCTGGTGATGGATTTGCCTGCGGGATCGAGCGCGACGATAAACGAATCGGCCGTCAGATCCTTCATCAGCCGCGCGGCTTCATCTTGCTTGCGCTCGTCGGCGCTCGGCTGCCGGCTTTCGTTCAGCTCGCGAATGTCGAGGGGACCCAATCCGATCGACCGGCCCGCGCCGTTGAAGCGCTTCACATAGCGATCCGAGATCGCACGCTCCTCGGCGTCTTTCAGCTTGCCGACAGCGAGGAGCGAGATGCGCATAAGAACCGCCCACGGTCGCGAAGCGGACCGCGTAGAACAAAGAAATCAATGCTCGCCGCGACGTCAGTGCTGCGAGGTGTCGCCGCGCGAGGCATCGGCGGGAATATCCGCCTGCCACATCTTTTCGAGGTTATAGAACTCGCGCACCTCGGGCCGGAAGACGTGGACGATGATATCGCCCGTGTCGATCAGCACCCAATCGCAGGCGTTCAATCCCTCGACTCGGACGCGAGCCTCACCGCGCGCTTTCAGCTTTTCGCGCAGCTGCTCGGCGATGGCCCCAACATGCCGGTCGTTACGGCCGGACGCGACGACCATGAAGTCGCCAAGCGCGGACTTGCCTTTGAGAGGGATGGAAACGATGGCCTCGGCTTTCGCGTCGTCAAGCCAATGGACGACGTCTTCGAGGAGAGCGGCCGAATCCGGCGCCTTGGCGGCGGACTGGGCGAGAGAGCTGCCCTTGCGGGCGGCCTCGGCTGTGGTTCGGATCAAGCGGTAAGCATCCTTTGCTGATTGGTCCCGCAAGTCAGACGGCCCGGCCGATTCCGGGCTGCCCACATACTAAACGGCGTCGCCACATCCGGCAAATGAAATCCGGATGCCGACTGTCGCGGAAACGTCATAATTTTCAATGACCTAGCCAGCGTCCACCATTGCCGGAGTTGCTGCATTGCGCAACGTGGTTGACGAAAGGTCTGAAAGACGGATTGTCAACAGAACCCAGGCAGGCGGCTTTCGATCCGCCAGCGAGCGTGCTTCCGATTCAGGAAGCCGCCAGCGCGAAAGGGCAAGCGCAGCCGGAGACGAAAGCCCGCGCAATCGCCAACCGGGCCGGTCCACGACCGCGATCGGCATGAGATCAGCGATGCTCCGCCAATGCTGCCAGCGGTCGAAAAAGGCGAGATTATCGGCGCCCATGACCCAGACGAACCTGACGCCCGGATGGCGCCGCTTCAGAAACGCCAGCGTCGCCGCCGTGAAGCTCGTGCCGAGTTCGCGCTCGAAGCTCGTCACCTTCATTCTTGGACCGACCGCGAACTGCCGGACCAGGCGCAGGCGACCATTCACCTCCGACAGACCATCGCGCGACTTGAGCGGGTTGCCCGGTGTGATCAGCCACCAGAGCTGATCGAGCCCCAGGCGCTTCATCGCAGCTTCGGCGGCAATGCGATGCCCGGCGTGCGGCGGATTGAACGAACCGCCCATGATGCCGATCCGTTGACCGGGGAGGCAAATGGGCGGATGGACGCGAAGCGACCCAAAACTTTGCTGCGGAATCTTTCGCGTCAAATCAGACGTGCCTCATCCGTCGCGTTCACTTCGGCCGCGTCTGGCCGGTGCCTCGCACCTTGTACTTGAAGCTCGTCAGCTGCTCGACGCCGACCGGCCCGCGCGCGTGCATCTTGCCCGTTGCAATGCCGATCTCGCCGCCGAAGCCGAACTCGCCGCCGTCGGCGAACTGCGTCGACGCGTTGACCAGAACGATCGCAGAGTCGACGCGGTTCAAGAACCGCTCGGCCGTTGCCTCGCATTCCGTGATGATCGCATCGGTGTGCTGCGAACCGTAGCGCGCGATGTGCTCGATGGCGCCGTCGACGCCGTCGACCAACTTCACCGCTATCACGGCATCGAGGAACTCCTTGCCGTAATCGTCGGGCTGAGCCGCCTTGACGCGCGGATCGACCTTTTGCGTGGCTTCGTCACCGCGAACTTCGCAACCGTCTTCGAGCAGGGCTTTGACAAGCGGCGTCAACAAATCAGTCCGCGCATTCTTGTCGACGAGCAGGCACTCGGTCGCGCCGCAAATGCCCGTGCGCCGCATCTTGGCGTTGACGACCAGCGGCACGGCGATCTTCATGTCCGCGCCCTGATCGACGTAAGTATGACAGATGCCTTCGAGATGCGCGAAGACCGGAACGCGGGCTTCGTCCTGAACGCGCTCGACAAGCCCGTTCCCGCCGCGCGGCACGATGACGTCGATCGAACCGTCCAAGCCGCGCAGCATGGCGCCCACGGCTTCGCGGTCCGTCGTCGGAACGAGCTGGATCGCGGCTTCCGGCAGGCCAGCCGCGCGCAGCCCCTCGACGAGGCAGGCGTGAATTGCAACACTTGAATGATGGCTTTCCGAGCCGCCGCGCAGGATCGCCGCGTTCCCGGCCTTGAGCGCCAGCGCCCCGGCGTCCGCGGTCACGTTAGGACGGCTTTCGTAGATGATGCCGATGGTTCCGAGCGGCACGCGCACGCGCTGGAATTTGAGGCCGTTGGGCCGCGTCCACTCCGCAAGCACCGTTCCGACCGGATCGGGCAGCGTCGCGATTTCTTCGAGGCCGACAGCAATACCGTTGATGCGCGTCTCGTCGAGCAGCAGCCGATCGACGAAGGCATCCGGCCGGCCCGCGGCGTTCGCGGCATCGATGTCTTGCGCGTTGGCGGCGAGAATTTTGGGTGTCGCTGCGCGCAAGGCTTTTGCCGCCGCGAGCAGCGCCGCGTTCTTTTCTTCCGGCGTCGCGATCGCAAGCCTGCGGCTCGCAGCCTTCGCGGCTTGGCCAATGCCGCGCATCAGCTCGGCTGTCTCGTTCTCGATGCGCTCCGGCTTGTTCATACCTATGTCCTCGTCAGCGCCATGTCGTCCCGGTGGATCAGCGTCGCGCGCCCCTTGAACCCGAGGATCGCGGCGATCTCGCCCGAACGCTTGCCTATAATACGTCGCGCATCGTCCGCCGCATAGGCGACAAGGCCTCGTCCGAGTTCCCGGCCGTCGGCCGACCTTATCGTAACGGCATCACCGCGATCGAAAGCGCCGTCGATGCGGGTGACGCCCGCCGGCAGCAAACTCTTCCCCGACATCAGGGCTTTCTCGGCGCCCGCATCAAGGTAAACGTGTCCGCTCGGCTCGAGCTGACCGGAAATCCATCGCTTTCTTGCCGTCACCGGGTCGGACTTGGCAACGAACCACGTGACGCGCGCGCCGCCCGAAATGGCCTTCAGCGGATTGAGAACCTTGCCCGTCGTGATGACCATGTCGGTTCCGGCCGAGAGCGCGATCTTGCCCGCCTCGATCTTCGTCTTCATGCCGCCTTTGGAAAGCTCCGTACCAGCGTCACCGGCCATAGCCTCGATTTCGGGCGTGATCTCGGTGACGAGCGGGATGTGCTTGGCGTTCTGATCTTCACCCGGAGGCGCCGTGTAAAGGCCGTCGACGTCGGAGAGCAGCACGAGACAATCCGCCGAAACCATCGACGCGACGCGCGCCGACAGCCTGTCGTTATCGCCGTAGCGAATTTCCGCCGTCGCAACCGTATCGTTCTCGTTGACGACTGGGATGGCTTTCAGAGCCAGCAGCACTTCGATCGTGTTGCGCGCATTCAGATAGCGTCGCCGTTCTTCCGTATCGCCAAGCGTCAAAAGAATCTGTGCCGCCGTCAGACCGCGCGCCGCCGCGAGCTCCTGATACGCATGTGCGAGGCTGATCTGGCCGACGGACGCCGCAGCCTGGCTCTGCTCGAGTTCAAGCGGCCCTTTCGGCAACTTCAACGCATGCCGCCCGAGCGCAATCGAGCCCGACGAGACGAGCACGATGTCCTTACCTGCCCGCGCAAGCTCGGCGACATCGTCCATGAACGAATTGAGCCAGTCCGATTTGATCCGCCCGGTCTTTTGATCCGTCAGCAGCGCGGAACCGATTTTCACGACGATGCGCCGCGCCTTCGCCCATTCAGGGCGCGCGGTAGCGATCGTAGCGGCGGACTGCGGAGCGCGGATCATGCCAATCCCGGATTGAAAGTCGAACCCGATGCGCGAAGCACCGGACCGTCGCGTGCTTATCTGTAAATGCGCGCATTCGGGCAAGAGGCCGATGCCGCATATCAGCCCGCCACGTCAATTTTTACCTAATTCGGTGCCTCGGGTCCGCTTACGGCACAACGGCAAAGAACAGAAACGTGCCGAAAATGACCAGATGCAGGAAGCCGAAAAGCACGTTCGTCCGGCCCGTGCCGAACGTCAGGATGCTGGCCCCGAGCGTCATCACGACGAGCGCCATGTCGCGCGAATCTAATCCCAAAATAAGCGGCTTCTGCAGAATGATGTTGGCCGCCGCGATCGCAGGGATCGTCAGCCCGATAGTCGCCAGCGACGAGCCGAGCGCCAAGTTGATGCTTTTCTGCAGATTGTCACGGCTCGCCGCACGGATCGCGGCGATCGACTCCGGCAACAGCACGATGAACGCGATGACCACGCCGCTGAACGCCGCTGGCGCGCCAACCGCCGAAACGGCCGCGTTCACCTCGATCGCGAAAAGTTTGGCAAGCACAACCACGGCAACGAGCGCGACACAGAGAAAAAGGATCGAGCGAATAAGCTTACCGCCCGTCTCCGCATTGGGATCGGGTGGTTCGTAGTCGCCGGAAAAATAATCGCGGTGTCGCACGGTCTGTGTGAAGACGAAAACAGCGTAGAGCGCCATGATGGCGATGCTCATGAACGCCAGCTGACTGGTCGAATAGAGGCGGTCCGGGGCGGAGCTGGTGTAATTCGGCAAAATGATCGAGAGCGTCGTCAGCACGAGCAGCATGGCGAGATAAATCTTAGCCGACGTCACGTCGAACGTCTGCTCACGATAGCGGATGCCGCCGACGAGAAGGCAAGCTCCGACAAGCCCAGTCGTGATGATCATGACGACGGAAAACACAGTATCGCGCACCAGCGTCGGCGCCGCCTTGCCGGTCAGCATGAGCGATACGATGAGGGCAAGTTCGATCACCGTCACCGCCATCGTCAAAACGAGAGTGCCGATGGGCTCGCCGGTCAGGTGTGCGACTTCTTCGGCGTGATAGACCGCCGCGAAGACGGCCCCCATCAAAAGCGGGACCAGTACGATCGCGATGGCGATCCCAAGCGGATCTGAAGCGAAATCTTCGCCAAAACCGGCCCACGTCGCGAATACGAAAAGCGCCACTCCGGCAAGCGGCAGAGTCCAGGACCAGATCGGCGTTCGCGTCGAGTGGACCATTGCAACTCTTTTTTATGAGGATGGAAGGCGGATGAACAATTGTGCGCGACTTGCAAGCATCTCGCAAGGCAAAGCGCAAAAGTTCTTCAGGGCTGCCACGGCCCGCTTGCGTCGCGATCCTGGTCATCCTCAGCCACATCCCCGCGCGAAATCTCGCGCGTCAAGGCAAACAGCGCTTCCTTGATTCCAGCGCCCGATACGGCCGACAGCAGCAGAGGCGTTTTGCGTGCCGCCTTCTTCAACGCCTCGCGTCGTTCCGCGAGCGTCTCCTCGTCAAGCGCATCGATCTTCGAAAGCGCGACGATTTCTTTCTTCTTCTCGAGAGCTCCGCCATAGGCCTTGAGCTCACGGCGCACCGTCTTGTAATCGGCCGCCACGTCCACCGAGGTTGCATCGACGAGATGAATAAGAACGCGGCAGCGCTCGATGTGACCGAGAAAGCGGTCGCCGAGCCCAGCGCCTTCGCTCGCGCCTTCGATCAAGCCCGGAATGTCGGCGAGCACGAAATCGACATCACCGGCGCGCACCACGCCGAGGTTCGGATGAAGCGTCGTGAACGGATAATCGGCGATCTTCGGCTTCGCGGCGCTGACGGTTGCGAGAAACGTGGATTTTCCGGCGTTCGGCAAACCGACGAGGGCCGCGTCTGCAATCAGCTTGAGTCTCAGCCAGATCGTCAGTTCCTCGCTCGGCTGTCCGGGATTGGCATGACGCGGCGCCTGGTTGGTCGAGCTTTTGAAATGAGCGTTGCCAAATCCGCCGTTGCCGCCCTTGGCAAGGCGCACGCGCGCGCCGGGCTCCGTCAGATCAGCAAGCAGCGTCTCGCCGTCTTCCGCGAACACCTGCGTCCCAGGAGGCACCTTGACGATGCAGTCGCGGCCGTTCGGACCCGCTCTGTTTTGCCCCATGCCGGGCGTGCCGCTCTGTGCCGCAAAATGCTGCTGATACCGATAGTCGATGAGCGTGTTGAGGTTCTGCACGCACTCGACCCAGACATCGCCGCCGTTACCGCCGTCGCCACCGTTCGGCCCGCCGAACTCGATGAATTTCTCGCGCCGGAATCCGACGCAGCCGTTGCCGCCCGCACCAGACTTTATGTAGATTTTCGCTTGATCCAGAAACTTCATGACGCCAGTGCTCGAATGGCCATTGTCCACGGCCTACGCAGTTCATAGCTCAGCGCCGGAAGCTCGCATTGGCGAGCTTCGCACCAGCCGGTCGAATCTCCGATATATTTGAAGCCGAGCTTCTGGATGACGCGCGCCGACGCGGGATTGCCGGCCAGATGCCTGCAAACGAAACGCCTGACGCCTGCCTTGGTGAACCCATAAGCCATCACGGCGCTCGCCGCTTCGGTCGCATACCCGTGTCCCCAATAAGGCTTGCCGATCCAATAGCCAAGCTCGGCGTCACCCTTGACATCCATCGTGAAGCCGCAAATGCCGATGAATTCAGCTGCGCATTCGATACCAAAAACCTGCTCGCCGTCTTCTACGCCGCTTATCCAGTGATGCGCCGCGTCCGCCGAGTAGGGATAGGGAATGCGACCCGTCATGCTCGCAACGTCCCAATCGCCAGCCAGATCGGCGATCCGGGCAGCGTCACTGTCGACAACGGCTCTGAGGCGAAGGCGGTGGGTCTGCATGCCTGATAACTAAACGAACGTGTGTGGCGAAAAGGGATATGAGACCGCCGCCAAAAAAGCAAAAGGGGACGGCAGCGCCATCCCCGAATTCTCGCCAGACCGGTGTCTCGGCTTATTCGGCTGCGACCGCCTTCGCAGGCTTGACCGAGATATAGATGCGGCCATTGCGCTTGGTATCGAACTCAACCGTTCCCTCTTCGACTGCGAAGATCGTGTGGTCGGTGCCCATGCCGACACCCGAACCCGGATGCCACTGCGTGCCGCGCTGGCGGCACAGGATGTTGCCGGGAATGACGTACTCGCCGCCGTAGCGTTTGATGCCGAGGCGTTTGCTTTCGGAATCGCGGCCGTTACGTGTCGAGCCGCCTGCTTTTTTCTGTGCCATTTCAGAATCCTCGAATGAAGCGGCGGCTCGTTAAGCGCCGGTGATATCGGTAATACGCACGATCGAAAGGTCCTGACGGTGCCCTTTCTTGCGGCGTGAATTTTTGCGGCGGCGCTTTTTGAATGCGATGAGCTTCGGCCCGCGCGACTGCTCGACAAGCTCAGCAACGACCTTCGCGCCTGAAATGATCGGCGCACCGATCTTAACGTCGGCTCCGGAGCCAACCATTAGCACTTGGTCGAACTCGACCGTGGCACCGGCATCGCCAGCAACCCGCTCAATCGTGACGACATCGTCCTTGGAGACGCGGTATTGCTTGCCGCCGGTCTTGATGACAGCGTACATGGTCAATCCTTCCGGCCTTATTGGCCTGTTTCCGCGCCCTGTGGCGCCATCGAAAACGATGGACTTTCAAAAGGATGCTGGAAATTTCCAGCAAGAGCCTCGGGCAGCGCATTGAAGGCGGGGATTTTATCCCGCCTGCGAGTGGCGGTTTATTGTCGAAGTGAGGCACCTTGTCAATTGCCATGCGGCGTTTCGCTTTTGATGGCTTTAGCCCTCTGCCTGCTCGCAAAAGCGCCATTCAGTAACCATCTTCCCTGCCGATAGGCGAAACCGGCGGAACGTCGGACCAGCGTAACACGATCGGAGCCAGGACATCACGATGCGGGTTCAGCTTGGAGACGATGCACCTGCAATCCAGGCGCGCGAACCGCACCTGAACGAAATCCCCATCATCGAAACCGGCCGCAATTTCGCGCTGGAAACACTGCACGCATACAAAGACCGCACGCATGCCCTGCTCGACGCCGCGTCGCGCCGTTATCCGCGCAGCACGCTCGCGGCCCTCGACAAAGTATCCCGTGCCTGGCTCGCGCGCTGGAACAACCGGCATCTTCCCGAAATCGACGAAATCGCACGTATCCTCGGCCGTCCCGGCGCCTACTTTTTCTCCGTCAATTACGAGTGGGCCTGCACCTGCCGCGCGGCGCCGTCGCCCGATGGCCGGTCTGCCCGCCTGGTCCGGGTTCTCGACTGGAAAGCGCCGGGGCTCGGCGCCAATCTCATTTGTGCGAAAGTCTCTGGCGTCGATGCGGGACCGTTCTCGCTGCTGACATGGCCTGGATACACAGGCGTCCTGCAGGTGATGGCTCCGGGACGTTTTTCAGCCGCGATCAATCAGCCGCCGATGCGCAAGGCGACCGGGCTCTTCTATCTCGACTGGGCCGCGAACCGCCGCCGCGTCTGGCATATGCCCCACCCGACACCCGCGCATCTGCTGCGTAAGGTTGCGGAGGAAGCCAAGGATTTCGCTGAAGCCCGGCGCATGCTGATCGAGCAGCCGATCTCGACGCCTGCGATCTTCACGCTTGCGGGTCTGGACACCGCAGAAACAGCGGTCATAGAACGCACGGAACAAGAGGCTCGCACCAGGGATGGGGCTCAGGTCGCCGCCAATCACTGGGAGACGCCGGATTGGCATGGGCATGCGCGCGGCGATCAAAGCAGCGACCGCGCCTGCATTATGCGAGACGTCGAAACATCCTTCGACACAGAATTCCGGTGGCTCACGCCGCCAATTTTAAACGATAACACGCGCCTCGCACTGGTTGCCGATGCCAAGGAAGGCCGCATGATTGCGCGCGGCTACGAGAAGACCGGCCCCGCGACGACAACGCTCGATATGACGTGGCATCCGTCGGCCTGACCCGCTTGCGCAACGCGCAAAGCACAGCTACAAGCCGCACCTTGCCGTCAGGCGCCACGGCTTCCGGAGAGGTGGCAGAGTGGTCGATCGCGCCGCACTCGAAATGCGGAGTACTCGCAAGGGTACCGGGGGTTCGAATCCCTCCCTCTCCGCCATTTTACATTTGCCGTCCCCAACCGCCCGCAAAGCCTTGAACGGTAAGGTGGTTTGCGGGGTTCTAAATCCTCCATTCCGGCAGTAGGCCAAGCGGTCTGCGAAGGTCAATTTCAGCACCAGCCGCTTGTCGTCTAGGCGGTCAGAAACCCACAGTTCATGCGGGTTTTCGAGGAAGCGGAAAGCGAGTTCAAACTGTTGGCTACAGCCTCGCTTCGGAAAGGCGTTTGCTTGCAGCTTTTCGATGATGACGAGCTTCTCTCTTTCAAGACTGGCGATGCGCCGTTCATAGGCCGCGATGACGGTGGCTGTGGATGTCCCCACGATGCGGTCAAGCATCTGTTCGATCTGCTGCTCGGTCTTGCGGAGGTCATCGCGAAGGGCCTTGGCTATCTCCTCAGCTCTGCTGCCGCGCTCATCCCAAGCTTTGAAGAACAGGTCTTTGAACAGGCCAGCGGTTTGCGCTGAGGGGCGCAGGCGTTCCAGCAACGCGCCGAACTGCTCCTCGATCATATCGCGCTTGATGGACTTGCCACGGCACGTGCAGCCTTTGGTGAAGCAGTGATAGTAAGGGTGCTTCTTCCCGGTCTTGCTCTTTGACCAGCCAGCGGTCAGCGGCCCGCCGCAATCGGCGCACACGGCATAGCCCCGCAGCGGGAAGTCTTCGCCGATATCAGTGTTCGTGAAGACGCGTAGCCCGCCTTTGATGCGGCGCTGGATGGTCTCAAAAGTCTGAAGGTCAATCAGCCCCTCGTGATGGCCTTTGCGTAAGGAAACGCCCCACTCAGCGGCTTCGATATATCCGGCATAGTGCGGGCGGGTGAGAAGGCGCAGCACTTCTTCGAAGCGAACGGCTCCGGCTGCGCTCTTGCATGGATATTCCGGCTGGCTTTCAAGGAAGCGCTTAACGTCAGCCTGCGTCTGGAAGCGCCCGGAGGCGAAGCCCTCCAATGCTTCCTGCACGATTGTCGCCAGCGGCTCGTCACGCACCAGCAGTTTCCCGTGCCCGGCAACCTTCCCGTAAGTGTAGCCAGTAGGTGCACGAAACACCCAATAGCCATTCATAGCGCGAGCGCGCATCCGGTTTTTGGTCTGCTCGCCGTTCTTCTGGCGCTGGTGTTGGCTAGCACTCGCCAGCACGTTTTCCACGAAGATGGAGTCGGAGTCATCGCCGAAGGTGATGGAAGGGCTTTCCAGCTTGCCGCCCGCTAGGCTGATGGCAAGACGCAGATCGGTGTGTACGCGCGTATCGCGGGCAAGGCGGCTGATGTCATCGATGATGACGGCAATCTCGCCGCTGCCGCTGTGCTGCTTGAGATAGGAAAGCATCGCCATCACGCCGGGCCGCTCGGACAGTGAACCGGAGATAGCCTTGTCAAAGAAGGTCTCTACGACCTGATAGCCCTTACGCTCCGCATATTCCCGGCAGCGCATGGCTTGGGATTCAAGGCCGTGCCCCTCCTCCACCTGCTTGGCGCTGGAAACGCGGGCATAGATGACGGCGCGAGTGGTCTGTGTTTTTGCGTTGTCGTTGGCGCTCATGCTTCCTTCCTTCGGGCGCTAGGCTCCTTCTTGGCGCGTGATGCGGCGTTGTCGTTCGCTTCTGTGGCGCGGGTTTGTCTGATGGCAGACAAATTTACAACATTGGCAGCGTCAAAGCCCGATTTGAGTTGAGAAACATCCACATCCGTACGTGCGCTGTACGCATCATCGACGAAGCACTGCGCGATCAGCCACAGCGTGCGGATGAACTCGGCTTTCTCAGCTTCGCTGAGATCCATGCCATCAAGATGATGGAGGTATTTTTCAACGTCGAGTGTCATGGGCCGCGCGCATCCTTCCCCGCAGAGTCCATTGCACGCCCAGCACGGTCGCGGCACTATCTGCGATTATGGAAACACTATGCACGCAGCCGGATTGCCATCCGGGCAAAAGACGGGGTGGGCGGAAGAGCCAACCTCGCGCTAGCACTAGCATCACTCGAAATAAGAAAGGGGGTGCGCATGCACCCCTGCTCCTCGGCGAGAGCGGGGGTAGCAAGCGCAAGGTGGCTCCGAACGAGGGGCCCCGCCCAAAAACAAAACAAAAAAGCGGGGAGGCGTTTGGATGCCTTGCGCGCGCGAGGGGCAGCGCCCCTTAGCACTTCCCTTGCGTCAAGGATCGAAGCCCGAAGGGCCGAGACTGCGCTGCACTCGCAGGCTCGGTTCACGAGAGCCTGACGCTGGCCTGATAGGGGCCAGCGGGACGCCTGACAAACTTTCCTGCTGGAAAAAGCCGTGCGCATATTCTGCGCGCTGGATTTAAGGGGTGTGGATGTTGATCAGCGCCTGCTAGCGCAAATCGCCGAAACCTTCACGGCGCTGCGTCCGGGAGAGTCGCTGCAGAAGCTGGCTGAATTCATCCCCGGCGTAAAACCACACGCTCATCCGTCGTCAGGCCCTGTCCAATCGTCAAGCTAAGAATCACCGTATCCAGAATGCCGATAAGCCATTTGATGCGCAGTTGTTCGAGTAATACGAGCCGCTCAGATAGCTGATATGAAAATTGGATCGCCCGCCCCAAGAGGCGTTGCACCCGGCGTTAGACGCATGGTTTACCCAGCAGATGAATGGTTTAATATAATCATTGCTGGGGCCGGTATAAGCATACGGACCGGCTGTTATCGAAATGGAAGGGGGATAGCTGTTGCCGGCCTTCCTGGTACCTGCCACCGAACACAGGTTGCTATCGAATTGCGCATTCGTTGGCAGCGTCCCCGTCCATGAAAGAAATGATGTTCCGGTGGCATCCGTGAATCGAACTTCCTTCGTGACCGCCATCGCGTTTAAACGAGCGGTTTGCCATTGAGTCGCAAGTGGTATTTGGGTCCAGCCGCCTCCATTCCCCGTCATATCGCAATAGGCTTGAAATTGGGCGTCTCCCCCACTGCCATCCGGGTCGATAGTGTAATTTCCATCGCCCCCACTGTTACCAGCATCCAATATGGCCTTGCATGAACTCGGATATACAAATGCGCTACTACACAGCCATCCACTTGAACCAGACATTATACTATCCCCGAACGGGCAGGATGGGAGAGAACCACCACCACCCGTTGCGCTCTGCCATTGGCTGCCATCACAAATCAGCGTGATCTCGCTAATATTTCGATCAGCGCTGGCATTCCGTGCGACGTGACCCTCTTGTGCGGCGGTGCATGGATCGCCGGGCTTGATGTCGGTTCCAGTGAGCTGCGCCTGAGCTGTCGTGCTGAGAGTTACAAGTGCTACGAGAAGAAGAAGGATCCTATTCATCGGCAGCCTCCTTCGGTACTGAGGGAATCATGGATTTGATCGCGTCCGGACCTGTGTCCGTCAGAGAGCGCCCGTAGTCGATCCCACCCACGACGTGCAGGCCTTCCTTGTCGAGCATTGCAACAGGCTCATCATCGATGATGAAGACGAATGTCTTGGCCGCCTGGTCGATGTCGATCCGGGTCGACTGCTGGCTTGCGGGTTCTTCGGCCAAGGCCGGGTATCCAGTTAAGGCCGCGATAACGGCGGCGATGGCAATGAATGTACGCATGAACTCCCCACTAAAATCGTTCGTCAAAATCGAAACGGCCACCAGAGCGATTGCTCTTGGTGACTGGGAGTTGAGAACCGTTTCGTTATGAGAACGGTGCGGCAGTCTTTAGCCGCAAACCTGATGTGCCCAAGGCACAGCGCAGGCAATGACCTGAACATACACTGCCGCCTCCCGGTCAAAGCCGAGAAGCGACATCTCTGGCGCGCTTCACCATCATGTGAGGAAGACGCACCAAGTACGGCTGATGCCTGCCGCATAACGAAAGGGGCTCTCACACCCCGGCTGGAAAACTCCAACTACCTTTATTCTATACATTTATCGTAAACAAATAAACATCATTCGCTTTCACCGCTTTCATGGCGGCTTTCCGACGACCTCTAGCCGGGGGATGCAACGGGGGCCAGCAAGGCCCCCTTGCCGAGGAGGCGATAGCCGACGAGAAAGATGGTGCTGTATGACAGCACACATCTTGCGTTCCGTCTTAACGTAACCTTTTTGGTTTGGATGACTTCCTTTATTCCGCTGGGCTTGCTCCCTGCCCTTTCGCATCGACAGCTTTGCTCAGGTTGACTCTGGCTGATAGTTCCGCAGCCGTTTCGACGCGTTCGCTGTAGCGGTCTGTCAGGTGGTCGGAAACATCGCGCGTTAGCAGCGTGAATTTGACCAGTTCCTCCATCACGTCGACGACGCGGTCATAGTACGAGGAGGGTTTCATGCGTCCGGCTTCGTCAAACTCTTGGAATGCTTTGGCGACGGAGGATTGGTTGGGAATGGTAACCATCCGCATCCAGCGGCCAAGGACGCGCATTTGATTGACGGCGTTGAACGATTGCGAGCCGCCGCTGACCTGCATAACGGCAAGCGTTTTACCCTGCGTCGGCCTTACCGCACCGCTATTCAGCGGTACCCAATCGATCTGGCTTTTCAGGATTCCGCTCATCGCCCCGTGGCGCTCCGGCGAAGTCCAGACCTGCCCTTCCGACCAAGCCACCAGTTCGCGAAGTTCCTGTACCTTGGGGTGATCGTCGGGAGCATCATCGGGGAGTGGCAGGCCGCCGGGATTATAGATGCGTGGTTCGGCTCCGAGGTGGTCGAGCAGCCGTGCAGCCTCTTGTGTCAGGAAGCGGCTGTAGGAGCGTGTCCGCACCGACCCGTAGAGCAGGAGGATGCGTGGCTTATGCGTGGATCGTAGCGGCTCTTGCAGGGCGGTGGTGTCGGGTCGCGGCAATGAATCGGTGCGGATATTAGGGAGAGTAAGATCGAGTTCAGACAACGCGGTCGCCTTTCTGGTCTATGACGACTTCGCCGTCTTCTTTGGTGAATGTTCCGATGCCCGGACTGGGCAGGATGTCGAGGACCGCTTCCGATGGCCTGCAAAGCTTGGTCCCAAGCGGTGTGACAACAATCGGGCGGTTGATAAGGATCGGGCCTTTGAGCATGGCGTCGATCAGTTCGTCGTCGCTCCACTTGGGATTGCCGAGATCAAGCTCGTCGTAAGGCGTGCCCTTCTGGCGCAGGAGATCGCGCGGCGTGATGCCCATGGCGCGGATCAAGCCGATCAGTTCTTCCCGGCTTGGGGGTGTCTTGAGATATTCAATGACGCGCGGCTCTTCTCCGCTCTGGCGGATCATGGCCAGCGTGTTCCGGGATGTGCCGCAGGCAGGGTTGTGAAAGATGGTGATCGTCATCGGTTTTCTCCCGCAGGGCGACCCATGATTGTTTGCACAAGGGCAAGCGCCGAGATCGCCCCGATAAATTGGGCCGCAATAAACAAGGGAACATTGGCAAGACTGATCCCCGCAAACGTGTCGGAGAACGCCCGCGCAAGCGTTACTGCTGGATTGGCAAAGGATGTCGAGGCTGTGAACCAATAGGCGGCGGTGATGTAAAGCCCGACCGATGTCGCCACAGCATCAGGCTTCGTGCGCAGCGTCAGGAGGATTGTCGTCACCAATCCGAATGTCGCGACGAATTCTGAAAAACCTTGCGCTAGGCCGCTTCGCGCTTTTGTCGAGACTTCAAGCAACGGCAATTCAAACATGGCGTGCGCGGCCAGCACACCAGCCATAGCGCCCAAGACTTGCACCACGATGTATCCCGCAGCATCCCTTACTGAAATATCGCGCTTGAGCAGAAATATGGCTGTAACGGCGGGATTGAAATTCGCCCCGGATATGGGGCCGAGCATGGTGATGAGAACGATCAAAATCGCGCCCGTTGGCAAAGTGTTGCCGAGCAACGCAATTGCCTCGTTTCCTCCGGCCAGCCGCTCGCCCATGATGCCTGAGCCGATGACGGTAGCGAGCAGAAGGGCCGTGCCCAATGTCTCAGCAGTAAGCCGTTGTGAAAGAGTGTATCCGCCCATTATGTTGGCTCGGGTGTCATCGCCTTGTCGCGGCCGATATCGTCGAGGCGTCGCTGCAAGGAGAGTTTGTCGAGGGATGAGAGGGGCAGGTTCACGAAAATGCCGATGCGCTGGTAGAGCATGCGGTGCGTATCGGCAAAGGCCAGGCGTTTCTCAACTTCTGAGCCTTCGAAGGCCGACGGGTCAGGCAACCCCCAATGTGCGCTGATCGGCTGGCCGGGCCAGACCGGGCACGTCTCGTTCGCCGCGTTGTCGCAAACCGTGAACACGAAATCGAGCCGGGGCGCGCCCGGCGCTGTAAATTCTTCCCAAGACTTGGATCGCGCGGCAGTAGTATCGTAGTTGAGTTTTTGCAAGAGATCGAAAGCGTAGGGGTGAACCCGCCCGCTAGGTTGGCTGCCGGCGCTATAGCCTTTGAATTTTCCAGCGCCAAGTCTGTTCATCACCGCCTCTGCAATGATGGAACGGGAAGAATTGTGGGTGCACAGGAACAAGACGTTGAGTGGCTGTGAGCTGGACATTTTTGGCCTCCCTTACTTACATATCGCTTTTGTTTTCTTGAACGTGGAGCCGCATAGCTCCGGCTGCCCCTGACAGCAATCTTCCGTGAGGTAGGTCAGAAGCTGGCGCATACCCTCGAACTGGACGGCGTAACGGATAAACCGCCCTTGCCGCGTCGACACGAGCAGCCCGGCGCGATCCAATTCCTTGAGGTGAAACGATGCACCCGTAGGGCTAATGCCAACCGCATCGGCTATATCCGAGGAAGGCACGCCCGACGGACCGGCCTTGACCAATAGGCGGAAGATTTTAATGCGATGCTCGTGCGCTAGGGCGCCGAGCATTTCCACGGCGGCCTTATCTTTCATATTACGACACTACAACAATTATCGCAGTATGCAAGCTATTAGTTTTGGCTATTTTGGCCCTAACGCCCTATCCCACCTTGCAAGCTCATCGGCCAACGCGTTCAAAACATCTCCCTTCAAGTCCGCCATAACTTATTGATATTTTACGATAAAATCATAATCTCCCTGAGCGTCGACTATTCCCACGTATTATCCGCGAGTTAGAGACGCTTTCCAGCAAGCGACAGAGAGACGGATCTCCTTCCGGTTTTCCGCGTCTGTCACGCCGAAAGTCTCCTAGCGGCGAGGGAGCGGTACCGGTGCGCGGCGGAACTCTGACATATATCGCGAGCGCAAAAGTAGCTGCAGCTCATACATTATATCTAGAGTGCGATATCCAAGGTGCGCGGAGCACAAGCTCAGTTGAAACCCAGCTGACGAAGCTGGTCCGGCCAGAATGGACTCAGCGAGCCCACTTGCCTCAGCTTGTTCGCAGTCAACTCCGGAGATTGACAGCCTTGCAGAATGGCCGTGGTGATCCGAGGCGCGAGGAAGTTCAATCGGAAGATCCGTGTAAAGTAGGATCGGGTCACGCCGGCTGCTGCAGCCAGCTCTGCGACGGATATATTCATGTTCTGCGCGACCATGTCGTGGAAACAGCGGGCTTGTCCGAGCAAGCGCAAGAGACTGCGATCCGGTTGCCGGTCATCCGATTGAGCGCTTTCGATTAACAGCCTCGTCTCCATGCCGGTCCGCCGAACACGGGCAGGAATGGTGAGCACCTCGATCGAACCGGTCGGCCGTGCGGGAAGCCTCTGCAGATCGGGATCAGGCTTCGTGATGTGCGCTATCATGGCCTGTCACACCACCAATGCGTCCTTTGCGACAGAAGTCCAGGACCGACTTGGCTATGGCAGCTACTGTCGAAACGTCGGTTAATTAGCTCTGTCAGACGACAATCAGACAGATCAAACAAACGCGCGGATATCAGGCAGAAAGAAAGCGTCGACCTTGTCGCTGGAAGGGATAATGAGAAATCCCATGTCTACTTGTGCGAATGAGGTGCCCAAGGATGCTTCATCCCGTGGCTGTAAAAGCCGGAGCAATAATCCCTCACAGAAGCGGCTGATTTGTTCGGCCGCGCCGGACTAAAAGTGCGGCAGATTGGAGCCCTGTGCCTGCGTCGGCGCGAGGGCGGGGATGAAGCAG
>NZ_JBAYUV010000044.1:0-28244 GCF_041674905.1 Hyphomicrobium sp.
CTGACGCCGGACTTCGAGCACGATGGCGCCACCCGCGCGTCCAACGGCCGTCATCGCGAGGCCACCGAACAGGAACGGGATCAGGCCGCCGAGCAGAAGCCCTGCAACGACGTACGGATTCTCAAGGCCGAAGTTGATCTCAACATCCTTGAAGAACTGATATCCCGTCGCGCCGGTCTTGTTCGCTTCCTCGATGAAGTGATGCAGATCGTAGTTGTAGGCCGCGAAGAGGACGAGCGCGCCGAGACCGGCCGAGCCGATTGCGTAACCCTTCGTGACTGCCTTCGTGGTGTTGCCGACTGCGTCGAGAGCGTCCGTCGAACGGCGGACTTCCTTCGGCAGGCCCGCCATTTCCGCGATGCCGCCGGCGTTGTCCGTCACAGGTCCGAACGCGTCGAGCGCCACGATCATGCCGGCGAGGCCGAGCATCGTCGTCGTCGCGATCGCGGTGCCGAACAGGCCGCCGAGCTGGTACGTCGTGATGATGCTGGCAACGATGGCGAGCGTCGGCAGAGCGCAGGATTCAAGCGAAACGGCGAGACCCTGGATGACGTTGGTGCCGTGTCCGGTCACCGAAGCCTGACTGATCGACTTCACCGGCCGGTAGCCGATGCCCGTGTAATATTCGGTGATCCAGACGATGAGGCCCGTCAAAGCCAGACCGACGAGTCCGCAGAGGAACAGGTTCCAGCCGGTGATCGTCTGCCCAGCAGCCGTTCCGACATCGCCGAAACCGCCGAGGACATACTGCGTCGCGGCCCAGAGACCGGCAATCGACAAGACACCCGAAGCAATGACGCCGCGATAAAGCGCGCCCATGATCGAACCGTTGGCGCCGAGTTTGACGAAGTAGGTGCCGACGATGGAGGTCACGATGCACGCCGCGCAGATCGCCAGCGGATAGAGCATCAGCATGGTGAGGTTCGGCTGGCCGGCAAAGAAGATCGCCGCCAGAACCATCGTCGCGACCACCGTCACGGCATAGGTTTCGAACAAGTCCGCCGCCATGCCCGCACAGTCGCCGACGTTGTCACCAACGTTGTCGGCGATCGTCGCCGGGTTGCGCGGATCGTCTTCCGGAATGCCGGCTTCGACTTTGCCCACGAGGTCGCCGCCAACGTCGGCGCCCTTCGTGAAGATGCCGCCGCCGAGACGCGCGAAGATCGAGATCAGCGATGCGCCGAAGCCGAGGGAGACCAGCGCGTCGACGACGTCACGGCTAGCAGGCTCTCGCCCGAGGCCAACCGTCAGAAACATGTAATAGCCGGCAACGCCGAGAAGCGCCAAGCCCGCGACCAGCATGCCGGTGACGGCGCCCGACTTGAAAGCAATGTCGAGGCCCTTGGCGAGCGAAACAGTCGCCGCTTGCGCCGTCCTAAGGTTGGCGCGCACCGAGACGTTCATGCCGATGAAGCCTGTAAGCCCCGACAGCACGGCGCCGATCAGGAACCCGAACGCCTGTAGCGGTCCAAGAAGCAGCCACGCGAGAATGAAGATGACAACGCCGACGATCGCAATCGTCCGGTACTGACGGCTAAGATAGGCCTGCGCGCCTTCGCGCACGGCGGCCGCAATTTCCTGCATCCGTGCGTTACCCTGATCGGCACTGAGCACGGCCCTCGAGGTGATGAACGCATAAAGGATCGCCAACGCCCCGCAGGCGATGATCCCCCAAAGTATATTGGTCATGGAGTGGTCCTTTTAGCCCCGCTTATTATTGTTCGTGCAAGCAGGTCCCGCCGGGATGGCGGACCCATCTTCGCTCTCTAGGCAGACTCGCCTGCTGAAAGTCGCGCGGACCATGCCAAAAGTGCTGCTGCGTTGCAACTCAGGCACTCTAGGCATTTCGCATCAAAAAAGCGGCCCGCACGGAAAAGACCGGCGAGCCGCTTAAGTTCGAAGAATTAAAACGTGATTCTGAGGAAACTTAGACCCCGCTAGCGATGGCGACGCCCCCATCCACGGTGGCCCCATCCGCGGTGGTGGCCCCACCCGCGATGTCCCCAACCACGGTGATGGCGCCATCCGCGGTGACCGCCCCATCCATAGTTGCGCCAGTGACGGTGCCGCCAGCCGTAGCTGCGATAGGGATAGTACCCGTCGCCGTAGTAATAAGTGCGGGGCGAATAGAAACCGTACCCGTAGTATGGCCAGCCGAAGCCGAAACGCCCCCATCGGCGATGGTGCCGCCAGCCGCGATGTCCCCAGCCGCGATGCCGCCAATGGCGGTGGCGCCAGCGAGCTTCCGTCGCGATGCCCGGGCTCGCGACCTTCGTCACCGTTAGACCGGCCGCCGCTTGCGCGGGAGCGGGCAACGTCCCGGCAAACAGAAGTCCGCCGAGAACGGATAATGACATTATGAGTTTGCGCATGAGACTCTCCACATTCGGCATCCGTCAAGCGGACGCTCAACCCACGGAATTCTAACTTCCAGACGAAGTCGAAGTTGCACGACGCGTATGAGCTTTGCCGTCTCTCAACCTACGCGAAGTAGAGTCCTCAAAGTATGAACCGCCAATGAATACAGACATGCATTTTAGAAGGCTAACCTTATCGTCCCGGAGACGATACCTGTCCGCGAGAATAGCTGTCAGACACGATAACCCGTGCTAGGCATCCCGTGGAGATATGACGCCGGAGCGTGAGGCTGCCATGACAATTGCCGCAAGCTTAGAAAGTCCCGATGGGCAACGCCTTGTCGATAAAGTTGCACAAGCTTTTGACGTCGATGATGACAAGGCCAGTCAAGCCGTTAACGCGCTGACCAATGAGCTAGAGGCACGCATTCAACGACGCATGCTTAACCGCGGCGGCGTCGCGGATGTTGCCGCTCTCGTGACGAACCCGGCCGCCGGAGCGGCGCTGTCCGATTCTCAAACGCTTGCCTCGCCCGATGCCGTCGACAGCGGAAATCATATCCTCGACGTCCTGATCGGCAGCAAGCACGTCAGTCGAAAAATCGCGGCGCGGACGGCATCCAGTTCCAGCCTCGAAGCGGGCACGGTCGAGAAGATGCTTCCCGCGGTCGCCAACCTGCTGATCGCGGAATTGCAGCGACAGTCGCAACCCGCACTGCAAAAAGTCGTCAGCGGCGTGCCTGGCCTCGCCATCGCCGGCGGCGGCCCGCTCCGCTTACCTGGAGATACGCTGCCGCCCGCCGGTTCCGCCAATGATTGGGCGTCGGGCAACAGCCAATCGGCGCCACGGCCATCTCCCGGAGGTCCGATCGATGCCGGGCAACCGCTCCCAATTCCAGGTGACAATATTCCGGGTCTCGGCCGGAAATCCGGGCGCTCCTACCCGCAGCCAGACGATGACGATCCTTATCAGAGGCTGCCCGATATCATCCGGCGCGGCGGTCAGCAGGTCCCAGGAGGCGGTGGCTCGCTCGAGGACATCATTCGCTCGATCTTCGGCAAAGTTCTGGGATCGAATCGCGGAGTCATCGGCACGATGATCCAGCTCTTTCTGATCCGCTGGCTGGCATCGCTGGCGCGCCGGTTTCTATCGCGCATTTTCACCGGACGATAAAAAACAGCGAAGGGCCGCGCGCAGAAGCGCCAGCCCTTCACAGATCTATTCCGGCAGTCGAAGTGTCGTGCTCAGCGTCCGCCGCGGCAGGGGCGCGAGCTGACGTCGCAACTCCACGAACCGCCGATCCCGGCTTGCGAGCACTTGACGCTCTTGGTGCCCGACCGTGCCCAGCTGGTCCAAGCGCCGCCGTATTCGAAATTGACGAAGTCGGCCCAGGACCTGATCGCGGCAGCTTGCGCGGCCTTCTTGCTCGCCAGTCCAGAACTCGAACCGTAATGGTAGTGATCCGTGAAGCAGACCGAGCCACGCTCACGGCGCTGCTCGTGAATGTCCGCCACTTCCTGCGCCATTACCGGCGCAGAAAGCAAAACCAGAACGGCGGCCGCGAGCCCCCGTTTAACGCATCCCGTCTTGGTCATTATCGACCCCCCGAAAACGACTATGGGGCAAACCCCAGCGCGACTTCTTGCAGATTCAAGAGTCGGCTCGAAGGGTTCTCGTCAATTCCGCACGAGAAAAATATTGGAAAGCGGCAAACAGGGCACAGAAGACCGCCGGGATATTTCACCCGGCGGCTGAAAAGCAATCATACGTCTGGGCGAACGATTTATTTTACGGCAACGACCGAGATTTCGACCAGCATCCGCGGATCGATGACCTTGGCCTCGACGCAGGCGCGCGCCGGAGCATCTTTGCCGCCGAGCCAGGCGCCCCAGGCTTTGTTCATGCCGTCGCGATTGCGAATGTCGTTGAGCCAGACCGTCGCCTGGACGATTTTCGACTTGTCGGTGCCGGCGAGCGCCAGAAGCCGGTCGATCTCAATAAGAACTTCGGCCGTCTGTCCTTCGACGTCACGTGACAGGTCGGTCGGGATGACGCCGGCGGTGAAGACGAAGCCGTTCGCCTCGGTGACCTTGGAATAAACTGCTGAAGATTCGTAGCGTTGGACTGTCACGTTCATCTCCCTGATATGGATTTTAAGGGCTCATAGCAGCCAGCGAGGCGCGCCAGAAGCACTAAAGCAGGGGCGGGTCGACGTGCCGCTCGCCGTCGATGACGAGTCCCTTCAGCATCGCGCTTCCGTCGGACCCGACAGCCACGATGGCGTCGATCTTGTGCTCCCGGACCTTGCTTTCGAGCGCCCGTCCCGTCCCTTCGGGCACGAAATAGGTCTCGATGCCATATCTGAGACTGATGGTGCTGTCGGACGACGTCTGACCCTGCCAAATACGATCGACACGGGCTTTCAAGACAACGTCGGCTGGCGACACCGCCTTCGGAAACTCGGGCGAGACCGAGGTGACGGCCCAGCCGCCAGCCGGATTCGGAGCGACCGTCACATACGCCGCCGAGCCTATGGGGAACTTGTCGACGTTTCCGATCGGCGCCTGCGCCGTGCTCAACGTCGAGATGTCGTAGCCGAGCGTCACGTAATCGCCGCGGAAGATATCGCGCGGATCGAGCGGCTTGACCGGCATCGTGATCTCGCGGCCCGTTTTGATGAGCCGGTCCTTGTCGTAGACGATCTTGAACAGCGCCGCCGTCTGCACCAACGCGACGAGGATCAGCAACGGCCAGAAATAGCGCGACGAGCGGTTCATGCCGAAGCCTCCTCCATGCGGCTGCGCCCGCGCTGCGCGATCCGGAGCGCCATGTAAGCGAGCGCCGCGACGAGCAGCGCCGCAACGAGGAAGAACAACGAGGTGTTGAGAATGGTGCCGACCGTTTTCCCGTAAACCGATAAGACCTCCAGCGAAAACCCGATGTAGCCGAGCCAGAGCACGCCGCGATTTCCCGTCGCGAGGCCATAGCTGATCGCGCCGAGCAGCAGCACCAGCGTCAGCGCCGCGAGCGCAATGAGCGTTCCGAGCGACGTGTGTTCGAAAAATTGCAGCGCATAAAGCCCCGCGAACGCAATGACCATCGCATAGGCGAGGATCGGCGCGGCGACGTGATCGTAGTCCGGCAAGGCTTTTTCTATTCCGATCGCGGCTGCGGCAATGAGCATTCCGATGATGGCGACGGCGGCGTGCTCATGCCCACGCCCGAGCAGATAGCCGAGCGAAATGATGAAAATCGTCATCGCCAGCGCCGAAAGATGCAAGCCCGGCAACCAGCGTTGCCAGAAGAAAGCTGCGGTCACAGCCGCCCAGCCGATGAGGAACGGCCAATGCACAGCGTTGCTCTGCGCCACCTCCATGCCGGACCACACGCAGACAAGCACCATCGCCAATGCCAGCGCCGGATTAGAACGCAATAGGACGCCGGCAAACAATGCCGCGATCCACCACATCAACAGCGCGTCCGTCGGATTGCCGTCGATATGATACATCTGGCTGATGAGCATGATGCTCGCGCCGAACATCGCCAACGCGAACAAGA
The DNA here is from genome assembly GCF_041674905.1 of Hyphomicrobium sp. Classification (GTDB taxonomy): domain Bacteria; phylum Pseudomonadota; class Alphaproteobacteria; order Rhizobiales; family Hyphomicrobiaceae; genus Hyphomicrobium_B. Next base: position 5,917 of record NZ_JBAYUV010000044.1, read on the forward strand.
TCGCCGCGTCGGCAAGTGCCGCGTGTCCGCGAGCCGCAAGCCACCCGGCCGTGCCGTATCCCGCCCAGATCGACGCAAGCAGTAGAGAGAGGCGCGCGAGACGTGGCACCTCCTCCCAATTCGCCGCCACGAAAGATATTGCCGCGAACCAGAACAGCACGCTGGCGAGAATGGCGAGCGCCGATGCCAGACTGATGATCGGCCCGCTGCTGGCAACCTCGGAGAGGATCGCGGTGTGCCCATCCCGCGTCAGCCATCCGTTGGCCTCCCAGCGGTCGAGATCACGTACCAGACGCTTCTTATAGGGAGCCCACATGTCGAACCTTGTCCGGCGTGCACATCATTTAGCCTCTCGTCCAGGCGGGAGCATGGCGATTGCCGCCGATTGAAGCCCTGAAGATTCAAGTCATGACAGATGAAGCCTTCATAAATGAAGCCATGACAAATGTGTTTTGGCCAGCCTCTCGACCGCACCGCTGCCGGCGAATGCCTGACACTGACGGCCGATACCTCGAAATTCCGCAGGATCGACGCTTGATCGGTGGTTGGACAGACCCTCCCTGCCGCGTTTATCCCCCGCTCCCGTCTGACGTGTTGTCGCGTCCGCTTGACGGGAAGTTGCCGTTCCTCCAATCTCAGTTGCAAATGATTGTCATTTGCGAATAGGAACCTCCCACGGCAATGGACGTGAAATCTGATGCAGCGATAGCGCCGAAGGCTCCGGCATCGTGGTCCGCCAACTGGCGCAGCGAACTTGCCGACCGCTCGCTGGCGGACGTCCACGGAACCGTCTCGGTCACACGAACAGGGACGCCATGGCGCCGTTTTGCCGCCTTCCTCGGCCCCGGATACATGGTTGCCGTCGGATACATGGACCCCGGCAATTGGGCGACGTCGATCGCCGGCGGATCGAAATTCGGATACACGCTGCTTTTCGTTGCGCTGCTGTCCAACATCATGGCCATCATCCTGCAGGCGCTCTGCGCGCGCCTTGCGGTCGGTTCAGGCCGCGACTTGGCGCAGGCTTGCCGCGACGGCTATCCACGCTGGACGTCGTTTCCACTCTGGCTGTTCGCCGAAACCGCGATCATCGCGACCGATGTCGCCGAAGTCATCGGCACCGCCATCGGCCTCAATCTGCTGTTCGGACTGCCTCTCGAAATCGGCGTGCTCGTCACCGCGCTCGACGTGTTCGTCGTGCTGCTCTTGCAGCGCCTCGGCTTCCGCTACCTCGAAGCCTTCATCGTAACGATGCTCGGCGTCATCACGATCTGCTTCGCCGTCCAGATCGCGCTCGCGGACCCCGAATGGGGCGCCGTCATCCGCGGCTTCGCGCCGACGACCGACATCATCCGCAATCCCGACATGCTTTATCTGGCGCTCGGCATTCTCGGCGCGACCGTCATGCCGCACAATCTCTACCTGCATTCCGCGATCGTGCAGACGCGCGCCTATGGCGAAACGACGGAAGAAAAACGCGAAGCCCTGAAGTTCGCGACCTGGGATTCCACCATTGCGCTATGCCTCGCGCTGATCATCAATGCCTCGATCCTGATCCTCGCGGCGGCGACTTTCTACAAGACCGGCCAGACGGATGTCGCCGAACTCGGCCAGGCGCAATCGCTTCTTCATCCTCTGCTTGGCTCCGCCATCGCGCCGACGTTGTTCGGCGTTGCGCTCCTCTGCTGCGGCTTGAATTCAACGGTGACGGCGACACTAGCGGGCCAGGCCGTCATGGAAGGCTTCCTGCAAATCCGGCTGGCGCCATGGGTCCGCCGCCTCGTAACGCGCATGGTGGCGCTGGTTCCCGCGGCCGGCGTGACGCTGTTTTACGGTGAAGCCGAAACCGGCAAGCTCCTGATCCTGTCGCAGGTCGTCCTGAGCCTGCAACTGCCGTTCGCCATCGTGCCGCTCGTCCAGTTCACCGCCAGCCGAACGAAAATGGGAGCGCTCGTATCTCCGCGCTGGCTGACGGCGATGGCTATCCTGATCGCTGTGCTGATCATCGCGCTCAACGCCAAGCTGGTCTACGACTTCGTGGTGGGCGGCTGATTTCGGCCGGCTACTTCGCCGCGACCGGCAAGCTGTCGAGGTCCTTGATGTACCACTTCTCGACTTCGACGACAGCGGGGTTCTCGCCGTTCGCATAGATCCAGCTGTCGACGGCCCAGCGCTGGCCGTTCGACGTTTCCTTCAAGACCGCCGTCCAGTGCGTCCAGCCCGCGACGCCCTTCCAGAGTTGATCCTTCGAGAACGGCGTGCCGACGGTATGGTATTTGATAAGGCCGTTGTTTTGCATGACGAGCATGTAGCTCGTGGTGTTGGTCGATTCATCAACGCAATCCATCTGCGTGGGATCGCCAGACGCCTCGAAGTCCATTCCCGGACGATCCTTGTCCGTCCCAATGGCCTTGCCGACCCGCGTTTCCATCCAGCCGACCGCATAGGCGACGGCGCGGCGCTCCTCGACCGCCGTATCTCCCTTTTTGACTTTCTTGAAGATCGCCTTGAGTTCGTCGATGTCGGCGTCGGTAAATCTGAACTTCGTCCGCATCTTGCAAGTATAGGCGTGGCAGACCGACACCGTGTTCTTGTTCGGCGCGTCGACCTGGAAATCGGCATAGTGATCGCTCACCGGCCCATTACGCTCGTGCGTGCAGGCGCCCAGCGCTGCTGCGAGCGACACCAAACAGAGAACCCGTTGCAAGCCCATGCCGCCCCGCTTAAGTACCCGTAGGGAGCGCCGGCCGCCCCTCATCGATCTCGCTTAGCATTCGAACGATTCGCCTCAAACCGCCACGCAGCGGAGCGATTCGCAAGCTGTGGAAGTCCTGTGCATATGACCAATTCCGCCACCATTCACGTTATCGGCGCCGGCCTTGCCGGATCGGAAGCCGCGCACCAGATCGCCCAAGCCGGCGTTCCGGTCGTGCTGCACGAGATGAGGCCTACGCGCGGAACGGACGCGCACAAAACGGATGGATTCGCGGAACTCGTCTGCTCGAACTCATTCCGTTCGGACGATTGGGAGAATAACGCCGTCGGCCTCCTGCACGAGGAAATGCGCCGGGCGGGTTCGCTGATCCTGGCCGCGGGCGACAAGCACAAGCTGCCTGCGGGCGGCGCACTCGCCGTCGATCGAGACGCCTTTTCCGCCGAAGTCACCGCGCGCCTTTCCGAAAATCCTCTCGTCACGATCGTTCGTGGCGAAATCGATGGCTTGCCACCCGCCGATTGGGCGAACGTCGTCATTGCGACAGGCCCGTTGACGTCACCCGCGCTCAGCGCCGCGCTTGCCAAACTGACCGGCGAAGACTCGCTTGCCTTCTTCGATGCCATCGCACCGGTCATTCATCGCGACAGCATCGACACGTCGATCGCATGGTTCCAGTCGCGTTACGACAAGGCCGGTCCCGGCGGCACGGGCGCCGATTATTTGAACTGCCCAATGACGAAGCCCGAGTACGAAGCTTTCATCGACGCGCTGCTCGCCGGCGAGAAAACCTCATTCAAGGAATGGGAAGCCTCGACACCCTACTTCGATGGCTGCCTGCCGGTTGAAGTGATGGCGGAGCGCGGCCGCGACACGCTGCGCTATGGGCCGATGAAGCCTGTCGGCCTCGACGATCCGCGCACCGGACGCTGGCCCCATGCGGTCGTGCAACTTCGCCAGGACAACGCGCTCGCAACGCTTTGGAACATGGTCGGCTTCCAGACGAAGCTGAAGCACGCCGATCAGGTGCGCGTCTTCCGCACGATACCGGGATTGGAGAACGCCGAATTCGCCCGGCTCGGCGGATTGCATCGCAACACCTACCTCAATTCGCCAAAGCTGCTCGATCGCTCACTGCGTCTGAAGGCCGACCCGCGTCTGCGTTTCGCGGGACAGATCACGGGCGTCGAAGGTTACGTCGAAAGCGCCGCGATGGGCTTGCTGGCCGGTCGTTTCGCGGCGGCCCAGGTACTCGGACACGAGACCGATGCTCCGCCCGCGACGACGGCGCTCGGCGCACTGCTCGATCACATTACCGGCGGACATCTCGTGAGCGAGGACGAAGAGCGCTCGTCAGCGCGGTCGTTCCAGCCGATGAACATCAATTACGGTCTGCTGCCCGATCTCGCGCAGACGCCGACGCATGACCAGAACGGCGCTCGCCTCAAAGGCCCGGAACGTGGTCGCGAGAAAAAACGCGCGATGTCGCGCCGCGCGATCGCCGATCTCACGCGCTGGCTCGACGCAAACGCCGCGCACAGCGCCCGGCAATCCGCCTAAGGCGAAGCTCCGCTCGCCGGCGCGAATGGCCGGATCGCCGTTTCCGGAAGTGCTCCAGTCGGCGCTTCACCGCTCGCTGACGATGCAGGCACAGCGGCCGCGTCCGCCGCCGGAGCCTTCGTGCCCGGTGCCGGAGCTTCCGTCCCAGCGACCGGCAACGGCACTTCGATATTCTGAGGCTCTAGCAAGTCTTTCGCCTCGCCTAAACCTGTATCGGGTTTTGCAACCGCGCTCGGCGCGGCAACGGCCTGCGGCGGCGCAAGAGGCTCGCTGCCGACGGCATGCGCATCCGCGCCACCTCCGGCTGGAGGCATCGGCACAGGCACCGGCGCGGATGATGCGGCTCCACTCACGGGTGCGGCGGAATTCAGATCGGGCGGCGGCGCGCCGGACTGCGGCTGCCCGCTCTGAGGCATGACGCCAACCTGCACGTCATCAGGTCCTGACACGACGGCCTTCACGCCACGGCTCTCGGGTTCGACGACGAATGCCGGCGCACCCGCCGCCGGGGTCGTGATCACTGCCTTGACGTCCGGAATCTCACGTCCCGGCTCGTCGACAGGCGCGGGCAGCGTCTCATCGGGCTTGATCGACGAAAGATAGGATGCGTCGCCGTCGGGGCCTTCGCCATACTTCGCGAGCACGGAACGCGCCTTCTCGACAACCGCGTCGGCAATCGCCGCCTGGCCTTCGGCCGTTGGATGGAACGCGCCCGAGTAGGTGGACGCCAGCAACAGCTGGAACGGCGCGAACGGTTCGATCTTCAAAACCTTCGTCAGCATTCCAGCCGCAACGTGAAAATTCGCCGTCATGAACGCGTCGTTTGGCGTCCGGAACCAGCGCTGGCGAGACGCATACGGAAGATAGTCGGCGGGATTGTAGGGCACCCACGCGCCGTCGACCTTGCGCGGCAGACGCAGATCGTCGACCTGGCTGACACCCGCGACGCTCAAGCCCGCGCAGATGCCGCGACCAATGAAGGCACGCCGGTGCGTCTCGACAAACGTCCAGCCATATTCGTAGGCGCTGTCGCGCATCTGGCGATGAAGTTTATCTGCAAACCACGTCCCCAGTCGAAGCTTCACTGAATCGAGCTGAAAATCCGGAACGGCTTCCATGCCGGCATTGCCGCTGCCACAGGTCTCGCTGCCATCACCCGCGAGCGCCATGCCGGGATATGCGACGAGCAGGATGCGATCGCTTTGATCCCAGGGCATGTAGAGAATGTTATGCAGCGCGCGGTTGAGCGCTTTGTAGCGCGCGCCGAGGTGCTTGAGCTGCGATGAGGCCTCGGCCTCGCCATGCACTTCTCCGAGCCAGCCGCCAAGCTCGCGCAGGATCGATTCATTCGACAGAACCGCGTTCGCAAGCAGACGCGAGAAGCCGATGTCGTTGCCGCCGATCGAAACCAGAGCGAGATCGATCTTGCGCGCCGATCCCTGCGGGCATTTGCGCAGAATGAGATCCTTGAGCTCCGGCACCTGCCCGTTGATGTGATAGGCCTCCGGCACATCGGCCTGCTGCGTCGCGTTGGCGCCGCACTGCGCTTCCGCAAGCGCCGAGATCTGCGAATAGCGCGGAGGATCGGGAACCCACTCGTTGCCTTTGTAGCGCAGGAACAGCCCATCGGTGACTTCCGCGCCCGCGCACGACACGCCGACGAACGTCACCGCGCGATGCGGATCTTCGAGCGAGAGCTGCAACGCCGTGCGCAACTGCTCCGAATAGAGCGAGCGATGGCAAGCCTGATCGAGCCAGCGCGCGTTCGCCTTGATGAACTGCTTGTCTCCAAGGTCGCGCCACGGACCAACCCGCGCCGGATAGCCGGTCAAGCCGCTATAGAGGCCGACAGTCGAGTAGTCGGCCGAGCGTTCGCGCGAGAAGCGAACCGCGAGATCAGGATTGCCTTCGCCGGACGCGAAGCTGTCGCCCATTCCCGCGACCAGAATATCGCGCACGCGGACATCGGCCTTCGCAACTTCCAAACCGCCAATCTCGAGGCTGATGACCGCGCCATTCGGATATGGAATAACGAAGCGCGCCGGTTCGCTGCAAGGCTGGGTTTGCGCTTCGCCGCGCGGCGTCTCCGGTCCGCGCGGAGCTGTCAGCCATGTGCAGGACAGCATCTTGGCATCGTCAATGCCTTCGACGCGAAAGATGACCGGGTGGCTCGTCGGGTTGATGTAGTCTTCGTAGGCATCGCACTTGAAGCGGTTATTGTTCCAGCACGTCTTGCGATACATCGACGATGCCCAGCCATCGGCATCGGTGCTTTGAAGCGCACGCTCTCCGGAAAGAACAGGCATGGCGCGCTGATCAGGTCCAAGCGAGCGATAAACCTGGCGATGGACTTCGGTATCTCGCGGATTGGTGAAGAAGCGGAACGGGTTTTCGACGCGCCAGGCAATCGTGGCTGTCGCCTCCGCGCGCTCGGGCGCCGCAACCGCGGCAAGGCCTGCAATGGCGATGAACAAAAGCGACGTGACCGCGACGCGGCGCGGTGTCGTTTGCCAGCGAGAAATCATCTGCCCCCTTCGCTTGGTCGTCAGACGAACGCGTATCAAAGCGTTCCGGTCCAATGCGCGCGTGCAATGCGCCACAAACGAGCGAGCGGTGCGATATCCACGATGTCACGGCTCGGATCGTATCCAGGCTTCTGCAAAGCGCGAAAATAGGGCTCGATGAGGGCAAGAGGTAAAAGCGCCGTCGTAAAAGCCCGCGCTTTACCCTTGTGGCCGCTCCTGACCGATGCCAGGGATGCCCGAGCTTCGCAGGCCAGCCATGCAATCTGCGGCCGCCAGTCTGTGTCCGGCGGCGTTGGAACGCGCGCCTCCGGCAACGGCGTTCGCCCTGCGGCAAGGGAATTGGGAAGAGTCCGCGCGACCCGTGTCAGTCCGCTCGCACGGCTCGCCGCAGCGATCAAATTGTTGGCACCAGCGTCGAGCGGCCCGTGCAAAATTTGCAGCGCGAATGCGAGGGGCGTCCCGTCGATCGCACGAAAGCTCTCGTCCATAGCCGCATCGTCAGCCGGCGGATCGGCGAAAAGCGCCGCCATATGAGCTTCGAAATAGGCGTCCAGCGCCGCATGCGAGAGCTGGTGACGCCGCACGACATCGGCAAATTGATCGAGCACGGGATTGCCGGTAAGATCAGCAGGTCGTTCACTACCGAGCAGCGCATCCCGCCACCACGCGACGCGGATTTCCCCGAGGGCCGCGTCGGTGATAATTTGCCCGATGCGTGCGATTTCGCCATCGAACGCCGCCAGCGCGATCAGATCGTCCCGAACAGCCGCCGGAGCGAACAGCGCGGCGTAATAGCGATCCGGCGCGTTGAGGCGCGCGCTCAAACGCACGGCATCGATATTGGCGGTTGCTTCTTGGGGCTCGCGCACGGGCTGCTCCAAAACCTCGAGATCAGGGAACCGCGAGCAGCGCGGCCGCGATTCGCCGCTTTTCCGCGACCAGGATATTGTAGGTGCGGGCCGCCGCGCCCGTCGACATCGGTTCGAGCCCAATATTGGCCTTCGCGAACGCCTCGTAGATCTCCGGCGACGGCCACACCTGCTCCGTGCCGGTCCCGAGCAACAGCGTGATCGGCGGCTCAAGGGAGCTGAGAACGAAATCGAAGTCAGCCGCGCGAAAGTCGGCGGCCGCCGTCGCGCTCCAGGCGAAAACGCCGTTCGGCAGGCACAAGATCGAGCCGCGATGGCTCATGTCCGCGAAGCGAAAGCCGCCGTTGCCATAGGCGGTGACGGCGGCCTCGTAAGGATAGCGGGGAGCTGTTTCCATCGAAGCAGCGCCGCTCCCCTCGCGGCCTTAGGCCTTGGCTTTCGACTTCGTCGCGGCAACCGCCTTCGCCGCCAGATCGCTCCAGTCGCGCTTGACGCCGAGATAGCCGAGCAACGGAGCCGCGATGAAGATCGACGAATAGGTTCCGATCACGACGCCGAGCAGCATCGCGAGGTTGAAGTTCCGGATCACCTCGCCGCCGAAAACATAGAGCGAGATCAGCACCGCGAGCGCCGTCATGCCGGTCAGGATCGTGCGCGACAGCGTTTCGTTGATCGACAGGTTCAGAAGTTGGTTAAGCTCCATTTTTTTGAACTTGCGCAAGTTCTCGCGGATACGGTCCGACACGACGACCGTATCGTTCACCGAATAGCCGAGAATGGTCAGCAGCGCCGCGACCGTCGATAGGTCGAATTCGAATTGGAACAGCGCAAAAATACCCATCGTCACGATGACGTCGTGCGTTAGCGCCAGCACCGCGCCCAGCGCGAATTGCCATTCGAAACGGAACCAGACGTAAGCCACGATAGCGAGGATACCGGCGGCGACGGCGATGAAGCCGGTCATGCGCAGTTCACTCGATACCGCAGGCCCGACAACTTCGACACGCCGCTCGACGTAATTCTCCGACGTGGCATCGGTGACTTTCTTCAAGGCCGCCTGTTGCGCCAGTTCTCCACCCGGCTGTTCCTCGAGGCGAACGAGCACGTCGTCAGGGCTGCCGAATTCCTGGATCTGGACGTTACCGACGCCGATGCCGTTCAGTTTTTCACGCAGCGCGCTGATATCGGCGGCGCCACTCTTGGTTTTGAGCTCGATCAGCGAGCCGCCTTTGAAGTCGACGCCGTAGTTCAGACCATGAATTGCGATCAGCGCGATCGACGCCATTATCGCGATGATGGATAGCGCCAGCGCCGGCCCTTTGACCTTCATAAAGGGCAGGTTCAGGTCGTGAGGAAAGAAGTCAAAACCCTTGAAGACCGGAATCAATCTCATAAGCACGGGGTAGGTCTCCTAGACGGGAACGTAGATCGCACGGCCCTTGGGCTGAGCCTTGAGCCAATACGAGATCAGCAATCGCACGACGGTCACGGAAGCGAAAATCGAGGTGATGATGCCGATGGACAGCGTCACGGCGAAGCCGCGGATCGGACCTGAGCCAAGCCAGAACATGATGATGGCGCAAGCAAGCGTCGTCAGCTGGCTATCGAGAATCGTCACGTAAGCGCGCTGGAACCCGGCATCGATCGCCGATATGGGCATCTTGCCGACCCGTATTTCTTCGCGAATACGTTCGTAGATGAGAACGTTGGCGTCGACGGCCATGGCCACGCCGAGCACGAGGCCCGCAATGCCAGGCAGCGTCAACACCGCACCGATCATCGTCATTAAAGCCAACGTCAGGATCAAGTGAACGAAGAGACCGACGCAGGCGAAAATTCCGAAGGTGCCGTAATATAGTATTGTCAGAACGACGACCGCGAGACCGCCGACGACGCCGGCAAGCTTACCGGCAGAGATCGAGTCGGCGCCGAGCGAAGGACCGACAGTCCGTTCCTCTACGATCGTGAGCTTCGTCGGCAGCGAACCCGACCGGAGCTGAACCGCGAGCGTGTTCGTGCCTTCGACCGTGAAGCTTCCCGATATCTGTCCAGAGCCGCCAAGAATGGGCTCGCGGATGACCGGCGCGGACAGCACCTTGTCGTCGAGCACGATGGCGAAGGGCCGGCCGACGTGATCCTTAGTGAAGTTCGCGAACTTGCGCGCGCCGATCTGGTTGAAACGGAAGTTGATGACCGGCTCGCCATTGCGGCTGTCGAACCCCGGCTGTGCGTCGGCGAGGTCCGCGCCCTGCACGACCGGCTGTTCGCGCAGCAGGAACTCGCCGCCGCCTTCGCCCTTGTCGCCCGGATAGGCCTTGAAGCCCGTCGGAACCTTGGTCATTTTGGCTTCTTCAGCCGAAACGGACGCATGCACCTCGTGAAAGGTCAGCTTGGCCGTCTCGCCGATCAGCTTCTTGAGATCGGTCGTGTCCTTGAGACCCGGAAACTGAATGAGAATGCGGTCGGCGCCCTGGCGCACGATCGTCGATTCCGAGGTTCCAAGGTTATTGACGCGCCGGTTGATGGTTTCGATCGAGGCGGACGCCGCATTGGCGACGCGCTGCCGGAGTCCCGCGTCGCTTTCCTTGATGACGATGGTCCCGGGTTCGGAACCAGAAGAAACTTCGACGTCATAGGCGCCTGCTCCAAGCAGCGCGTTGCCGATCGGCTGCCTGACCTTGTTCAGCGCCTTGAGCGCGGCGTCCTGTTCTTCCGGCTTCGCGAGCTTGACGACAAGTTGCGTCAAGCCCTGAGTGCCGATGCCCGTGAACCCGATCTTCGCGTCACGAAGCTCCTTGCGGGCTTCATCGCGCAGATTGTTGATCCAATCCTTCTTGATTTCGTCCTGGTCCATGGCGAGCAGCAGATGCGCGCCGCCCTGCAGGTCGAGGCCGAGCGTCAATTGCTGTTTCGGCATGAAGGACGGCCATGACTGCACCGTTTCTTTCGAAAAGAAGTTCGGCAGCGCCAAGAGCAAGCCTGCAAGGCAAGTCAGCAGGGTTGCAAAGACTTTCCAGCGAGTGAAGTGTAGCATGGCAAGGGTCTCGAATCTTTAAATGTGCGGGCAAGGCAGGGTGGCGCGAGGACCGCCCGCTATAGTCGCATGCAATCGCGACTTAAATCACGTTGCGTCTTTGACAGGTTCGCCCTTGGAACGAACTTCGAGCAGCGTGCCCTTAACGACCCGCACGCGAAGGTTCTCCGCGAGTTCGACCTCGATTTCATCGCTCGCATCGGAAACCTTCAGCACCTTGCCGACCATACCGCCCGACGTGATGACCGTATCGCCACGGCGGACGGAGTTGACGCGCTCACGCAACTCCTTGGCGCGCTGTGACTGCGGACGGATCAGGAAAAAATAGAAGATGCCGAGCATCAGCAGCATCGGGATCAGCAGACCGCCGAAGGGCTCCAAGGGGCTTGCGGCGGCGGCTTGCGCAAATGCGGGTGTCGTGAACATCGGCTGGTAGGATCCTCTGGATGAGACTGGAGAAAAACACCCTTGCCCCGGGCCCGTTAGGCTCAGGGGAGCGCTCAATCAAATTCGGGCGGACTATAGTGTCCGGGAGCCCATTTGCAACCACAGAGCGGCGGCACCGTTTGTCGTTGGCATTGGTGGATGTAGCGATTAAACACGCTGTTTCCAATAGATAGCCCACTGGACGGCAAATGCGCGACGCTGAAGCAATAAGGCCACTTCTGGAACGGATCGCCGACGCATTGGAGCGTCTCGGGCCGCCAGCCGTAGAGACGCCCGATTTCGCAGCCGCCGACGCCTTTGTCTGGCACGCGGAGCCCGGCCGCTTCGAGCCGGTCCCCGAGGTCAATCGCGTGCCGCTCGCCCTGCTCAAGGGCATCGATCACACGGCCGGCATTCTGCTCGATAATACCCGCCGGTTCGCGGCCGGACTTCCCGCCAATAATGCGCTCCTCTGGGGCGCTCGCGGCATGGGCAAATCGAGTCTCGTCAAAGCCGCGCACGCCGACGCATTGAGCCGCTTCGGCGAACTGAAACTGATCGAGATTCAGCGCGAGGATATCGACTCGCTCCCTCGCTGCCTGTCGTATCTCAAGGCCGCACCCTATCGCTTCATCGTCTTCTGCGACGACCTTTCATTCGACCACGACGATACGAGTTACAAATCCTTGAAAGCCGTTCTCGAGGGCGGCATCGAGGGGCGGCCGACAAACGTGCTGTTCTACGCGACGTCTAACCGGCGGCATCTGATGCCCCGCGACATGATCGACAACGAGCGCGCGACGGCCATCAATCCGGGCGAGGCGACGGAGGAAAAAGTTTCGCTGTCGGACCGCTTCGGACTCTGGCTCGGATTTCACAACGCCAGCCAGGATGACTATCTGGCGATGGTTCGGACCTACGTCGCACATTTCAAGCTGAAGATCGACGACAATGAACTCGAACGCGACGCGCTCGAATGGTCGACGACGCGCGGCGCGCGCTCCGGCCGCGTCGCCTGGCAGTACGTCCAAGACCTCGCCGGTCGCCTGCAGACACCGACCGACAAGATTTAATCTTCGCGCTCCCTGTGGCGGCCAGCTCCGCGAAGCGGAGTCGCCAAGTGCCAATAAAAAAAGAAGCCGGATCAGATGATCCGGCTCCTCCGTTTCCCTCAGTGCCAGCGCTTAGTCCCCACGCTAGGACGGAACGTCAGAGTTTTTCGAGGTAAGGTGTCGGGTCCACCGGCCTCGAGCCCTGACGCAATTCGAAATGAACCTGCGGCTGATCGACGGACCCTGTCTTGCCCGCTTTTGAAATGACCTGACCGCGTTTCACCTTGTCGCCGCGCTTCACGAGCAGCTCGTCGTTATGGGCGTACGCAGTCACCCAGCCGTTGTCGTGACGAAGCAGCACGAGATTGCCGTAGCCCTTGAGCTCGTTGCCGGAATACGCGACGACGCCCGACTCGGCGGCATGGACTTCGGTGCCGAGCGGCACGGCGAGATTGATGCCGTCGTTATGCGTGCCATCAGGACGTCCGCCAAATCCGGCGATGACGCGGCCCGTTGTCGGCCACCGGAGCTTCACGCTGTCGGCAACTGCCGACGCCGCAGCCGGAGCCGCCAGCGCAACCTTCTGCTCGGGCTTCAGCGGCTCGACCTTCGCCGGTTTGGCCTCAGCGGCGATCGGCATGCTCGCCGGAGGTTCCGACGAAGCGACCGACGGCGCCGGAGTGGCGGGCGGCGCTGCCGGAGACGCATCGCTGATTTTGCCGGTATCCAAAGCCGCAACGCGACGTTCGCTGTTGATGATCGTCGGTCGCGTTGACAACGGCTGACCGTAGGCCGGGATATCCGATCCCTTCTCGGTTGCCGCCAGCGGCGGAACGACGGCGGGGGGCGCATTGTCGGCGACGCTTGCGGGAGCCGATGGAACCGGCTGCGAAGCCAGAGCGGATGCGGATGCAGCCGCGCTCGCGCCGCCCGGAACCTTCAGCACGACGCCCGGCTTCACACGACGCGGATCGGTGATGCCGTTGACCTGCTGCAGCTCCGCGAATTTCACGTTGTGCGCACGCGCGATGCCGTAGAGCGACTCGCCCGGCTTCACCGTGTACGTCGCGCTGTAATTCGCGGCGACATCGTGCGGCGGCTCAGCGAGCGGAGCCGGTGCGGGTCGGGCGGATTCAACCGCCTTCGCAGCGGCGACGCTGCTGCGCGTTGCCCGCATTCCGCCCGCGCTCGGCAGATACAATTTCTGGCCGGGGTGCACATTCGGATTGCTGAGCGAATTGGCCGACATCAGCTCCGCAAGCGAAACGTGATGCGCCCGCGACAGCGAATAGAGCGTATCACCTGGCTGCACGACGATTTCCTCGCCGCTCGCCATCGCAGACGGCGCGGCCCGCTCGCTCGGCGCGGCTTCGGAACGCGCACGCCCAAACGGCTTGGCATCGTACGAACGCGCCGGCGGCGTGTACGCCGGTGGCGAATTATAAGCCGGCGGCGAATAGGACGGCACGGGCTGATAGCTCGGACCGGCATCTGGCAATGCCGCGACCTGAACCGACGACGCCCCGGCGCCATAAGGGCCGCGCGGCGACGACGATGCGACACCTGGACTGTCGTTCAGGGCGCTGGTCCGGATCGACTGGGATGGGATCGGCCGAGAGTCGGGCGGATCGTTAAGATTGAAGGACGCACTATCGAAGCGCGTCACATCTGCGCTGCAGCCCCCGATTGCGAAACCGGCAATTACGGTCGATACCGCCGCTGCGGACTTGAGGCAGAAACGCCCGCCGTGGCTTACGCCAAAACAATTAATCATGGTACGCACCTCTACTCGCACCATCCATTAACCTTTAACAGGTTAACGAGCGGTAAACGCTTCCAGCCGGATTTGCCCCAAATCCAGAAGTAGCGATGCGTACATGCCGATTTGCGAGCCCCTCGCATACCCGGCATGGATTGAAAGTGAAAAACGATCTGCGAAAGGCGCCGCGTGAAACAGCGCCCCATGGTTATTCCATTAGGTGAGAATTGCGCTTTATTCGCGAATAGATTTCGGCTTTCCGGCGACTTTCGCGGGCCGGGTTGTATCTCGCAGAACCGATTAGCCGAGCCGCGCGGCGAGCGTCTCGGCGGCGCTCCGATCGGTCAGGTCGACACTTAACGGCGTGATCGAAATTTTATTTTCAGCGATCGCTGCAAGATCGGTTCCGGGAACCAGCGTCGACATGCGCCGCTCAAAACCGAACCAGAAATACGGCGTCCCCCAGGGATCGGAACGGCTGTCAATGTTGAGCAGCGCCTGATCGCGAATGCCTTGTGCAGTCACCGCGATACCCGCGACGTTCTCCGGCGCCGTGTCCGGAAAATTGACGTTCATCAGCACGTGCGGATTCCAGGATTGCGCAAGCAATTTCTGGATGACCTGCGGCGCGTGCGCGAGCGGCGTATCCCAGATGGCCCGACGCTCGCCGTCCTCGAATCCCATCATCTGCGACAGCGCAATCGAGTGGATGCCGAGCAGCGCGCCTTCCATCGCCGCGGCGACGGTTCCCGAATACGTCACATCCTCGGCGAGGTTCGAACCGTGATTGACGCCAGACAGAATGAGTTGCGGCGGCTGATCCTTGAGGATGTGGCGAACCGCCATGATCACGCAATCGGTCGGCGTCCCGGTCACGGCGTGCGTGCGCTCGTCGATCGTGCGCAAGCGCAGCGGCGTATGCAGCGTCATCGAATGCGCGGTACCCGACTGATTGGTCTCCGGCGCCACCGTCCAGACGTCCGGCGAAATGCCGAGCGCGATCGCCTTCAGGATTTCGAGCCCCTTGGCGTTGATGCCGTCGTCATTGGTGATCAGAATGCGCATACTAACCGACGATCTCGCCATGACTGTTCACGCGGATCACAGGACCGCGATAATTCTGAGCCTCGATATCCCGCTCGCCCATCGCCCGCACGTCATCGGGATGCAGGCACCAGACGCGTTCCAGATCGTAGACGAAGACGGCGATCTGGGTCTGTGTAACCTCGCCGATGAGATAGCCGCGCTTGCCGCGCACCTCTTCGTCTTCGAAATCGGACGCGATTACGACAATATCGAACGTTGAAAGCGCGCTCATGCCGTCCTGGCCGCCGTGATCTTCGTAAGTCCGCCCATGTAAGGCCTGAGCGCATCGGGAATTATGACGGTGCCGTCGGCCTGTTGATAATTTTCGAGCACCGCGATCAGCGTGCGCCCGACGGCCAGCCCCGAACCGTTGAGCGTATGCACATGAACCGGCTTGCCGCCATCTTTCGGCCGATAGCGCGCATCCATGCGCCGCGCCTGGAAATCACCGCACACGGAGCATGATGAAATCTCGCGATAGGCGTTCTGCCCCGGAAGCCAGACTTCGATGTCGTAGGTCTTCTGCGACGCAAATCCCATGTCGCCCGTGCACAAAACGATGGTGCGGAACGGCAGCCCAAGGCGTTTCAGAACCTCTTCCGCGCATGACGTCATGCGCTCGTGCTCGTCGAGCGATGTCTCGGGCGTCGTGATCGAGACAAGCTCGACCTTCGAGAACTGGTGCTGGCGGATCATGCCGCGCGTGTCTTTTCCCGCAGCGCCCGCCTCCGAACGGAAGCACGGCGTCCAGGCCGTGACGCGCATCGGCAGTTGCGCTTCGTCGATGATCTGTTCGCGAACGAGATTTGTCAGCGAAATTTCCGCCGTCGGAAGCAGATAGAACTGAGTGCCCTCACGAATTGCTTTTTCTGCTAATGCCAAAAGAACTCTATTCGTAGTGGGATCGCTCAGAGCTACTTTCTCGAAGTACTCTCCTATTTTTTCTAACGTCAGTTTCTCGTTCGTCGTCTTGAACAGATCTTCCGCGAACTTCGGCAACTGCGCCGTGCCATAGGCAGCCTGATCCTTGACCAGGATCGGCGGATTGACTTCCGTGTAGCCGAACTCGCCGGTGTGCAGATCGAGCATGAAGCTCGCGAGCGCACGTTCGAGCCGCGCCAACGCACCTTTCAGCACGACGAACCGCGCGCCGGAAATTTTCTGCGCCGCCTCGAAATCCATCAAGCCCAGAGCTTCACCGATTTCGAAATGCTGCTTCGGCGCGAAATCAAAACGTGCCGGCGTCCCAACGCGGCGCACTTCAACATTGCCCGTTTCATCGACGCCGTCCGGAACGTCCGCACGCGGTAGATTCGGAATGACGTCGAGCGCCGCCTTGATCTCCGCATCGAGCTTACGCTCGTCGTCCTCGCCCTTGGCGATCGTTTCCTTGAGATCCGCAACTTCCGTCATCAGGCGCGTTGCCGTCGCTTCGTCCTTCGCGCCCTTGGCCTTGCCGATCTCCTTCGAGGCCGCGTTCCGGCGTGACTGCGCCTCCTGCAGCGCGGTCAACGTCGCACGACGCTTATCGTCAAGCGCGACCAACGCAGCCGCCTGCGGTGCCAGCCCGCGGCGCTTCAAGCTCGCGTCGAAGGCTTCAGCGTTGTCTCTGATCCATTTGATGTCGAACACGGTCGGGCCTCGTCACGATGTCTGTGTCAAAGGCCGTCGTATACGATGCCAGCGGAGCGGTCCACCCGCAGCGCCCGGCGCGGATGATCGCTTGCACTAATTACCTGGGCTAGCCTGACGCTTCTCGACGAAGCGCACAGCGAGAATGGAAAGCTCATAGAGCGCAACCGTCGGCAACGCCATGATCACCATGCTGAGCGCATCAGGCGGCGTCAGCAGGGCCGCCGCCGCGAAGATCGCGACGATCGCATAGCGCCGCCCGTTTTTCAGCATCGCCGACGTTACGAACCCGGTCCGCGCCAGCAGCGTCAGGATGACGGGCAGCTGAAACACGATCCCGAAGCCGAAGATCAGCGTCATGATCAGCGACAGATATTCCGAAACTTTCGGCAACAGCTCGATGGTCGGAACGCCCGCGCCGCTGTGTTGAGTCAATCCGATCGAAAAACGGATCAGCACCGGCATCGCGATGAAATAGACCATCATCGCGCCGATGACGAACAGCACGGGCGTCGCAATCAGATAAGGCAGAAACGCCCGGCGCTCATTACGATAAAGACCGGGCGCGACGAACTTGTAGATCTGCGTCGCGATGACGGGAAACGCCAGGAACGCCGCCCCGAACATCGCCAGTTTCACCTGCGTCATGATCTGTTCGAGAAAGTGCGTCGCGATGAGCTTGACGTGATCGTCGCCGGACGCCCACATGTAAGGCCAGACAAGCACGTTGTAGATGTGCCCCGCGACCGCGAAGCAACCGAAAAACATTACGACGAACGCCGCGAGCGCCCAGATCAGGCGTTGCCTGAGTTCGATCAGATGATCGAGCAGCGGCGCCTTGCTGGCGTCGATGTCATCCTGTCCGTCGCGCGATGGCTCATCACTCGACGGCGTCGACGGCGGCAACCGCTCCAGCATCGCTCAGGTCTCCCCGCGCGGCGGCGCCGGCATCGGCGGTGCAAGTGTCTTCGAAATGTCGGAAGAATTTTCCGCTGCAATCGTATTTGCCGTCGACGGCAGCTCGACCCGCGCGAGCTTGCTGGCCTCATCGACATCGGCCGTCGCGCGCATCACCTCGGTGTTGATCGAGGTTTGCATTTTCTCGACTTCTTCGCGCATCGTTTCGAGTTCGGCTTCGCGCATCGCGGCGTCGAACTGCGATTTGAACTCGTTCGCGTGACGGCGCACGACGCCCGCATATTTTCCGAGCGTGCGCATCAATGTCGGCAGCTCTTTCGGGCCGACGAAAACCAGCGTCACAACCCCGAGGATCAGAAGCTCGCTCCAGCTGATGTCAAACATGAGATGACCTTGTCGGAATCAGCCGCGAACGCACCGCATAAGGCTCTCTCAGCCGACCTTCGTCCGATCGGGATTGGCCGCTTCGTTCTCGATCGTGCGCGGCGCCGGTCGCGAAACCTCTTCGTCCTCGGCCATGCCCTTCTTGAAGCTCTTGATGCCCTTTGCGACATCGCCCATCAGTTCCGAGATCTTGCCGCGCCCGAAAAGCAGCAGGGCGATGATCAGGAACAGAAGCAAGTGTTGTGCACTAAAACCCATAGGAACCTCTCGGCGGCAGTTGCCGCACGCAGTTAAGCACTTTATCGCAGACAGTGCCAGGAGCGCCCTGAACTCGGATCATGAGCCCGACGCGAATGTCCTGCCAAGACCTTACCTTGGAAAGCCGCGTTAAAGTTTACAAGATGCCATCTCGTTAACGAACAGCCTGCGCCAAATTGCGCCTAGTCCGCCTGACCCTCCGTCGGCGGCCCGCTTTCATCGTCCGCTTCCCCTTCGTCCTCGTCGAGCGGCAGCGACGCCTGGTCGTCCTCGGCATCTTCGTCGCCGTCATCGGACAGGGGCAATTCGTCCGGCATCAGGGCCGCGACATCGGTCGGCGCCGGCATCGTGAAGTTCGGCGGCAGATTGGCATCCAGCAACCCGGCGGCCTTGAGGTCGGCGAGGCCCGGTAGATCCTTGATCGCGTCGAGCCCGAAATGCACCAAGAACGTTTCCGTCGTGCCGTACGTCAGCGGCCGGCCTGGTGCCCGCCGTCGCCCGCGTGGGCGGACCCACGCCGTTTCCATCAGCACGTCGAGCGTCCCGGGCGACGTCGAAACCCCGCGTATTTCCTCAATCTCGGCGCGCGTGACGGGCTGGTGATAGGCGATGATCGCCAACGTCTCGAGCGCCGCTTTCGACAGCTTGCGCTCTTCCTTCTGCTGCCGCTCGAGCAGATAGGAAAGATCGTCCGCCGTCCTGAACTGCCAGCGTCCGGCGACGCGCACCAGCGATACGCCGCGATCCTTGTATTCGTCCTGAAGCTCTTTCAACAACGCATTGACGTCGTCGCCGGCATCGAGACAGCGCGTGAGCGATTTCGCATCCACGGGCTCCGAGGACGCAAAAAGCAACGCCTCCAGACGGCGAAGTTTCGCGCGCCGCGCCGTCTTCGTCAGGCGATCGACGGCGGCCTCCGGATCGCTTAGCGCGTCAGGGACGGCTCGCTCGTGCGCATTATCGGCATCGTCGTTTGCCGACATCACATCAATCCCGCGGCTATTGTCCGACACGACACTCAGTCTCGGCGGAACCATGGCTTTTCAAGCCCCCCTTATAACGGCGTTTCCGGCAGCGCTAGCCGATCTTTTCCCACTCCGCCCCTGCTTCACGTTTGCGCATATAAATTGGGGCGAACGGCTCGTCCTGCCGAAGCTCGATTAACCCTTCCCGCGCCATTTCGAGCGTCGCGCCGAAAGAACTCGCAAGCGCCGTGCGTTCCTCTTCGTTGCGCGGCAGAAACTGGTCGAGGAACATGTCGAGCTGGGCCCAATCCCCGACGGTCGCGCCGACGAGCCTTTCGAGCCGCAGGCGGGCTTCCTTGATCGACCAGACGCGCCGCGCCTTGACGACGTGAACGACCTTGATCGTCCGCTTTCGTTGCTCGGAGTAGGCTTTCAAAAGGTCGTAAATCGTCGCTGTGTAAGTCGTATCGCGCGTCACCTGGATGCGCTCCGGCCGCCCGCGCGCGAACACGTCGCGCTCGAGCCGGTGGCGGGTCAGCAACGTCGCCGCCTGATCGCGCATCGCGTTGAGCCGCATCAGTCGGAACGACAGGCGCTGCGCCATCTCTTCCGCCGACGTCGTATCGGGGTCTTCCTTGTCCTTAGGCAGCAGCAGGCGCGACTTCAGGAAAGCAAGCCACGCGGCCATGACGAGATAGTCGGCGGCAATTTCGAGCTTCAAATGCTGCGCTTCGGCAATGAAGACGAGATACTGCTCGACCAGCGCCAGAATGGAGATTTTCGCGAGGTCGACCTTTTGCGTCCGGGCGAGCGCCAGCAGAAGATCGAGCGGGCCTTCAAACCCCTCGATATCGACGAGAAACGCCTCGCCCGCAGCCGGCATGTCGTCCAAGCCCGGGCTTTCCCAGTCCGGCGAACCTGCGGCTTCGGCGCCCGTTTCGGCTTGTCCCGTCGTTTCAATCATCTGCGTCTGGATTTGGTCCCGATAAGGCGCCCTCTCGGGACCTGTATCACGGACATTACACTGATTCAGACGAGGGCAAGTCAGCGCCCAGCTATCTGGATGTGTGCGCCAAAGGTTGCAGCACCGACTATGTCCTACGAGCCTCGCCGTAGACGAGGCCCGCGCGCAGCGGCGAATCACGTCGAGTTACAGCGGGGATCCCGACGCTCCAGAAGCAAAAACGGCCAGTCGGCCGGCACATTTGAGCGTGACGGCCATCCAAGACTTCCGGTTTGCGCAGCGTATCAGTACGAGGTGACCCAGCAGCTTGAATAGCCCTGAGTTTTGAGCTGCGCGCAAACGTTGTTGGCTTCCTGCCGCGAGCCGGGCGGTCCGACGACCAGGCGGTCGAAGCTGCCCTTCGCGCCAAGATTGGCGGTCGCGATGTCCGGCGTTTTTCCAGATAGCGCCGTCGAATATTTCTGCTGCATGTCGGCAAAACGCTTCAAGGCGTCGATGCGGCTCGATGCTGAATGCGGCACGGACGCAAGCACCGCGACGAACCCAGTACCACCGCCGGACGACGTCACTGGCGGCGACGATTCGGAATACGCATCCGACGTCGTGGCCGTCTCGGCCTTCGCGACCTTTTTCAGCTTTTTGGTCGGTACAGGCGTCGCCGCGCCGTCGATGCTGCCCGTCGCAGCCGCGGATTTCGCGGCAGAAGCGCCGTTGATTTTGACCGGCGTGACGGCGACCTTCTTCATTGGAGCCGGCGTATCATCACCGCTGACCGGCGTGTTCGGCCGGCCTTGCGGTTCGTCACGAGCGTGATCCGGTGCGCCATGTCCGTTCTGTCCGAAGACGTCGACGAGCGACGTTCCTGGAACCCCAGCATCCTGTGCAGCCGCCTCGGGCGGTGGAGATTGAATCGATCCATCACGGCCGACGACAAGCGTCGAAACCTTGCGCGGACCGCCGCTGTTCGATGCGTCCTCGGTCTGCGCACGATCTGTGGGCGCGGCAGCCGCCTGATCCGGCGATGCCTCGGCCGGCTCTGACGACGTGCCGTCGCCCAGCCTGCCCATGATCTTCGTATCCGAATACGGGAATGTCTTGCCGCCCGCGTCGGCGGGCTTGGTCTTCGACGGGAAATCTTCGCTCTTGACGATCGGCGGTTCGCCCTGCGGTCCGGACGACGCCAGCTTCTTGTAGCCGTAGGCCATGCCCCCGCCGACGAGAATGGCTCCTGCCAAGGCCATCATGACCATCAGCGGCCGGCGGCTGCGCGGCGCGGGTTCATCCTCGTATTCGCCATCATCCTCGGCATAGGCCGGATCGAGTTCGCCACCCTCAGCGGTCGCAAAGCCGAGAGCGTTGCCCCGCCCTTGCTGCTGATAACCATCGTGATCGAATTCGCTCGGCTGTCCCGCCCAATCGGCGGAGCTGAGTTCGTTCTCTTGCCGGTATGGATCCGCAAACCCGCCGCCCTGGCCGACTTGCGATGGCGCATACCCGGCACCGTCATAGCCACCGGCATCGAACCCGCGCGGATCGGGAGCCCCGCCCCGCCCCGGCCATTGCGGCGTATTCGACTGTTGCTCGTAGCCCGACGCCTGCTGATGCCCATAAGGCGTGCTGCCGGGCGCGACGTAGGGTTCGAATTGCGGCGCATACGGATCGCTCTGAGCCGGGCCTGGCTGGCGGCCCTGCCCGTTTTGATGCCCAGTTTGCTGACCGGTCTGAAGCGCACCCCAATGACCATAATCGTCATGCTGCTGCGGCGCCTGCGGCTGGCCGTAACCCGTCTGCTGCCCATAGGCATCGTGCGGAGCCTGCGGCTGCTGCGGCGGTGGCCATGCGTTCGCCGGCTGCTGTGGATAACCCGATTGAGCTTGGGGATTGACCCAGGAGGGCTGGCGCAAGCGGTCCTGATCGGCAGGATTTGCAGCTGGCCTTCCCCCGGCCGGCCGCGAAAATGAATTCTGCGAGGACATTGCGAAACCCCTCAATATCGAGTGCGGATTCGATCCGCACCAAATCGTCGATTCGAGACTTTAGCGCATCGCATCGGGCGCCTCGACGCCGAGGACATCAAGTCCCGATTTTATCACCGTCTTTGTCGCGGCAATCAGCGCGAGCCGCGCAGAAGTCGCAACCCCGTCATTTGATTGAATAAATCTCAAATGTGGCGAATCGTTGCC
>NZ_JBAYUV010000045.1:0-27640 GCF_041674905.1 Hyphomicrobium sp.
CGGGAAATCTTCTCGGCGGTCGTGAGGTCAATCATGGCGCCGGCGGACCCGGCGGCTCCGAATGCGAAGCGGGCGAATTCAAGCCGGGCCGAGGCTTGTTCGGTGACGTTGCGGATGACGTTCAGAGCGTAGCTTTTGGCTTGCACGTCATCGTCTTCGTCGAGGATCTCCAGGCCGTTGAAAATCGCGCCGACGGGATTGATGATGTCATGACAGATCCGGCTCGAGATCAGCGCTGCGAGTTCGAGATCGGTCGGCGGCACAGGTGCACGTTGGCTCATTGTCGACCCTTTTTGCTGCAAGCCCGGCGTCGAAGGGTGGTAACCACTCAAGCGCGACAGCGCGACGCGAGCCAATCCGGCCGCTTGCGAAAATGTTGTATGCTCTGATACATGCGCCGCATCGCGGTTGCCAAGCCCTGTGACCGGCGGGTTCCCCCGGACCCGATTTTCGTTGAAGGCCTGAGTCTTACGCGCCACGGTCCGCGTGTCGCGGAATTCCATATCGGCGCGCAGGCTGTGCGCTGCAAATCGAATTTGATTGGTGTTTCATTGCAGGCGATTCCGGAGATCGATTTCACCAACCCTGACGCGTTGATCGCGGCATTGCTGCCTGCGGTCCGTGAAGCAGGGCGGGTGGAGATGGCGCACTTCAAGAAAGGCGTCGAGATCGAGCGAAAGGCGGATCGATCGCCTGTGACGGTCGCGGATCGGGAGGCCGAGGCGGTGCTGCTGGCTGCGCTGTCTCAGATCGCGCCGGGTATTCAGCTCGTCGCCGAAGAGGACATCGCGGCAGGGGCGACGCCCGGGTACGCCCGGCGCTTCTTTCTCATCGATGCGCTCGACGGCACCCGTCTTTTTATTCGCGGCAAACCCGAGTTTTCGATCAACGTCGCATTCGTCGAGGATGGCCGCGCGGCGTTCGGGCTGATTTTTCTACCGCCGTCCGAGCGCTTGTTCGTCACGCGATCGGACGGTGCTGCCTACGAGGCGCGGCTGCCGCTTTCCGGCGACGATGCCCTGTCCTCACTCAATTTTAAAAAGATCGTGACGCGCGCACCGGATTGTAACGCTCTCGTCGCATTCAATAGCCGCTCCACGGGCGGCGCCAGCGCGCACCTTCTCGCGGAGCTCAACGTCCACGAAGCGCGTCCGCTCGGGTCGGCGATGAAATTCTGCCTGATCGCAGCGGGCGAAGGCGATCTCTATGCGCGCTTCGGCGAGACGTGCGAATGGGATACGGCGGCGGGGCAGGCGATCCTCGAAGCGGCGGGAGGCTCGGTTACGACGCTTGACGGCAAGCCGTTGACGTATGGGCATTTCGCAAGAGGTTTCCGCAATCCCCACTTCGTGGCGTGGGGACGTCAGCCGCTGTGGCGCAGCGGCGACGAGGCCGGCACAAATGTGCGTGGCGCATAAGCAACGCGAATCGGCCATACTTTAGCAACAGAATCCCGCGAATCTGCTTACGGATTTCGCTGAGGGGTCAGTCGCGCGCGAAATCTGTATCAGGCGCGTTCGACAAACGTGGGGTCCTAACGATGAGCCGCGTCTTCAAGACGATCTCGGGAAAAATCAGAGAGCCGGGTCGCACGGCGTCGGTGCTTGCAAGTCTGCCGCTTATTTTTTGCGTGGCTCTGACGGCATCCAGTGCGGGCGCCGAGGACGATGCCTATCGTCCGCCGTCGGAGAGTTATTCGGGGCAGGGCGGGTCCGATTCCTATCGCCAGGCGCCGCCACCATCGGGCGGGACTTACCGGCCACCGGCGGGCGCGGCGGAGGACGGCTATCAACAGCCGCCGCCGAGCCGGGATTATGGCGGTTCCTCTCAGCAAGCTCCGGGCGGCGGATACGGCGCCTACAATGGCGAGCGCAATTCCGGCGATTCACAGGGCTACGGCGAGCCCTATCGTCCGCCGCAGGAGAGTGGGAGCCGCGAAGAGTATT
Source organism: Hyphomicrobium sp. (assembly GCF_041674905.1). Taxonomy (GTDB): domain Bacteria; phylum Pseudomonadota; class Alphaproteobacteria; order Rhizobiales; family Hyphomicrobiaceae; genus Hyphomicrobium_B. Next base: position 1,947 of record NZ_JBAYUV010000045.1, read on the forward strand.
ACAATTCGGCTCCGCCTTCGGATCGCGGACCCGTTCGCGGCACGTATTCGGAAGATGAAATCGTGCGGGCGGGCAATCACTTCTTCGGCAAGATCAGCGGCGGGCTGGCGTCCGCGATCGAATGGACGTTCCAGAAGGCCGGCAGGCCGAACGGCTATATTCTTGGTCAGGACGCCGGTGGGGCGTTCGTCGCCGGCTTGGCCTATGGCGAGGGAACGCTCTACACCAAGGATGCGGGCGACTTCAGGGTCTACTGGCAGGGCCCGTCGGTCGGATACGATTTCGGCGCCGATGGTTCCAAGGTCATGACGCTCGTGTACAATCTTCGCGATCCGTCGGATATTTTCGACCGTTTCGGCGGCGTCGAGGGCGCGGCTTATCTGATCGGTGGTGTCAGTGTGCAACTGCAGAAGTCGGGACATGTCACACTGGCGCCGATTCGAGCTGGTGTCGGGCTGCGGCTCGGTGCCAACGTCGGCTATTTGAAGTATACTCGTAGTCCAACGTGGAACCCGTTCTGATGGTTGAAGCCACAAGCACGTGTTCGATGTTGCGGAAATCCGCGAAAGCGGGTTTCTCTCGATCGATGGGAATTCCGCGCGCGGCGGGGGCCGCGTAGCCGATCAGTTCAGGACGTGTTGCTTGATCACGCTTTACGCCGCGATGCTCGTGACGCTGGGCTTCCTCATCGCGGCCTTGATCGTCGTTGTCCTTTTGCCGGCCTATCGCCGCCGCATCGAACGATTCACGACCGAAGCGCTGAAGCGCACGCTGCCGCTCACCGAGGAGGAAATCCGCGCCGACAAGGATCGGATGCGGGCGGACTTCGCGATGGAAGTGCACCGGCTCGAAACCAAGGTCGAGGAGGCGAGCTTCTCGACCGCGCGGCAAAGCGTCGAAATCAACCGGCGGGATGCCAAGATCCAAGATCTGACGCAGACAATCGCCGATCACAAGATGAGCGTCGATGAGCACGAGAATGCGCGTCGGGTTCTCGAACAGGCGATCCTCGATCGGTTGCCGAAGGTCGAGCAGCGTCTGACGGAAACGCGCAAGCTGCTCGCGACGCGCGACCGCGAGATCCGCGAGCTTCTGGCGACCAGCGCCAAGCAAGCGACGGCTCTTGAAGAAGCGGCGCAGATCAATACACAGCGCGAAAAAGAGCTTGCCAAGCTGCGCACGACGCTCGATACGCGCGCCTCGCGTTTCCGGAGTAGCCGCTCAGACGACCGCGTCGACGGCAGCGTGGCGCTCAAGTCGGAACTCGAATCCTTGCGTGCGCAAAATCGCGAGCAAGCGGCTGCGATCGCACGGTTACAGGGACCGGATGGCAAAGCCAAAGCGGCGGCCGGCGAACGCGATCGCAATGCGGAGCTCAAGCGGCTGACGCTGGCGCTCGCGAAGGCTGAATCGGCGCTTGCGGCGGCGACCACCAACGTCGGCAACGACGACGTGCAGCGCATGGCGCTCGAAGACCGCCTCGCGGACCTGCAGGCGGCGAGCGATGCGAAATCGACGGAACTCGCGAAGCTCAAAGCAGCCGTCAAGGCGTTCGAGGAAAGCTCTGCCGATACGCCCGGTATCGCTCAGAAGGCGGATCTCAGCGCGCTTCAAGTCGAGGTCGACGACCAGCGGCAGACGATCGCCGCGCTTCGCGCGGAGATCGCGGCCAGCCAGGAACGTCTCTCGCGGCAGGCGCAGCACTTTCACGACGAGTTGCGGCGCCTCGGAACCCGGCCGTCCGCAGATGGCGAAACCGATGCCGCGAATGCCGCGCCGCGCAAGCCTCTGGCTGAACGGATCGCGGCTCCGCGTCCCGTGCGATCCGCCGATCATGAGGCCGTCACGCCGGTCGGTGGCAATGGCAACGGCAATGGAGGCGACCCGGCGCGCGAGCCTCGCGCGCAGCCTTATTTGCGGGCCCTCAACGGCAATGACAACGATGCGTCGGGTGAGAGCAAGGGCGGCTCGCCGGATAGTGATCGGCCGCCGCCGCTGCCGGCTGGCGAGCCGGTGAAGGAAGCGCTCGGAGCCACGCCGCCGCCCGTCCGGCGTCCGCGTTTGCTGGAACGTATCAGCGGGCTCGACAAGCGCTAAATCGCCTGTGCCCAGACTTTGGTGCAGGTCTGCGCAGCATGTTTGCACCTTTGACAGCGCGGCCCTGTATTCTAAGTTATTGGCAGGTCTAAGTATCTGGCGAGCCCGCAGCAGGACAATTGTGTGCGATGACGGAACATTCGACTGGCGAGTCTCAGTCCGGCTCCCGTGATGCGCATGATCATGGTCATGATGACCATGGCGCAGACGCTCACGATCACGCTCACGGCGGTGGCCACAATCACAGCCACGTGCCCAAGGACTTCGGGTTTGCGTTCGCGCTGGGTGCCGCGCTCAACGTTGCGTTTATCATCATCGAGGCGGGCGCAGGCTTCTACGCGAATTCCATGGCTTTGCTCGCCGACGCCGGACACAATCTGAGCGACGTTCTCGGGCTGCTGATCGCGTGGGGCGCGACGCTGCTCATGAAGCGCCGCCCGACGCATCAGTACACTTACGGCTTCGGCTCTTCGACCATTCTCGCGGCGCTGGCGAACGCTGTTTTGTTGCTCGTTGCCGTCGGCGCAATCACTTGGGAGGCTGTCCAACGTCTTGCCAACTCCGCGCCGCCGGTCGGAGATGTAACGGTAATCGTCGTCGCCGCGATCGGTATTCTGATCAACGGTTTCACCGCATGGCTGTTTGTTTCCGGCAGCAAGCATGACGTCAACATCCGCGGCGCCTATCTGCACATGGCCGCCGATGCGGCGGTGTCGTTCGGCGTCGTGCTGGCGGGCTTCGCGATGATGGTGACAGGCTGGAACTGGCTCGATCCGATCGTCAGCCTCGTGATTGCCGGGGTCATCGTCTGGGGAACGTGGGGCCTCCTAAGGGATACGATGCGCCTTGCGCTCCACGGCGTGCCGGCCCGTATCAGCACGGACCGTGTCAGGAGCAGGCTTGCGTCCTTGCCGGGTGTCGTGAGCATTCACGATCTTCATATCTGGCCGATGAGCACGACCGAAACGGCATTGACGTGCCATCTGGTCATGCCGGGCGGGCATCCGGGAGATGCCTTTATTTTCGAAACTTCCAAGATGTTGCAGGATGAATTCGAAATCCGTCACGCGACGCTGCAATTCGAGGTCGGTTCCGGAATCCCGTGCGGCTCGGAATGTACGGTTTGAAACTGAACGGCGATAACAGCCGGGAACTTAAGGCCGCCATCCTGCATATTTCACCCGACACTCGCAATGTGTTGGACAAATCCCACTGAAACGGCCAGAATACTCAATATGTTTATATTCCGTTAGGGCTATTTGGATTGCGACTCCAACCCTGATTTCCCAACGTTCTAGAATGCCAATCGCGCAGATGAAATACCCGCCAACGGTGTACGGCGGGGCCCCCGTAGACCGGAGTGCGTGCGTTGAGTTTGGTCATTGAAAATAGCGGCTCCGTGGAGTCCGTGCCCGTTTTCGTAGTCGACAATCTTGTTGCGGACACTCGTCTTCGTACGATCCAACGCAATGAGATGCTTTTCGAAGCGGGCGATTTGAAATCGCATGTTTACAGAATTGAGACGGGCGCGATCTGTATTTACGTGACGCATCCGAACAAGACGCGCGAGATTATCGAATTCGCGCTTGCTGGCGATCTCGTCGGCATGGGTTTTCTCGAACGTCATGCGATGGCCGCGCGCGCCGTGGTCGATAGCAAAGTCAGCTGCCTCGATCTCGATGACATCGATCGGCTGACCGCGGAGGATGCGCGTGCCAAGGCCAGGTTCGATGACGCAGTCGAGCGTGAGTTCAAGCTTCGGCGGGATTATATCGCGAACACGGGAAGCCCGCGTCAGCTCGTGCAGCTCGCCGCGTTCCTGATCGCCGTCGCGCATCAGAACGAAAGCGAAGGCCGCGACCCGGATTTGATTGACGATACGTTGGAATGCGCCGTCGTCGCCGGTTATCTGGGCGTCAGCGTCGAACGTCTGGCGCAAATGCTCATCGAGCTTGAGGAGCTTGGCCTCGTCGAAGCAGCGCCCGATCACGGATTGCGCATCGCAGACATGGAACGTCTCGAGGCCCTGTCGGACGAGATTTCCGATCCGCTGCTGCAATCAGACCTGCCCGACGCGCAACGAATGTTGCCCGGCTGCTGAGCGCCGTTGATCTCTCCGCGCTATTTCCGCGATCGATACGTCTTCGATCCTGTCGTGGCGCGGATATTAATCCGTACACATCATAACTTGATCTGTTCGCGACGTTTTGGCGCGACGTTCTTATTTGGTCAGGATCAACTTGTTCGCGGCGGTGATGCGGAGCCGATACTCGGCGCCGTTATGCCGGATCGAAATTTCCTTCGATCCTTTGAACAACTCCAGGCTGGTCCACTCCGGCACGAGAGACACATGACCTTCGCCCAAAGGGTGACTGTGGTTCGATACGGCTCTCGAAGGTCTTTTAGCGCGTCCTTGTCTTCGACTGTTTGCCGGCGCTGATGTCACGCGTTTACCCCTGCCGCCGCACGCTTGCATTCCTGTTTCAATGTTGACATATATAGTACAGTTTAACTATGCAATAATCAGGTCGTTGGCGGCCGGGCTGCGCGCGTTCTGATGGGGTGAGTGAATACGGGCAAGAAAAACGAGCGCGCGTACAATTTCCGGCCACGCCTAGGCGTTTGCCCGGAGGCGCGGACGCCGATAGAATTCTAGAAGTCAGCAAAATCTGAAAACTCCGGAAAACCGCGACGCTCGCGGCTCATTCGGGAAAATGCAAGTGAGGAAATGCAATGTTTATCGCGATGAACCGGTTCAAGGTGATCAAGGGACAAGAGAGCGAATTCGAAGCGGCCTGGAAGGGGCGCGATTCACATCTCAACCGGATGAAGGGTTTCATCGAATTTCATCTTCTTCGCGGTCCCGAGCACGAGGATCACACGCTCTATTCTTCGCATACGACATGGTCGAGCTTTGCCGATTTCGACGCGTGGACCAAATCCGAGGAGTTCCGCGCATCGCACAAGGGCGCGGGCGATCGCAAGCCGATGTTCCTCGGTCATCCGCAGTTTGAAGGCTTCCATGTCATCCAGTCGCTGAGCCTCGATAACAAAGCCGCGGCGGAATAAGAGAAGGTCTTTCTGATCATGAACCTCGCCGTGCGAGACAGCTTGTCAACCGATCCGAATACGGAAGCGGCGGTGCGCAATGCGCTTCGCGACAATCCGGATGGTGTTCTCGAATCTGTTGCAGCCGCTCATTCCGTTCCCTATCGGTCCGTTCTCGATTGTCTTGCGGCTGAAAATGCGACCGTTGCTTCCAAAGACAAATTCGACCGTATCTGGGAGGACCTGACCAGCTGGGGAGATGTGGTCTTTATCGTGCACACCGAAGACGGCGTGTTCGAAACGGCCTGCACCATCCCAGCCGGCACGCACGCGCGAGGTTACTTCAATATTCACGGCGACAGCCCGCTCGGCGGCCATCTGAAAATTGAGCGCTGCGCGGCTATCTACTTTGTCGACCGGCCGTTTTTTAAGCGTCGTTCCTGCTCTATTCAATTCCTTAACGGCGAAGGCCAGGCGATGTTCAAGATTTTCGTCGGCCGCGACGAAGCCAGGAATTTGAAGCCGGAGCAGGTCGCCCGCTTCGAAAAATTGCGGGCCGAGACGGCGGCTCACAAGGAAGTTTAGGCGCCAATGAAAATTGCGATACTGCCTGCTCTCGTCACTATTCTCGGCCTTTCCCTGGCGTCGCTGTCAGCCAACGGCGAACAAGGACAGACGAGCGATGTCGCGCCTAAAGCGGCGGCTGCGGAGCCCGCCCGCATCATCGCGGCGGGCGGCGTCGTGACCGAGATTGTCTACGCGCTTGGCCGATCGGATGTCCTGGTCGGCGTTGATACGACGAGCACGTATCCCGACACGGCTCTCAAGGAGAAGCCCAACGTCGGATACGTGCGGGCGCTGTCGTCCGAGGGTCTGCTATCCTTAAAGCCGACGACCCTCGTCGCAGTCGAATCGGCGGGGCCGCGTGACGTTTTGAAGACCGTTGAAGAAGCGGGCATCAAGATCGTCACGGTTCCTGAGGTTGCGACGCCAGCCGGCATTTCAACGAAAGTCAGAGAAATTTCCGAGTTGCTCGGCGAAACAGAGAAGGGCACCGCGCTCGCAGCTGACATCGAGAAGCGATTTGTGGCCATCGATACGCTTCGTGCCCAGATAAAAAAGCCGCGCCGCGCTCTATTCATTCTCTCGTTCATGAATGGGCGGGCGATGGTCGGTGGACGCAACACCTCGGCCGATGGCATCTTGAAGCTTGCAGGACTGGAGAACGTCGCATCCGTTCTCGATGGCTGGAAGCCAATCAGCGACGAAGCTCTTTTCGAAGCCGCGCCCGATGTCATCGTTGCTATGGCGCGCGGTCAGCAAGAGACGACGGTCGAGAGCATTCTGGCCGTTCCAGCATTCGCTGCGACGCCGGCCGCGAAATCGAAATCGATTTTGATTTTCGACGGCGGATATCTGCTGAGCTTCGGACCTCGAACGCCAATGGCAGCGCGCGATCTCATTCTCGCTGCATATCCGGAACTCGCGAAACCGGATAAGCGCTCCGATCTTCAGTGATGCAACACATCCCACAAGTTGCGTATCGCAAGACCGTCGCGATGGTGGCGCTGTGCGTCTTGTTGGCCATCGTGGCGATTGCCGCCATCAGTTTCGGCTCGATTTCGATTGCGCCGGGACGCGTCTTTGAAGTTCTCTTCGGACTTGATCCAAGGGATCAGACGGATTTCGCGCGCGACGCGCTGGTGATAACGCAGATTCGATTTCCGCGCATGTTGCTTGGCGCGGCCGTCGGCGCAGCTCTCGCGGCATCCGGCGCGGTGATGCAAGGTCTTTTTCGCAATCCACTCGCGGACCCGGGATTGATCGGGGTTTCCTCCGGCGCGGGTTTCGCGGCGGCGCTGGCGATCGTGCTCGGCGGCCAGCTGCTGCCCGCATCCGTCAATAAGCTTCCGTTCGAGATCTTGCCGATTGCTGCGTTCGTCGGCGCTTTAACGGCGACGTTCATGCTGTACGTGGTCGCGAGCCGAGGCGGGCGAACCTCGATGGCGATCATGCTTCTCGCGGGAATTGCATTCGCCGCGCTGGCGGGCGCGGGCACCGGTTGGCTTTCGTATATCAGCGACGATCGCCAGCTTCGGGATTTGACGTTCTGGTCGATGGGCAGCCTTGGCGGAGCGACGTGGAGCAAGGTTTGGGTTGTCGTGCCGATGGTCCTGCCGACGCTGATCGCGATACCGCTTCTCGCACACGGCCTCAATGCCATGGCTCTCGGTGAAGCCGAGGCTTATCATCTCGGCGTCAACGTGAACCGCCTCAAGATTGGGGCCATTCTTCTGGTCTCTGTGGCGGTCGGAGCGGCTGTCGCGTGCTCGGGGCTGATCGGCTTCGTTGGCATCATCGTGCCGCATGTTCTTCGGCTTTCAGTCGGTGCGAATTATCGCTTCCTTCTGCCGGCGTCGGCGTTGCTTGGAGCGGCGCTGCTGGTTGGCGCGGATATTTGCGCCAGGACGATCGTTTCACCGAGTGAACTGCCGATCGGCATCATCATGGCGACGATCGGTGCGCCGTTCTTCATCTGGCTGCTGCTGCGCCGGAGTCCGGAGTTCGCCATATGACCGAGATGATTGCCGTTCATGACCTGACGTATCAGATAGGTCCGAAAAAGCTTCTGGAGCAGATCAGCTTCTCCGCCAAATCCGGAGAGGTCTTGGCGATCGTCGGGCCGAACGGCGCGGGCAAATCAACGTTGCTTCGCATGCTGTCGGGGGAAGCGCGCCCGAGCGAGGGAACTATATTGATCGGCGGCGAGAAGCTCGAGGCCGTTCCGCAACGGCAGCTCGCGGCGAGGCGGGCCGTGATGCTACAGAATTCACGCGTCGCATTTCCCTTCACGGGATTCGAGGTCGTGCGCCTCGGAGCGGAAGGGGTGGGCATCGGCCTGTCGCGCAGAGACCGCGATCAACTTGCGCTTGCGGCGCTGGCCAGTGCTGACGCGGCGGAATTCGCCGAGCGGAGTTTTCTGACGTTGTCTGGAGGCGAGCAGCAACGGGTCAGTTTTGCGCGTGCGCTGGCGCAGTTGGCTGCGGGGCAGACGCTTGAGCCCGATCAGATCCTCATGCTCGACGAGCCGATTGCAAGTCTCGATATCCGTCATCAGCTGGCACTCTTGGAGCATGCACGTGCGCTGGCGCAGTCGGGGCGCGTGCTGGTGATCGTCGTTCTTCACGATCTTGCGCTCGCACATTCGTTTGCCGACAGAACTCTCGTTCTGCAAGACGGCAAGCTCGCCACGATCGCAACGACGGATGCGCCGCTTTCGCGCGATCTGATCGAAAAAATATTCGAGGTCTCGATCGTGGCGGAGCACTGCCACGGCACGCCGTGGCGGCCACTTGGCGGTGCGCAAAGATCGGCGGCGATCGGTAATCACGCGCGTGTAAGCGCGTCGGCGTGATTTGATTTCAGCTTCCCGCACAAGCTTGTGAGCCGCCCGCTTGCGCACGGGCGGTTCATTCTCGTTCGTGTTCGACGTCAGGAGCGCTTTACGATCAGACGCGGCGTCCCTTGCAGAATATCCATCCGAACATTCTGTCACCGGCGCGGACTATTCCGTCACCGACATCCCTAGCGGTGCGCCGCGTGCAATCTAACGCCGAGGCGGTCTTCGTTTCCAAGCGTTTGAAATGCAGACAGTGGGCCTCGGAAGCGGACGGAAGCGCGACAAGGGTGGTAAAGGCTGCGGCCGCTGCAAACGATATGCGCTTTGACATTCGAGAAACTCCTCAAATTGTTCTGAATATTTCATGTTTGCAATTCCAATTTCGCATTTAATATTGATTATTCCCGCATGTCGCTGCCGTAAATATGAATTGGTTATTTTCGGATTTAATTCGCGAATCAAGCTGGGGTTGGTGCCGACCTTATGTTGTGGCTCTTGCCATCGGGGCTGTTGATCACGGTTGCCTCCGCGAAATGTGGGTTCCGTGCCTGGAGCTGAAGCCGCTGCGGCGCACAGGCCGATGCGGAGCGAAGACAGTTCATAAGCAGCGTGCTGACTGACATAGATCGGACAAATTGCTTCATCTCATTTTTCCAATTGCGATTTCGATATAGTCATGTGAAAACATCGTAGAAATCGTATCGGCGCCGGGGGGTGCCAAGTTGGTGACTGGGGGAAGTCGTGTCGAGTGTACGTGATGGCCGCTGCACTAGCGGTCGCGAGTCTTCCTGCGCAAAAGACGCAGAGGGAAGGCAGAGCAAGTTTCTCTGGTTGGTGACTGTGCGTCCGTCAGAGAGCTGTTGTCGGATTGCGGGTCATCTCGGGAAAATCCCGGTTTCTGATCCTTGAAGATCACGATCGCCGCGGATTTCAAATAGATCTCCGTTTGCGCGCAAGTTCCTAACTCACAACGATAAATTTGGTAATCGGCCCGCCGTGGCCGAGTTCGCTACCTGTGCGAATTGGGGAAAGTACAGACGATGAAGACGAAACTTGCACTGAGCGGCGCGCTCCTGCTGATGCCGATTTCGGCACTCGCGCAAGAGGTGAACTCGGCTGACGAAAAGACGCTTCCGCCGGTCACGGTGCTATCCGAGCAAAAAGCCCAGCCGGTCAAGAAAAAGTCGGCGAAGAAAAAGAGCGCGACCAAGAAGGCCACCGCGACCGCTGCGACCAGTCAGCCTCCGAGTGACGTTGATTTATCGCTTGGCGATGCAAATGGACCACATCTCGACAGCCAAGGCGTCGTATCGCCCTCATCCATTACGGCGCAGACCGTCGGCGGCGTGATTGTGAGCGATCCGACGCTTGGCCGCGTCAGCAGCGTCAGCCGTGAAGGCATAAATATTCTCGGCGGCGGCGCTCAGACGAGCTTTTATCAGGCTGCGAACATCATCCCGTCCGTTAACGTCGAAAGTCCAGACCCGTTTGGTCTGAGCGCGACGCGAAATATCAATATTGCCGGCAAAGGCGACTTTCACCTTTCGCGCACCATCAACGGTCTGCCGATCATGGGAATCGTCGGTGGAAACGATTTGTATGATCTCGAGAACGTTTTGCGGCTCGATGTTTATAGAGGGCCAATTCCCGCCAACAGAAGCCTTGGCATTTCCAACGCCTCGGGCGTTATCGACCAGGTCTTGCTTGGCCCGCAGAGCACGCCGTCGGTGTTCGCGACGCAGAGCTTCGGTTCATGGAACTTCAACAAGACGTTTGCACGCGTCGATACCGGCTTGCTCAGCACGGGGACAGAACTCTTCATCTCGGGTTCTACCGCGAGTGCCGACAAGTGGTCGGGCCCGGGCGATGAATCGCGCGATAACTTCGCTGTCGGCCTGAGCCAGCGCGTGACCAAAGACCTCAAGGTCGACATCAACGCGGTCTACAGCAAGTTCGACGGAAATCCCTACAAGGCGCTGACCTATGCGCAGTCGCAGAACCTCGGTCAATATTATGGATTGGACTATGATAAGACATTCAATCCTGCGAATCGTGCAAACTATTACAAATTCAATCGCGTAAGCTCCGAGGATTATGCCGTTTTCGCGAATGTCGACTACCGCCTGGCGGAGGGGCAGCACATCGTTTTCAAACCGTACTACTGGAACAACGATGGCGAGCAGTGGTCCGGAGTCGGGAGTGGTGCCAACGGCCAGGTCCAGATCTGGCGACAGCAGAACGATAATCTCGGTGGCGTGCTGGAATACGACGGACACTTCGAAACGGGAACGGATGTCGTCGCCGGTTACTGGTGGCAGTCGTTGGCACCGCCGCCGCCGCCGACCGATCAGCGCCGGTTCGCGATCTCGAACACGGGCGCGCTCACCTTCGCGAATTGGAATACGATCGCGAAAATCGATAACTTCGTGGTCAACAGCCCGTACGTGCAATTGACGCAGACGCTGGGAACCGTTTCCGTGACGGGAGGCGTTCGCTACATGAGCCTCGGCGCGCCGGATATGCGTTATTACCGGACTGCGGGCGTACCTGATGGAACGCTGGATCAGGCGTTGTCTTATCCTGGGCTTTCGGAATACAGCGATGCCTTCGTAACCGCCCGCGACTATAATGAGTTTCTGCCGAACTTCGGCATCACGAATGACATGGGCGGGGGCTGGAGCGCCAATTTTGCATACGGGCGCAACTTCGGGCGACCCGATTGGGGTCCGCAGGCAAGCAACTACATCACCAATCGAACCGCATTCCAGAACGCGCATATCGATCTTCAAGACTTGGTCGACAACGTGCGCCCGGAGATCGCGGATCAATTCTCGGCTCAGCTTCGCTACAACGATCACGGGCTGACCATCGTCCCGGGCGTGTTTTACGCGCTGCATAACCACAAGCAGGTCAAGATCAACGATCCTGCCGTGGGCAATCTGGCGTATTACGTCGGAACGGGATCGACGACCGAGTATGGCGCGGAACTGCAGGCCTCCTACAACTTCGGCGATCAGCTCTTTGCGTTTGCGTCGGCGACGGTCTCGTCGGAAAAGTTCGACGGCGACACTCAGACACTGACCGGTTCGACGCCGATCAAGACAAAAGGCAATCAAATTCCGAATACGCCGCGCGCGATGTTCAAGGCCGGCGTCACCTATTCCTGGTACGACTTCGCGTTCACACCGGTTGTTCGCGTCATCGGCGAGCGGTATGGCGATGCGCAGAATAAGAACAAGGTTTCGGGATATACGGTTGCCGACTTCACCGTCGCCTACAACATCAGGCAGAAGTTGGGCCTGGAGGAAGCAACGCTGAAGTTCGGTGTCGTGAACCTGTTCGACAACGAATATATTTCCCAGATCTCGCCGAGCGACACCGATCTCAGCTCGGACGCGCAATACTATGTCGGTGCACCTCGGACCTTTATCGGGACCGTCGCGGTCAAGTTCTGAGGATCCACAATGGGGACGCTTGCCGGCGTCCCCATTTTTTACGTCAACGACCGACGGCAAAACGCCGTCACTATCTGGATCAGACTCATGCGCGCTCGAGGGACAGCCATCCGCACGTTGTGGGCTCTTCGGCTTACTCTCGTTCTCGTAGTCATGGCCGTCGCTGCTCCGGCTTTCGCCGGGCGGCTCGTCACGGACATGGCCGGTCGCGCCGTCGAGGTCCCCGATAAGATTGCGCGGGTTGGTACGATCGGGCCGGTGCCCGTGCTCAACAGCTTCGTCTTCGCAATCGGGGAAGCGGGATCGATCGCGAATAACCTGCCACCCAATCTCGGCGGTCCGCGCTGGCGTTTCCAGTATGTCGTCTCGCCAAACCTTGCGAGCCTGCCCGTCATTCAAACCGGCCAAGGCCCGAATATCGAGGGCGTGATCGAGGCGGCGCCGGACGTTGTCCTGACGATGGATCGCGCGACGGTCGATCTCGTCGCCCGTACGCATGTTCCGGCGCTCTATTTATCATGGCAGAAGCCCGACGACGTAAAAGCCGTGATGCGCCTGCTCGGGGAGCTTTTCGGCAAGCCCGATGCGGCTGACGCTTACAGCACGTATTTTGATCAAACGATGCAGAAAGTCGGCAGCCGTGTGGACATCTTGCGGGACGACCAGCGCCCGCGCGTTCTATATGCCAATTACAGAAGTCTCACGCAGCCGCATAAAATCGCCGAATGGTGGATTGCCAAGGCTGGCGGCCGTAGCGTCACCGATGATGGACGGATCGGGGAGGCGTTCAACTTTTCCATTGAGCAGATCCTTGCGTGGAATCCGGAAGTGATCATCGTCACGTCGGAGAATGAGATCGCAAATGCCTACGGTGATGCGCGGCTCGCCAACGTGTCGGCCATCAAGAATAAACGCGTCTACGCCATTCCCATGGGTGTCCACGTCTGGGGAAACCGCACAGTGGAACAGCCGCTCACGGTGATGTGGGCGGCGAAACTTTTTCACCCCGATCTTTTTGCCGATGTCGTGATCGAAGACGAGGTTCGGAATTTCTATTCCAAATTCTTCAAGGTTGATCTCAGCAGCGACGATACGGCCACGATTCTGGCGGGCCGCGCCGGCGCATCCAAATGATGCGATCCAGGCTGCACATCGGCTTCGCCGACACAACAATGTGAGGGGCCGATGCGCCAAGACATGAGATCCGCGACACCGGCGTTCCGCATCGGCCTTTCCGGCTGCGCGGGAGGACTGGAGGCGAGGTCATCGTCCCGCTTGCTCGACTTGGCGGAAAAGGCCGAGGCGTTGGGCTTTGAAGGGCTATGGCTCAATGAGGAGCACTTTCAGGGAAGCGTCGTCGAAGTTGAAGGACGGCGCTGTCATTCGCCGCTCATCCTTGCGTCGGCAATGGCGGCACGGACGCGGCGCTTGCGTATCGGCTTCTCGGTGCTGTTGCTATCGCTTCATCATCCAGTGCGGCTTGCCGAGGAAATCGCGACGCTTGACGTCATTTCGGATGGACGTGTCGATTTCGGAATCTCGCGCGGCGCCAACCCGCGATATCTCGAAGTTTACGGCGTCGATCCCAAAACCGCCGACGAGAGCTTTCAGTCCAGGCTGGCGTTTTTATTCGAGGCCTGGAAGGACGGCAAAATGCCGTTCGGTGAAAATTCTCATTCCATCGAGCCGAAACCCGTTCAAAAGCCGCATCCACCCGTTTTCATCGGAACGTATACGGAGGAGACCGCCGCTTGGGCGGCGCGCGAGGGGCACGCGATCATCTGTCATGGTATCACGAACATGGCGAACCAGCGGCGCATGATGCGAGCGTTCACGGACGCGGGCGGCGATGTTACCCGCGTGCCGTTCGGGCGCTTCGTCTATGTCAGCGAGACGGATGCGAGCGCGATCGAGGAGCTTTGGCCGACGGTGGTCAAGCTTGCCGGCCGGCTCAAGGGCTTCGGCCTGTTCAATCGCAAGGGGATCGTTACGGAAGAGGATCTCGATCCCGAGGTGTTCTATCGCGAGATGGTCATCGCCGGGAGCCCGGAGACCTGCGCGCGACGATTCCTTGAACTTCATGCCGAGCTCGGCATCACTTACCTCAATGCCTTGAGCGCGTTCTTCGGATTTTTGCCGTTCGATCTTCTGGATCGCTCGCTGACGCTTCTCGGCCGCGAGGTCCGGCCGCGCGTCGAGCAGGCGCTTGCTGCGCGGCTCTCGGCATGAAGGCCGATAGTGCGCGTCTGCCTATATTTTTTCTCGGATTGGTGTTGCTTGCCGCAATGGGGCTATCTCTTGCACTCGGGCGTTATCCGCTCGGGTTGAGCGATATCGGCGAATTCATTCAGGCGAGCTTGGGGCTGCGCGAACTTGCACCGGAGCGCTACGCGCTGCTGCATAACATCATCGTCGAGATCCGCTTGCCGCGTGTTCTGGCCGCTGCGCTGATCGGGGCCGCGCTTGCGATTTCCGGCACGGCGTTCCAGGCGATATTCCGCAATCCCCTTGTGTCGCCCGGGATCCTCGGCGTACTCGGCGGAGCGGGATTTGGCGCCGCGATCGGCTTATTGATTTCCGGCCACTGGATCGTCGTTCAGTTGCTGGCGTTCGCGATGGCTCTGCTGGCGGTCGCGCTTGGAATTCTGATTGCCAACCTGTTCGGTCCGGGAACGATGGTGACGCTCATTCTGGGCGGTATCATTAGCGGTGCGCTTTTCACGGCGCTGCTGTCGATCATCAAGTATACTGCGGACCCGTACAACCAATTACCTGCGATCGTTTATTGGCTGATGGGAAGTTTGCAGGCGATTGAGATGAAGCAAATTTCTGTCGTGACCGTACCGATTTTGGCCGGTATCGTTGGATTGACGCTATGCGGCCGGGTGCTCGACGCGTTGTCGATGGGTGATGATGAAGCGCGTGCGCTTGGTGTTCCCGTCAAAGTTGTTCGCTACGGCGTGATCGTCGCCGCAACGCTGATCTCGGCGCTCTCGGTCTCTATCGCGGGCATCATCGGTTGGGTCGGATTGATGGTTCCGAATTTCGCGCGGCTGCTCTTTGGGCCTTCGAATGCGCGGTTGCTGCCGCTTTCGGCGCTTCTTGGTGCGCTGTTTCTTCTTTGCGCCGACTGTCTCGCCCGCGGCGTAACTCAGGCTGAAATTCCTATCGGTATCGTGACGGAGCTGCTCGGCATCCCGGCATTCATCCTGGTGCTCGGTCGAGCGCGCAGGGCGTGGCTGTAACGTCTCAGGACTTTTAAGGTGATGGACGTGCAGCGCGAAAGGCAAACGGACGTTTCTTCCGCCGGACGCGTCGAGGCCCGCGATCTTCATTTTCGCTTCGATCAGCGTGAGATCCTGAAAGGCGTCAGCCTCGTCCTGGAGCCGGGCGAAGTCGTGTCGCTGCTCGGAGCGAATGGCGCCGGAAAAACCACGCTGCTGCGGCTGTTGCTGGGATTGGTGTCGCCGACACAGGGACAGGTCTTCGTCGACGGATCGCCTCTCGCATCCTTGTCGAGCCGGCAGATAGCAACGCGCGTCGCCTATGTGCCGCAAGTTCACATGACGCCGTTTCCTTTTACGGTTCGTGATGTCGTGACGATGGGCCGCTTGCCGCGAAATGGACTGCTGAGCAGCCCGTCGCGAACGGACCGCGACATGGTGGAGCGTGTTCTTGAGAAGCTCGATATTTCTCGTCTCGCCGATCGAATCTATAGTGAGATATCAGGCGGAGAACGTCAGCTCGCGCTCATCGCGCGGGCGCTTGCGCAAGAAGCGCCGACGCTTATCCTGGATGAGCCTTTTGCAAATCTCGATTTCGGCTATCAAACGATCGTCGCGCGGCATCTGAAAGATTTGGCCAAAGAGGGGCATACGATCCTGATGACGGGCCACGATCCGCAGTTCGCGTTTCACGCGTCGAGCCGCATCGCGCTGCTCGTCGACGGTCGCGTCGAGAAAGCCGGACCTCCAGCACAGGTCTTGGACAGCGGCGCCATGCGAAAGCTTTACGGCATCGACGTCGAATGTGTTTCCTTCGCTGAAGGCCGCGTTGCTTTTTTTCCGAAATGACAGGTTAGCATTCGGTCTCTTGCAGCTTCACTTGCTGCTTGCGACCTGTTCGATAGGCAATCCGGCTTGCTTCCATGCTTTGAAGCCGCCTTCGATATGCGCCACGGGGCTGAGGCCCATGTCTTGCAGCGTGGCCGTGGCCAAGCTCGATCGTCCGGAGGACGCGCAATAGAGGACGAATTCGTTGCCTGAACTGAATACGTCGTTATGGGCCTGGCTCGCCGGATCGACCAAGAACTCCAGCATCCCGCGCGGGGCATGAAACGCCGACGGAATTGCGCCGTCGTTTTCGCGTTCATGTGCTTCGCGGATGTCGATGAAGGTGACGTTGGGGTCGTTCAACTTCGCTTTTGCCTCGTCGAGGGTGAGCGTCCGGATGCGATCGCGTGCTTCCGCGATCAGCTGCTTGCAGTCTTTGGTAATTCCCATGTTTCCTCTCGTTCATTCCATACTTTATCGTGGGCGTGAACGCCTCTGTCGAGGCGACGAACGCGTGCTTGCGACACCATAACGGCCCGGACCACCGAGTTGAGTATGATTTCGCATTCTAATCGCGGGAAGCGCTCACGGCGATTGCCGAGATTTGCGCGCGTCGATATTTCGCAAAGTCATTTGATGAACGTCATGCGCAAGCTTGGCAGGTGCTACGGTTTTGATGCGGCGCACGATGATACCGGCGGCTTCAGGCTATTTTGGGAGCCATTATTTTAACCGAAATTGCACCTGTCGTTCGTAGAGTTGCCATTGTTTTCTCGCAAGCCCAGGTTCCGCGTACCCGTGAAGGTGCTACGATGCTTTGGGGGAAGGGGCGGCGCTTCGCCGTCCAAGACAGCTTCGCTGATGGCGATCATCATGCGCTGCGAGCCGGAGTGCTTGCCGCGATCGTGCTTTCGTGTCTGCTTTTCTCTTCGGGTGTAGACGCCAAGACGCCGGGCGCGAAATACTGTTTCAGCGGCTGGTGCCATCGAGTCGGCACCCTCAGGCAAACGGAAAGCCTCGTCGGGTGGCGCGGCTACCTGCAAGCTTCCTTCTATGACGACTGCAGCCGCGACCGCCTCAATCCGTGCGGGCTGACGAGTTCGGGAGCTGTTTTCCGTCCCGATCTTCCGGATAACGCCGCAAGCCCGCTGTTTCCTGACGGAACCGTCATCCTCGCCTACAATCCGAGAACGGGGCGCGCTTCCGTGCTGCGTATCACCAATGCCGGGCCTTATAGCGGACAGCGCAAGCTCGATGTCTCGCGCGCCGCAGCGGAGAGCCTTGGATTCCAAAAGGAGGGCGTCGCGCATCTCGTTGTCAGCGTCTTGAAGGCTCCGACGGCGAAAGAGGCGACCTACGCGCGACGGCGCATTTATCCAAGCGTGCCGGGGTATCTCGGCAGCTTCGGCAGTTTCGACGAGGCCTATGGGGCGGGATTGAAGAAGCTCGATCTCGATGAACCGCAAGCTTCCGATACAGAGATCCTTGCGTCGGATACGACGTCCGCCAGTGAAGAGCAATCGGAGGAGGAACTGGTTTTGAAGCCTCGGCTGGCGGTGTCGCCGTATCTGGCGCGTGAGCTGGTCATGTTGAAATTATTGCCGCGACCGGTCCGTCGCGCGCGAGTTGCGGACGCTGAAGCTGAATCGCAAACGGACGTCATGGCCGCGGCGCCGTCGAGCACCTTCGACTTCGGGTTCGGATTGCGGAAGTTTATCGGCACGTCGCAGGTTGCGGCGAGCGGCAGTAAATAGCGGCTTGCCGTCGCGCGGGCGTCAGGGCCTGCAGCGGATCAGTTTGAGCCTACCACTCCACTTACTGCGATGATTTGGCGTGAACCGACGTGTTGGGTTCGAGCGCCATTCTCTTGTCCTCGACAAGGGCTGCGGCCTGCTTCCGGGGGCGCACGGCAAGCGTCGGAAGCCTGACCAGGACAGGTTCGGCAAGCGCCTGCTCGCCGATCTCCAAAGCTGGCGGCAATGCTTGGGGCTGGATCTGGGCGAGTTGTTTTTTTACCGGCGCCTTCACGATCTTGGTCGGAGCGGCGACCTTTACCGGAGCTGGCTGGTCCTTTTGCCGTTCCTCCAACGTCGCGGTTCCGGTTTCGCCGTCTTCGCGCTGCCAGAGTATGCGCTGCCCGTCGCGTTGAATCGTCAGGCAATGCTGCTCGCCGCTGAACCAGCGGAACCACTTGTAGCAAATGCGATCTTCAGCGAGCCAATAACGGCCTCGGTCTTTTTGCGAACCGAGATACGACGCCAATTGGCCTGCGTCTCCCGACATCAGGCCGTCGCCGTCAAACTTGATGGGGACCACCATTCCGAGCGGCGTGTCGAGCTTGAGAACCGATCCGGGGAGCGTCGCCCTGATTGCGTCGGCGTTTAAAGGGACCGGCTCTGCGGCAACGGCGTTGGCCTTGAGAATGCAACATGCGATGGCAATAGAACGCAAAGTGTTACGCACGATGAAGTCCCCGAAGCCCCGATCTACTTCCGGGATAACTATGGCGCCATCAAGATCGCTCGTTGTTCTCCGATTCAACACTTCTGCCAATCCAGTTTTCTGGTCTCGACGGTGTGCAAAGGCGCCCGATCAGCTGCGTGATCCTGACTGGGATATTCAACTCGGCAAACCTAAAACTCGATGAAATGCAAACTAAGACGCAAAGGCTTTTTTTCTCTTAAAGGCGTGTTCGCTTTGGCCCAACGCTCAAGCGCCCGTTTGAGCGTATGGAATCTTTGGCGTGAAGCCGCCGCAACGAATTTTGTCTTCTATCCAGGCTCTTGACCCCATTTCCGCCGTCGCGGGACCGGACTAAGTTCGTCTGGCGAGATAAGGGGAAGGCGAGGGACGTTGATGTCGGGTAGCAGGGCGGAGCGCGCCGAACGCGGGGCCGTAATCGTGACCGTGCACGGCACGAACGATGCGGCATCGGAGGATAACGGTAGCCGCTGGTGGCAGAAAGGCTCACCGTTCACGGAGCGCCTTATCGGCGAACTGGCGCAGCGGGGCATCGCGGACGCCGAGATCGTGCCCATGCATTGGTCCGGGGCGAACTCGGACTATGACAGGCTCACCGGTTCGGCAAACCTGTCAGGATTGCTTCGTCGGCTGGATAAGACGGGACGGCCGCACGCCGTCGTCGCCCATAGCCACGGCGGAAACGTCACGCAGGAAGCGCTCGCGCGGACGGCGCGCGCTGGCCGCCGTGGCGGCATCGTGTCGTTCGGCACGCCGTTTTTTACGCGGCGTCTCAAAGCTGTTCCGCTCGCCATCGCGCTGTTCCAGATCGTCATGGGCGCCGTCGTCGCGCCGATCATGATCTGGTATCTGGTTTCCATTCTCGGAGACGGCACGGATAAACTCGTCGAAACGATCGTCGTGTTCGGCGGTCTGCTTGCTCTTTCGCTTTGGAGTCTCATCGCGGGCGTGCGCAAGATTTTTCATCGGTTTTTCGCCGTGCGCCGGTTGAGGACTTCGATGTCGCCGGATGACTGGCTGGTGATCCACAGTCCGCGCGATGAGGCCATGCGCTTGCTTGAGCAAGCGGCGATGCTGTCGCCGCATTACGTGAAGACGGAAGCCGCCGTGCGGGCGCTGACGGCATTCGCAGCGCTCGCGGGCGTCGTCGTGACGGCGGGTGTGTTCCTGTTCTACGGCGGGTATTTCCTGCAACCGATCATCGACAAGATTTCCGGCGGCGAATTTGGCCTCGGCATGGCGGCGGACTTCACGTTCCTCCTGCTGGTGCCGCTCGTTTATGGAGCTGTCTTTCTGCTCATTGCGGGGCTGGCGCGAGCAGGCGGCGGCTGGCTCTATGCCAAGGTTCTCAGTTCGGCGATCCACGGCGGCGTTCTCGGCGCAGCGTTCGGTGACGACGGCCGCTTCAAGCTGACAGGCATCCGCCGTCTTCCACCCTATCTCAGCGAAGCGAAGGAACAGCGTATCGACGCGCTGAGCTTCGGCGGCGTTGATGACGCGGCGGTGTTCGTCGCGGCGCAAAAGCTTTACGACAGCATTGTTGCGGCGGAAGGCGCGGAAGGCGGCATTACCGATGCGGACACGATGTGGAAGAGGCTGAGCGATGCGCTCTATCATAACGCCTACATGCGAGACGACGGCGTGATCGCAGCCGTCGCCGACCATCTCGTCGAGGCGTGGGCAAGGAAGGGCGTCGCGAACCAGCAGTCAGCAGGAAGGCCGGTATGAATTCGCGAGACAAGCGCCTGCGAAATTAATCCTTGATCGAGCTTTTTTGAGCTGAGAATTCTCGCTAGGCCATAACACGGTCCAAAGTGCGGACATTGGCGAGCCCGGAAAAGCGCGCCGCAATCGAAGGTGGACACGTTGTCGAATTTCATCGTTCGGAATTGGCGCGGTGATTGCACCTTCTGGGCCAGCTTTCTCGCTTGGACGATCGTTCTTCCGCTGCTCGTCTACATTGTCGTGACGTTCTGGGTGACACAGTGGTCTCTGCAGGACACGCCCGTCTCGCGGATGGTTCAAGGGGGCACGGGCTTCCTGCTCATCGGTGTCGTCGCGATCTGGCAGTTCGTCGGCATGTGGCGGGCAAGTACCGCTGAGAAAAACCCTGGCAGGCGGGGTGCGACGCGATGGTTTGCGCGTGCGGTCTCGGCCATCATCGGCGCGGCAGGACTGCTTCTGCTTATTCCTTTTCCGTCCGGCATGATTTCGCTCTATCGGGACGCGACGGATCAGGATTGGGTCGGGCTTCAGGGTCACACCGTTTCGGTCGATGATAACACTCTTGAGATCAAGGGTTATCTGTCGTGGGGCGTTCTCGGCGAGGTGTCTCGTGCGCTCGCGGCGAACCCCGAAATTCAGACCGTCCTTTTGAACAGTCCCGGAGGGCATGTCGGCGTCGGCACGCGGTTGCATGATGAAATCAAATCGCGTGGTCTTGGAACATATGCCGACGAGATGTGTGCGAGCGCCTGCACGCTCGCGTTCCTCGGCGGCAATCCTCGCACCATGCGCAGAGGCGCCAAGCTCGGCTTTCATGCGGTCGGCGGAGAAAGCGCAAACTCAATCGGCGCGGGTACCAATAAAATCCGCGCGCTGTATCAAGCCGCCGAGATTCCGGACGCCTTCATCGAGCGGGTCTTTGCGACGCCGACGACCAGCGCCTGGTATCCCAATCAGAAAGAGCTGATCGGGGCGCACGTCGTCACGGACGTCGTTCGCTGAATCGAGCAAAGGATTGCCGCATCGTTTCAGCGGCGTGACGAGCGCTCGGGATGAAAGTTGACGTCTATTTCTTCGCGTTACTCGCGGGCTGACATTTTGCGCCGTTGGCTTGCGCGGTTTTGATCAGTTCCTTGGACGTCGCGATGATGGCGCTGATCTTGCAGCGCGCCAGGGCGAACGGCGCGCTGCCAACGTCGTAGTCACGGATGGGCTCTGCTCCAAAAGACTTGGCGATCGCGCAGCCAGCATCCGAATAGCACGCGACCGTCGTGTCCGGGCCGGGGGGATCATCCTTGGGGTTGGTGCAGATCGTTTCGACGGCGTTACCCGCGGCAGCGGCGTGTTGAACAATGACCGTGGCGGAAGTCACCATCAGGATGCAGACGAGCGCTCTCATGATTTTCCCTTGACGTTCCCTATGGGAACCGGTCTCAGACGCTCAACACTTACAGGTCTCGTTGCGTTCGGGAAGTCAGGAGCCGTCGACGAACCGCTCGATTTGGAAAAGCGGTTTATATTTGCGGGCCACGAGCGTCACGCGCGCTCCGAGCGGTACGGGCCGGTAACCACTCGTCACCAGGGGAACGGTCACCCCGCTGTCGGTCAGCAACTCCCCGTAGTCGCTTCGCCATACCTTGATGATGCCGGAAAAGACCTGCGTCTCATCTTCGAGCGGTCCGCGATCTGACATGTCCCATCCTTTTGCCGAACGATCGTGCAGCCCGCTCCGGACGTGCACGTTTCAATTCATTGTGCGTTGCTTTCGAGGTTTTTGGCCTGCCGGGCATTTACAGCGGCCGTGACAGCCATGCCCCGTCGCGATCGACGCCGGTCGCTAAAAGGAGACCCGGACAGCGCGCTTTGCAGCGGGCGTACGGTTTCCGGGATTTGTGATGAAAGGAGTCTAGATCATCGTGCATATCGGGTACCTCGCGGCGCGATCCGGTCGCGCATTCCGCTAGGAGCAAGGCATTGACTGCCTGCAGTCCCATTCCAAACGTTTAGTCACCAAGGCGCGCGTCGCGTAATTTGCTCGTCTCGCGCCTCGATCGTTCGACTTAACGTGCCGGGAACATCGATGGCAACAGCAAATTCCGATTCATGACCGGCACGCCAAGCCATTGGTCGCCCTTGTTTTGTTATGATCAGCGCCGTAGAAAGACGACAGCGCCGCTGCGGTTTCGGCCTGACGATTGAAAGGAATGCCCATGCATGACAGTTTAACTCGCTTTTCCGGAAGCACGATTGTCATGATCATTCTGGTTTCGGCCCTCAGCGTCATCGGCAGCTTGGCGTTTGCCTGCGCGGCGCCATTGGCAGCGATCGCCGCATTCGCCGCCCTTACGAGGGGCCGAACGACGGGCCTGGCGCTTGTCGGCACCGCTTGGCTCTCGAATCAAATCGTCGGGTTTGGACTTCTGCATTATCCGCAGACGGTCGATACGTTTGCGTGGGGAGCGGCGATGGGCGTTTCTGCGCTGATCGCATTTTTCGTCGCGCATGTGGTGGTCGAGCGTCTGCAAGGCCGATCGCCGGTGCTGACGGTTCCGCTCGCCTTCGTTGCCGCGTTCGCGATTTACCAGATGGCCCTGTTCGTCACCGGCTATCCGCTGGAGGGCTCCGAGGCGACGCTGTCTGCCGATGTCGTCGGGCGCGTCTTTGAAGTCGACCTCGTCGCGTTTGGCGCATTGATGATCTTGCTGTGGGCATGGAATCTGGCCCGCTCCGCGACCTCGGCCCGACCTGCCTAGCCGGCATCCGCGTGAACGGCGGTCAATCAATGACCGCCGACCTCGAATCATTGGATATTGCGCGCCAGCGAGCACGTTGCGCAGTCCTTGGCACGGTCACATGCAGCCACGCTGATCGTCGCGAGCCGGTGCCGGCTCGCAGGGGGTAAGAGGGCTGCATTTATGGCTATCCAACTGTTCGTCCCGACGTTCGATGTCGAGGCTTGTCTCGGCGAGATCCGCGAGTGTCTGGAAAAAGGATGGACCGGCGCCGGTTTCAAAACCATTGCGTTCGAGGAGGCATGGAAGACTTATACCGGCCTCCCACATGCTCATTTTCTCAATTCCGCGACGAGCGGTCTGCATCTCGCGCTCGATATCTACAAAGAACAGCGTGGATGGGTGGACGGCGATGAGGTTCTCACCACGCCGATCACGTTCGTGTCGACCAATCACGCAATCCTGCATGCAAACCTGAAGCCGGTCTTTGTCGACGTCGATGATTTTTTGTGTCTCGATCCTGATGACGTCGAGCGTAAGATCACGCCGCGCACGCGTGCCATCGTTTTCGTGGGGCTCGGAGGCAATACGGGCCCGCTCGGGCGGATTATGGAGATTTGCCAGCGGCGCAAGTTGATCCTCGTGCTCGACGCCGCGCACATGGCGGGCACGAGACTGGCGGGAACGAAACGTGACGGTGAAACGCCCCGTGGGGATGTGACCGTCTATTCGTTTCAGGCGGTCAAAAATTTGCCGACAGCCGATGCCGGCATGATCTGCTTTACAGACGAGGAACTCGATGCGCTGGCACGCAGAAAGAGCTGGCTCGGCATCAACAAGGACACCTATGCGCGGGCCGCCGACGCGTCAGCCTACAAGTGGCAGTACGAGGTCGAGTCCGTTGGCTACAAGTATCACGGCAACTCGATCATGGCCGCTATCGCGCTGGCGCAATTGCCTCATCTCGACGCGCACAATGCGCGCCGCCGCGCGATCGGTGATCTCTACGACAAGGGCTTCGCCGGGCATCCCGCAATCAAAACCGTGCCGACGGCGCCCGGATGCGTCTCGTCGCGCCATCTTTATCAGATCATCGTCGACGATCGCGAAAAGCTGATCGCGAATTTGAACGCGCGGGGCGTTAACACCGGCGTCCACTACCGCAACAATCTCGACTATCCGATGTTCCAAGACCAGCACGCCGCGTGTCCGCGTGCCGCCGAGCTATCCCAGCACGTGCTGTCGCTGCCGCTGCATCCGCAGCTTTCCGATGACGATGTCGCCCGTGTCATCGAGGCCGTTTGCGAGTGCTCGGCAGAAACGCTTGAGCCCGCGCTTTGAGACGGCCGGACGTCGAGATCATGATGAAGCCGATCATCCCAGCGGAGCTTCTTGTCGACGAGGCCGTTCTTCTCACGCCGATCGCCGCCGAGGATCTCGAAATGATGCGGGCATGGCGCAACCGCGATGACATCCGGATCTGGTTTAATGACGGCCGGTTGATCGAAGCGGCGCAGCAACAGGCATGGTATCGCGCGTATCTCGAAAATCCGGCTGACGTGATGTTCATCGTCCGGCGCGCGGCCGACAGGAAGCCGGTCGGCACCATCGCGATCTATCACATCGATCCCGAAGCGAAGCGCGCGTCGGTTGGCCGCCTGATCATTGCGGAGGGGAGAGGCGGCGGCCTCGGATATGCCGCGCTCTTCCGCGCGTGCCGGACAGCATTCGCGGGGTTGGGCATCGAAACTCTGGAAAGCGAAGTAAAATCAGGTAATAGCGCCGCGCTTCGCATCAACCACGCGGTTGGATTTCGGCCTTGCGCGAGCGCCGAGGAAGAGCCGATTAAAATGCAGCTTCGGCCAGAGTTCATCATACCGCCAAGCAAAGTCTGACGCGGCCCGATCTCGCTGCCTTAACCGCACTGCAGCGCCAGCTTCGACCTTGGACGTTCGCATATGCGGAACGACCGGCATTTCTTTTGACTGCCGTTTATCATTGGCAGAAGATGGAAAATGCAAGCACTCGGTAATTTCCTATCCCACGATCAAGCCAATCAAGCTGTCCGCATTTCAATGCCGCTTGGTGACGTTGCTTCAGGCTGCGCCTTCCTTGCGGTTATTCAGGAGGCATCGATGAATAGACTCACCGCGAGCGAGTTTCTTATCGGCATTCTGGCCGTCGGCTGCATCGCCGTTTCGCAACCTACGTCCGCATCCGCCCAATCGATTGACGAACTCGCAACGGTTTGCGCCGGCTGTCACGGCGAGAAGGGTGTTCCGATCGACAAGACCATCCCGAACATTTGGGGTCAGACCCGCTATTACCTTCTGAACCAGCTTCGCATGTTCAAAGTCGGACACCGCAAGAACGACCAGATGGATTCGATCGTCGAGCCTCTCAGTCAGACCGACATGGAAGCGCTTGCGACGCATTTCGCGAAATTGCCATGGCCGGATTTGCAACAGCCAGCCGCCGCCGACGACGTGAAGGCGAAAGCACGCGCTGTGCTCAATCAGTTGAATTGCCGAGGATGTCACCAGGAGCATTATCAGGGTGATAGCGTCAGGCCGCGTCTCGCCGGACAGCAGGACGAATATCTGCTCAAGACGATGACCGACTTTCACAAAGGCGACCGCACGACCTATCCGGGCATGGTCGCCTTGATGAAATCCATCGATGAGGCGGACATCAAATCTCTGGC
>NZ_JBAYUV010000046.1:0-25771 GCF_041674905.1 Hyphomicrobium sp.
GCCGGATTTCATCACGAGCCAGCGAATGTCGTAGGTCGCGCCCGAGCGCAACGTAATGCGCGCATCGACGTTCGTGCCGCCCGCATCGCCCGGGCCTTGGCCGACGACGACGGCGCTCGCCACCGGATATTCCGGAGCCGTCTTGGCCGCGTACTTGGCGATGAAATTGATCATGCCGTTGTAGTAGCTCGGACGCTCAGCCTTCGGCAGCGTGCGCGCATGCGGCCCGAGCGCCCTCAAGCCGATGTTAGGCACGTCCATATGCTTGCGGAGGACGTCGCTGAATGCGTTGACGCCGCCCGTGCGCTGGGCGGCCAGCAATTCGTTCTGAACGCCCTGCATATAGGCGCCCGGAGATTCCGCGCGCGCCGTGCTCGTCGTCAGCGCCGCGACGCAGACGATCATGGCAAGTAGCCAGCAGGCGGAGCACGTCCGCGTCCAAACTGTCATCTGCTTGTCTAACCCTCGCATAATCGCCCCTTACCAGTTCTCTTTTCCCAAGTCAGCCCGAAAGGCATCTGCTGCTTTGCGTCTGACCGCACAAACCATCCCACCGCGGTAGAGAAGCAACAATATCGTCAAAACGATGCCCGATTACGATCCGGCTGGTGCAAGATCCGCATCGAATTTGTGGCCGCCTGAAGGCCCGCTGGAAACGGTCGCCACGTCCGGCCGCAGCAGGGGAAGCCCAAGAATACGGCAAAGCTCAAGAATTTCGCCTTTTCCAACTTGCTCCGCCGTCGCCAGAACGAGGCTTCGGCTTGCCTCCGGATGCACCAGCACGACGTCGCGCATGACGCTGGACAGCGATGTCCGGAGTTGTACGGCAACGCCGCTGTAGGTCGCGAGCGGCATCCGCCAGCCATGTGACGAGAACGGTGTCCGGTCGACGACCATCACGTCGCCGTTCCGGATGTCGATGATGCGGTCCGACGCCATCGCAACAACGATGTTGCGTAGGGGCCAGCAGACGAGACCGGCCCAGAAAACGAACGCGACGGCAAGTTCGATCGCGGCGATCGGGTTGGCCGCGAGCACGGCGCGCAGTTCGGGCGAGGTCAGCGCATACACGGCGAGCCCGATTTGCGGGACGACGATCAGCGCCGCAAGGGTTGCCATCAGAAGTAAACCCGGCAGTCTCGCGAGCTTGCGTTCGCTGCGCCTGAGCGTGATCGGCAACTGATAGCTTGCGCCGGAAATCACGACGAATTCAGGGGATTGTCGCTGCATCTACATCACCGCTCCGGCGCCGCTTCAGCGCCAAGGCGGACGTTATGCGCGCGCTTGCTAAAACGTGGTTAAAGGCTGTCCGAGTTTTGACATGCCCCAAAGGGTAATTATATACGTGCTTGACCCAAGAGCCAATTTGCCCTATATTCAGACTACAGACGGAGGGCACGGCCATGAAGCGCGAGATCACAAGCCTTTACCAGTTCTTCGAAGCCTTTCCGGACGAACAGGCGGCGATCGATCACCTCCGCGCGATCCGCTGGCGGGACGGCGCTTTCTGCCCCTACTGCAATTCCAAGCGGGTGATGCACTTCTCCGACAAGCGGACGCACAAGTGCCACGACTGCCGCCAGCGTTTTTCGATCAAGGTGGGCACGATTTTCGAGGACACGAAACTACCGCTGCGCAAGTGGTTCGCGGCCGTCTGGCTGGTTACGAGCCACAAGAAGGGCATCGCCAGCACGCAGCTCGCCAAGGACCTGCAAATTACGCAAAAATCGGCGTGGTTCGTTCTGCATCGTCTCCGTTACGCAGCCAAAACGAAGTCATTCAACCGCCCTTTATTGTCTGGCGAAGTGGAGGTGGATGAATCGTATTTTGGCGGAAAGGAAAAGAACCGCCATGCGTCGCAGCGTAAGAAAGGCCGAAAGCCGAAAGCTGCCGTCTTTGGCATGCTGGCTCGCGATGGTGAGCTTGATGCCCGCAGAATTGAAGATTTATCCGCCAGAGCAATCGTCGGCAGGGTTCGCGACCGCGTCGCTTCTAGCTCAGTAATTATGTCGGACGAATGGGCCGGATATACCGACCTCGTCACGAATTATCTGAAACTGTCAGTAAACCACAGCAAGGGCGAGTATGCTCGCCATCGCGTTATTCACATAAACACTCTGGAAGGCGCTTGGAGCCTGTTCAAGCGGCAGATTTACGGTATTCATCACCACGTTTCTGCGAAGCACTTGGATCGCTATCTTGGCGAAATGTGCTACAGGTACAACCGCCGTGACATGGGCGAAGGTGAGCGCGTCAATGATCTCCTTTCGCAAGTCGAAGGACGATTGACCTATAAGGTTCTGACGCATGACAAGACTGAAGAAAACCTACGAGAAACCTCTCACGATTGACGCCTCCTTCGATGAGGCCTTGCAAAAATTCGTCCAGACAGATCCTGGTGAAATTGACGATAGTGACGATGATCGGTCGCCTGAGGACGTTCGGGTTAGCGAAGATGATGGTGGCAACATCTGCCTGAGCGATTTGTTCGCGCTCGCCGACAAGCCCAAGAATCGCAAGCCCAACGATTGGGCAAGAGGCGCACGAGCCAAAAGGCTGATGGAAGCGCTCTTTAAAAAAACGACGGGAGATTCCCGTCGTTTCTCCAAAGATGACGTTAAAACAATGTACTATAGCGACGGGACAGGGCGCGGCACACGCGTTTACGCTCACCCTGTGCTCGCTTTGGACTATGCCGAGTTTGTTAAACCTGAACTCGGCGTGGCCGTCCGCGAGACGTTCCTAAGATACAAAGCGAAAGACGTAACGCTCGCTCTCGAAATTCTCGACGGACTTACCGCGCAAGAGGAATACGACACTCTGCGCGTTGAACTGCGCAATCTGGTCAAGGAGCACAACAAGCTCTCCGCAGAGGCCGCAAAGGATATCGGCGTTACGAACTTCGAGGCATACAACGGATCCGGGCTGCACGGTCTATATGGAATGACGAAGGCCGAATTGCTCGATCATAAGGAGCTTCCCGAAGGGGAAAATCATTTGAATTTCGCGGGCCATGAAGAACTCGCTGCAAATTATTTCAAAGCAACTCAGGCCGCGGCGAAGCTTAAACGTGACGCAGCGGCGGGAGTAAAGGGACAGGCCCACGCGAACAAGGTGCATAACGAAATCGGACGAGGCGTGCGTAGGCAAATCGAAAGTTGGGGCGGCACCATGCCCGAAGACGAGCCCGTTCTCGATCATGTCAAAGAGGCAGAGAAGCGCCTGAAAGCCGCCGAGAAAGACAAGGCCAAGAAGATCGGTAAGAAGGGCTAGGCCGGATCGTGCTTAGAGTTTCGCCGATATCATAAGACCGACGTCAGCATCCGGATGAACTAGTTCGATCATTTCAAAATCGATCTCCGCCGATTGAAGGATATCGAAAATGATCCTTTCACCAGGATTTAAGTTCGATCTGTTGTGAACGCACAGCCCAAGTCCGCATGGCGCCGTCCGTCCTGGACCGATAGCCGCTCCGGATGAAATCGTCCAACCCTGAAGATTCCCGAACGCGTGAATAAGATCGTTGGCGTATGCGCCGCTATCCGCAGAAGCCATGTCTCTTATGATCGTTAACGAGTAGCTGCCGCCACCTCTGGCGATTGCGGTTCGCGCTATCGACGCCTTTTGGGTGTCGGTCAATCGACGTGGCTTCATTGCGTCAATTTGGGTTTGAAGAGTCCTGATTAGCTCTTGGGCCTCCCCCGGCGGGGTTGACTGCAGTTTGTTGGTTAGTTGGTCGTCGCGCATTTTCAGCCGCTCTTCCAGGTGCGCAATCTTTCCATCCTTGTGGGTAATCACCGTTCCAAAGGCCCACCTTTGAATCAGCCAAATCACGAATGTCGCCATCAGCGCATACGCCGCCGCGAGCGCTGGCGCGCCTTGTATCACGGCCCACTCCTGGGCGAGATGGTCGAGGAACCACTGGAGGCTTGGCATCTGGCGCGCATACCACGATTCTTCAGTGGGTCACAATTGTAAGTAATCGCCCCCCAAAGACAGCTCTTGACACATAAACATATCTTTATATGTTGCTCGCCATGTCGACGGCGGAACTCAAAACATCGGACTTGGTTACGGCGCTGAAAGCGGCCGCCGAGCCGACGCGCCTGCGCATCCTGCTATTGCTCGCCGGCGGGGAACTGAACGTCAAGGACCTGACGCTCGTCCTCGGTCAGAGCCAACCCCGCATCAGCCGGCACTTGAAACTTATGTTCGAGGCCGGCCTGATCGAGCGCTTCCGTGAGGGAAGCTGGGTTTATTTCCACATTTCGGATCGCCAGCCGGGCGGTCGCCTGGCATTGCGGCTCGTGGCC
The DNA here is from genome assembly GCF_041674905.1 of Hyphomicrobium sp. Taxonomy (GTDB): domain Bacteria; phylum Pseudomonadota; class Alphaproteobacteria; order Rhizobiales; family Hyphomicrobiaceae; genus Hyphomicrobium_B. Next base: position 4,314 of record NZ_JBAYUV010000046.1, read on the forward strand.
GATGTCGACCCCGCTGAAGCCGCGGTCAGGCTCGACCGCGAACGAGCGGACGCATTGAAGCGCGAGCGCGAGGCCTCAGCTCAGGCCTTCTTCGAAAAGCATGCCGCCGATTGGGACCGCATCCGGACGCTCCACGTTGCCGAGCGGGACGTCGAAGCCGCGATGCGCGAAGCCCTGGGCAGCGGACCGTTTCGCTTTCTCCTCGATCTCGGGACGGGCACGGGCCGCACGCTCGAACTTTTCTCGGACCGCTTCGAAGGCGGCCTCGGCATCGACGTCAATCAGGCGATGCTGGCCTACGCGCGCGCCAAGCTGAAGACGGATGGCTGCACGCGCGCCCAGGTCCGCCACGGCGACATCTATGCGCTGTCGCTCGCCGACCGTCAGGCCGATGCCATCGTGATGCATCAGATCCTGCATTTTCTGTCCGATCCGTCGCTCGCGATCCGCGAGGCAGCGCGCGTTCTGGTTCCTGGCGGCAAACTGCTGATCGTCGACTTCGCGCCGCACGAGCTTGAATTCCTGCGCACCGGGGAAGCGCACGAGCGCCTCGGCTTTTCGCACGAGCAAATCAGCGGCTGGCTCAAGGACGCAGGCCTCGTCCCGCATATGGTGCGCGACCTGACCCGCAAGCCCGGCGGCAGCGAAAACATTTTGACCGTGACGCTCTGGCTTGCCGAGCGTCCGGGCGAATTCATAGGCAACGCGAACAGGGATGCCGCGGCCACCGGCACTCTTGAGGAGGCTCGTTGATGGCGCAGGGCAACGAACGCAAAAGCAAGCTTCTCGGCTCTGGCGACATCGTCGTCAGCTTCGAGTTCTTTCCTCCCAAGACCGAAAAGATGGAGGAGACGCTCTGGTCGTCGATCTCGCGTCTCGCCCCACTTGGCCCCGAGTTCGTCTCGGTCACGTATGGAGCGGGCGGCTCGACGCGCGAACGGACCCATGCGACCGTCACCCGTCTTCTGCGCGAAACCGGCTTGAAGCCCGCCGCGCATCTGACCTGTGTCGATGCGACGAAGGACGAAGTCGACGCCGTCGCGAGAGCGTATTGGGATGCGGGCGTTCGCCATATCGTGGCGCTGCGCGGCGATCCTGCCCAGGGCGCGGGCACGAAGTATGAGCCGTACCCGGGTGGATATACCAACGCCGCCGATCTCGTCGCAGGATTAAAGAAGATCGCGAATTTTGAGATTTCTGTCGCGGGTTATCCTGAGAGACATCCCGAAAGCCCATCGATCGAAGCCGATATCGAAAACCTGAAGGCCAAAGTCGACGCCGGGGCCGATCGCATCATCACGCAATTCGGCTTCGATAATGCGTATTTTCTGCGCTATCTCGAACGCGCGCGGGCGGCAGGAATTTGGGTGCCGATCTCGCCCGGGATCGTGCCCATTCACAATTTCAACCAGGTGTCCGGTTTCGCGAAACGCGCGGGAGCGACGGTGCCGTCATGGCTCGCGCGGCGTTTCGAAGGCCTGGACGCCGACAACGCGACGACGCATCTGGTCGCGGCGGCGGTTGCGACCGAGCAGGTGATGGATCTCGTCGACGAAGGCATCAAGAAATTCCATTTCTACACCTTGAACCGCGCCGATCTCGTTTACGCCATCTGCCACCTGCTGGGGTTGAGGTCTGCACGAGCCGATGCCAGCGCTAACGCAGCCTGATCCAATAAAAGTGAATGCGAGGATGAAATGAGACGTAAGCCGAGTTGGGCAGCGCTGGAAAAGGCCGCGAGCGAACGCATCCTGATCATCGACGGCGCGATGGGCACGATGATTCAACGCCACAAGCTCGGCGAAGAACATTATCGCGGCGAGCGCTTCGCGGACCATTCCAAGGACGTCAAGGGCAACAACGATCTTCTGGTGCTGACGCAGCCGAAGGTGATCGAGGACATTCACGCCGAATACCTCGACGCGGGCGCGGATATCATAGAGACGAATACGTTCAACGCGCAGCGCATCTCGCTCGCCGACTATCACATGGACGAGTTCGGCTACGAGATGAACGTCGCGGCCGCGAAGCTTGCGCGACGCGCCGCCGACGCCGCCACCGCCAGGACGCCGGAGAAGCCGCGCTTCGTCGCCGGTGCCGTCGGCCCAACCAACCGCACGGCGTCGATTTCTCCTCAAGTCAACGATCCCGCTTTTCGCAATGTCAATTTCGACGAATTGCGCGACGCCTACAAAGAGCAGGTGCGCGGGTTGATCGACGGCGGCGCCGACATCATCCTGATCGAGACGATCTTTGATACCTTGAATGCCAAGGCCGCGGGCTTTGCGACGCTCGAGGTGTTTGAGGAAAAGGACCTTGAGCTGCCGATCATGATTTCGGGCACGATCACCGATCGCTCGGGGCGCACGCTGTCGGGCCAGACGGCGGAAGCCTTCTGGTATTCGATGCGGCACCTAAAGCCGTTTTCGATCGGCCTTAACTGCGCGCTCGGCGCTGAGCTGATGCGGCCCTACATTGCCGAGCTTTGCCACGTCGCCGACGTGCGCATCTCCGCTTACCCGAACGCCGGATTGCCGAACGCGATGGGCGAATACGACGAAACGCCGGACGACATGGCGTGCAAGGTCGAGCCCTGGCTCGCCGACGGCCTGATCAATGTCATCGGCGGCTGCTGCGGCTCGACGCCGGACCACATTGCGCACATCGCCAGCCACGCAAAAAAGCATAAGCCGCGGACGCCAACGCAATTGCAGCCGCGACTGCGTCTGTCCGGCCTCGAACCATTCGTCCACGGATAGCAGAAACGACGGACGCTATTTCCTCTCCCGGACCGGGAGAGGATGCCCGCAGGGCAGGTGAGGGACTTGAATGCGATGGAATGGTGATGCAATGGCGGGGTCGTTGACAAATAGGGCACGGGTTCTGCGCAAGATGCAGACGGACGACGAACGCAAGCTCTGGGCGCGGTTACGTGACCGTCGGCTCAACGGACTGAAATTTCGCAGGCAAGCGCCTTGCGGCCCATACGTTGTCGATTTTCTCTGTGAAGCGGCTCGACTGATTGTCGAACTCGATGGGTCGCACCACGGTATGCCGGATCAGATCGAGCACGATGACCTAAGGACGAAACATCTGGCAGAGCTTGGCTATCAGGTTGTTCGCGTCTGGAATGTCGATCTAAGATCCAGCTTAGAAGGAGTTCTTGACGAAATCGTCGCAACCGCAAACCTCCGGCTTAACCCCTCATCCGCCCCTTCGGGGCACCTTCTCCCTCAGGGAGAAGGAATTCCTCGGGAAGTATAAAAATGACAGCAGGAAATGCCGCGCAATTGTTCATCAACGTCGGTGAGCGAACGAACGTCACGGGGTCGGCCAAGTTTCGCAAGCTGATCGAGCAGAACGATTATGCCGGTGCTCTCACCGTTGCGCGCCAGCAGGTCGAAGCGGGCGCGCAGATCATCGACATCAACATGGATGAGGGCTTGCTCGATTCCGAGAAGGCGATGACCACGTTCTTGAACATGATCGCGTCCGAGCCCGACATATCGCGCGTGCCGGTCATGATCGACAGCTCGAAATGGACCGTTATCGAGGCGGGCCTCAAGTGCGTACAGGGCAAGGCGATCGTCAACTCGATCAGCATGAAGGAAGGCGAGGGGCCGTTCCTCGAGCAGGCGCGCAAGGTTCTGCGTTATGGCGCGGCCGTCGTGGTCATGGCCTTCGATGAAGTAGGCCAGGCCGACACCGTCGAACGCAAGGTGTCGATCTGCGAGCGCGCTTACAAGCTGCTGACGGAGAAAGTCGGGTTTCCGCCCGAGGACATCATTTTCGATCCCAATATTTTCGCAGTCGCGACTGGTATCGAGGAGCATAGCGGCTACGGCATCGCCTTCATCGAGGCGGCGCGGCAGATCAAGGAGAAGATGCCGCTCGTGCATATCTCCGGCGGCGTCTCGAACCTGTCGTTCGCGTTTCGCGGCAACGAGCCGGTGCGCCAGGCAATGCACTCGGTATTTCTCTACTATGCCATTCAGGCCGGCATGGACATGGGCATTGTCAACGCAGGTCAGCTGACGGTTTACGACGACATCCCGGCCGAACTGCGCGATCTGTGCGAAGACGTGATCTTCAATAAGCGACTCGACGCGACGGACCGCCTTCTCGATGCGGCTCCGAAATTCAAAGGCGAAGGCGGCGCAAAAGCCAAGGAGAAGGATCTCACTTGGCGCGAAGGCACCGTCGAGCATCGCCTGTCGCACGCGCTCGTTCACGGCATCACGGAATTCATCGAAGTCGACACGGAAGAAGCGCGCGCAAAAGCCGAGAAGCCGCTGCACGTCATTGAAGGTCCGCTGATGGCGGGCATGAATGTCGTCGGCGATCTATTCGGCGCGGGAAAGATGTTCCTGCCGCAGGTCGTCAAGTCGGCGCGCGTGATGAAGCAGGCAGTCGCCTATCTGCAACCGTATCTCGAAGCGGAAAAAATCGCTTCAGGCGTCGATCGGATGCCGTCCGCAGGCAAGATCCTGATGGCGACCGTCAAGGGCGACGTGCACGACATCGGCAAGAACATCGTCGGCGTCGTTCTCCAATGCAACAACTACGAGGTGATCGACCTCGGCGTGATGGTTCCGGCCGCCAAGATTCTGGCGACGGCCAAAAAAGAGAACGTCGACATGATCGGCCTCTCGGGCCTCATCACGCCGTCGCTCGACGAAATGTGCTTCGTCGCGGCCGAGATGGAGCGCGAAGGCTTCTCGTGCCCGTTGCTGATCGGCGGCGCAACGACGAGCAAGGTGCATACCGCCGTCAAGGTCAGCCCGAACTATCAGAAAGGGCAAGCCGTCTACGTGCTGGATGCCAGCCGCGCGGTCGGCGTCGTGTCGAACCTGCTTTCGCAGACCGCGAAGGAACCGTTCGTTCAGAACATCAAAACCGAATACGCGAAGGTTCGCGAAAATCACCTTGCGCATGAGGCGCGCAAACAGCGCATCACGCTCGAAGCCGCGCGCGCCAACAAATTCAAGATCGATTGGGACGCGTTCAAGCCGGTGAAGCCGAGCTTCCTTGGCGTCCGCACGTTCCAAAACTACAATCTCGCGTCCCTCGTGCCCTACATCGATTGGACGCCGTTCTTCCAGGCGTGGGAGCTTGCGGGCCGATATCCGCAAATTCTGACCGATAATAAGGTCGGCGCCGAAGCGAAGAAGCTCTTCGAGGATGCGAAGGTGATGCTGAAGCGTATCGTCGAGGAAAAGTGGGTGACAGCATCAGCGGTTATCGGCCTCTGGCCGGCGAACAGTGTCGGCGACGACATTGAAGTCTACACGGACGATACGCGGTCGAAGCGGCTTACGACGCTCTATACCCTGCGCCAGCAGATCGCCCGCGATCCGTCACGCAATCGCTCGCACACGGCGCTCGCCGACTTCATCGCGCCGAAGGAAACCGGCCTCGCAGATTATGTCGGCAGCTTTGCCGTGACCGCAGGTATCGGCGAAGACGAAGCGATCGCCGAGCACATAAAGAAGACCGACGATTACAGCCGCATCATCGCCAAGGCGCTGTGTGATCGCCTCGCGGAAGCCTTCGCCGAAGCGATGCACCACAAGGTGCGTAAGGACCTTTGGGGCTACGCGAAGGGCGAGAAGCTCACGAACGACGATCTGATCCTGGAGAAATACCAGGGCATCCGCCCCGCTCCTGGTTATCCGGCACAGCCCGATCACACGGAAAAAGCCACGATCTGGGAGCTGATGGACGTGCACAAGAATGCCGGAATCGAGTTGACCGAAAGCTTCGCGATGTGGCCCGGCGCCGCCGTGTCCGGTTTCTACTATGCGCATCCCGACAGCCATTACTTCGGCGTTGGAAAGGTCGAGCGCGACCAGGTCGTCGACTATGCTGCGCGTAAGGGCTGGACCGTGGAAGAAACCGAGCGCTGGCTGTCGCCGGTGCTGAATTACGATCGCCAGGCGGCCACGATCAAAGCGGCCTGATCGTAAACGCGACGCTATTCACGAAAAAAACCGGCGCGGTCACATCAGTGCCGCGCCGATGGTCATTTGGCTCGCGCCAAGCGTCCTGGAAGTTCCCCGTCTCGTTGGCTCCTTGGAGCGATTGTCGCGGGTTTGCGTTTCAGGCGTTCCTCAAATCATTCCGATAACGACCGCAATCACGAAACCAAATGACAGGACAGCAGCAAGAACGTTGAACTTTGCTTGCAGGGTCATACCGTCACCTCTCGAATAGAGAGTTCTGGATTTCGTTTCGCCTCTCTCTGAAGCGCATCGAAAGCTACGCAGCCGAAAGCGGCGCTGACAAGCGAAAAGCATTTTGCGATGCAGAGAGACAGCGCCGATTCAAGACGTGTCACCGCGGCGCGACCCGAGCGTCGCCGTGTTTTGCCTGTTCCCCGCCGGTTAGGGAATTTTCCAGCGTGTAGTGACGAAAAGAACTGCGTTTCCAATCTCGCAGACGAAACGCGGTCTTTTCGTGCGCGGGCAAAAAATCAGCAGGCGTCGCGTTGCGATGCACTTGAAATGCGGTGCACAAAAAAGAACTGTAAATAATTATCCTTACGCCCGGAAATTTCGCGTCTATGGCGCGATCGAATTCCGTTCAAACGGCTGCGAGCCGTTTGCGCAATAGAATTTCCGAGCTTCCTTCGACCACGAGATCGCTCAGCGTTGCAATGCGGCCGAAGCCGTGGCGTTCGTAAAATGACAGCGCCCGCGTGTTGAATTCCGATGCCGCGACCCAGAGATTTTGGGCATCGATGCCACGCGCTTCGCTCTCGAGCCAGTCGAGGATCGCCCCGCCGATGCCATGGCTTTGATAGGCCGGGAGAACGCCAAGAAACTGCAGGTAGGGACCGCGCAGCCAGTTGCTCCGGATGCTGATGGCGCCTGCGATGACGCGATCCGCCTTGATCGCAAAACGCGGCGCGCCCGCTTCGTCATTCGCGAGAAACGCCGTCAACGCTTCTCCCGTATAGGCATAGCGCGCCCAGGGATCGATGCTGGAAAGCAGCGGGCCGATGATCTTTGCGGCAACCGGCGTCATGGGCTCGAGGTCGAACCCGCGCAGCCGAACAGCCTTGAGGCGCGCACTCGTCATGTCACTTCGCGCCGTCGGCCGGTTGCTTCGCGCGAGAACGCTGCGGTTTGACCGACGTCGCCCAAGGCTTGACCGCTGCGGCGCGTTGCGTCGGACCTGACGCAACCGCTTGCGGTTTCGAGGTGGCGTTGAGCGGGTGTTGCAAGGCGCCGAGGAAATCGTAGCGGTTGGTATCGCCGGGTTTGCGGTCGTAACATTCAGCCGTGATGACCGGCTTCCCGATGGCGATAAGCTCGCTGACGGTGAGGAACTTGTAGCCCTTGGCCTTGAGCTTCGGGATGGCGATAAGCAGCGCCTCCGCCGTATGCCAGCCGCGTCCGTTTGCATGGTTGACGATGATCGAGCCGGGCTTCGTCTCATTGACCATCGCGTCGGCAATCCGCTGCGCCGACGTGTGCGGGTCGGGATCGCCGGTTGCGACGTCCCACTGGATGGCAAGCATCCCGGCATCGTTGACGGCTTTCATCGACGCGTCGTTGCAGGCCCCATAGGGAAAGCGAAACACCTTCGGCTGCTCGGGAATGTCCCGCACCGCGTCCGACGACGAGGCGAGGCACTGGTTCGCGGTGAGATCGGCGCGTGCGTCTGCATAGGCCTTTTGCGGGGCGACGACCTGCTGGCGGACCGCCGCAGGCGCCAGCAGTCGCAGATTCGCATGCGTTTCCGTGTGGTTTCCGATTTCAAACAACGGATCGAGCATCAGCTGTTCCGTGCGGGCGCGATGCGAGACGATCCATTTGCCGCCCGCGAAGAACGTCGCCTTGACGCCTTGCTGACGCAGGTAATCGAAGATGCGGCCATCGTAGCCCGCGATCTCGCCGCGCTGCTCGCAAAGATCGAACGTCAGCGCGACGACTTTTTCGCCGCCCGGGACGTCGACGCGCCGGATCGCGCCGCGAAGGCCGTCCGGCACCGCCGATGCGGGCTTGAAATCGCCGAGCTTGATTGCCGCGTCGAAGGAGTGATTGCCTTTTGCCGCCTGCTCTTCGCCCGCTACCCCCGCAAGCGCCGCGTCCGGGAAGCACGCATGTTGAACCGCCGCATCGCCCGCAAGTCCTGGTGCCGCGAAAGCGAGGCCCGAAAGCCCGAGGGTCAACGCAAGACCAAATCGATGGCCCGAGTATTTCATTTGCCTTTGAACACCGGTTTGCGCTTTTCGAGGAAGGCGCGCCGTCCTTCGGCGTAGTCGTCGCTCGCGAAGCAGGCTTCGACGGCAGCGTCGAGTTTCGCCATATCCGGATGCTCCGGCCGCCGGGAAATTTCATCGATGACGCACTTCGCTGCGGCCACCGAAAGCGGCGCATTCTCGGCGATCTCTTGCGCCAGCGCTCGGACGGTCGCTTCGATTTCGCCTTTCGGCACAAGTTGCGTGATGAGGCCCATCGCCTCCGCGTCGGCGGAGCGGAAACGCCGGCCCGTGAACAGCAGCTGCTTGGCGCGATCGGCGGGCACAGCCGCGAGGATGGGCCGAACCCAGCGGGCGTTGTAGCCGATGCCGAGCTTGGCGGCGGGGATGGCGAACTGGCTTGTTTCATCTGCGATGCGCATGTCGCAACAAAGCGCAAGCCCGAGGCCGCCGCCGAGGCAAAATCCTTGGATCATCGCGATCGTCGGCTTTTGACAATCGATCAACGCATTGAAAGCGGCATCGTTCAGCGCGTCGTAGACCTTGGCGGCGTCGCCCGTGCGGCCGCTTTCGAATTCGGAGATGTCGGCGCCGGCGGAAAAGGCCCTCTCTCCCGCCCCGCGCAGGACGACGACGCGAACCTCGTCGTCCGCCGTCGCGCGCCCGATGGAGGCAGGCAGCGACCCCCACATGCCCCCTGTGAGCGCGTTCATGCGCGACGGGTTGTCGGCCGTGATCCAGGCGATTGCGCCGTCCTTGGCGCATCTTAGCGCCGGGCCGTCACCCTTGGTCTCTGCCTCTGCCATTCCTAGGCCATCCTTTTGCTGTCGGGCCATTTAATGAGCAATTCAGGGTACCGCAAAGATTGCTGCGGGCGGCAGATGCGCGCGGTGCGGCAAGACATATATAATGGTTGCCCGTTCTCCGATTGACCCGGGCGCGGGCCATCGTTAATCGGCTTTGGAATAATCGTCAGTCGGCGGGTCATATTAACGGCGGGATAGCGCCGGGACCTGCGAGCAAGAGGCCTCACGTGTCGAACGCCAAGACAGCAACGCCGAAGATCCAGATCGTCGACCCGATCTGGACGCAGATCCGGTCCGAAGCGCAGGCGGCGATGACGGCGGAACCGGCGCTCGGCAGTTTTATCTTTGCGACCGTTCTCAGCCATCAGCACCTCGAGGAGGCGATCTGCCATCGTCTGGCCCAGCGGCTCAACCATACCGACGTCGATGCCGGATTGATCTCGCAGACCTTCCTCAGCGTGCTCGAAGACGACGACAAGCTTGGTAAGATTTTCCGGGCTGATCTTTCCGCGGTTTATGATCGCGATCCCGCATGCACGCGCTATCTCGATCCGCTGCTTTACTTCAAAGGCTTCCACGCGCTCGTCACGCATCGCTTCGCGCACGCGCTCTGGAAGAGGGGCCGCCGCGACTTCGCGCTTTATCTGCAAAGCCAGGGCTCGCGCTTTTTCAGCGTCGACATTCACCCCGCCGCCCGTTTCGGGCAGGGGATCATGCTCGACCACGCGACCGGCTTCGTTGTCGGTGAAACGGCTGCGGCGGGCGACAACTGCTCGTTCCTGCACGCCGTGACGCTCGGCGGCAGCGGCAAGGAAACAGGCGACCGCCATCCCAAGATCGGCGATAACGTCCTGGTCGGTGCGGGAGCCAAGATCCTCGGCAACATCAAGGTCGGCTCGTGCTCGCGGATCGCCGCCGGATCGGTCGTCCTGTCGGACGTTCCGCCGAACGTTACCGTCGCCGGGGTTCCGGCAAAAATTGTTGGCAGTGCCGGTTGCGCCGAACCCGCCCGCTCGATGGAGCAGGGTTGGGTCGACGATTTCGGCGGCCTTTGACACTCACCAGGAGACAAGAACTTGAAGAAAGACGAGCTAGCAAAGCTTCAGGCCTATTTGCGCAAGACGTTCGGTGCCCCGTCGCTGGAAGTCAGGCCGCAGCCGAAGAAAGACGACATGGCCGAAGTCTTCATCAACAGTGAGTTCGTCGCCGCGCTCTATCGTGAGGAAGACGAGGGCGAAATCTCCTATCAGCTGCAGATGGCTATCCTCGACATGGATCTCGAAGGCGTGTGAGACTGCGAGAGGATCGCCGATGACGCTCTACAACCTGGACGGCGTTGACGTTGCAACGCCCGCCAGCGGCGCTTTTTGGGTCGCGCCCAATGCGGTGCTGCTCGGCAAGGTGAAGCTGGAAGAAGAAGCCAGCGTCTGGTTCGGCGCCGTGCTGCGCGGCGACAACGAGTGGATTACGGTCGGCGAACGCTCAAACGTCCAGGACGGCTGTGTGCTCCATACCGACCCCGGATTTCCGCTGACGATCGGCGCCGACTGCACCATCGGCCATATGGTCATGCTGCACGGCTGCACGATCGGGCGCGGCAGCCTGATCGGCATCGGATCGATCATTCTGAATGGCGCGAAGATCGGCGAGGAGTGCGTCATCGGAGCGAACACGCTCATCTCCGAAAACAAGGAAATCCCGCCGCGGTCCATGGTGATGGGCTCGCCCGGCAAGATCATCCGGCAGATCGACGACGACGAGATCGTGCGTTTCCAGCGCGGCGCCGGGCGCTATGTCGCCAACTGGAAGCGCTTTGCGGCCGGACTGAAACCTCAGACTTGAAACCCCAGAGATTGAAATCTCGGACGACCTGAGACGCGAGCGCGCTGCACTCAAGAGGCCGCCGCCTGATCCTCGCCTGTCGCGCGGGCGGAAGGCGAGGAAATGTCTTGCTGGTCAGATCAGGGAAAGACTTCGATACCCTGGAACTCCGTCGGCTCCGTCGTTGATTGAACGCCCGCGATGGCTGCCGGCGTCGAAGCATCGTTCGGATCGAGCGAAACCCAGGCTTTCGGATCCACATACGATTGCCGCATCACATAGTGATAGGGCGTCTGGTTCCAAAGCCGGACGATGTCGATCTTGTTGTCCAGGATGCAGTCGCCGAGCGTCGTGCGCACGGTTAGCACCGCGTGCCCTTCGTTCTTCTCGTCGCGAACCACCGTCATCAGAAACGCGCTCGACGGCCAGCCGCGCGCGATCAGGCGATGACGCTTGAGGAGCGCGTAATCCTCGCAGTCGCCGCGCGTCTTCGGCAGCGTCCAGTATTCGGTGACGCCGTAGACTTCCATATCCGTCGCCGGCTCGATTTCATGATTGACCGTGCGATTGATAACGTCGATGTCGCTCAGGTTCTCAGGCGTCGCCTCGATGCGCGCGTCGCTGTAGTTCTTTGTGATGCACTCGGCCGGCTCCCGCTCGCAGAAGGAGACGAAGCCATAAGGAGCCTGCGAGCTGCCATAGATCCGCATGAATTCCGGAGCGCGCTTCGCCGCCGGACTGACGATGGCAAGCTGCTGCGCCGCCGCCGGCATAGCTACCGCCAAGAAACTCAAGACCACGCCAGTGGCCACGCTACCGTACATCATGATACGCCCTCGAACACGGTACGATACACTAAGCGAAACACTTGTTTTTAGCATGAATGCAGTCGTCGGCATTCGCACCAAAAACGTATAAAAATTTAACTTCGAGATTTTGGCAACTCGGCGGGCGATTTGAGGCATCACACAACCAACGCAAAACGATTATGGAAAACTATCGCGCAAAGCCTCGGGAGATTGCGGCGTCAAGAATTGCACCCCGATGCCCTGCTCGTGATGTCTTCGAACGATTGCCCGGGTTTTTCCGGCAACGACAAAACTCCCGAACGGAGGCCGCGCTGGTGTGCCGAGGGACGCGCCTGATGCCGAAAGATCCAGCAATTCGACGTCGATGATGACGTCTTCGACCCTCAACGTCGTCCGCCGCCCGCGAGTTCCAATGCGCTCGTGCAGGCGTCCGGCTTCCTCGGGGAAGTCTCCCCGGTTGACGAGCCACATAATCTGCGCCGCGAGCTTTTCCCGCTTGTACTCAGTGACTTTGAAAGTGAAGGCAAATCCCTCGGGCGTATGGCGTGCAACGTAGCCCTCGATGCCTCCCAGGTGATCGAAATAGGCGACCACACGCTCTCCGATCTCCGGCGCGTGCGGGGACACGACGGCCGCGCCTCCAACGGAGATATTCTCGAGCTGACAATTGAATTCGTTTCGGTCGGCGCGCATGAAGCGGCCGGCAAGTGACAACGGCAACCGGCGATGCCGGCGCATGTCGCGCGCGGTAGCTGCGTCCACCGGGCGCACAGGTTCGCGAAGTGATGTAGAATACGCGGCCATGGCAGGTCCTTAAGGTCTGCAAAAAACCTGTTTGGGACGTCGGCCGCGAAGTGCTCGGAAGACGACCCGCGTCGACTATGAGGGCCTGCTCCTTAATGAACTTCTAACTTGCGGGTCATTATCGCCGTCGAACTCGGACGCTGGCGGGCTTAACGGCCTTAAAGGTTAAATTTGATCCAAAACGATCACTCGTTATCGACGCGGCTGAGACCGCCTTCGTAAACCCTGAATTGACGTCGATCCGATCGAACGATCCGCGCCTCGCGGATCGTCGGCATCAGGGTGGGAACATGCCGCTCCGGGTCAACCGCCAGAGGAAGCCCGTCGGGGTAAACGATCTCGTGGCTAATGAGCTTCCTTTGCGTCAGCGCGACGGTTCCAAGCCAATTTGGTTTGTTGCTCGGCACAAACGCGCCAAGGAAGCGATCGATCGTGTCGCGCGTGTGTATCATCGGCAGGATCAGGAGTTCGAACTCGGTCGATAGCCCGCTGGCGCTACCCGCCATGATCCGAAACACGCAGACCGCGCCGTCCGAAGCGCTCAGGGCAATCTGCTGTTGCACGATGCGGGCGTCGGCATCGCCGAAAAGCTGGAACAGATTGACGCCACGAAAATCGATGCCGAAGGCCTCGCAGATGCGGGTTCCGGCGAGCCTGAAGCGCAGGGTCGCAGGCGCGATGCGTTCCAGGATAAAGGTATCGGGCAGATGTCCGGAGATGCACGATGGCTCGATTTCGAAACGCTTCGGTGCGATCCGGTCGCCGCGCAGGTCGTTCCAGTACGAATAGAGCGCTTGACTGACAGATTCTTGCATGAGCATGCGCCCGTCCTGTTAGCTAAGGGTTCGCACCCGAGCCGTGCCATTCCGGAACACGCCGTCGCGGCGGGCATCGGACCTGTGGACGAGGGAGCATCCTTCATGCCATCGGGGATGCGACCGGCCCGCGTGGCCGGTTAATGCCGGTAAGAACGAGCAACGCGATCGAAATGAACCTTAACGAGGCAAAGGAGCAGCGATCGCTCCAGCCGTCAGAGTGGGAAGCCCGTGACAAAGCGAGAACCAATCTTCAACGTGCCGGGCGGTGTGCTGGCGACGCTCGCGGTTTTGATCATCGTCCATGCGACGCTCTCGTTTCTGACCCCGTCGCAGTACGAATGGTGGGTCTTGGCGCTGGCCTTCATTCCGGCCCGCTATGCCGGGTTCGCGGCCGAACTGCCCGGAGGCGACACCGCGTCGGTCACGTCTTTCATCACACACATGACCGTACACGCCGATCTCATGCACCTCGGCTTCAATGCGGCATGGCTTCTGGCATTCGGCTCTGTGCTCTGCGCGCGCCTCGGAAGCCTTCGCTTTCTTGCGTTTTCCATCTCGGGCGGAATAGCTGGAGCGCTGCTCTTTCTGGCGTTCAATCCCGGGCTCGCCGCGCCGGTCATCGGTGCGTCTGGCGCCATCTCCGCGATGATGGGCGGCGTCATGCGCTTCCTGTTCAATGCCATCGATCGCCGCGAAGGCTATTTGCTTCGTGAGGAACCGCGATCGATCCCGAGCATGTCCCTCGCGCAAAGTCTCAAGGATCGCCGCGTCGTTCTCGCGTCGCTCGTATTCGTCGGAGTGAATCTCCTGGCAATTGTGGGATTTGGGAAATTCGGTGAAAGCGGCGCGATTGCATGGGAAGCGCATATCGGCGGATATATTTTCGGCTTATGCGCATTCGGCGCCTTTGATGTTGCGACGCAAAACACTAATCCGCCTGCGTCTGAATTCGATTGAGGGCTTGCATTCGCGGCAAAATTGCATCAGCCTTCACGTAGTTCGCCGCAAAGAGCGAACATATGACCGTGGGAAAACGCTACGGAAGCCGGCCGAAACCCGGACAGCGCGCCAATCGAATTCGGGCGCGTATCGCGTGCGCGTATATTCGGACCGGTCTTCCAGAAACGGAGGCTAGAGCTGTGATTATTGGACAGATACTCAAGTCCAAGGCGCGCGGGGTCATGACGGCGTGTCCGGAAGACTCCATTCAGGAAATTGCGCTACGCTTGTCGAGCCGCAAGATCGGCGCGATCGTTATCGTCGGCGAGAGCGGCAAAGTCGTTGGCATCATTTCCGAGCGCGACATCATTCGACTGATCGCGGAGCATGGGCCTGAAGCACTGAAGATGACGGTAAGCCGAGGCATGACGCGCAACGTCGTCTCGTGCACGGAAAGCTGCACCATCGAAGAAATCATGGAAACGATGACGCGCGGGCGCTTCCGGCATTTGCCAGTCATAAAGGACGACGCGCTCGTCGGGATTGTCTCGATTGGCGATATCGTCAAGCACCATACCGCTGAAGTCGAGCTGGAAGTGACCGCGATGCGCGGCTACTTGGCGACCGGCTGAAAGGCATTCGCCGAAGACTTAGACAGCGCGCGACCGCGTTCCTCGATGCTGGACGCGCGCTTCGTCTCTCGCGTCCCGATCTCGCGAACGATATCGTCGAGCTGGCGTTCGACCGCTTGGCTGCCGCGTTCGATCGCTTCCTTGGCGCGATGAAAATCGAACAGTCCGATGTCTTGCAATCGCGGTGAGATCATCACGTCGGGCGGATCGCCCGCGAGGCGCGAACGTGCGATGCGATCCTGAACGATATTGAACGCATCGACCATGACGGTCGAAATTCCTGGCGCGCCGTCGCCGCGGCCAAAAAACTGCCGGTGCAGCAGGGCGCGAACGCCGGTCGTCTTGTCCGGACGCGTGTCTTCATCGGCCGCGAGACGTTTCTCCTCATCCTCGTGGTCTTGGTAGATCGCTTCCGGCATCGACATGACGCTTCCACGCCCGAGAATGTCGAAGTTCAGATTGACCGCGATGACGTATCGGGCGCCGAGCGCGCGGCACACCGAAACCGGAATAGGATTGACCAGCGCGCCGTCGAACAGCCAGCGCCCATTGACCTTGACCGGCTTGAAAACGCCCGGCAGCGCATAGGAGGCCCTGACGGCCTCGACCAGGCGCCCGCGAGACAGCCAGTGCTCGTGGCCCGTGCCAACTTCTGTGGCGACCGCCGTGAAGCGTGTTTTCAGGCTTTCGATATTGCAATCGCCGAGATGCTGCTCGAGACGGCCGCATAGCCGCTGGCCGCTGATCAGACCCGTACCCGCGAGATTGAAATCGAGATATCCGAAGATTCGCTTCGGCGTCAGATCGAGCGCCCAGTGCTCGAGATTATCGAGATGTCCCGCGGAATAGCACCCGCCCACGACCGCGCCGATGGACGTGCCCGCGATGATGTCCGGTTGGATTCCGGCTCGCGCCAGCGCTTTCAGGACGCCGATGTGAGCCCATCCTCGCGCCGCGCCGCCACCCAACGCTAACCCGACTTTTACATCCGACATCCCCGGCATATGGCACTCCTGACCGTATCTGACGGCCACCGCGCGAAACGCGGACGCCGCCTTTCAGGTCTCTGGTTCTCCAGCGAATGCTAACGCCGCGGGCCTTAAGGCCCCGCTACCAATAGGTAACCAATCAGTGAACCTAGTTGCGGATCAACCCGAAAGAGCGTCGTGCTGGAACATCAGCCACGCCCGGTGGGACGTGGCAGTGCAGCCCGTTCAAGGTTCATGCCAACGGAAGGATCGGCTGTGGTGACCAGCCGGCGATAGAAGCACGACGGCGCGCCGGTGTGGCAGGCAACGCCATCGCCGGCGACATCGGCAAGAAGCCAGACGACGTCCTGATCGCAATCGGTGCGGATTTCTCTCACGTTGAGAATATTGCCGCTCTCCTCGCCCTTTTTCCAGAGCTTGCCGCGCGACCGGCTCCAGAAGTGCGCGACGCCGGTCGCAATCGTTTCCCTGAGCGCCGTCTCGTTCATGTGCGCGAACATCAGGACGTTCCCCGATTTCGCATCGGAGACGATCGCCGGGATCAGTCCGTCCGCCCCGAACTTGGGGACAAAGGACAACGTCTGTTCGATCGTTTCGCCGGGCCGCAGCTCGCGCGAACTCTTGCTCGTCTCTGTCATGTGCATCCCATTGCGGACTGGAGGCTAGTCGCGGATTACCGCCATGAAGCGATCGCGCAACGCCGCATCGCGCGCGAACTCGCCGAGAAAGCGGAACGTGACGGTCGCGACGCCACGCTGCTGGACGCCGCGCGCCGCCATGCAGTGATGCCGGGCGCTCAGCATGACCGCGACGCCTTTCGCCCGGAGCCCTGCTTCGAGCGCCGCTGCGATCTGGTCGGTGAGCCCTTCCTGTGTCTGCAGACGGCGGGCGAAGATGTCGACGACGCGTGCGATCTTGGACAGCCCGATAATGCGCTCCGACGGCAGATAGGCGACGTGCGCCGTGCCGAAGAAGGGCGCGATATGGTGCTCGCAATGGCTCTCGAAAGCGATATCCTTCAACAGCACCATTTCATTGTAGCCGGTCGGCTCCTCGAAGGTCTGGGCGAGTTCCGCCAGCGCATCCTCCTTGTAGCCCTTGAAATATTCTCCGAACGCATCCGCCACCCGTTGCGGCGTTTTTTCCAGGCCCGGACGCGCCGGATTATCGCCGCTCCAGGCAATCAGCGTGCGCACGGCCTCCTCGGCTTCGGCGCGCGAAGGACGGCGCGGCGACAGCGCGGTAACGGGCGTCGGGAGCGGGAGCTTTTTCATGTGATCCGTGGCCTTGCGAGCGATCGCCGGTCCTCGCATTGGCGGCCGGCGTATCCTATATAGGGTGCCCTATATACGACGTGCCGGGCATTTGGACGAGTGTCGATGCCAGGCGACGGTGAACCAGGGTTTCCATGGCCGACCTCGACGAAATCTACAATACGCGCATTCTTGAGCTGGCGGGCGCGATCTCGCGCACCGAACGCCTGGACCATGCCGACGCCCGCGCGACGGCCCATTCCAAGCTCTGTGGCTCGACCGTAACCATCGATCTGGCGCTCCGCGACGGCCGCATTATCGACTACGGGCAATCGGTCAAGGCATGCCTGCTGGGTCAGGCCTCGGCTTCTGTCATGGCGCGCGAAATCGTTGGCTCAACGCCCGATGAACTTCGTGCCGTTGCCCGGAAAATGCGCGCCATGTTGAAGGATGGCGGCCCCCCTCCGGCCGGCCGCTGGGCCGACCTCGCGACGCTGGAACCTGTTCGTAATTATAAAGCCCGGCACGCATCGACCCTGCTTGTGTTCGATGCCGTTGAAAGCGCGCTTGACGAAATTGCCGCCGGGCGCGACGCGGCCGTCGCCAGCCAATAACCTTTACGGCAGAAACATCCGCGAAGCGGCCCCGAAGTGGATCAGCAAGGCTGAGCTTTTCCGATATTTTGCGTCTCGCGCTCGCATGGCATTTCTTCCCGCGACATCATCTCATGCGTGAACGTCTTCTCCGGGAAAAGTGGGAGTGGAAGTCTTCGTCGCCTCCGAGTATGTCCGTACGTGGAGTGCAGGCGTTCGATAAAATCGGCTCGCGCGATAAGGGTCCGGACCCGAAGGCTATGGAGAGTGTTGATGGCGTCCAACGGCGACAACGTTAAACCGGCAAGCGATGCTCATTCGCCCATCGGGGCGATCAAGTGGGGTGCGATCGCCGTCCTTGCAGTGCTCGCGATTTATGGTCTTCAGGGAAAGACCTCGGCGGAGGGGCAGCTTTCCACGCTCAAGAGCGAAGCCGATGCGCTGCGGAAGCAGGTCGACACCGCCGCCGAGCAGCGGAAAGCCTCGCAGGAGGAAATCGCGCGCCTGAAGACCGCTGAAGCGGATGCCTTGCGTCAGGTCGAGGAAGGCAAGACCGACGTTTCGACCGCGATGGGCAAGGTGACCGAACTCGACGCAAAATCGCAAGCCTTGGACAAGCAGGTCCAGGACCTCAAAGCGAAGCTCGCCGCGACCGAAGATCAGCAGGCGAAATCGGGCACGGCCCTGGAGGACGCCAACCGGGCGAAGGCCGATCAGGAGAAGGCGAGAGCCGACGCCGAAAACGCCAAAGCAGCGGCCGAAAAAGCAAAGGCAGACGCGGAGGCAGCCGCCGTATCTCTTCAGAAGCAGGTGGAGACTCTGAACGCCGACCTCGCAGCCGCGCGGAAAGACCTGGAAGCAGCCAAGGCCGCGGCCGTTGACGCGTCTGGGTCTAGCGCTCCGGCTCCGACGGCCCCCTCCGAGCCGCAGCCGCAAGCTCCGGCGCAATCGCCCCCTGCGGGCTCTGCAACGCCCTGACCCGTGGGCTCGACGGCGCGCTGATCTTGCACTTTTCTCCGAACTTGGAGTTTGCTGATTGTCAGGTGATGTTCCTGATCAGCCAGTTCGTCTTGAACCTGGACCGCCGTCCATGAGCCGCATTGCGAAGGCGCTGCTGAAAGCGCCAATTCACGTTTATCGCGTGACGTTCAAGCCGCTGGTCGGCGGCCAATGCCGCCACTGGCCGACGTGCTCGCAGTATGGGCTGGAAGCCATAGAACTCAACGGCGCCTGGCGCGGCTTCTGGCTCACCCTTTCGCGGTTTCTCCGATGCGGACCGGGTGGCACCCACGGGATCGATCCGGTGCCTGACATTCGCGGCGACCGCCATCCGTTCGCACCTTGGCGCTACGGCAGATGGGGACGGAAAGGTCAGGCGGCAGCGACCGAAGACTGAGACGCGAGAGCGTCCGACGCTGCGTCGGCCTCGAATGCGGGCAGGTCGTTGCCGGCCGCCGATCCAAAATAATCGACGTCGCGATCGAGCTCTAAGGCCGTGCGCGAAAGTTCGAGCAGGTTGTCGAAGGCGACCTTCGCGATCAGTTCGAAGCTCATCATCTCCCAGGCGTTGGCGCCCTGGTAGGACTGGCCCGCAAGCAGCGTTTTCACCGCGATCTCGGGGCAGGCGTCATTTTTCAGGAACGTGGCGAGCGACGGTGCGATCGAGGCAGGGATTTTGATCGTTCCTTCCGGCCAGCTCTGCGAATAAGCGGCGCGGCGGAAAAGCGTCTCGGTCGAAAAATGCGTTTCGAGGGCAGCCTGGGCGGCAGGCTCGACGATCGCCTGCACGAAGCACGCCGGGCGCACCTTGCCCTGCACGTTGACCATGCGCTTGCGGATGAGAAGTTTGGCTGTCACGTCGGCTCCCCGATTGAGAACCTGACGCTACGCCAGAACCGTAAGAATTGGCCTCTGTGAATGCTTAGAATTGCACGGAAGGTCGAAGGACTTTCGCAACACCTGCGGCGGCGGGGCATATCGCCAGTCGTCAAGACGCCTTGACTTGACGCGGATCGGCCCCCATTAGCGGTCTCGACATCGTCTTACGCCGCGCCCGTTGGCGGCGAGTGAGCACAGGAGGCCCGAATGACCGACGTCACCATTACGTTCCCCGACGGCAAACAGCGCCAGGTCAAAGCCGGAACGACGGGCCTCGAAATCGCCAAATCGATCTCGCCATCGCTCGCCAAGCGCACGGTTGCCATGCAACTCGACGGCGTGCTCGCGGATCTGGTCGACCCGATCAGCAAGGACGCCTCGATCAACTTCGTCTCGCGCACCGACGCGGCAGCGCTGGAGCTGATCCGGCACGACGCCGCGCACGTCATGGCGGAAGCCGTGCAGTCGCTCTGGCCCGGTACTCAGGTGACCATCGGTCCGGTGATCGACAACGGCTTTTTCTACGACTTCGCCAAGCAGCAGCCGTTCGAGCCGGAAGACATTCCGAAGATCGAAAAGAAAATGGGCGAGATCATCGCCAAGAACGCGCCGTTCACGAAGGAATTCTGGTCGCGCGATGCGGCCAAGAAATTCTTCCGCGACAAGGGCGAGAATTTCAAGATCGAACTGGTCGACGCAATCCCGGCTGGCGAAGACCTGAAGATCTATAAGCAGGGCGACTGGCTCGATCTCTGCCGCGGCCCGCACATGACTTCGACGGGCCAGATCGGCAAGGCGTTCAAGCTGATGAAATTTGCGGGCGCCTACTGGCGCGGCGACAGCAACAATCCGCAGCTGCAGCGCATTTACGGCACCGCCTTCGCGACCGAGGATGAGCTGAAGGCCTACCTGCATCAGCTCGAGGAAGCCGAGAAGCGCGACCACAGGAAGCTCGGCCGCGAGATGGATCTCTTCCATTTCCAGGAAGAAGCGCCGGGCTCCGTCTTCTGGCACGCCAAGGGCTGGACCCTGTTCCAGACCTTGATCGCCTACATGCGCCGCCAGCAACAGCGCGCCGGATACGAGGAAGTGAACTCTCCCGACATGATGGAGAAGCACTTCTGGGAGCTATCCGGTCACTGGGAAAACTACGGTGAGAACATGTTCACGACCGTCCTTCCGGACGAGCGCGTGTTCTGCTGCAAGCCGATGAACTGCCCCGGGCACGTGCAGATTTATAAGAACGGACTGAAAAGCTATCGCGACCTGCCGTATCGCATCGCCGAGTTCGGCAAGGTGCATCGCTACGAGCCGTCCGGCGCGCTGCACGGCATGCTGCGCGTGCGCCACTTCACGCAGGACGACGCACACATCTTCCTGACCGAAGATCAGATCATGGAGGAATGCCTCAAGATCAATGATCTGATGCTCTCGATCTATAAGGACTTCGGCTTCGAGGATATCGTCATCAAGCTTTCGACCCGGCCTGAGAAACGCGTCGGCGCGGACGAGCTGTGGGACAAAGCCGAGAAAGCGCTGGGCGATGTTCTCGACGAGGTCAAGCGGCGCTCGAACGGCTTGATCAAGACCGAAATCCAGCCGGGCGAAGGCGCGTTCTACGGACCGAAGCTCGAATACGTCTTGAAGGATGCCATCGGCCGCGACTGGCAGTGCGGCACGACCCAGGTCGATTTCAATCTCGCGGGACGCCTTGGCGCGTTCTATATCGACGAACATTCGGAAAAGAAAACGCCGGTGATGGTCCACCGCGCGATGTTCGGATCGCTGGAGCGCTTCACCGGCATCCTGATCGAAAACTTCGCCGGACATTTCCCGCTGTGGCTCGCGCCGTTGCAGATCGTCGTCGCGCCGATCGTTTCGGATGCGAACGATTACGCCAACGAGGTCGC
>NZ_JBAYUV010000047.1:0-25656 GCF_041674905.1 Hyphomicrobium sp.
CTTCCACTGATCGCCATTCCAGGTCTTCAAGGACGAGTCCTTGCCAACCGGCTTGCCGAGCATCGTGGTCTTCTCGGGATCGACGAGAATGTCCGAATCCGGGCCCATCGAGTAGGCGCGCCACACGCGCTTGCCGCTGTTGATGTCGTAAGCGGTCATAGAGCAGCGGACGCCAAACTCAGCGCCCGAGATGCCGACCACAATCTTATCCTTGACGACCATCGGAGCCTGCGTGCCGGTCTCGCCCCTCTTCGGATCGCCATTGACGACCTTCCAAAGTTCTTTGCCCGTCTTGGCGTCGAGAGCGACGAGCGAAGTATCAGCCTGGTGCAGGAAGATCTTGCCGTCGGCATAAGCGAGGCCACGGTTGACCGTATCGCAGCACATCACCGGGATGACCGCGGGATCCTGCTTGGGTTCATATTTCCAGATGATTTTTTGCTCGTCGGCGAGGTTCAGGGCGAACACGATGTTCGGGAACGCCGAGTGAAGCCACATGGTGTCGCCGATGACGAGCGGGCCGCCTTCGTGCCCACGCAGGACGCCGGTCGAGAACGTCCAGGCCACTTTGAGCTGGCCAACGTTTTCGGTCGTGATCTGGTCAAGTGTCGAGTAGCGGGTACCCGCATAGTCACCGGACTGGATTGCCCAGTTATTCGGATCACTGGTCAGCTTGATCACGGATTCGTTGGCCCAGGTGGGCCCCGAAAACGCGACTGTCGCCAGCAGACCGCATGCGAATGCACTTTTGCGCATTGAGCTTCCTCCAAAGATTGCCACGCATAAAAGCGTTCAGAGAGCGCCGCTCACCACCAGCATTCAATTCGGCGGGATTTATTCCCATCTTCGCTCTATATGCCGGAGGCTTTTTCACAATACCGATGTGAAAAAGCGGCAATTTTCGTGAACGTGTTCACTAACTCATTCGCGGGCAATTTTTGCAATATCAGCGGTCATAAATACCGGAAACTTTTCTAGAAAATATGCAAATGGGAAAATCTCTAAATTATTGCAGGAACATTTTCTGGGTTTGCATTGGTATTTTCCCAATTACTTTTGGCGTAAATGTTTTTTGGTTTGAACCGATCAAAGGAATTTCATGCAGCGTGTTTTTCTCAAGATCATCGTCGCAACGCTGGTGACGGCGCCGCTGACGTATGTCTGCACATCAACGAGCATGGCCAACACGCAAGCACCGAGATGGGAGGTTGGAACGATCTGCCAGACTGCGAAATCCGTGACGGCATGTACGCGGAGAGAAGCCTTGAGCCGGACGACGGTGCTTGATCGATGGCTTGCGACCTCCGATGGCGATCGGCAGTTCTGCCTGCAAGAGTTGATGGCCAACCACGTCGAAAGTTTCTGGAGCTTGCTCGATTGCTTGGGAAATCGCGCGATAGCGAACGACACAAAATAGCGCCGGGCGGGTTAAAGATCCCGTGATGATCTCCGCGCTGAATGAACACCAATGATACACCAGTCCCATCCAGCGCCGTCAGATGGGTGGGCAGGGCGATCGAACGCCAGATGAGCTATTCAGGATAGACTTCATTTCCTGTCGTTGTCTTGTTGAACAGGATGAAGGCCAAGGGA
Organism: Hyphomicrobium sp.; assembly: GCF_041674905.1. Taxonomy (GTDB): domain Bacteria; phylum Pseudomonadota; class Alphaproteobacteria; order Rhizobiales; family Hyphomicrobiaceae; genus Hyphomicrobium_B. Next base: position 1,594 of record NZ_JBAYUV010000047.1, read on the forward strand.
TTGCCGGGCTCCGACATGGCATCGCTGCGCTGGCCCGTTATCTCTCCCTCGACGCCGCTTTCATATTCGGCGACGACCTCGCCGAAGCTGTTGCGCTGAATGGCAACCTTCTGTCCAGGCGTGACCTTGTCGTTGAGCTTGACCAAATGCTCGACGAGGCCGCTTTTGGTGGCCAGGATCGGAAACGAGCTATTGCCGACAAAGACGGTCACATCCTTGGCCGTCCGCCCCATCGGTCCGGCAACGATACCGTGATGCTTCAGCACATTCATCGTGCCTTCGATAAACAGGGCGACCATTTCAAGATCGAGGACTCGTGCGGCGCCGATCTCTGGCGTGAAAGAGTGGATGCCCGCGTCGATAAACGCGTTATGCAGGACGCCGGGATATACGTGATTGTCGAAGACTTGGCCAACCGGGTAGAGGTCGACCATCGCCTTGATTTCCGGCACGTCCATGCCGGCGATGTTGAACGCGGTGACTTCGAAGCCCGTCGTTCCAGTATGAAAGTCGATTGCGAAATCGGCGTTGGGCCGCAGAAGCCGGTTGAATACCAGCGCGGCGTGTCGGCTAGTCGCGGTGGCGCCATTCTCGTTGCCCGGCCATTCTCGATTCATGTCGATGAGATCGGCGCCTCTGCCATAGTTGGGCCATCTGCGCTGCATGCCTTGCAATGCTGGTCCGGATATATCCGTCACCGCCATCACCGTGCCCGACATCGCGGCAGGATCGAGCTTGTCCATAACGGCCTGGACCGTGTGCACTGAACTCATCTCGTCGCCGTGGACGCCGCTGACCAGGACGGCCCGTTTACCAGGCTTTGCACCTTTGGCGACCGTCACCGACACATAGCAGTGTTGGCCGGTGGGCAACTGCACGCCTTGAAAGTACAAAAGGTGCTTGCGTCCGGGTTCGAGGTCGTTGACGTCGAGTGTGCTGACGACTTTCTTTCCCTGAATGACATCGCCGGTGAAGACCGTCCCTGAGAGCTTGTCTGTTGCCGCGCCGGCAGAGACGCCTTCCGCGCCTTGGGCTTCAGCGCGACCGGCGGCAAGAACGGTGGACGCACCAACCGCAGCGACCGATGCGATCATGAAGTCGCGACGATCGACGTCTTCATTAGACTTTTTCCACATGACGGGATCCTTTCGCGGTGAGCATGTTCAAACATCGACATGGTACGACGCAGCGAAAATTGCGCAAATCAAGCTTCTGAGTCCCGCCACTATCGCTAAGCCGAATGACGGTTCACAAAGCGACAAGCCACGTTTCAAAACGGCGGACGGAGGGTTTCGAAGACCTCGTCAATCTTGCCGTCCTCGCGCTCGTCATAGGCACCAGCACGATATTCAAGGAGTGCCGCGTGCTGCGCGAAGCTGAATGGCGAACTGCCAACATGCGGCGCAAGCTCGAGGATTACGACAAAGCGCGTGAGCCCAACATGGCGGGCGGGCCCGACGGGACTAAGTTCGAACTCGCCCCATGCCTATAAAAAAATCGTAGATAGCTAAGGTGGACTCGGCGCCTCTCGCGACGAAGCTTCGGTGTGCATTGAGAAATGCCCCCTCATCGCCCGTCGGCCTGAGTTGCAAAAAAGGCAAGTCCGGAGACTTGCCTTTGAGACGTGTGCGTGGCTTTGGAAAAAAGTTTAGTTTGAGGCTGTTTTCTTCGGAAGCTTGAAGGTCCAGACCATTCCGCCTTGGTTCAGGTGCTGGACGGTTTTCGCAACTTCACCACCCCACAGCGGAACCGCGCCACCCCATCCCGATATAACCGAGATCAGCTGTTCACCGTCCTGTTCCCAGGTGATTGGTGGTGCGACGATTCCCGAGCCCGTATTGAAGTGCCATAGCTCCTTGCCATCCTTGGCATCGACAATCTTGAGGTCGCCTTCGGGTGTTCCGTAAACGACGAGACCGCCGCCGGTTGTCAGAACACCGCCCCACAGTGGAGCTCTATTGTTGATCTGCCAGACGATCTTGCCCGACGCAGGGTCGACGGCCTTGAGCGCACCGATATGATCTTCGAAGATCGGTTTGATCGTGAAGCCGGCACCAAGATACGCGGCGCCCTTCTTGTACGTCACCGGCTCGTTGTGGATGTCCATGCCCCACTCGTTTGCCGGAACATAGAACAGCTTCGTGTCGGGGCTATAAGCCATCGGCTGCTGGTTTTTGCCGCCCAGGAAGCTTGGGACCGAGAATGCCGACTTGCCCGGTTTGCCGTCCTTGGCGTCTTTGGGATCGCCTGGGCGATTGTCTGTGACGAATTTCGGACGGCCGTTCTCATCGAGACCGGTAGCCCATGTAATCTTCTCAACGAACGGGAAGCCACGGATGAATTTCCCGTTCTCGCGGTTGAGCACGTAGAAAAATCCGTTGCGATCCGCGGTCGCGGCAGCCTTGGTGCCATCGAGATCGAACGAGACGACCTCGTTCACGCCGTCGAAGTCCCAGCCATCGTTGGGTGTCGTCTGGAAACCCCATTTGATGTTGCCGGTCTCAGGATCGATCGCCAGTCGTGAGCATGACCAGCGGTTGTCGCCCGGCCGCATGTGGCTGTTCCAGGGGGCAGGGTTGCCGGCGCCGATAAAGATCGTATTGGTCTCGGCGTCGTAGGTGCCACCAAGCCACGTTGCGCCGCCGCCCGTCTTCCAGAGATCGCCCTTCCAGGTTTCGTTCTTCGTACCCGTCATGGTCGAGTCAGCGCCGTTGAGCGTGCCCATATGGCCTTCGATCGTGGGACGCGTCCAAACGAGTTCACCGTTGTCGGCTTTGCGCGCATCGACGCGGCCGACGATTCCGAATTCACCGCCCGAAACACCGGTGACGATCAGAGGTCCGAACGTCTTGGAAGGAACGACCAGCGGCGGAGCTGTATAGGAATAGCCACCCTTGAAGTCGTCGATTTCTTTCATCCAGACGACCTTTCCGGTCTTCTGGTTGAGCGCGACGAGCTTGGCGTCGAGCGTACCGAAAATGACCTTGTCGCCGATGAGCGCCGCGCCGCGATTGACGACGTCGCAGCAAGGAAGAATGCCTTCCGGAAGGCGCGCATCATACTGCCAGATCTCATGGCCGGTCTTGATGTCGATCGCCCATATGCGGCTGTATGAGCCGGTGACGTACATGACGCCGTCTTTGACGAGCGGTTGCGATTCCTGGCCACGCATTTTCTCGCCGCCGAGCGACATGGCCCAGGCGGGAACGAGGTTCGAAACGTTATCTTTATTTATCTGATTGAGCGGACTGTAGCGTTGACCTTGACCGCCGAGGCCGGCAGTCACGACATCTTGGGTGGTCTTCGCATCGTTGACGACATCTTGGATTGAAACATCGGCACGAGCGACGGTCGATATGCCCAACGACAGCGCAATGGCGCTGGTCGTAGCCAACCATCTCCAGGTTTTCATTGCAGATCCCTTTTGGGTTTGCGTTTCCAGGCTTTCCTCCCTGTACGGATTATTATTCCGCTTGAATTCGGGAAATTCGGGAGGAAAGCGCGGGCAAAATACCCCTCTGCTTTGCCGGGAATAATTGGAAATAAGTCTATTCGCCTAAAGTGGCGCCTTTGACAAAAATCATCCGCGTTCGTCTATTCGCGGCCAGCGCGATGCCTCGAGCTGAGGATAGAGATGCATGACTGAGCGCTCGTACTCATAGCGCGCAAGTGCGATGCTCGTGGTCCAATCCGGAAGCGGAAGCTTGATCGCTTCCGAGATGTCGAGCCCGCGATCGAAGGCGTCTGCGATAATGCGCGATATCGTTTCGAGCCAACGAGACGTCTGCTCGATACCACGGATGCCGCGTTCGGTCGGTCCATGTCCCGGCACGATCATCGCATTGGGTATGGCGGAAAGGTTCGCCAAGCTCACGCGCCAGCGCTCGATATCGGCATGTGGTGTGGTCGGAGCGCGATCGAGAAAGACAAGGTCACCGGCAAAAATTATTCCGGTCTTTTCATCGAATAACGCAAGGTCGGAGGGCGTGTGTCCGCGCATGAGCAGAGGGCGAAGTCGGCGGTTGCCGATATCTTCAGGCGCACCGAGAACGATCGCTTGAGGTAAAACGAGTTCGGTTCCCCGCATCCAGTCGCCGACGGCGCGATACATCGAATCGGAAAATGCGTTTCCGTACTCCTTCATGCCGTCGATCGTGCCTTGGGTCGCGGCCAGAATTGCAGGATCGAAGGCTTGATTGCCGAACATGTGGTCGGGGTGGAAATGCGTGAGATAGACCCGAACAACCGGTTTGCCCGTCAGCTCCTTGGCAAGCGCCATCAATGCTTCGCCAAACCGGCGTGACGGGCCTGTGTCGATCAGAATTGCGCCTTCCGTGGAATCCAGGATGGCGACATTGGCGATGGCGCCGCCGTTCCTTTCATCGATTGCTTCATCCGATCCGCGTGTCACCCACACACCGTTCGTCAGCTTCCGGGGCTTGAGATCGTACTGATGAGGCTCGGCTCTGCCTGGCGGGCAACAGCAGAACAATGATAACGCACTTGCTCCGAGCAAGAGAGATTGGCGGCGCGTCAGGATCGAGGTCATGGCGCGCTCAATGATCCTTCGGGCTGATCGTTGCGGCTTTGGCGCCAGGGCGCGATCAGATTGGCCCGATAGATTTTGCCGTTGTTATCACGACTGTCGATATTGAGCCCCGGATCCTGACGCGGAAGATCGACCACAAGAGTCAAGGTTGGATTTTGGCTAACCGGCTCGAACATGGCGAGGCGCGCCAATGTGGTGCCCGCCGCCTCTTTCGCTTCGACTTTTTCGATGTAATAGGCGGGCGTATTGCCCTGTCCGAGGCCCGTATCCATGGGATGGCTGATGCGGAAACGGGCCCGCACGCTGCCGTCTTTTTCCTGCCATAGGCGGCCCTGCGTTTCGCCCAAGGTGTCAAACCAGGAAACGCCGCCGTTCGCTTTCGGCGGCGCCGTGCAGCCTCCGCCCGCCGCGTTCAGAAATACGCCGCCAACGTGCCAGACGCCGTCTTCGGTCAGCGCCGCGGCCCTGACCGGAGTCGCTTGCTCGATCTTCATCCGGAACGCAACGAACGCTTTGGCCTTTATCGGTTCGAGTTCCAACGCAAGTTGAATGGGATTGAGGTCGGCAAATACGATCAGTTTTTTGACGCCATCGATCAGGCGCGCATCGGCCGTCACCGGCACTTGCGCCTGGTTCTCGACGATAGGCGGCACGGTGACCTTCACGCGGTCGTCGAAAACCACTGTGGCTTGGCCAAAATACCGCTCGGATAGCGTTTCCCACATAGGAGATTTGAAGGCCTCGTCGGGCACCCCGGCATGTGTCGGCGTTACCGACGTGAGCATCAGTGCAGCGAGCCGAACGATGTTATAAGAGGAAAGAACCGACATATCCTGGCATCGCCGTTTAGTTCTATTGATTGGATACACCATCTTCGATTGGCGGTTCAATGTACGTTACGCCATACGATCTGAAGATCTCCGCGAGTTTGCCGTTAGCCTTCAGTTTTTCGAGACTGGCTTGCACGTGATAGCCAAGATCGCGGCTATTTTCTTTCCATGCCATGCCGACGATCCACTGGTTGCGCACGATGCCGTCCATGACAGGCTCTACAATGCGAGGCATGACACCAATATCGTGAAGCAAAGCCTCGATGCGGGCGCGCTGCCCCATAAGAGCGGCAATTTCCTTGCTCTTGAATTCCTTGGCGCCGTCTTCCGCCCTTACGTGATGGGCGATGTTGTCGATCAGCGCGCCATCCTCGAATCTCATTAGGAAATAATCCGAGACGGTGCCCAATTGCACGCCGATCTTCATCCCTTTGAAGGTATCGAAGGTTGGATTGAGCCCGGTGCGATCGCTATCGATGGCGAGGGCGATGCGCTCCTGGAAATACGGATTGCCGATTACGGCTTCCGGATTGCGTGCGGCGAACTCACGATCGATCGGAACGTGCATCATCAAATCGCCAACGCCGCCGCCCGTCAGAGGGCCCTTCCAAACATTGACACGCAGGTCATCGTCGCCCTTTTCGCCGGGCATCCTGAGAATGATTTCCGGCTTCACTCCCATCTCATTGGCGATTGCTTTGGCAATATCGACGTCGATGCCCTTGGGCGCGCCATTATCGTCCCAGGAAAATGGCGCGTTATCGAGATAGGCAATGATGCGCAGAATGCCGCTGCCGACGACCTCGTCGAGAGGTCGTGCGGCGACGGCCCCCGTCATCCCGATCGCGGCTCCCAGGGCGCATGCCAATCGAATGGCCAATCGGGACGTAAAAATGCGAAACATGTGAAACCTATTCTTCGTGCTTGGACTCGAGAAAGGCGCGGATGGCCCACATTGCTTCCTGAGAGAAGGTGCTTTCGAATGCGGGCATGATCGTCGTCCCCTCCGAATTCTTCTTGCCGTGACGGATGCGCTCGATAAACCACTCGTCGCCGACTTTTCCCATCTCAAGATAACGCAAGTCAGGGGCCATGCCGCCGGAAATCACCTCAAGACCGTGGCAGCGCGCGCAGTTCTGATTGTAGCCGGAAGCGCCGATCGCGATTGCTTTTGGATCGCCGCGATATGGATTTTCACTCAGCCAATCTTGCCCAAGCTGCTTCAGCTCGGAAGCATCGATCGGTTGCGGTGTCACGTCGCCGTGAGCAAACGCGTTATTGCCGACGTGTATTGTAACAGCCAATGCGACGGCCACAGCCTTCGCGGCACGTGATAACGACATGTTTAGGCTCCCTAGGCACTACCAAAGTTTCCTGGCTTTTTTTCCAGATATACGGGGAGCGCAGTCGCCCACTAATTGCCCATTAGTTCAGTGTGCTGAGCTTGGCGTCGTTTTCTGGCGCGTTTTTTAAGGGGGCAATACGAACGTCGTATTGCGGACGAATTGACATCCGCGAAGGTGGCGCGCGCCGTGTGCAGTTATATTTGCGGTCGTTAGGCATCTGTGGAAACGCCGGATACCGGCGGCGAGGGGTCTAGGATGGTTCGACGTGCTTTGCTGACGTGCTGGTGCCTGACGATGTCCATGCACGCGGTGAACGCCGACGAGATCTACGTTACGAACGAAAAAGACAATTCCGTTTCCGTGATCGACGGGCGCACGCTCAGCGTCGTCCGTACGCTCGCCGTCGGCAAACGGCCACGCGGGATAGCGTTCTCCCGCGATTTCACGAAGTTCTTCGTGTGTGCAAGCGATAGCAACTCCGTCCAAGTCTACGATGCAACGACGGGAACGATGCTGCATGATTTGCCGTCAGGCGCAGACCCCGAGCAGTTTGCGCTCTCGCACGATGGACAGCGTCTTTATATTGCAAACGAAGATAATGCTGTGACGACCGTCGTCGACGTCGGGACGCGGCAGGTTGTCGGACAGATCGACGTCGGAATTGAACCTGAAGGCATGGCCGTTTCGCCGGACGACAAAATCGCCGTCACGACCTCCGAAACGACCAATATGGTGCACCTGATCGATACCGCGACCTTCGACGTGATCGCGAATGTTTTGGTGGATCAACGGCCCCGATATGCTCAGTTCACGCCGGATGGCGCCAAACTCTGGGTGTCGTCCGAAATCGGTGGCACGGTCTCGATCATCGATGTTGCGAAGCGTGAGATCGAAAAGAAAATTACGTTCGCCATTCCAGGCGTTGCGCGCGACAGCATTCAGCCCGTTGGGATTCGCATGACGCGTGATGCGAAGACGGCATTCATTGCTCTCGGCCCGGCAAACCGCGTTGCGGTCGTCGACGTCGAAACGGCCACGCCGAAATCCTACGTGCTTGTCGGCCAGCGTGTCTGGCATCTGGAGCTGTCACCGAAGGAAGATTTCCTATTTACGACGAACGGCGTCTCGAATGACGTCACGGTCGTCGACACCGCTAGTTTGCGCGCAATCAAATCAATCAAGGTCGGTCGTTATCCCTGGGGCGTGGCGAACCGAGCGACTCCCGAGCATACGGCCGGCAGCGCTCCGCTCGATAGCAAGACGCCAACAGAAACGCGCTGAAGACAATGTGGAAGCTGGTGGCTTTGCTTCTCGCGTGGTCGGTAGCGAGTGTCACTATGAGCGTGGCCGACGAGACCTTATTCGATCTGGCCACAGGCTATCGCATTGCTCACTATCGCTCGCCGACACCGGAAAGTGTTCCAGGCGGCACGCGGATCATGGCGGCTGACGTTCCTGAACTTATCGCCGGACAGCACGCAATTCTCATCGATGTCATGCCGTCAGAAGGCGCCCGGCCGGAACCGAAATCCGGTCAATGGTATTTGCTGAAATCCCACCAAAACATTGCCGGATCGACTTGGCTCGCTGATGTCGGGCATGGCGTGCTTAATCCGGATCAGTCCAGGTATTTCACAGAAAACCTCGCGAGACTCACGCACGGAGACGTATCTCGCGCCGTCATATTTTATTGCAAGGCCGACTGCTGGATGGCGTGGAATGCGGTCCGTCGGGCTGCGGCCTTCGGCTACCAGAATATTTACTGGCTAAGCGAAGGCACGGACGGTTGGACCGACTGGGGAGGCGACCTCGTTGACGCCAAGCCAGAACCTTTTCCAGAGGTGCATCAAAAGTCTTCGAACTCGGCTGCCAAGCCGTAGCCAAAGGACGGTGTCGGCAAATCGGGATGGTGCGTCAGCTTTCAGAGCTGAACATCACCTTCGAATACGTGCCCACGCGGCGGCCCCACGCGGCGGCCATGATAGCCGCCGCAAGCTGCTGGGTTCAGTGTGCTGCCGTCAGATCCGAACTTCCGCGTGCTTGCGCAGGCGTAGCGAGAAGCCGACGAGCAGGAAGCCATAGATCAGCGCAAAGATGCCGATGGTGAAGGCGAGACCGAGCGCGCCGGCGCCAGGGAACATCAGGATCAGGATGCCGAACAGCACCGAGACGACGCCGCTGGCGATCAAGAGCCATTCGCCATCGATTTCCTTGCGCAGCCGGATTGCGCCGACGATTTCAAAAACGCCTGCGGCGATCGCCCATCCGGCGATGAAGTACAGCAGGACGAGGCCGGTGATGCCGGGCCAGGCTAGCGTCACGGCGCCCGCCAGGATGCCAAGCACGCCGACGAGTGCGAGCCACCAGCGCGGCGTCGGCGTATCGCCCATGATGGCGGCGCCGATTGCGAGGCCTCCGTCGAACAGTGCGAACACGCCGTAGAGAACGACGAGCGTCAAAAGCGAAAGGCCGGGCCACAGAATGGTCAGCACGCCAAAGATGATCGCGCAGATCCCGCGCAACAGAATGAGCCACCAGTTGCGGGCCAATCCATCGAGCATGGGTCGCATGAGAACGGTGCCGGGGGGATAGGTTCGTGCTGTCATGTCAACCTCTCTGGAGCTGGAGCTTGGAAAGGATCAAACTGCGTATTTCAGTTTCTCTACGGGCCGCGATGCCGTCAATCGAGGACGTACTTATGCTGCGGACGGAATGGAGCTTGGTAAATAAAAGCGGAAAAACGAAATCTAAATTCGACGAAATATAGCACTCTTTTCGGGAGTCTGGGAGCCTATCGCTCTTAGAGCTTCTGAAATTTATTCACCGGCAAGGCGTTTGTTGCGTTTGTCTATCCGCTGCTTTTCCTTTTTCGCAGCGATTTTCGCCTTCTTGTGAGCGGTCTCAGTTTCGGCTTTCGATTTTTTTGCCGTCTTTTTCTTAGGCCCCTTCGCGGCAGTTCGCTCGCTGTCGACCGACGTCGATTTTGCCGTTGGAGATTGCGTCCGTGATTGCGGCGCGCGTGGCGACGGCAAGTCTTCAGCGGAAGGGTCTTCGATGAATTTCGGCTGACGCTGTTTTAAGGCTGCGAAGGTTTGCGCGTCGATCGTAAGCTTTTCCGTTTTGTGAGACGTTTCGCTCGCCGTATCGGATTTTTTCTCTCCGCGCGGACGTGCTTCGGTGTTGCGCGCCGCCTCATCGGCTTTTGCAACCGCTATCCGCTTCTGTTTCTGCTCTTCGTTTTTTTGTTTTATAGGAGGTTGCTTGGCCGCGGTCTTCGCAGCCAGAATTTCCTGCCTTGTCTTCTCGACCTCGGCCTTGGAAACCTCACCGTCCGCGATCAGGGCGTTCAGGCACGACTTCGACAGCTTCGGACCTGCGCGCCTCATGCAAATGCGCAGTTCCTTCGATCCGACCTGAAATTTGCTGCAGTAGGCGTAGTAATCGCTGGCGCAGCTCATCTGGGTCATAAACCCAATGGCTGAGGCACCGGAGGCCGGCAGCAGCAGGGCTGCCGTTGCTAATGCGAGTTTTTTGGTCATGGCTCAGAGCTATCTGTACTGCGCAATACCTCACATAGTTCCAGATGTGCCCCTTGGGGGCGTGTCATATGCGCGTCACGCGTTCAGGTCTGCCGAATAAGGCCGACGAATGATGGTGAAGACCGTGTTCGCAGCAAATATTCGGATTTGATCCCAGACTGTAGCGAGATGTCTAAGGGAGAGCGGAGCGCTGGTAATACCAGATCGCGGCCAGCACGATCAGCGAGCCGATGACCGCGGCAATCACATCGCGCAGCGAGATCGCATACCGGTCGAGATCCGGAAAAAGGCCGAGGATGCGAAACAGAAAGCCTCCGATCAGCGCGCCGGCCAATCCAAGTACGAAATTTTTCGCGCGGCCATAGCCTTCCTTGCTCCAGGTGCTGAGCGATCCGGCCAATGCGCCACCGATGAGACCGATGACAATCCAGACGATGAACTGGTCGAGTGTCGGCATGTCGCGACTCCAGTATTCGCACCCGAGGGCGAGTCTACACCGATTTGCAATTCCGGAATAGATTATGGCGCACGACGTTGCTTAACGACGGTTAACGGGATCGTGACAGGCCCTTAGATCGCCGTAGACCTCCCGCGCGTTGCGGTTTTCCTAGCCAAACGTAAATGCATAAGCGTTGACGCCGGGGTCGAGAAATTCGATCGCGAATGTCCGCTCCTGAATATCGCCGTTCTGGCGAACCAGCTGATAGAGCTTTCCTCCGGTGACCGTTCCGCTGCCGTCGGGAGCGACGTCCGTGCCGTGACTGTCGCCGGGTTCCTTGCCGTCGATCGTCACGCGAAAGCGAATGGGTTTCCCGTCGGCGCCCGGCCCGAGAACGAGGTGCAGGTCGCGCGCCCGAAAGCGATAGACGATGCCGCCGCCTGCGGAATTGAGCGCCGCGTGCTCGGCGCCGATTGTCCAGTTTCCGTTTAAGCTCCATTGATTGAGCGTTTTCGGCTCGCCGCTGTAGTCGCGCGCGGCATTACGGACGGTATCGACAGCTGAGACGAAATTCGCCGCTCGCGCATAGCCGACGTAGGTTTCCGGCGACGCGACGTTGGTGAACAGAGACGCGGCCTCCACGCCTGAGCCGGAGACGTTCACCATCTCGTCGGCGACATTGGCTTTCCCGGCCTCGGCCAGAAGCTTTTGGATGACGCGCTCGGAGCCTGCGTAATCACCTTCGCCGAAATGATGGTGACGGATGTTGCCGTTGGCATCGATGAAGTAGTGCGCGGGCCAATATTGATTCTTGAAGGCGCGCCAGATCGCGAAGTTGTTGTCGATGGCGACCGGGTAATCGATCTTGAGATCGGAAACGGCCTTGCGCACGTTCGCGATATTTTTCTCGAATGCGAATTCGGGAGAGTGCACGCCGACGACGACGAGGCCCTGATCTTTATATTTTTCCGCCCAGGCGCGAACGTAAGGAATGCTTCTGATGCAGTTGATGCAGGAGTACGTCCAGAAGTCGACCAGCACGACCTTGCCCTTCAAGTCGTCCGGTGTGAGCGGCTTTCCGTTGAGCCAATCGACGGCTCCCGAAAGCGGGGGCGCACGTCCTTCGATCGGCAACGTCTCTGCAGTTGAGGCGAGTTCGCGTTGCTCGCGCACGGCCGGATTGGAATGAAGCATATTGACGAGGCGCTGCTCCAAGGGCGCCGTGCTTGCGAGCGACAATCGCGTCAGCAAGCCGGTATCGGCTCCGGCGCCAATTGCAACGACGGCAGCGAGCACCGCAACGCCCAGCCCACGACGAATCCATTCGCCAGTGCCGAGTGACCGTTTCATTGCATTGAAGATGCGTCCGCCTGCCAACAGCGCCAGCGCCAACGACGTTGCGGCTCCCGCTGCGTACGCCGCGAGAAGGAGCGTCGTGCGCGCGCTCGCGCCTTCGAGCGCCGCGCCTGTCAGGATCAATCCCAGAACCGGTCCGGCGCACGGCGCCCATAGAAGTCCGGTTGCGACACCGAGCAAGAGCGACGATCCTGGAGATGACTGCGTGCCATTCGCATCGGCTCTTTGAGCAAGGCGATTGCCGAGGGCGACTGCAGGGCGCGACAGGCGCTCGGACAACTCGGGAAAGATCAGCGTCAATCCGAACAGCGCCATGATGACGAGTGCAATGATGCGCCCATAGTCGTTGGCGGCGACCGCCCAGCCTCCGCCGATCGCGGCAAGAGATGCAACGAGTGCAAAGGTTACGGCCATGCCTACGAGAATCGGCAATCCGCTTTTCAGGAATGGCTGTCCGGCGCGCGAAAAGACGAACGGCAGGACCGGCAAAATACACGGACTGAAGATCGTGAGAATTCCGCCGAAATAGGCGAGGAGAATTAGGAGCATGCCATTTCACCCTATCTGCGAATGCCGAAGCGTCGAGCCTGGCGAACGCAACATCTACGCTCCGGAACTCGGCGACGTTACCGGCTTAGAGCCACGACGCTCGATATTGCGCACGTGACGGGTTCTACTTTTTGCCCGGCATCGCCTCTTCTCGTTTGTCCCATGGCGGCCTAGGCCGGCTGGACATTGGCCGCGGCCAGCATCGGTGCTTGGCGGGTCAGACGTCGTTTGCTAGGTTCTACCACTTGCCGCACCTACAAATGCAGGATCGACATCCCAAGCGTCATGAAAAATCTCACATCGGCGCTTGGCGCAATACTCGTGATTGCGGCCGCCTTGCTTTCCGGCGGCAGCAAGGCAGCGAATGATGGAGCCCCTGTCGATACGGCTCTCGTCGTGTCCGTCGACGTTTCGAATTCCGTCGATGAGGCGCGCTATAAACTGCAGATGGAAGGGATCGCGAAAGCTCTCGAAGATCCGGGTGTGATCGAGGCGATCACCGGCGGCTCGAGCGGCGGCATCCTGTTCTCCATGGTGACGTGGGCCGACAAACCGGCATTCGTCATTCCGTGGATACGCATCGCCAACAAAGCGGATGCGCTCGCCGCCGCACAGCGCGTCCGCAAGTTACCGCATCAAGGCGGCGAGTTCACCTGCATGACGCGGATGCTGCGGTCGGCAAACGATAAGATCGTGCCGCAAATCCCGGCCAAGGCTGCGCGTGTCGTCATCGACGTGTCGGGCGACGGTCCGGACAATTGCAATGCCGACGAGCCGATCGAAAAGGTGCGCGACGAGCTTGTGGCCAACGGCGTCACGATCAATGGCCTGCCCATTCTGCTCGACACGCCCGATGCGGGCGCGCTGCTCCCCAAGGCCGTGCCGGGAGGCAAGCCGCCGCTCGAGCAATGGTACCGGGAGCACGTCATGGCGGGGCCGGGAGGCTTCGTTCTTCCGGCTCTCGGCTATTCCGATTTCGAGCGCGCCATCCGGCAGAAATTCGTGATCGAAGTGAGTGGCGTTGCTCCGCCCGCCAGCATGACGTCGGTCGCGAGCGCAGCACGCTAAACTAGAGTGCGTCCGGAAAAGCGGGAACCGGTTTTCCGCCAAGAAGCACGGCAAGGCAAAGAGCTCGAGCTGTTCCGCGCTTCCACCAAAATCGGAAAGGCTCTAGCCATCGCCGAAATGCGGTCGCGGCGTGCGGTTCTAAATGTCGTTTTCGCTCGTCGACGCGCAGCGCCAGCGCTTGATCTGCCAGCCGGGATGCTCTTCGTTCCATTGCGCGAAATATGGCGGCGCTTCCGACATGCAATGCGAAGCATCGATACCTTCATTGATCGGTATCTTATAATCCTTGCAGACCGTCGGCTGGTTTGCGAGGCAGGCGGAGAGAACGATTGCGAGCATTGGCGTTTCGAGCCCTTCGGACGGAGAAACGGATCACGAAATCCGCCGTGATCTCCCCTGTCGCCCGCTCGCCAAGAGCGGGCGCTGATTTCACGCCGGTATTCGCAAGCCTACTACGTCAACGACGGGGAAGAAATTACGAGCCATTACGTGCCATCCAACCCGATCACTAGGCCGGAAGCAAAATTTCGCCGCGTCCGATCGTAGCCATGTCGCCGCCAATCTTCCGAACAAACAAGGGCATAGGCGCTGGAGCGAGGGCGCCGAGCGCACCCTTGAGATAGCGTGACATGACTCGCACGATCACGAGATCGTGTTTACCGCAGTCGACGAACGTCGGCAGCAGGCTCTCGACGCTCGGTCCGATCAGAGTGCCTCGACGCATCATAAAACCGGGCAGGCGACCGATGCCGCCTTCCGCCCAGATCGTGCCGCCGATCATGCGCGTGCCTGCGCCTTCGCCGGTTTTGCCTTTAACGATGATCGTGCCGCGGCGCATCTTCTCGCCGGCCCGGGCGCCGATGTTGCCGCCGATTACGGCCGTGCCGCCGAGCATCCCGAAACGGTCGCCAGGGATGAAGCCACCAACGTTATCGCCGGCATTCCCCGAGACGTGGATGAAACCGCCGGTCGACCCGGACGCCAGGAAGTTTCCGGCGTTGCCGCGGATTTCAAGCTTTCCGCCTGACATCTTGCGGCCGGCGTAGGACCCGACGTCGCCGACGACGCGGATGGTGCCACTGTCGAGGCCGCCGCCAACGAAATCGAGGTTGGCGCCTGCACCTTCGATCGTCAGCGTTTCGCCCGCGGTGCCATGAATATCGAAGGCATCGCCGAGCGGCAGGCCGCCTTTGTCAAAGCCGACATTGATCAGTCCGATTTCGTGGGACGTCAGAGCCGCAAGCTTTGCAGGCGTGATGCCATCGAGGTTGATCCGCGCTGTCGCGGGCGCCTTGAAGCGCAGCGTGAGGCCGCTCATCAGATCAAATCCTTCAGATGGTAGTGGTGCTGACCAAGCTTGCCGCCGTAATTTCCGGCGGTGATGCGGGTGACGCCGCGCTTGGCGCCGGTATCCGTCACGGCCTTGAGACCGGCGCGCATCGCGTCAGCAACGGCCTTCGAGGTCAAGCCGTCGATGACGATCTCGAGGACGGCGAGCGTATCGGGGCCAAGTTCGCTTTTGACCGTGCCGCGCAGCGTCGGGCAGAAGGCATCGTTCGACGATGCGAACATGCCCGCGTATTTGGCGCCGACCTTACTGCCCGAGCGCACGATGCCGCCGGGGAATGGCGTGATGACGTCGTCGATCTTAGCGATGGCGTCAACGGCGGCTTCCGTCGTTTCGAGAAGACCGGCGCGATCGGTGCCGAGGATCAGCATGTTGCCACCGCCGACCGCTTCGGTGGTGACGCCCGTTTCTTCCTCGACGACAAATTCGCCATCCATCACGGGGACGCGCCAATAGCGGCTGTCGCCGAGCTTCTTCGCCGTCTGATAACCGTCGCCGAAATAACGCGGTGCCTTACCGAGGCCCAGCGACTGCGCCGCCTTCAGTCCCGAGTAGCACGCAGAGCCGGGGCTCGTCAGAACGCACTGGCCGATCCGGTTTCGAATCTGCGGAACGAGTGCGTCTGGAGAAAAGCCGAACATCAGGATGCGGACGCCGGGACGTCCGTCCGGCGTCTCGTCGGGGGTCAGCTCTTTATCGATGCCGCATTCGGCGCCGCAGCCGATCACGGATGTGCCGAAGCCAGTGGCGACCGTCGCTGCGATGCGCGCCCATTTGAGCGTGTCGGCCGTGATGATGATGCCGGTGCCGCTCATGCCGAAGGCTTCGGCGAAGGTATCGTCGATCTCGACACCGTTGACCGTTTTGCTCATGCTACGCGCGCCTTCGTCGGTTGAATGATAAGAGAGCCGCGGCCATTGTCTGTAATCTCTTCATCCGACAGGCGGAAGTTCTCCATCCGCACGGTGTTGTAGTCGTCGAAGTAGCGCTTCAGCTGGCGTTCGATGCCGCGGTCATAGTCCGGCCGCGCGACGTGCGTCGCGCCGTTCACCGCTTTGATGATCTTGCCGTTGCGGACGATCAGTTCGCCGTTCTTGAACAGCATCTCGGGCGTCGCGAACATGGCTTCGCGATCCGGGTTGTCGTCATAGACGGTAATGTCCGCGCAGGCACCGACTCCCAGATGTCCGCGATCGACGAGGCCGAGGCTGCGCGCCGGTCCGGCGCGCGTCATGATCGCGATCTCGTAGAGCGAATATTCGCGATCGAGCGTCGCGAGCGTCGAGTACTTCAGCGCGTCCTGATTGATCGTGCGCGTGACCTCCTGACGGAAGGTCTTGTCCATCAGAAGCCGGATCAAATGCGGATAGCAGGTGAACGGGCCGCCGTTCGGATGGTCGGTGGTCAGGAACAGACGCCAGGGATCGTTGATGAGCAGGAACAGTTCAAGCCCAATCGCCCACTGTAGGGCGTTGACGAAGCTCTTGTCGCGATACTTGAACGGGACGACGCCGCAACCCGCATCGCACTCGATATCCATCACGACCCACTTTTTCGGATAGGCGGATCGCGTGTTGACGAACTGGCGCATCGAGTCGCCGGATGCCGTGCACGTCTGGCCGAACATGACCTGGCCGACGTCGCACGAGACATTCGGGTTCGTGTTGACGGCTTCGGCGACCTCAGCCGCAGCGGAGGAGAACTTCATGTCTCCTTCGGTGCCGTAGCTGTGGAATTGGATGTGCGTAAGGTGGATCGGCAACCCTTCGGCGCCCTTGATCGTCGCGAGCGTCGTCTCGACGCCACCGGGTATGCCGAGATTGCAGCCGTGAATGTGGATCGGATGCACGACGCCCAATTCGTTGAGGCCGCGCGCCAGCGTCACGATGATATCGCGCGGGGTGACGCCGTAATAGACGTGCTTCTCGTCGAGATCGAGCTTGCGTTGGTTGAACTTGAACGCGCTGATGCCGCCGGGATTGACGACCTTGACCGCGATGGCCTGCGTCGCGTGCATCGTCCAGGCGATATAATCTTTGATCGCCGAGAAATCCTGCTTGCCCGCGAGCTGGCGCAGGAAGAAATCATCCGACCCGAGCATCGCGAATGCGCCCTTGTCGATGATGGCGGTGTCGGCAAGCTCCATGTGTGCCTGGCGCGCGTTGGCGGGAAGCATCGCCGGCTCGAATGCCGCCGTGTAGCCCATCTCGGCGTAGCGATAGCCGGCCGTCATCGTCGAGGGAATCGCATAGCCGACGCCGGCGCGCGTGACATCGGTTCGCTCGAACTCCTGGCCGATGTGGTCTTCAGGCAGCATCATGCGGGCGATC
Source organism: Hyphomicrobium sp. (assembly GCF_041674905.1). GTDB lineage: Bacteria > Pseudomonadota > Alphaproteobacteria > Rhizobiales > Hyphomicrobiaceae > Hyphomicrobium_B. The sequence goes on from NZ_JBAYUV010000047.1 coordinate 18,948, forward strand.
GTCATTTTGCCGCCGCCAATGTGCGAATGAGGATCGATACCGCCCGCCATGATGACCCGCCCGTGGACGGGATATTCGTGATCGATCTTGGCGTTCGGAAGCGGCGATACGATGCGGCCATCCTCGATGAAGATGTCGCGAATTTCGCCATCGACGCCGTTCGCGGGATCGTAGATGCGGCCGCCTGTAAGCTTGATGAGCATTCTTGATCTCGATTGTTGGCCTAGAGGGCGGCTTCGATAGAGGCGAGCACGTCGATGGCGGACGGGAGCTTGGACTGGCGAAGCTTGCGCAACGGCAGCGAAACGACGTTGTCGACACGGATGATGCGGCCGGCGTGATCGACGCCGGGCGTCCCGACCGGGATGAAAACCTTCGGTTTGCGGCTGAGCTTCAAGCCAGGTGTGCCGAGAACGATCGTCGGAACATCGGTCTCCGGCGGAACGAGATCATCACCGAAGGATGCGAGCCAGACGAGAAGATCGCTTTCCTTCGCCGCCAGCATGCGCGCCGCATCGTAGCGCTCGGCGTCGTACTCGGGCTTGCCGTTGGCATACGAAACGCGAAGCGGGTAGCCCGATTGCCAGGCACAGACGGATATGGCGGACGGCGTGCCCTCATTGCCGCCAAGCGAGAGGCCGGCCGAGCGCGACGTCGCGTTGCCTTCCTTGATGAATTCGCAAATGGCCTGAACTGTCAGATCGCCACCGGCGAAATCGAAGCTTGCCGGGTTCCATACGACCACGCTGTAGGTCGCCGCTTTGAAGCGCGCGAATAAATCTTCAACGGTTGCGCGGGGCACACCGCCGATTGTGTCGCCGGTAATGCTGATGCCCTTCTGCATCGCACGCATCGCGTCCAGGATTTCGCCGATGCGATCCGTCTTGCAGGGGATGGTCAGGACTTCGCCTATGCGCGGACCTTTGGCGGCGGACTGATCCAAACCGTCGCCCAGGAATATGACGGTGCGCTTCGGCGGATTGTCGGAAAACATCGATGCTTCGTTGCAGACGACGCGTTCGAAAAAGCGCGGATTGCTCTTGTTGATGTCGCAGCCTGCGATGATAAACAGGTCGGCGCGGTTGCGCGCTTCCGTAAGAGTTGTCGTCAGCCATCCGCTCGATTGCATGACGCGGGTGTTGCGATACGTGGCTGCGCTCAAGGCGTGATCGACGACCCCGCCACCGCGCTCGGCAAGCGCCATGACGGCGCGCATGCCTTCGACCCCCGTTCCAAGTCCGCCAAAGATCGGCAGGCGGCTTTCGCGAATGAGCTTGGCGGCCGCCGCGACGGCCTCTGCGAGGGAAACGTTTTTGCCGTCAACCTGTGGGCTTGGCTCGAGCAGCGGGCGCTCGAACCCGACAACGGATTTGGCGCAGCCATTCTTGAGAACTTTCAAGCCGCCGCTGCCGGAGGGACCGATCTCGAGATCGTCGCAAGCGATGCCGCAGAAGGGGCAGGCGATATTCTCAAAATGATTTACGCCGTTCCTCGACTTTTCGGATTCCAATCCACCACCTCTTAGAGCCAAGGACGCTACCCGGCGAGATTCGACATTCGTACAAGTCGGGAGGTAAACCAACTCTCACCCTGGCGGTCAAGCGTGCTAAGGGGCTGCGGCACGGTGCGACACAATTTGCTATCTCAGGTCAAGTTTGGCGCTCCTACTGTCCGCGTCCGGCCGAAAGGCCCAAGTCGGACTTTTGCAACTGAAGTCTCCGGAGGAATTACATGTTGAAACGCTTGGCGATCGCCGCCGCGATCTTGGGGTCACTGCCGATTGCGGCTTGGGCTCACGGTCCTTCGCGCCAGAAAGTCACCGAATCCGTTGAAATCAATGCACCTGCCGACAAGGTCTGGGCGGTCGTCGGCAATTTCCAGGACATGAGCTGGGTGCCCGCCGTCGCCAAGACGGAAGGAGCCGGCGAGAACAAGCCTGCGAGCGGAACAGGCAACGACGGCGCGACCCGCAAGCTGACACTCAAAAATGGTGGCGTCATTGAGGAGACGCTTGACGCGTATGACGCCAAGGAAATGACCTACAGCTACGAGATCACCAAGGTCGACGTGAAGGTGCTGCCGGTTAACGATTATTCGTCCCACCTGACGGTTACGGCGAATGGCGCCGATAAGTCGACGCTGGAGTGGAAGGGCGCCTTCTATCGCGGCTTCATGAATAACGACCCGCCGCCGGAACTCAGCGACGAAGCTTCAAAAAAAGCCGTGACCGATCTTTACAAGAGCACGCTCGAAGCCGTGAAGGCGAAGATCGAAGGCGGCAAGTAGTGCTGCATCGCGTTCGCGCCGGCGTAGCGGTTGCTGTCCTTATCCTCGGCGGACAGCCATCGGTCGCGTCGGCGGCCGAAGCGTTAACCACCAACCAGCCGGCCGACAGTCTGTCGTTCGTCGATCTTGCAACGATGAAAAGCGTCGCGACGATCGCGATCGGCGGCAAGCCGGCCGGTATCGCGCTTTCACCCGACCGGACGAAGGCCTACGTCACGGCCCCCGACAGCAAGGAACTCGTCGAGGTCGATGCCGTCACGCGCACAGTGACAAGGCGATTGACGTTGGGCGGCGGACCGCTTGGAATTGCAGCGCATCCCACATTGCCCGAGGTCTACGTCGCAGACTGGTTCTCACACCAGGTCGTCGTCGTCGACACGCGGTCATTGAAGGTTGTTGGAACGATTTCCGTCGGCCAGTCGCCGTCCGGTCTTGCGGTGACGCCCGACGGCCGCCTGCTTCTCTCGGCCGATCGCGACAGCGACTCCGTATCGATCATCGACGTCGCGACGCGCTCACGCGTGGCCTCGATTGCGGCAGGTCGGCGTCCTTTTGGGATTACGATCGATGCGAAAGGCGAGCGCGCCTACACCACTAACGTCAAAAGCAACGACGTCACCGTGATCGACATTGCCTCGCGGCGCACCCTTGGCAGCATCCCGACCGGGCGGCGACCGTATGCGGTCGCGCTGGCGAACGGGCACGGCTTCTCGACGGATCAATATGGCGGTAGCATCACCGTTTTCGATCTCGAGAAACTGTCGCCGCTCAAAACCGTTCGGGTCTGCGATCACCCCGAGGGCATCGAGGCTGACGCATCGGGTGGCGATATCTACGTGGCGTGCTGGGGCGATAACGTTCTGATCCGCCTCGATCCAGAAACGCTCAAGGTTACCGGCAAGGCCGACGTCGGCGATGGGCCGCGTTCCTTCGGGAAATTCCTTCGCTAAGGTGAGGTTACGCGGTTTTAAGTTCCGCGCGGGTTCATCTTCCGGCATCTTGCTACCAAACTTACCTACCCGCCGGGCGGCTCAGGTTACCGAATATTCCTTTGATATCTGGTCAATCCACGGAGCCGGCGCTAAAGAGCGGGAAAAACATGCAGATTTCGACGCCTGGAGGAACACCGTGACATTGAGAATTCCCTTCGTTGCATTCGCCGCGCTCGCCTTGCTGCTTCCCGCGGCTGCCCTCGCCTCCGATACGCCGAAACCCACCGACATCCTTTTTAACCGCCCGCATATCTCCAACATCGCCGCTGGCACCGTCCTCGACTACAAATTCACCCGCAAGCCGTCCAACGAGAAAATGCTTGGCGCGGGCTTCACCGACGACATCACGGTGACCGTCGAAAGCGACGCGACGGAGGGCAAGAAAAACGTCCTCGTGCAGATGTACACGGGCGATCGCGCCCGCGATCCGCAGCGCATTACCGGCATGGACGGCAATCCGATGATGGTCGTATGTCTCGACAATGCGGTTTCGCATTTCCGCGAGCTTGCCGGTGGCGACAACGCGTATCTCAAGAATACGTTCAGCCGCTACCTCGCCGAGCGGGCGACGATTAAACCGGTCAAGATCTTGTACAAGGGTGAGGACGTCGACGGATATGAAATCACCGCGACGCCTTACGCGGACGATCCCGCGAAATCGAAAATGGGCGGCTTCGAAAACGCGACTTTCAAGATCGCGCTGTCCGAGAAAATTCCGGGTTATCTGGCGCGGGTGATCGCAGACATCAACAATACAGACAAAGCCGCGCCGACGCTTGTCGAAACGACGACGCTCGAGGGTGTGGGAGATGTGAAATGATGAAGGCTATCAAGAATACCCTGTTTGCACTGATACTCTCAGCCGCTGCTCCGGCGGCTGTCGCGATCGCCCAGGAGCTGCCGGCGAACGATTATCCGACGGTGGCGCGCGCCGATTATGTTTACGCTTGCATGGCCGTCAATGGCCAGACGCGCGACATCCTCGAGAAGTGCTCGTGCTCCATCGATCAGATCGCGTCGCTTCTGCCTTTTCCGGAATATGAGGAAGCCGAAACGCTCCTGTCCGTCGGATTGAAGGGCGGCGAAAACGTCGCCTGGACGAAAATTCCGAAGATGCAGGAAAAGATCAAAAACATGCGGCGCGCGCAGGTCGAAGGCGAGTTGCGCTGCTTTTGATTGTCCGCGTCCGGCGGCCGGCTTCGCGAAGCGGAGTCGCCGGACGCAACCAATGATGCGGAGCCGGCCGCCGGACGCGGGTCTTATTCCCACTCGAGTTCGGTGAACGCGGCGGTGACGTTCATGCCGTTGAGATCCGCAAACAGTTGCCAGTTGTCGCGCTCTGATTGACCGGCGGTCTTAAGCGCCTGCTCGAGCGTGGCGCCCTCCTTGATCAAGGCGCGAACGTCACGGGCGATCGTTTCCAGGTAACGCAGCTCCGGACGTATCGCGTCGGGCCACGGCATCGATTTCGGACCATGGCCGGGAATCGCACGGGCTGCTTTTTCCGCCATGAGTTCGGGGATCAACTTCAGCCATCCGACAATGGAGCCGTCGAGCGTCGGGATGTGACCGGAGAACAGGAGGTCACCCAGCATCAATGTTTCGGTGGCGCTGTCGAATACCGTCAGGTCGTTATCGGTGTGGGCGGTCGGTCGCGCCTTGAGCGTGAGGTTGCGGCCGCCGAGATCGAGATCCAGCGTGTCGCTGACCAACTTGGTGGGGATGACGATCTTCGTTCCGGCAAAGCCGCTCTCGCCAAGCCGTACCTGCGCATTCCGCAGATAGCTGTCGGCACGTGCCGACAGCGCGGCCGGAAGCTTGTGGTGTCCGACGAATTCCGCGCCAAGGCCTTCGAAGGCCGCGTTTCCGAGCACATGATCCGTATGCATATGGGTGTTGATGACGTAGCGGATCGGCTTGTCCGTTACCTTGGCGACGGCTTCGCGCAAGGCCTTGCCGGCGGTGTAGGAGCCGCCGGTATCGACCACCGCTACGGTGTCGTTCCCGACGATGATGCAGGAGTTGGAAATATCTCCGTGGTTGCCCGCGGTGACCAACTCGTAGGGCGCGACGTGGACGAAAAGACCCGGCGCAACTTCGGAAAGGCCGGCGTCTTTCTCCGCTGCGAACGGACGGCGCGGAAACAACGACAGAAGCGCTGTCAAAGCAGCGCTGCGTAGGAAATCTTTGCGCGATAGACGCGCGAGCCGGCGGGAATTTTCTGTCATGTCGATCTCGCTGCAATAAGCTGAAAATCCGCTCCTTTGCAAAGATCAGATTTTGCTCGCGAGCGATCACGAAACCGCGATTTCACGTGATCAGCCGCCAAATTATTCACGAACGTTAGAACTAGACGTGCGCTGCAGCATTTGTGCTGCGATGCGAGAACTCCCTTTGTTTCCGATGATTTTTTTGGTCAGATAGGTTGTCCTAATTTGCCGCATGAGCGCAGGCGTCGCACTTCGTGTTGCGGACCTAGGGAAAAAATGTCTACATGCCGCTCGTTCACGGGGACCTACCGGTTCTACACGGTTCCGTGAAGAAACCCTTCAAGGGCGAGATTAAGACGGGAAAAAATCCCGCAATATCCTCGGCTTCGAGGGCGGAAAAACCGGAAGGTTCTCGGGATCAACTTGCAAGCGTGGCAAGACTTTTCTCAAAATGGAGGAAGCGCAATGCGCAAAAGTGCATTCGCATGCGGTTTGTTGGCGACAGTCGCGTTTTCGGGGCCCACCTGGGCCAACGAATCCGTGATCAAGGCGTCCAGCGACCCGGCGAACTGGGCAATCCAGTCTGGTGACTATGCTGGTACCCGTTACTCGACACTCGACCAGATCACGACCGAAAACGTTGGCCAGCTCAAAGTGGCCTGGACGTTCTCGACCGGCGTTCTTCGCGGTCACGAAGGCGGCCCGCTCGTTGTCGGCGACACGATGTGGCTTCACTCGGCGTTCCCGAACATTGTGTTCGCCCTGAACCTCGCCGACGAGCAGAAGATCATCTGGAAGTATGAACCCAAGCAGGACCCGTCGGTCATTCCGGTGATGTGCTGCGATACGGTCAACCGTGGCCTCGCTTATGCCGACGGCAAGATCTTCCTGCACCAGGCTGACACCGCACTCGTCGCCCTTGATGCGAAGACGGGCAAAGAACTTTGGAAGGTCGTCGATGGCGATCCGAAGAAGGGCGAGACCGGCACGCAGGCTCCGATGGTCGTCAAGGACAAGGTCGTTATCGGCATCTCGGGCGCTGAGTTCGGCGTTCGCTGCCACATGACCGCTTACGACATCAACAGCGGCAAGAAGGTCTGGCGCGCCTACTCGATGGGCCCGGATTCGGACATTCTCGTCGATCCCGAGAAGACCACGATGCTCGGCAAGCCGGTTGGCAAGGACTCGTCCTTGAAGACCTGGAATGGCGATCAGTGGAAG
>NZ_JBAYUV010000048.1:0-24229 GCF_041674905.1 Hyphomicrobium sp.
CCTGCTTCATCCCCGCCCTCGCGCCGACGCAGGCACAGGGCTCCAATCTGCCGCACTTTTAGTCCGGCGCGGCCGAACAAATCAGCCGCTTCTGTGAGGGATTATTGCTCCGGCTTTTACACGGCTTCGGGCCGGAAGATATATCGCTCCTCACTGAAATTTTCGAAAGTGTCTGGAGCGAGGTCAAATCAGACACGTACCGCAATGAAGCGGATGTCTCGGTTTGCCGTGAGCGATTGGCTTCGATAGTGATTGCGTTGGCATCGCAACGTACGCTGGACGTTCCCGACAAATTCAGAGAGCTGGTGCGACTGACCTATATCGAGCGATCTCCATGGTCCTTATCCGATACCGGGTGCGGAAGCGGACCGGCATGGTCGAAAGCCATTCCAAGGTCTCGCATGTCAATCCAAGCGTCACAGCCCGGGCAGCGAACGAAATGATCGGCTTCTCTCGGGTGGCCAGTTTTTCGGCTGCCCGATGAATGCCGCGACGGATATGGCGACGCTCTTCGGACATTGATCATCGGCAGAAAAAACACCCCAGCGGGAGGGGACTGGGGTGTTTGAAAGACCGGGGCCAGGAGAGGGGGATTCCTGGCTGCGATAGGGTCCGGCCAGCGCTCGTGGGGTCGCATAACCGGATGCAACACCAACGCCGTGTTTCGAAAAAAGTTTCACGCCGAGCAGTGAAAAATAAAAGACCCGGCGCAGGCGAGCACCGGCGGCCCGCTGCCTATCCGCCGGCCGTCTTCCAGTTCGCGGCATTCGCAGGTCGGAACGAATAGGCCACGCGCTTCTTCCTTGTTGACGCCGGGCAGCTTCCGCAGCTCCTCGAAGAAGCGATCGCGCGATCCAATCCGAAATCCGCTTCCCGCTGCGAACCGGTGCGCGAGTTCTCAAAGATCGATCGTTGCGATCAGTTCGCCCTGGCCCCGGCCAATCTGCTCAAGGCCGAATTCCAGAATCCAGATGCGAAACCGCATGGCGGCCTCGGCGTCGGGGATGACGGGAGCGGGGAGCGCCCGATGAGGGGTCGCCAAGGGTCGCCACTCGATCGGGAGCGCCTTGGCAGACCTCTGCAACCTGTCCTTGCCAAGGACACGCCGACCCTTGGCGACCCTTCCGGCGCTTACCGGTAAACTTCTTACCGGTAAGCCGGGTTTTCGCGTTACCGGTAAGCCCGACGCACTCGTTGGCGACCCCTTGGCGACCCCCCTCGGGAGGCCCGGAATCATTGATGCTGTTTGGCCGGCGACCCGTGGCGACCCCCTCAGTGCTTGGCATCGGCCCTTGGCGGTCTGCCGACCCCCGTTGGCAAGCCGTTGCTTTGTCGAGATGAATTACCGGCAGCGTTTTTGCCGACCCCTTACCGGTAAGCGCCTTGGCACGCTGCGTGCTGATCGCAGGTTGTCTGGAGAAAAGCCGTTTGACCCGCTCGCCGAACGCAACGGCCTTCAGCGGAATCGACATGCAACCCGACGTCGTCGCGACAACGGCTCGAACGAGCACCGCCAATGCCGCCAGCACGACGGCAAAGACCATAAACAGCAGAATGTATTCGGCGGTAGGGTCGAGCATTCTATCCGAAGCGAAGTGGTGGCTTCGGATTCTCAGCTTAATTCGGGGAGCATGCAAGGCGCGGCGAGGCTTCTGCACACCCTTAAGAACGAAGCTGTCTGAGACTGCGATTGGCCGCAGAACGTTCTCAAACCGCTTCGGGACAAGTTCGGGAGTCCTTTCTCCCGTTTCGCATCTTGTTCCCGTTTCAGCCCGTTGCTAGAACCGCCGAAGCATGGCAGAAAGCCCAGCCTTCACGGCCCTAGCGGGTGTAGCTCAATGGTAGAGCAGCAGCCTTCCAAGCTGAATACGTGGGTTCGATTCCCATCACCCGCTCCATAACTTTGCGCCAGCCGCCCACTTACGGAACGCTGCAACGGTCTCGCATCCGCGTCGAGGTCGCACGGAAAGCGTGCTCATGTGGGATCTCAGACCCCTAGGACGGGCTTCCGGAGCGGCCGGAGAATTTGCTTCCACCGGTGTCCTCGGCGGTGACTTCAAGTGAATCATTCGCTCCGGCCGAATAGCTGAACCGGAAATTTGGGTCTTCGCTGATCGAGATGCCGCCTTCCATTGCGAAGACGAGCTTGCCTCCTGCTGTCACGGACAGATGCGAGATGAAGCGCGCAGGCGGGTAGCCGCCTGAAATCTGGTCGATTGCGAGGCCCGAAATATTCGGATGCCGCAACATGACCTCGCCGAGGCCGGACTTGCCGGCGGTTGCCGTGGCGGTCCTGATGCGCATCTTGCCGATGGATTTCGCGGCCTCCTCCGCGTCGCGGCTTGCCGGGGCGGAGCAGCCGCCGGAGGCTTTGACGAACGTCTTCGTCATATAGAATTTGCCGTCCGAGCTTTCCGCGACGGCGCGCACGAACGTGTAGCGATCGACACGAATGCGCGTCGCCAGGATGCGCTGTCCGCTCCCCGCCGCTTCTCCATACGTGAATGTTGCGACGATCGGGGCCGGGTTCTCGTCGACGACGAGCGTCAGCGATTTGATCTTGTCCGCAAGCTCAGGCGTCAGACGGATCGTGATCGGAACGACAGCGGCATCTTCCGCGCGCTCCGGAGCTTCGAGCGACAGGAAGCCCTTGCCGTCGATCATTTCCTGTTGGCCAAAGGTGTCCTTTCGGATGCTCGTCCAGGCGGCTTCATTGTCCGGGTTTGACTCCTCGGCGCTGGCGCCTGCCGGAAGCAGCAAGGATAGAACCGCGATGGTCATCGCAAAGAGACTGTAGATTGGGCGTGACATGCGACACTCCTGTGTTTCGGGACGGAGTGGAGGATCACGCGCTGCCACCGACAGCGTGCTGCTCCGAGGCTAGTCTCCGACGTTTGTCTTGACGGCGATCGCAATCATTTCAGCGGTGGTGCGGGCATTGAGTTTCTGCCGGATCGAGAGACAGTCGGTTGCCACCGATTTCGTCGAAATGTTCAAATCTTTCGCGATCTCCGACTGGTGGCGGCCGGCCGTCAGCAGCTTCAGGACATTCTTTTCGCGCTTCGTCAGGCGCGGCCCCTTGTCGGGAACGGCGCGCATGAGCGCGACCCGCTGCAGAAGCTCGTCCGAAAGCCAGCTCTCGCCTCTGCAGACAGCTTCGATCGCACTCAGGAGATCAGCCGACCGGCCGTTCTTGCTGACAAAGCCATGAGCGCCGCAGTCGATCGCCTGCATGGCCATGGGCGCTTCTTCGGCGACCGAAAAAACGATGATTTTCGTTCGCGGCCATCGCCGGCTCATTTCACGGATGAAGTCGATGCCGGAGCCATCCGGCAGATGCAGGTCGATGACGACGACATCCAGCGCGCGATCTTTTAGAATTCGCCGGCCCTCGGCAAGAGTGGCCGCGTCATGGAACGTGACGTCCGCGCGATCCGCAAAAAGCTGACGGCACCCGGATACGACGATCGGGTGATCTTCGATAATAAGAATTTCCATACGACGAGTCTGCATTACTCAACGGGTTTTAGTTGGCTCGTGCGGCAGATCAATCGGCGTGGTTATGGAAGTCTGGCAATTTCGCTTGCCAGGGCTTTGCAATCCTCGCGTCGGGGCGACCGCGCGAGAGTTACGCGAGTTCCAAGGGAGCGGCGTGGCGGCGCGAGTTGCCTTCGAACAGGCATCCGTCTTCCACGGATAAGTGCTTGTGAAAAATATTCGCGGCGACTGCCGACGACGGCTTCAACGTGATGTGGGTCGCGAAGATTTCGCCCGAGACTTCGCCAAGGATGGTCACGCGGTCGGCCTTGATCGTGCCGTCGACGATGCCGCGCTCTCCGACGGTCAGCGTCATGCAGCTAACGTCACCGAGGACGGTGCCCTCAATGACGACAGGGCCGGGAAAATCGATGTTCTCCCGGATGCGAACCTTGGGCGGAATGGAAAATACGCGATAGGACATGCGACACCGGTTATGCGGAGTGCGTCTGGGATGAGGTGTAGCCCGACGCCACACAGCGTCGCGTCATTCGATGGCAACAATTGGGCTCGCGTGCGGTTGATCGCAGCTAATTCGCGGGATGGTGAAAGCCATCTCGGTCTGAGTTGCACCGAGGCGAGGGACGAGGCTTCGAGGCAACGTCATTCCGCCGTCGCGTGACACCCACGGCGTTCGAGCACGCAGTCGTTACGGAAACGCCTGGTAGATCCAGGTTTCGCTCAGCACGACGCCGTCTTTTTGCAGGAATGCGCGCAGGTCGGCTTCCCGTCCGTCGAGGTCGGACAGATCGAACATCATGCGCCAGCGCTTGGTGCCGACAACGGGAAAAGCCTCGACGCCGGTGATCTTGCCGCGCGTGGTCGTCACGACGGTGTGCGTGCCGCCGAAGCGGGTCTGCTCTTCGAGAACCTTGCCTTCGACGTCGATCATGAATTTGCGCGCGCCGGGCTTGGTGTGCCGGAGATCGAGGTCGCGTCCGCCAAGACCGCCGAGGCCAATGCGCGTCGCGACGATGCGGCCGACATCACCCGTCGGCGGGCCATCGACGCCCCAGTAGAGACGATATTTCGCGTTGATGACCGTGCCTTGAACGATCTTCTCCTCAGGCGTCCAGAACGCAACCATGTTGTCTTCGGTCTCGTTCGTCGTCGGCAATTGGACGAGATTGACGGAGCCTTTGCCCCAGGCGTTGAGCGGTTCGACCCACATGCTCGGGCGGCGGTCGTAGAACAGACTGTCGTCCTGATAGTTCTCGAAGTTGCGGTCGCGCTGAACGAGGCCGAAGCCTTTCGGATTGTCGTCGGAGAAGCTGTTGGTGACGATGCGCGGCGGATTGGCGACCGGACGCCAGATGCGTTCGCCCGTGCCCGTCCACAATGAGAGACCGTCGCAGTCGTGCACTTCAGGTCGCCAGTCGCCGCGGAAGTGAGCCGAGTTCTCACCGTACCAGAACATGCCGGTCAAAGGTGCAATGCCAAGAAAATCGACCGGCGCGCGGAAATTGAGTTCGCATTCGACGTCCTGCAAGGCGCCGCCCTGGCCGCCCTGGATGCGGCGGCTGTCCATGCGATAGGCGCCGGTCACGCTCTGGCTTTCGAGCAGGGCGTAGATCGTCATGCCGGCGCCGTTCTGCTCCAGCCAGAAGGATGTGAAGCGCGGAAATTCTTCCGGTCGCCCGGTGTTGATCGCCAGGCCGCGCGCCGATCCGCCGTACTGATCGTTGGGGTCGGATGCACGGAAGTACGATGCGCCGAGATAGGAGAGCCAGTCGCTGACGCCGCCGCGGCTCATCAGGCGGAAACCGGCGAAGCCGGCCGACTTCAAGGTCCGGAGCGGGTGATCGGCGGGCATGTTGAAAAGGTCGGGCGTGTAGACGATCTGCTGCGCCTGTCCGTTTTCGACGACGTAGATGCTGACGGGCTCGGCATAGAACCGCCCTTGCGGGAAGAGGCGGACCTTCTGCGCCCCCGGGACGTCGTGCCAAAGCTCCATGTCGGGCTTGTAGATCGCTTGCGCGAACGTATCGAACGTCATGTCCCGCAGAGGATCGGTCGCGGACGGTTTCGGAGGCGGCGTGTATGCGGTTTTCGCCAGTTCCTTCGCCCGTATCTTGAGATCATCGAAGGAGAAGGGCTCCGCATTGCCAAGCGCCATGGCGCCGACGGAGGCGGCTCGCGCAGGGAGCGCCCATCCGGCGACGGATGCGGCCAAGGCTCCGGAAAGAACATCGCGACGATGAGGTGTGAATGTCATGGCGCTGGCTTTGAACGAATAATCAGGGCGGGATTTAGTCGTCGTCGGGACGGTAACTACTCGAAGGCGGCGGGGAGCCTCCGCTTATGTGGGCACGGAAGCTGATAGCGTAAGGCGGGACGACGACAAAGCCCCCTTCGCGAATTGCCCGCGTTGTTGCAACGCGATTTTTGCAAGTTGGAGTTCGCGAACGAGCGGGAATATCTGCCTTGACGACCCAGGCATTGCAACTTCGGCGGTCGCCAATCAAAGCCTCTTGCAGTAGGTTGCGCTCTGCCTGCGCCATTCTCCCTGCGGGCCAAAAACGGGGGATTTTCATGCTGGTCGTGACGACGAACGAAATTCAGGGCTACCGCGTCGTGCGCCATCTCGGTCTGGTTCGGGGCCTGACAGTGCGTTCGCGCAGCGTCGTCGGCAATCTCGGCGCCGCGATTCAGATTTTTTTCGGCGGCAATATCTCCGTGTACACCAAGCTCGCGGAGCAGGCGCGGCAGGAAGCCTTCGATTTGCTGGTCGAGCACGCGCAAAGCATGGGCGCCAACGCAGTGATCGCCATGCGGTACGACGCGAACGAGATCGCCGCTGCCGTGACCGAGGTGCTGGCCTACGGTTCGGCCGTCGTGGTCGAGCCCGTCTCCGGCGCAGCGCAGCCTTCAGCAGGTGCTTCCGCCGATACTCCCGGCCCTTGGGCGGGCCGCTGACAAGGCTTGGCGTCCGAGATCCTCGTGCTGATTAGGCCGTCCGAGACAAAAAAGCTTGCGGGTGGGGCTGACAACGCCGAAGACATCAGTTAAGGAAACACGCCCCGAAAGAGGCTGCGCGACGCCCGGGCTTTTGCTCGCGTCGGGTTTAAGGGGTGTAGCTCAATTGGTAGAGCGTCGGTCTCCAAAACCGAAGGTCGGGGGTTCGAGACCCTCCGCCCCTGCCAGCCTCAGCTAGGTCTGATCTGCCGACCAGCCCGGTCGAAAAACGATGGGGCTGGAGCGGCACGTTGTCGCATCTGCGCATAGAAAGCACTTTAATGGCGAAGTTCAACCCCATAACCTTTATTCAGGAAGTTCGGCAGGAAGTCTCCAAGGTCACCTGGCCGAAGTGGAAAGAGGTGTGGATCACGACTTTGATGGTGCTCATCATGGTCGCGCTCGCCTCTATTTTCTTTTTGCTCGTCGATCAGGTGTTGAGCCACGTCGTGCGCTTCGTTCTTGGGGTGGGCAGTTGAGCATCAACTCTCGTTTTTTGGCTTGAGTGACCGCGCAAGAGGGCGTTTGAGAATGGTTGTCGCGCAAGATCGCGAAGAAAAAAAGTCGGTGGCCGGAACGCGCTGGTACATCGTCCACGCCTATACGAATTTCGAGCGCAAGGTCGCCGATGCCATCCGCGAGCGTGCGAAGGCGGGTGGTCTTGAAGATCTCTTCGAAGAGATCGTCGTGCCGACCGAAGAGGTCGTCGAGGTCAAGCGCGGCCGGAAGATTCCGACCGAGCGCAAGTTTCTGCCGGGCTACGTGCTCGTCAAGATGAAGATGACCGATCAGGCGTTCGTGATGATCAAGAACACGCCGAAGGTCACGGGATTTCTCGGCGCCGACAACAAACCGATGCCGATTCCCGAGGATGAGGCGTTGCGCATCCTCAACCAAGTGAAGGAAGGCGTCGAGCGGCCGCGTCCGACGATCACTTTCGAGATCGGCGAGAACGTCAAGGTTGCCGACGGTCCGTTCGCATCGTTCACGGGTGTCGTCGAGGACGTCGACGAGGAGCGGTCGCGGGTCAAGGTCGCGGTGTCGATCTTCGGGCGGCCGACGCCGGTCGAACTTGAATTCGGGCAGGTCGAAAAGATTGCAAGTTAAAGGGCGACGTCCCGACGGTGGTTGCCGGGGTGTCGTGCGTGCGTTGAGAATTCCGGTGCTTTAGGCATCGGAGAACCGCGCCGGGGTTTCGGTTCTGGAGCGGTGATGTGCGGGAGGGCAGGCTTCGCGACAAGCGATCCAGTCCGTTGAACCGCTAACCCTGAGCGTAACGCCCAACTGGCGTATTCACGCTCTAATGAGTGAAGGGGACTATGGCGAAGAAAGTCGATGGCTTTATCAATCTACAGGTACCGGCAGGCGCGGCGAATCCGTCGCCGCCAATCGGTCCCGCGCTTGGCCAGCGCGGCGTTAACATCATGGAATTCTGCAAGGCCTTCAACGCTAAGACGAAGGACCTGGAGCAGGGTACGCCGATCCCGGTGAAGATCACGGTCTACTCCGACCGCTCCTTCACGTTCGAGATGCGTAATCCGCCCGCAACATTTTTGATCAAGAAGGCCGCAGGCCTTCGTCCGACCGGCAAGGGTGGCACGGGCTCCAAGGAGCCGGGTCGCGCTGTCGCCGGACAGGTAACGATTGCGCAGCTGAGAGAGATTGCCAAGGGCAAGCTCAAGGACATGAACACCGACGATATCGATGCTGCCGCCCGCACGCTTGCGGGCAGCGCGCGTTCGATGGGTCTCAAGGTGGTGGAGTAGTCCGATGGCAAAAGCTCAAATCAGCGCCGAGAAGATCAAGGAAACGCGCGAAGCCGGCGGTAAGCGCATGCTCACCGTCAAGCAGGGCCTTGCCGCGGGCAAGTCGTACGATGTCGACGAAGCCGTGAAGATCCTGAAGGATCGCGCCAAGGCAAAATTTGACGAGACGATCGAAGTCGCCGTCAATCTTGGCGTCGATCCCAAGCACGCCGACCAGATGGTGCGTGGCGTCTGCAATCTGCCAAACGGTTCAGGTCGCACGTCGCGCGTCGCCGTCTTCGCGAAGGGTGCGAAGGCTGACGAAGCCAAGGCCGCCGGCGCCGATATTGTCGGCGCGGAAGACCTGGTCGAGATCGTCTCGAAGGGCACGATCAACTTCGATCGCTGCATCGCGACGCCCGACATGATGGGTCTCGTCGGCCGCCTCGGCAAAGTGTTGGGCCCGCGCGGTCTAATGCCGAACCCGCGCGTCGGAACGGTGACCATGGACGTCACGACCGCCGTCAAGGGCGCGAAGGGTGGTTCCGTCGAGTTCCGTGTCGAAAAGGCGGGCATCGTTCACGCCGGCATCGGCAAGGCGAGCTTCTCGCAAGAGGCGCTCGTTCAGAACATCAAGGCGTTCGTCGATGCGGTCATCAAGGCCAAGCCGACGGGCTCCAAGGGCACGTACCTGAAGAAAGTGTCGGTGTCGTCGACGATGGGGCCTGGCCTCAAGCTCGACACGTCGACCGTTTCGTCGGGACCCGTCGTCTAAGATTATCAAGAATTCCGGGGCAACCCGGAAAACCCGAACCGGGGCTCGTCGAGCTTCGGTTCGAAACTGTCCGAGACTGTAGGTGCCAACCAGTTCGCTGGGCGGCCGAAATCTCTCAAGACCGAGAGAGCCTGCATGAGACAGAAGTGGATCGGATTTGAGGCGCACGCCTTGCATTCGGTTTGAACCTTCTGGGTCAGCACCGTGCCGCCGTTCGAGCGGTCCACGGGAACGAGGACAGACCAACGTCGCCCGCTCCGCACGCGGACAGGGCGGCAAGGTGCAACCCGCGGAGCTTCGCGAATGAAGCTTCGCAGCAAGGAGACGAGACGTGGATAGAGCCGCGAAACGTGAGCTCATCGACCATCTCCATGCCGAGCTGAAAAGCACCGGCGTGGTTGTGATCGCCCACAACACCGGCCTCGTGGCCGCTCAATCCGCAGACTTCCGCAAGCGCGTCAAAGACGCTGGCGGCTCTGTGAAAGTGGCCAAGAACAAGCTGGCGCAGCTCGCGCTCAAGGATACCGACGCCGAACAGCTTTCGGGCTTATTGAAGGGGCCGACCATTCTGGCCTTCTCAAAAGATCCGATCGCAGCGGCGAAGGCTGCCGTCACGTATGCCAAGGGTAACGATAAGCTCGTGATCCTCGGCGGCGCGATGGGCAAGACCATCCTCGACGCGAACGGCGTGAAAGCGCTCGCCGACCTGCCATCGCTTGATGAACTGCGCGCCAAGCTCATTGGCCTTCTCAACGCTCCGGCGACCAAAATCGCCCGGACCGTCAAGGAGCCGGGAGCCCAGCTTGCTCGTGTCATTCAGGCCAAGGCAGCACAAGGCGAGGCCGCATAGCTGGCCAGGACAAGTTGTGGGGCGCTTGAGCCCGCAAACGCAAACGCAGCGAAAGCCCTGAAATAGGGTGCTGCAACTCAACCTCTAGGTTCAAACCGGAAGGACACTATATATGTCTAAGATCGAGAAAATCGTTGATGACCTGTCGAGCCTCACCGTGCTCGAAGCGGCCGAACTCGCGAAGATGCTGGAAGAGAAGTGGGGCGTTTCGGCTGCGGCCGCAGTCGCCGTCGCCGCTCCGGCTGGCGCCGCCGCCGCGCCTGTTGAAGAGCAGACCGAGTTCACCGTTATCCTGAAGTCAGGTGGCGACAAGAAGATCAACGTCATCAAGGAAGTTCGCGCCATCACGGGCCTCGGCCTGAAGGAAGCGAAAGACCTCGTCGAGGCCGGCGGCAAGACCGTGAAGGAAAGCGTCTCCAAGGACGAAGCCGCCAAGCTGAAGAAACAGCTCGAAGATCAAGGCGCCGTCGTCGAAGTCAAGTAATCAAACATCGACACCGGCCGGGCCGCTCCCGGTCGGTGTTGATGTCTGCGCATACCGCGTCTTTCGGCCAGCTCTCCGGAGGAGAGTCGGAAGGCGCAAACGGAAAACGGCTTTCCGGAGGGCCTGAGGTTCAAGCAACCTCGGAAAAGGGCCCTCCGGTGAACCGTTTTAAACCGGCCCTCGTGGCGGCCGGCTCGCGAAACGCGAGTCGCCATGAGTGACCGGAATGAATTTGGATCGCGGGGCCTCCCCCGCATACGAGAGCACGAAGGGACCGACATGGCTCAAACCCTCACAAGCCGCAAACGCCTCCGCAAACAATTTGGTTCGATCGGCGAAGTCGCTGAGATGCCGAATCTCATCGAGGTTCAGAAAGCATCCTACGACGACTTTCTGATGGTCAAGGAACCGCCGGGCGGCAGGTCGGACGATTTCGGCTTGCAGTCGGTGTTCAGGGGCGTGTTTCCAATTTCGGATTTCGCCGGCAAGTCGACGCTCGAATTTGTCAGCTATGAATTCGAGCCGCCGAAATTCGATACCGACGAATGCATGCAGCGCGACATGACCTATGCGGCGCCGCTCAAGGTGAAGCTGCGCCTCATCGTGTTTGATATCAACGAAGAGACGGGATCCAAGTCGATCAAGGACGTCAAGGAGCAGGACGTCTATATGGGCGACATGCCGCTCATGACGTTGAACGGCACCTTCATCATCAACGGCACCGAGCGCGTGATCGTTTCGCAGATGCACCGTTCGCCGGGCGTCTTCTTCGACCACGATCGCGGCAAAACCCACTCGTCGGGCAAGCTGTTGTTCGCGGCTCGCATCATCCCGTATCGCGGTTCGTGGCTTGATTTCGAATTCGACGCCAAGGACAACGTCTATGTGCGTATCGATCGTCGCCGCAAGTTGCCGGTGACGACGATGCTGTATGCGCTGGGCCTCGACGACGAGGAAATCCTGTCGCACTTCTACAAGCACATTCCGATCAAGGAATCGAAGCGCGGCTGGAAAATGCCGTATCTGCCGGAAAAATTCCGCGGCGTTACTCCGCAATCCGACATCGCCGACGCAAAGACCGGCGAAGTGATCGCACGCGCCGGCGAGAAGATTACGGCACGCCGCTCGCGCGAACTTGCCGAAAGCGGCGTCAAGGAAATCCTGATCTCGGCGGAAGATCTCGCCGGGCGCTTCATCGCCGAAGACATCGTCGATCTCGAGACCGGCAAGATCTTCGCGGAAGCGGGTAACGAACTCGATGCCGATCTCCTCGCCGAACTCAAAGAGCAGAAGGTCAGGGATTTCCATATCCTCGACATCGACTACATCAACATCGGCCCCTTCATCCGCAACACGCTGAACATCGACAAGAACGCCAATCAGCAGGAAGCGCTGATGGACATCTACCGTGTCATGCGTCCGGGTGAACCGCCGACCATCGAAGCGGCGACCAACCTGTTCCACGGCCTGTTCTTCGATCCGGAACGTTTTGACCTCTCGGCCGTCGGCCGGGTGAAGATGAACATGCGCCTCGAACTCGATGCGCCGGATACGATGCGCGTACTCCGCAGGGACGACATCCTCGCGGTCGTGAAGACGCTTGTCGATCTCAGAGACGGTAAGGGCGAGATCGACGACATCGACCATCTCGGCAATCGCCGCGTGCGGTCGGTCGGCGAGCTGATGGAAAATCAGTATCGCGTCGGTCTTCTGCGCATGGAGCGCGCCATCAAGGAGCGCATGTCGTCGGTCGATATCGACACCGTGATGCCTCAGGACCTGATCAACGCGAAGCCGGCGGCCGCCGCCGTGCGCGAGTTCTTCGGCTCCTCGCAGCTGTCGCAGTTCATGGACCAGACGAATCCGTTGTCGGAAATCACCCACAAGCGCCGTCTCTCGGCACTTGGACCGGGCGGTCTGACGCGTGAGCGCGCGGGCTTCGAAGTTCGCGACGTGCATCCGACGCACTACGGCCGCATCTGCCCGATCGAGACGCCGGAAGGTCCGAACATCGGCCTCATCAACTCGCTCGCGACGTTCGCGCGCGTCAACAAGTATGGCTTCATCGAGAGCCCGTATCGCAAGGTCGTCAACAGCCGCGTGACGAACGACGTCGTCTACCTCTCCGCCATGGAAGAGATGCGCCATCACGTGGCGCAGGCGAATGCCGAGATCGATGCGAAAGGTAAGATGACGGAAGACCTCGTCACGATCCGCCACAACGGCGACGTGATGCTCGTCCCGACGGACAAGGTCGACTACATCGACGTGTCGCCGAAGCAGCTTGTCTCGGTCGCCGCGGCGCTGATCCCGTTCCTCGAGAACGACGACGCCAACCGCGCACTGATGGGCTCCAACATGCAGCGTCAGGCCGTGCCGCTGATCAAGGCGGAAGCGCCGCTGGTCGGCACCGGCATGGAAGAGCGCGTTGCCCATGACTCCGGCGCCGCGATCGCCGCTCGCCGTACCGGCATCGTCGATCAGGTCGATGCGACCCGTATCGTTATCCGCGCAACGGAAGAGCAGGACCCGTCGAAGCCGGGCGTCGACATCTATCGTCTGCGCAAGTTCCAGCGCTCGAACCAGAACACCTGCATCAACCAGCGGCCGCTGATCAACGTCGGCGACCATGTGCGGGCGGGCGAGATCATCGCCGACGGTCCGTCGACCGAACTCGGCGAACTGGCACTGGGCAAGAACGTGCTCGTCGCGTTCATGCCGTGGATGGGCTACAACTTCGAAGACTCGATTTTGATGAACGAGCGCGTCGTCTCCGAGGATGTGTTCACCTCGATCCACATCGAGGAATTCGAGGTGATGGCGCGCGATACGAAGCTCGGGCCTGAGGAAATCACGCGCGATATTCCGAACGTCTCGGAAGAAGCGCTGAAGAACCTCGACGAAGCGGGCATCGTCTACATCGGCGCCGAGGTCCATCCGGGCGACATCCTCGTCGGCAAGATCACGCCGAAGGGCGAGAGCCCGATGACGCCGGAAGAGAAGCTGCTTCGCGCCATCTTCGGCGAGAAGGCGTCCGACGTTCGCGATACGTCGCTCAGATTGCCGCCAGGCGTTGCCGGAACGATCGTCGAAGTGCGCGTCTTCAACCGCCACGGCGTCGAGAAAGACGAGCGCGCGATGGCGATCGAGCGCGAGGAAATTGAACGCCTCGCGAAGGACCGCGACGACGAGCTGCAAATTCTCGACCGCAACGTCTACGCGCGCCTCAAGGACGCGTTGATGGGCAAGGAAGTCGCAAAGGGTCCGAAGGGCGCGCGCAAAGGCACGACCATCGACACCGTGATCCTCGATGACATTCCGCGCAGCCAGTGGTGGGAAATCGGCCTTGCCAACGAGAAGGCGCAGGCCGAAGTCGAAGCCATTCAGAAGCAGTACGAAGACGCGAAGAAGGGCCTGGGCCTTCGCTTCGCCGATAAGGTCGACAAGCTGCAGCGCGGCGACGAGATGCCTCCCGGCGTCATGAAGATGGTCAAGGTCTTCGTCGCCGTGAAGCGCAAGATCCAGCCAGGCGACAAGATGGCCGGCCGTCACGGCAACAAGGGCGTCGTGTCGATGATCGTTCCGTCGGAAGACATGCCGTTCCTCGAGGACGGTACGCCGGTCGACGTCGTTCTGAACCCGCTCGGCGTGCCGAGCCGCATGAACGTCGGACAGATCCTCGAAACGCACATGGGCTGGGCTTGCCGCGGTCTCGGCCGTCTGATCGATGAAGCGCTGCATCAGTACCACGAGAGCGGGCAGGCGAAGGCGCTGCGCGACCAGATGACGAAGGTCTATGGCACCGGTGAGATCAAGGCGTCGATGAAGGACGAGGAACTCGCCGGCATCGCCGAGAACCTCAGAACCGGCGTGCCGATCGCGACGCCGGTCTTCGACGGCGCGCGCGAGAAGGACATTGTCGAGATGCTGGAAATGGCAGGCTTCGACACCTCGGGTCAGGTGACGCTGTTCGACGGACGCTCGGGCGAACCGTTCGATCGGAAAGTCACCGTCGGCTACAAGTACGTCCTGAAGTTGCACCATCTCGTCGACGACAAGATCCACGCCCGGTCGATCGGACCGTACTCGCTCGTCACTCAGCAGCCGCTCGGTGGCAAGGCGCAGTTCGGCGGTCAGCGTTTCGGCGAAATGGAGGTCTGGGCGCTCGAAGCTTATGGCGCCGCCTACACGCTGCAGGAAATGCTGACGGTGAAGTCCGACGACGTGGCGGGCCGCACCAAGGTCTACGAGGCGATCGTCCGAGGCGACGATGCTTTCGAAGCCGGTGTTCCGGAAAGCTTCAACGTGCTGGTCAAGGAAATGCGTGCGCTCGGCCTCAATGTCGAGCTCGTCAACACCGAGGTGCCACCACCGGAGGCCGAGGAAGCGGTCGAACCGGAAGCGCCTCTGGCACAGCTGCCGCCGGCAGCCGAGTAACACGATCCCACCCTCTTTCCGCGTGCCGGGAAGAGGGACGGGGTGAGGGGCAGCCTCATGTGATGAAGCTGCCGCCCCTCACCCGAACCCTCTCTCCGTAAGACCGGGCGAGGGCCTGAAAATTCCACGGGAACGGCCACCCCTCCGGTCCCTCGAGGAGACAGCTGATGAACGAAATTTCCAATATCTTTAAAGCGCAGGCTCCTGTTCCGACGTTCGACCAGATCCGCATCTCGATCGCCTCGCCCGAGGATATCCTTTCCTGGTCTTTCGGTGAGATCAAGAAGCCCGAGACGATCAACTACCGCACGTTCAAGCCCGAGCGCGACGGCCTCTTCTGCGCGCGCATTTTCGGACCGATCAAGGACTACGAATGCTTGTGCGGCAAGTACAAGCGCATGAAGTACAAAGGCCTGATCTGCGAAAAGTGCGGCGTCGAGGTGACGCTTGCGAAGGTGCGCCGCGAGCGCATGGGCCACATCGAGCTTGCGGCGCCTGTCGCACACATCTGGTTCCTGAAGTCGCTGCCGTCGCGCATCGGCCTGCTCATGGATATGGCGCTCAAGGATCTCGAGCGCGTTCTCTATTTCGAAAACTACGTCGTCATCGAGCCGGGCACGACGCCGTTTCAGGAGAAGCAGCTCCTGTCGGAAGAGCAGTACAACCAGGCGATCGATGAATATGGCGCCGACACGTTCACGGCCGGCATCGGCGCGGAAGCGATCCGTGAGCTGCTGTCCGCGATGGATCTGCCCAAGATCGCGGTCCATCTGCGCCAGGAAATCGCGGAAGCGACGACGGAGCTGAAGCCGAAGAAACTCGGCAAGCGCCTGAAGGTCATCGAAGCGTTCATGGAGAGTGGCAATCGTCCCGAATGGATGATCCTGACGCAGGTTCCGGTCATCCCGCCGGAACTGCGTCCGCTCGTTCCGCTCGACGGCGGCCGCTTCGCGACCTCCGACCTCAACGATCTCTATCGCCGCGTCATCAACCGCAACAATCGCTTGAAGCGGCTCATGGAGCTGCGCGCTCCGGACATCATCATTCGCAACGAGAAGCGCATGCTTCAGGAAGCGGTCGATGCGCTGTTCGACAACGGCCGCCGCGGCCGCGTCATCACCGGCGCCAACAAGCGTCCGCTGAAGTCCTTGGCCGACATGCTGAAGGGCAAGCAGGGCCGCTTCCGCCAGAACCTGCTCGGCAAGCGCGTCGACTATTCGGGCCGTTCGGTCATCGTCGTCGGTCCGGAACTCAAGCTGCATCAGTGCGGCCTGCCGAAGAAGATGGCGCTCGAGCTGTTCAAGCCGTTCATCTACGCGCGCCTGCAGACGCTTGGCCAGGCAGCGACCGTGAAGCAGGCGAAGAAGCTCGTTGAAAAAGAGAAGCCGGAAGTCTGGGACGTCCTCGACGAGGTCATCCGCGAGCATCCGGTGATGCTGAACCGCGCGCCGACGCTGCACCGTCTCGGCATTCAGGCGTTCGAGCCACAACTGATCGAAGGCAAGGCGATCCAGCTTCACCCGCTGGTGTGCGCGGCGTTCAACGCCGACTTCGACGGCGACCAGATGGCCGTGCACGTTCCGCTGTCGCTCGAAGCGCAGCTCGAAGCGCGCGTCCTGATGATGTCGACGAACAACATTCTGCATCCGGCGAACGGTCTGCCGATCATCGTGCCGTCGCAGGATATCGTGCTCGGTCTCTACTACCTGTCCATGCAGCGCGACAACGAGCCGGGCGAAGGCATGAAGCTTGGCTCGATCAACGAGGTGCTGCACGCGCTTGAATCGAAGTCCGTAACGCTCCACGCCAAGGTCAAGGGCCGTTTCATCACCAAGAACGCCGAAGGCGAGACTGTGATGGAAATCCACGATACGACACCGGGTCGGATGCTCCTCGCCGAGCATTTGCCGAGGATGCCGGGCATGTCGTTCTCTATGGCGAACCAGCTTCTGACGAAGAAGAATATCTCCGGTCTGATCGACGCGGTCTACCGTAACTGCGGTCAGAAGGAGACGGTGATCTTCTGCGACCGCATCATGGCGCTGGGCTTCCACCATGCGTTCAAGGCCGGCATCTCGTTCGGCAAGGACGACATGCAAATTCCCGACAGCAAGGAAAAGATCGTCGAGAAGACCAACGTCGAAGTTCGCGACTTCGAGCAGCAGTATCAGGACGGCCTGATTACGCAGCTCGAGAAGTACAACAAGGTCGTCGACGCGTGGTCGCGTTGCACCGACCAGATCGCGAAGGAAATGATGGATCGCATTTCAGCGGTCCAGAAGGACCCAAAGACCGGCCGCGACCGGCCGATCAATTCGGTCTACATGATGAGCCATTCGGGTGCGCGCGGTTCGCCGGCGCAGATGAAGCAGCTCGCCGGCATGCGCGGCTTGATGACCAAGCCTTCGGGCGAAATCATCGAGACGCCGATCATCTCGAACTTCAAGGAAGGTCTTTCCGTTCTCGAGTACTTCAACTCGACGCACGGCGCCCGCAAGGGTCTGGCCGACACGGCCTTGAAGACGGCGAACTCCGGCTACCTGACGCGGCGTCTCGTCGACGTCGCGCAGGACGCGATCATCTCGGAAGTCGATTGCGGAACCGATGCAGGCATCAACGTGCAGGCCGTCGTCGACGCCGGTCAGGTTATCGTGTCGCTCGCGGCGCGTGTGCTCGGCCGTACGGCTGCCGAAGACATCAAGCATCCGGTGTCGGGTGAGGTTCTCGTTGCGAATGGCGAACTGATCGAGGAGCGTCACGCCGAAGCGATCGCGAAGTCGGAAATTCAGGAAATCCGCATCCGGTCGGTCCTGACCTGCGAAACGATCAGCGGCGTTTGCGCCAAGTGCTATGGCCGCGACCTCGCGCGCGGCACGCCCGTCAACATCGGTGAAGCTGTCGGCGTCATCGCCGCGCAGTCGATCGGTGAGCCGGGCACGCAGCTCACGATGCGCACGTTCCACATCGGCGGTACGGCGAACCTCGTCGACTCGTCGTTCATCGAGTCCAACTTCAACGGCACGGTGAAGCTCAAGAACCGCGCCATCGCGAAGGACTCGAAGGGCCAGAACGTCGCGATGAGCCGCATCATGTCGGTCATCATCGTCGACCAGTCCGGCAAGGAGCTCGCGACCCATAAGATCACGTACGGCGCCCGCATCTTCGTCGACGAGGACGATACCGTGAAGCGCGGCACCAAGATCGCGCAGTGGGACCCCTACACCCGTCCGATTCTGTCGGAAGCCAACGGCTCGGTCGACTTCGAGGATTTGATCGAAGGCGCATCGGTCCGCGAACAGACCGACGAAATGAAGGGTACGTCCAACCGCGTTATCGTCGATTGGCGGGCCACTCCGCGGGGCGCCGAGCTGAAACCGGCGATCGTGATCAAGGACTCCAAAGGCAAGCCGATCAAGGTCGCGCGTGGCGGCGATGCGCGCTATCTGCTGTCGGTCGAGGCCGTGCTTTCGGTCGATCGCGGCGCCGAGGTGAAGGCGGGCGACGTGCTCGCTCGTATTCCGACGGCGTCGGCGAAATCGGGCGACATCACGGGCGGTCTGCCGCGTGTTGCGGAACTCTTCGAAGCGCGGCGTCCCAAGGATCACGCGATCCTGGCGGATATCTCGGGCACCATTGAGTTCGGCAAGGACTACAAGAACAAGCAGCGCATCACGATCAAGCCGGATGATGAGTCGGCCGAGCCCGTCGAATACCTGATTCCGCGCGGCAAGAGCCTGGCCGTCCAGCCCGGCGACCGCGTCGAGCGTGGCGATTTCGTCTACGACGGTAATCCCGCCCCGCACGACATCCTGGCGATCAAGGGCGTCGAAGAACTCGCGAACTACCTGATCAACGAGATCCAGGATGTTTACCGGCTCCAGGGCGTTACGATCAACGACAAGCACATCGAGGTGATCGTTCGCCAGATGCTGCAGAAGGTCGAGATCACGGACGCCGGCGAGACGGAGCTCATCAAGGGCGAGCAGCTCGACAGGGTTGAATACGACGAGATCAACGCGGCGGCTCAGAAGGCCGGCAAGCGGGCGGCGTCGGCAATGCCTGTCCTGCTCGGCATCACGAAGGCTTCGCTGCAGACGCGCTCCTTCATCTCGGCGGCATCCTTCCAGGAGACGACGCGCGTATTGACCGACGCCGCCGTCAACGGCAAGTCGGATACGCTCGAGGGCCTGAAGGAGAATGTCATCGTCGGCCGTCTGATCCCGGCCGGTACGGGCGGCATGCTGCGCCAGCTCCGCAAGGTCGCGGCGCAGCGCGACGACCTGATCGCGAAAGAGAAGGCGAAGTCGGGCAACCTGCCTTCGCCCGATGGCGCGTCGGGTCCGGCCGCACGGCGCCGACGCCGTCCGCAGGAAGAGGCCGCAGAGTAGGCGCGGCTTCGACCAGAATAACGCTTTTCGTTCGAACGGCCGCCTCTTTCGGAGGCGGCCGTTTTTGTTTGATTGCGTTGGGACTGAATCAAAGCTGCGAGAAACCGCGCGCTTAAATTTACGTTGCTCTGCCGGCAGTAAATTCTGCGGGCAGACAACCGGTCGCAGGTTTTATTTGCCCGTTTCGGCGTGAACGGGCGAAAATAATCTCATTCGATGCCGGCCGGGCTGTTGACCAATATTGCTGGTGGATATATAGCTCCGCCCACTCTCACGGAAGGTGGTAGGTCGTCCGGCGCTTTTAGCGCCATTTTGGGCCTAAACGCTCCCGTCTATAAAGCAGAGCATATCGACGGGCCACGATCTGCCACCTGAAGAGGCGGCACGATCCTCTGGTTTTTTCATGCCGGGGGCGATTTTCGCACCTGGCAGGTTTGCTTGGCGCATTCCCATTCGGGGATGAGCCATGAGGTTCAGGATTGGGCGAATGCCGACGATACAACAGTTGATCCGTAAGCCGCGCGTGAAGCCGGTCTATCGCGAGAAATCGCGCCACATGGAAGCCTGCCCGCAGAAGCGGGGCGTCTGCACGCGCGTTTACACAACGACACCGAAGAAGCCGAACTCGGCGCTTCGTAAGGTTGCCAAGATCCGGCTGACAAACGGCTTTGAAGTCATCGGCTATATCCCGGGTGAAGGTCATAACCTTCAGGAGCACTCCGTGGTGCTCATTCGTGGCGGCCGCGTGAAAGACTTGCCGGGCGTTCGCTATCACATCGTCCGTGGCGTGCTCGATACGCAGGGCGTTGCGGCTCGCCGTCAGCGGCGTTCGAAATACGGTGCGAAGCGGCCGAAGTAATTGGTCGATGTTTCGGGTCGGATCATCTGGCCCACCACACACAGAATTGAAGCGAAGGGCCAGTCAGGATGTCTCGTCGTCACGCGGCGCAAAAGCGGGAAGTGATCCCGGATCCGAAGTTCAGCGACCTTGTCGTCACCAAGTTCATGAATGCGGTGATGGAGCACGGCAAGAAGTCGGTCGCCGAGCGCATGGTTTATGGCGCATTCGAAAAGATGGAGCAGAAGGGAAAATCGAACCCGCTCGATCTTTTCAAGCAGGCGCTTGAGAACGTCATGCCGGCCGTTGAGGTTCGCTCTCGTCGCGTCGGCGGCGCCACCTATCAGGTGCCGGTCGAAGTGCGTAACGAGCGCCGTCAGGCTCTCGCGATCCGCTGGCTCATCGCCGCGGCCCGTTCGCGCAACGAGTCGACGCTGATCGACAAGCTTTCGGGCGAATTGCTCGACGCTGCGAACAATCGCGGCACTGCCGTTAAGAAGCGGGAAGACACGCACAAGATGGCGGAAGCCAATCGCGCCTTTTCGCACTACCGCTGGTAGGACAAGAACCAAGGACTTTCGAGGCACCCAATGGCCCGACAATACGCAATCGAGGACTACCGCAATTTCGGCATCATGGCTCACATTGATGCTGGGAAAACCACGACTACGGAGCGCGTCCTCTATTTCACCGGCAAGTCCTACAAGATCGGCGAAGTCCATGACGGCGCCGCGACGATGGACTTTATGGATCAGGAAGCCGAGCGCGGTATCACGATCACGTCCGCTGCAACGACCTGTTTCTGGCCCGGCCGCGACGGCCGCAAGCGCCGTCTGAACATCATCGACACTCCAGGTCATGTCGACTTCACGATCGAAGTCGAGCGTTCTCTGCGCGTGCTCGACGGCGCCGTGTGTGTTCTCGACTCCAACCAGGGCGTCGAGCCTCAGACGGAAACGGTCTGGCGTCAGGGCGACAAGTACAATGTTCCGCGCATCATCTTCTCCAACAAGATGGATAAGACCGGCGCTGATTTCTACATGTGCCTCGCCGACATCAAGGACAAGCTCGGCGCACGCGCTGTGCCGCTGCAGATTCCGATCGGCGCTGAGTCGAATTTCCGCGGCGTCGTTGATCTCATTCGTATGGTTGCCATCACCTGGGACGGCGATGGCAAAGAAGCCGTGATGAGCGAAGGGCCGATCCCGGCCGATCTCGCCGACAAGGCTGCGGAATTTCGCGCCGCGCTGATCGAAGCCGCGGTGGAGATGGACGATACCGCTCTCGAGGCCTTCCTCGATGGCAAAGAGCCCGATGAAGATACTTTGCGGAAGCTCATCCGCAAGGCCACGGTGACGCGCGCCTTCTATCCTATGATGTGCGGCTCGGCCTTTAAGAACAAGGGCGTGCAGCCGCTGCTCGACGCCGTCGTCGACTTCCTGCCGTCGCCACTCGATCGCGAAGCCTATACCGGCATCGATCCGAAGACTGATTTGGAAATTCTTCGTAAGCCCTCGGACTCCGAGCCGCTGTCGATGATCGCTTTCAAGATCATGAGCTTCGAACACGTTGGTTCGATCACGTTCTGCCGCATCTACTCGGGCAAGCTCGAGCAGGGCATGGCGCTCGCGAACACGACGCGCGACAAGAAAGAACGCGCCGGCCGCATGTACCTCATGCACGCTGCTGACCGCGAAGAAATTAAAGAAGCTTTCGCTGGCGATATCGTTGCTCTTCAGGGCCTTAAGGATACGCGCACGGGCGAAACGCTTAGCGATCCGTCGAAGCCGGTCATTCTCGAGAAGATGGATTTTCCGAACCCGGTTATCGAAATGAAGGTCGAGCCGAAGACGAAGGCCGATCAGGAAAAGATGGCGATCGCGCTTCACACGCTCGCTCTCGAAGACCCGTCGTTCCGCGTTTCGGTCGATCCGGAATCGGGAGAGACGATCCTCAAGGGTATGGGCGAGCTTCATCTCGATATTAAGGTCGATATTCTGAAGCGCACCTACGGCGTCGAGGCCAACACGGGCGCCCCGCAGGTCGCCTATCGCGAGACGCTCGCGCGTTCGACCGACATCGACTACACACATAAAAAGCAGACGGGCGGCACGGGTCAGTTCGCGCGCGTCAAGCTGAAGCTCGAACCGAACGAGACGGGCAAGGGCAACGAGTTCCTGACGACGATCGTCGGTGGTTCTATTCCGAAGGAATACATTCCGGGCGTCGAGAAGGGCGTCAATTCGGTTTGGGACAGCGGCATGCTCATCGGCTTCCCGATGGTCGACATGAAGGTCACCCTTTATGACGGCGCGTTCCACGAAGTGGACTCGTCGGCAATCGCCTTCGAAATCGCCACGCGTTCCGCGATGAAGGAAGGCTGCGAAAAGGCCGGCGTGAAGCTGCTTGAGCCGATCATGGATGTCGAAGTCGTCTCGCCGCAGGATTTCGTCGGTGGCGTCATCGGCGACATCAATTCCCGGCGCGGCCAGATCCGTAACCAGGAAATGCGCGGAAACGCGGTCGTCATTCGCGCCTACGTCCCTCTTGCGAATATGTTCGGCTACATCAACACACTGCGCTCGATGTCGACAGGCCGCGCGCAGTACACGATGCAGTTCGCGCATTATGCGGAAGTTCCGCGCAACGTGGCGGAAGAGGTCAAGGCCAAGTACGCCTGATAAGAATTTGGGCTCGGCCGGCGGGATTGCCCGCCAACGAGTTCGAAGAAACGAAGCTTGAATGCCCGGATCGGAAGATTGCGGGACCAGATAGTAAGACTGAGGAGAGCCAACGATGGCGAAGGCAAAATTCGAGCGGAACAAGCCGCACTGCAACGTCGGCACGATTGGACACGTCGACCATGGTAAGACGACGCTGACCGCAGCGTTGACGAAAGTCTCGGCCGATCGCGGCTGGACGTCGACGTCGATCGCATATGACGAAGTTGCGAAAGCCTCTGAGTCCCAGGGTCGTCGCGACCCGACGAAGATTCTGACGATCGCCACCTCGCACGTCGAATATGCGACGCCGAACCGTCACTACGCACACGTGGACTGCCCAGGCCACGCCGACTACGTCAAGAACATGATCACGGGCGCCGCCCAGATGGACGGCGCGATCCTCGTCGTCTCGGCCGTCGACGGCCCGATGCCGCAGACGCGCGAGCACATTCTTCTCGCCCGCCAGGTTGGCGTGCCGAAGATCGTCGTGTTCCTGAACAAGTGCGACATCGTCGAAGACGAAGAGCTTCTCGACCTCGTCGAAATGGAAGTTCGTGAGCTTCTCTCGAAGTACAACTTCCCTGGCGACGACACCCCGGTCATTCGCGGCGCCGCCGTCAAGGCGCTCAACGGTGAGAAGGGCCCGCTCGCCGACGAAGCCATCCTCAAGCTCTATGAGGCGATGGACACCTTCATCCCGATTCCGGAGCGTCCGAAGGATCAGCCCTTCCTGATGCCGATCGAAGACGTGTTCTCGATCTCGGGCCGCGGCACGGTCGTCACCGGCCGTATCGAGCGCGGCGTCATCAAGGTTGGCGAAGAAGTCGAAATCGTCGGCATCCGCGACACGCAGAAGTCGGTCGTCACGGGCGTCGAAATGTTCCGCAAGCTGCTCGACTCGGGCGAGGCTGGCGACAACGTGGGCTGCCTGCTGCGCGGTATCGACAAGGAAGCCGTCGAGCGCGGCCAGGTTCTCTGCAAGCCGGGCTCTGTCAAGCCGCACAAGAAGTTCTCGGCCGAGGCGTACATCCTGAACAAGGAAGAGGGTGGCCGTCACACGCCGTTCTTCACGAACTATCGTCCGCAGTTTTACTTCCGCACGACCGACGTCACGGGCACCGTCAAGCTCGCCGAAGGTACGGAAATGGTCATGCCGGGCGACAACGTCTCGGTGACCGTCGAGCTCGTCTCGCCGATCGCCATGGAAGAGAAAGTACGCTTCGCAATTCGCGAAGGCGGCCGCACCGTCGGTGCCGGCGTCGTCACGAAAATCATCGAGTAGGGGTTTTCCTTCTCCCTGCCGTAACCGCGGCGGGGAGGGGGAGAGTGGAGCAAAGCAATGCACGGCCAAAACATCCGCATCCGGCTCAAGGCGTTCGATCATCGTATTCTCGATGCATCGACCCGTGAGATCGTGAATACGGCTAAACGTACCGGTGCTGAGGTTCGTGGTCCGATTCCGCTACCGACCCGCATTGAGCGTTTTACGGTCAACCG
>NZ_JBAYUV010000049.1:0-20953 GCF_041674905.1 Hyphomicrobium sp.
AAGGTGATTGTGACAAGTGTGGTTGTGATTAAAGGGCCGCCATCTGAGCAACGACAGCAGGCCGTTCCGCAAACGCCTGCACCGCCTCCGGCGAAACCATCGGCGCCGTGGGTGTTTTTTTGATGCAATGCCGTAGCGACTAATAAGAGCATCCGTCAGCTTTTAGGATTCTGAGATGTTTTGCGTCGGCTGCGCTGGCGCTTCGGCGGAGAGTTCGGATTTTAACATCACTCTGTCCTCGCAAACTCGCCGTGGTGTTCGCACGCTGCTCGCTCATACGCAGCAGCGGCGTCTTCTCGAGATGAGAAATACCCTAGATACAACCTCTTACCGGCTACGCGTATACTGGCCCGCCATTTATTTGTTTGATTGTCCCAACAAACGCCTTTGACTCCAGACGTGTTGTCTAATCTCTTGCGAGCATTACGCATATTTTCAGTGTGCGTTGCCTCGCGCAGATTGCAAAAACGATTATCCGACCTATCGCCGTTGGTGTGGTCGATATCCGCTTCAGGCCATTGGCCGGTCATGTAAAGCCACGCGAGACGATGGGCATAATACCCAATACGCACGATAATAATCAGGACATAACCCTTGCTGTTGATGGTTCCAGCGGCTGTGCCGGCGTGCTTGGAGTTCCAGTTTCTGCATTGCCATTCGGCATGACGCTCGCCGTCCACAAACATATCTGGTGCCCGCTCTTTCCACGTGAACACGCCGGTTTCATGGTTGTAGTTGAGTAATTGACGGACGTATTCCTCTGTGAGAGTTGCGCGCGCACCCATCGTCACCTCCTATAAATCTTCACCGCTGTCGCGGCGGAGGATAGCCAACTCCTTCTCCAACCTCTCAGCCTCAGCATTCGCTCTTTCGAGCTTGGCGCGGAGGGAGTCGTTCTCGCGCTGTAGTTTCCCAACCCCGCGCGATAATCTCTGATGGTCACCGTCTTCAAAGGAGATCATTATTGTGTGATCGTCTTTCGCGAGGACGGATCGCAGCCTCTCCACCTCTGCCATATAGTACGCGACGACTTCCTTCCCGCTTGGGAAGCCTGACGTTCGGCCGGTTTCAGCGAAGATCGCCTTCGCGGCGCGCTGGTCCGCGGCAAATCGGTCGTCGAGGGCCTTGCGGAGGGAGTCGCGCTCGGCGCGAAGTGCCGCGAGTTCGTCAGCGCCGGCTTTCGCCGATTGCTTAATGTCATCCGGCTCCAAAGTCACACCCGTCTCGCGAATCGCTCGCGGATACGAGAAGGGCGAGAGGAGCGTCAACTCCACCTCGCCCGGATCGTGGTCAACTAAAACCTGGCAGTCTCCGCTGACCTCGACGACCTCGAACACTCCCAGTATTCTCAGACGAGAAAAAAGTACCATGCTCGGAGTCGTCGAGCAAGCGGAAACTGCCGGGATTCCAAAGGAAAACCGGCAATGGCCGATAGCTATAACGTTGTCCCGTTCCCCCGTCGTCGTCGCGCGCCGCGTGTCGCCAATCCTATGACGGAAGAATTGGCGTCTAAGATCAAGACGCTCGTCATCTTCAAAGGAATGGCGCAACAGACAGTGGCAGCACAGCTTGGCGTAAACCAAGGGCGCTATCGATATCCTCTACCCGTATCGGTAGGTTATTGCTTGTGTCGTCCCGCAAGTGCCAATTCTATATAGTATTTCTTAATTATCTCATTGTTTAGATTAGCATTTCTTCCCCTGCTAAAATAGGCTTCTGACCATGGGCTATTTGGCTCATGCGTCCTATTCGAAAGCTCGCTCGCAGACAGATCGCCATATTTACCCCAAACATGATCGACCACAGCCGTTTCCTGAACGCTAAGCGATTCGCTGATTTCGTCTTTTGAATTTTGGTCAACTAGCGTGCAGTTGGGGCCATATCCAAAGTCTCGGATATGGTTCCAAATTGAGCGATATACCGGCCCATTATCCCATGCTTGCGCAGGCTCCAACACAAGAGGCTCGCCATTGATAGCGAGGTTCCAACCATGAGCAATGTAAACAAGCTTTTGAAGCTGCATCTGCGCTGGGAAAAATGGACTCGCGCGCCTTTTTAGAAATTCATTCGCAATAGCCTTTGCGGAATGGTTAGGCATCATCCCCAACGGCGCGCCGCTGCCTTCTTGGCGATGGCTGACCGTTCCTCCTTCGTTAACGCGTCTGCGCGCGCTTTGGCCCAGCCTTCAAGGCTACAAGCTAAGAGCGAACGCCAGCCCAGCAAAGCTAATCAGACCGATAATCAGCATTACTACCCCGCGCTTCCGACGTTTGGCGTGATCGGATTCCCCGTAGTCGTGAGCGAACGGCCAAGCGTCGGCGAAGACGAAAAGAAGGAGACCGATTGGCGTAATCCAAATTGCGCCAATCCCACAAATCACGACGAGGCTGATTTGTGCGAACAGCGTAATTCCGGGTCCCTCAATAGAGCGCAAATTCTGCTCGGCGTCCTTGGTTTCGCGGCTCTCATGTTCACCCTCGGCGCGACTGTCGTCACTACAAAGGCGTCTATCAGATCCGCCAAAGCCGCCGAAAATGCTGTTAGCGCCACCGTCCGCAAGACGGCCTTTATTTATAGCGTAATCAAGAAGGGACCGGGCGGAGCCATGTTCATCGCTCCGAAGGATGGCGATGTCCCACAAGTGCTGATTGGCCTTAATAATGCCGGCCTGAGCATAGTTACATAGTAACAACAACGCCAAGAACATAGAAAGCGCGCAATGCGCTGCGCCGAACAAGCGCGCGGCTCCTAGCCATCGCCTCTCCGTTTTAGATGGCGGTGACCCGTGCGAGAGCTTGTGGCGTTTGCGCCATAATACCGTATCGGTGTCTGTGCTGGCATAACAGGATGCAGCTTGAGCCAATTCCCCGTTGACGTGCCCATCGTCATGTTCTGCCGTCCAACCTTCATCTTCACGTTGTCTGCGAAATTCAGTGGCAATCTCATTAAGCGCACTCATTTTCAATTCTCCCTTCTTGCGGTCAGCGTCGACTGCGGCAAGAGCGTCAACAACTTCAGAATAGGTTGTGTTGCAGACGTCTGCTGTCATCAGAATCAACCACTCGGTTGATCTCCCATCGCCGTATTCGTCCCAACGGTCGTCGAACGCCCGGGCTATGTGACGCTGGCGTTTAGTTGCCATCACTCCCCCTCCACAATATCCTTCAGCGCGGCGACGAGCGCGGCGCGCATGTCGTCTGGTTCGGCGAATTTGTTGCGGGCATACAGCTCTGCGCACGCCTTCTCCACCGCGCTCTCTGGCAGACTCTCCGCCAGCGCGAGGATGACGCGGCGGGCCGTGGCCTCATGTCGATCAACGAAAGTGACGTCTACAGCATCGACGCTCGCCGCCTCGATTACATTAGGGGGAATTGTCATTATGCGACCCTCGCAAATTTACCGTGGAATTTAGACGATGCGCACTCATACGCCTTTGCTGCATCCTCGATTGACTCAAACGATCCGAGATGATGCCTTTCCCCCTCTACGCGAATGCACGCCTGCCATTTCCCTGAATGGCTATGCCAACGAACTCCTTTGTGCCCGCTGGTGTTGTTAGCTTTCACGCCGCAATTGCGTTGGTTCTCGCCGTGCGTCGCTTTGCGCAAGTTCGAGAAAGTGTTGTTCGACCTGTCGCAATCGACATGATCAATCTGGTGTTTTGGCCACTCGCCGGTCATGTAAAGCCATGCTATTCGGTGGGCTAGGCATTTTTTTCCTAGTATTGAAAATTCGATATAGCCGTGCCCATTAGGCCACCCGGATATTTTTCCAGAAAACCTCGTGTTCCAAATATCGCACGTATTTTCCTTCGGCCTAAACGCCGTGTCTCGGAACATTTCAGGCGGCCGCTGTTTCCACGTAAAGACGCCGGTTTCAGGATCATAGTCGAGGATTGACCTAACATAGTCA
Source organism: Hyphomicrobium sp. (assembly GCF_041674905.1). Lineage (GTDB taxonomy): Bacteria > Pseudomonadota > Alphaproteobacteria > Rhizobiales > Hyphomicrobiaceae > Hyphomicrobium_B. Next base: position 3,913 of record NZ_JBAYUV010000049.1, read on the forward strand.
GCAGTAATTTCAGGAATGCTCATTGTCTTCTCCAATCTCTTCGCCGCACAGGCCCGCAGGATCGCGGGTGGTTAGGGCGTGTCCTAGGTCATCTTCATATTTACGCAAGCGCGCCCATGCTGTGCGATAATTTACGCCGGTTTCCTTGGCTATCTGGCGTATGCTAGATTTACCGGCCATCGACTCAATCTTTTGAATTGTTCCCACGGAAATCTTGTGCGCTCGGTATCTCGTTTCGGAAGTTGCTGAGAATTGACGCTTGCACTCTGAGCACACGGCTATTTTCCGCTTTTTGTGCTCATATGTTTTGCGCGATCCGCAATGCGGACAAGGCGTGCGTCTTCCTCCAGCTTCTCGACAAGAAAACGCATTATGTTTCCCCGCCAATAAATGCCGCTCTGACACTTGTGACAAAGTCTCGGACCTCCTTGCGGATGCTTAGGGATCAAGTCATCAGACATGATGCGTTTTAGTTTTGTGCACCTCCCATCGTCGCGGACTAATGTTCCTGCACAGGGGGCTTCGCAGACAAAACAAGGGTGCTGCTCTCGCCCTCGATTAGGGGGTGTTCTTGCCCGGTTCGTTCTTTTAGCTCCTGCAACGTCATTGCATATTCCAATTCCAGTTTTACGGTCCCGATCACCTGCTTCGCCAAGGTCGCTACCGACATCGCCTTGGCGGCGTCTCCGTTTCCCGAGCGCAGTTCCTCGATTTCATCCATCAACAGATCGCGTAGATATGCTGTAGTCCTTGCCGGCTTGATCACTTCATTCTCCTCTTTCCCTGCCATTCGCACAGGTCTCGCATAGTAGTGAACGCAAATCGAACTTAACGTCTTCCCCAGTCTAAGCTCCGAGGATTTTTACACTCGGCCTAAGCGGCTGGGCGAGATTCACGGCGAGGGAATGTCCCTACCGTAGGCCGCGTTCCGGCCTGAAGGATATTACGGGCGGCGTTCACGTCAGCATGTGCTTCGTGTCCGCATTCGACGCATCGAAACGATGCTTGGCTTTCGCGATTGCGAGCGTCGATGTGGCCGCAGTTCGAACATTTCCGCGATGTGTTTCGCGGGTCGACTTTAATCAGATCCCCGCCAGCGGCGGCGAGCTTGTAGGCAAGGAAGGTCTCGAATTGAAACCATCCGTGTTCAAGTATCGAACGATTGAGCCCGGCTTTCTGCGCGACGCGAGAGCCCGGCTCTTCGACCGTCCCGCGCGCCGAGGCCGTCATGTTGCGCGTCTTCAGCGCCTCGATGCAGACAGTCCCGTAGTTCGCCGCTATCGTAGTCGTCGCGACGTGGTTCCAATGCTTGCGGACGCGGGCCGCCTTGGCCTCGTACACAGCCGCATGTCGCCTGGCCTTGGCGTATCGCTTCGATCCCCTCTTGCGCCGGCTTGCCGCCTGCTGCGCCCTGCGATGCTTTCTATCGAGAACGCGCAATCGCTCGATCGGAACCGAAGCGAGTTCTCCGGTAGATAGCGCGATGCTGTTGGCGACGCCGCGGTCAATCCCGACTTCAGCCGTGAGCCAGAACGGCATATCGGCCTCGAACTCACAGGCAAAGGCGACATGCCATCCCATAGGCGAGAGGCGCACGGTCGCGTTCTTGATGGTTCCGCGCATCGGTCGGGTATCGCGAAATCTTACCCAACCGATCTTCGGTAGTCGGACCTGCGACCAACAACGGTTCAGGCGCTCAACACCTATCTCTCGACCGTGGAACCGGAAGCTCTCATGCTCGCCTTTGCGGCGTGGCGTCGGGTAGCTAGCGCGGCCGGCGAAAAAGTTGGCGAAGGCTTTATCTAGGTCTTGGATCGCCTGTTGTTCACAGGTTTGCGAGACGGCAGCAATCCAATCGAATTCGGCGCGAAGCTTCGTCAACTCACGGGCCTGCACCGCATAGTTTAAACTATGCCCAGTCTCTCGCTTGAACTGACGCCAGAAGTGCTCGCGCTGGTAGAGGGAGGCGTTGTAGACAACTCGGCAGACACCAGAGAACTGCCGGAACAGCGTCTCCTGTTCGGCGGTCGGGGCGAGCTTGAAGATCAAACTGCGGAGGATGGGAGCCCTACTGGCGGGGCTGGTAGGGGTGGCCGGGATTGAACCGGCGACATCCGTCGTGTGAGGACGGCGCTCTCCCGCTGAGCTACACCCCTGCAAATCGTGAACCGCAGCGGCGGCCGGCGTAGCCTCACAATCCGGCAAAGAGCCGTCTTGTGTGAAGGGAGTGCGCTTGCCTGAATTCAGTGACTTAGCGTTGTAGCTCATTCGTTTCGTTCGCCTTTTAGACGATAGGCGTTCCGTTTAGGTTCGCTATCGTGGTTCAATCGTAACAAAAGAGCACTCCGTATTCAATCGAAATCAAGCGCCTCAGCGGCTTTTTTCAGATATTGCGGACTGAACCGAGCGTAGGTCTTCTCGGTGACGCGGCTGTCGGAGTGCCCTAAGAACTGGGCGATCTCCGCCATAGGGACGCCGCGTTCAGCCATTGCGCAGGCGGCGCTATGCCGGAACACATGGGCCGTCACCCAAGGCAGTCCGCACGCCTTCCCTACGGCGCTCAGAGCCTTCTTGACCGACCGGACGCGCCTGCCACCCCATTCGATCACATACGCCCCTGTAGCCGCCTCTCTGGCCTCTACAAGCGATGCGCGCGCCATGGCGTTCATGGGCACGATCGCGCGGCCCTTCTTCGTGCGCGGCAAATCGGGATCGGCGAGATTGATCCGCTCTTTCTCAAAGTCGACGCGGTCCCACGTCAGCCCAAGAATGGCGCTCATGCGGGCGCCCGTCGCGAGCGCCAGCGTCACGAAAAGCCGGATGTGGGGATATTCGCAGGCGTCTCGGAAGGCTTTGACCTGTTCTCGCGTCAACCTCTTGTCGCGCGGCGGCGGGCGCTCTGGCCGGTAAATCTTCGGAGCCTTGGTGATCAAGTTCTTGCTTTCAGCCCATCTCAGCGCAGATCGCAGGCGCCCGAGTTCGGTCCAGATCGTTCCGTCAGACCGTCCTTGCTTGCGGCGCATGGCGATATAGGCGGCGCAATCCTTTTCGCTGACAGATGCGGCCCCGCGCTCTCCAAAAAATGGCCCGATTGATTTCCATTCGTGACCCATCGTCGTTGCCGCCGGCTTGCTGCCTAGTGTCTTCCGATACCCGTCCCACGCATAGGCAACCGTGATTTCCTGCGGCCGACTGGCGCGCTCGCGCTCGGCGACGAAAATGTCTAGGCGGCGGTCGGCCTCCGCCCGGCTTTCCGTGCCAAGACTAATCCGGTGCCGGCCGGATTTGTCTCTCCAGGAGACGGCGAACTTGCCTCGGTATTTGCACAAGCGGTATTCAGGCGGCATTGTTCGTATTCCGTTACGGCCTCAACTGGGATGCGAACGAGCTTGTCGCCAACGCGGAAGTGCCGCAAGTCCCCCTTGGCGATCAAACCCCGAACATGTCGCTCCGAGCATTGCCACATGCGCGCTACGTCGCATGGACGCAGGGCTCTCGGAGCCCCCTCCCCGGCTTGCGTGACTCTAGCGGCGCGGCGCGTCACGGGTGGAACTCGTCTAAAAACGCATCAAGAGCGCCGTTTATGCTTTCGACGCCATCGTTGAAGCCTTTCATATATTCATCAGATGGCGGGGCTTCGTCGTAATCTTTGAGCCATTGCTCGCGAGTGATCTTCCAGCCTTCTGTGAACCAAGCAGCGAAGGCGCGCAGCCCGCCCTTATATGCAACCTCAAGATCGCCAAGGTGCGATAGATATTCTGCGGAGTTATCGCCCATCGTCATCCCTCAGACTGCGTATTGCGTAAAGTGTCGCGCCGCTGTAGTGGAAATCCTCGGCCTTCAGGCCGGGGAAGACGTTAACCTCTCAGCGCATGACAGGGTTGTATTGCCCTCGCGTCGCGAGAACCGCCCATTGCAAATCGCCAACAAGCGTAACTTTGTCAGGCGTGTCTTGTTCAACGCTGCCTTGTTCGTGAAAATATTCACAGTCTCCGGCGCGCAGCATTTTGATGCGCCATATACCGTCGTCGTCGTATTCAATCTGGAGCAGCGTCCCGTCGCTGAATCCTAAAACATTAGGCTCGTCGTTCGAAGGGTTCATTTCCTCAGACAGAAGCCCTTCGATCTCAAGCAAGTCGTCTGAGGCTCCATAGATCACGGTCTTCAAGTTTGTCTCGATCATCGAACCCTCCGCGAGAAACCCCGGCATTCATGCCGGGGAGGGTGGCAAAGAGTTACCCTGGGCGGCTACCCACATATGAGAAAACCCAGGCTTGAATGGTCCTCTGCCATCTTTGTCCTGAACGCGATATAAGGTGGTCATGCTGCCTTCCCCGCTTCTCTGCGCAGCGTTTCAGGCTCAACCCCGATCATTTCCGCGATAACGTCCATGATCTTCGTCTTCGAATCTTGGAACTCCTTCGCGGGCATAGCGCGTCGGCTTTGGCTTTTCGGGTCGCGTATCACGACGGCCGGCCCCCGCACGATCACGAGCGAAAAATCATTGCGGCGGCGGAACTCTGACGCGACGCGAAGGGCCGCAGCGTTTGTCCCTGCATCTATGATCGTCTCGTCATAGAATCCTGCCTGGACGAGCGCGCGCTTGCGAAGGTGCTCTGGCGACGGGTAGAGGTCCATCAAGTCTTCCGGGAGCTGACGCCACGCCTCGGCGACCCATGCAAATTGATGGTTGTGCGTCGCCGTGGATCTGTTCTCAATATTGTCGAGGCGATAGACCTGTCCCACGACATATTCGGCGTCGGCTTCACGCTTGCTGCGGCCGAGCGCCTGAAAGGTGCCCTCGCCTTCGTAGCGAGCAACGATCGGTAGCGGCGTTCTCATGCGGCACTCCTGTAGACTTCCTGAAGGCGCGCAAGTTTGGCGTCCAATTCGGCGAGGAACGAAACAACGTCTTCCGTTAGATGCGCCTCTTGCTCTGGCAACCGATCAACGCGCTTGATGAATAAGCGCATGTGTTCTGGGAAGTCTGGATTATAGGAGACGAAATCGCAGAACGACCGATCGCAAACGGCCATTTGCCATGCCATCTGTTGCTGATATCGCGACGGGATCGTTCCCGTCAGCAATATGTCGAGATGCGCAGCCGCTTGCGGGGATTTGATCTCTATCAGGCCATCGCTTCCAACTAGGCCGTCCGGCGAAGCATGAGTCCCTTTGATGGTTGGGTGTCTGACCAACCCAACTTCCTGAACGTCAATATCGCGCATGAAGCAATATGCGGCGCGCGCTTCAGGCTCACGTTCCGTTCCGATCTGCATGGCCTGCGTCGTGAATTTGTCGGTCGGTTTCCCGGTAAGGCGCTCAACTAGGAGTTCGGCAAGCAAGTTAGCGCGGCTCGCGCCAAATCCTGTTTTAGTTTTTGCGGTTGCCTCGGATACACGCGACGCGCCAAGCGAACCGACGCGAGCTTCGAGCCATTCCTGAGACCCTTGAGCTAGGAGCAATTCAGACTGAGTCATGGTGCTCTTGTCCTTTGCTGCGCGAATAAAAATTCCGCATATTTATCTTTCGACACAGCTTGCACCCGCGCTTCCCGTCTGGGCGCAAATATATTGTCTCTGCTGAGAATTCGTGCCCGCGACTGCAATGCGTTCTCACTCGCCTTTGTCGTCTGTTGCGCGCCTGAACGTCACGGGTTGCCCAAATGCAATTGTCAGGCGAGTATCCTGCGTCATTGTCTAGACGCTCGATTGTATGGTCGGCCGATGGGCGCTCGCCCATGTCAGATATGAACGCGGCGTAATCATTCCATTTCGCGCACACGGATATTCCGCGAGCTCCATAGTTTTTGTAGTCTGCGGATTTATCGTCGCTGCATCGTCTAAGCATATTGTGCCAGACCCAATATTCAGGATCACGCCCAGATCTGCGTGCGCCGCCATGTTTAACGTTCCAGCTTCCCCAGTCTGGTCTTCTAGCCATCGCTTCGCGCCCCCTTGGCCTTGAGCATCTTCACGGCGCCCTCGAATTTCGCAGAGGGCAATTTGTCCAGCGTCTCGACGCGGAAGTAGCGAAGGAACTTCGGCAAGTCGGCGTCGACACTGACGATGAGTTGGCGCAACTCCTGCAATTGCTCTTCGTTGACCCAGCCGTCATGGTTGAACGCCTGCGCGTCGTCATCGAGTGAGGCGGCTAAGCCGAGAGCCAGTTTAAGCGTGTAGCGCTGCAAATAGGTTGCAGCCGATCCAATGGCTTGGATGGCGTTCTTGTTGCCGGAATGATCTTCGCAGACACTCAGCGTCGTCTCTTCGCTGTAGCCGTCACGATGCGCAAGGACACACGTCACGGCGACCTTGTTGCCATCCTGAGCGGCGCGAAAGCGATACGACAGTCCGTTCGCGTTCAGGATCGGATCGACCGCGCGGGCGATCGTGTCAAAGCCCTCATAGCGGTAATTCGTCCGGCCCTTCTGCGTCGTGAAGTCGACGGCTTTATCTTTGACGATCGGGCCGATCGCGCTTTTCGCCAGTGCAACAGCAGAGTTGAACGCCTTGCGCGCGAAGCTGGCCTCGGCCCGTTCGCGTAAATCCAGGAGCCGGGCGAACTTCTCAACGTCAACTGACGGGTTTACTGCCGCGCGCTCTATCATCGAAATAAGAGCAGCCGTCTCGCTCATCACTGGAGCCGGCGTTTGTTCGATCTTCGCAAGTTCCGCCATTGTCACTACTCCGCCGCCTGCTGTTGCGCGGCCGGCTCGCGCATGATCTCGTTGAATGCCTCGACAGCTCTAGCGAGTCGTGCGGCGTCGCCGGCCGGAGCGTAGAAATCAACGCCTTGCATAAACGCCTCGTCTTGGCTGTCGCGCACAGAAAAGCAGGGGCCAGAGGCGCGTGTTTCTAAGCGCAGCATCGGCTCGCCGTCGAGATTGAATAGAGCGATCGAATGGTTGCGCATCACTCAGTCCTCGCAAATTCGCCGTGGAGGTCTTGCGCGGCTTTGGCATATGCCGCTGCTGCGTCTTCGCGTGTGTCGAAATAGCCTAAGCGGAGCGTCTTACCGATTACGCATATCTGCGCCTGCCATTTGTTTTTTTGTTTGTGCAGGCTAACGCCTTTAACCCCGCTGGTGTTGTTAGATTGCGCTCGCCTGTTAGCCCTGTTCTGTGAATGTGTAGCCTCTCTAAGATTAGAAAATATATTATTTGAACGAACTAGATCGACGTGGTCTATCTGACACGCCGGCCAAAATCCGGTTGCATATAGCCACGCGAGACGATGTGCGAAATACCTGATATTGTCGATGGCAATCCTAGCGTAACCATCACTTTTGATGCATCCCGCCGTGGTGCCGGCGTATCTCGTATTCCAAATCTTGCTCGCCCGTTCGTCGGTGAAATGCTCGCGCGGACGATGGCGCCATGTAAAGACCCCGGTGTTCGGATTGTAATCGAGAATTGACCGGACATATGCTGCCGTTAGATTGCTCTTCATTCGGCCGCCTCACACACTGCCCGCCCCATCCAATCGATGAATTCTTTTGCCATTGGAGATATGTAAAGACCAGCAATCCATGCCGCGGCGATTTTGTCCGCGACTTCCTCGGACACAACGCGCGTTGGCTGTCCTTCCTTGACGACATAGACGGCGCGGATGAAGCCGAGCTTCTCACCGGATAGGATGTCAGAGACAGCATCGTCGATCGTGTAGCCTGGAACTGCCTCATGGAACGCGAGGTTCTCGATATGGCTGCTTGGCTGGCGGAAGTCGGCGAGGATCAGGGTTGTTTCCAATGGTCCTATCATGGCGTTGCTACGCGTGCTGTCTTGAGAACGGAACGAACCCAATCCCAGTTAGGCGGGCCTTGATCGGTTGAAACCATCGCCTCGCAACGAGCTAGCGCCTCGACCAACTCAGCGTGACAGTTGCACGCGCGGACGATGAACGCGGCGTTGGCTTTATCGACACGCTCAGCATTGGTGTCTGTGTCGCACATCGCCACAACGCGATTGCCGGAGAATACGGCATCATCGCCGCCATTCCTGCCGACGCGCCAGGGCGTCTTCGTATGTTCAACCATCACCATCCCCCATGGAAAGCGTACGCCAACTGGCAAAGCGCGATTGCTACCGGAATGCTCGCGACCAAAATCACGTCAATCATTGTGCTGCTCCTGGGTGGAGAGAGCGGATAACGCGGCTCGCATTCTCATAAGCTACACGCTGGCCGAGCCAGCTATTCCATGTCGCGTCAACGACATATCCAGGCTTGCCGTGTTCTCCCTTGCCGCGCTCAATAAGCGCAGACAGTTCGCGTTCGCGGTCATCCACGGCAAGCGCCGCCTCTTCCAGTATCTGTTTGCGGGCGACGGCGAGAGCGCGGCGCATTGCGGTTTCGTAATCTGCTGACTGCTCCACAGCGTCGAAAAACACGTCGTTCATTTTCTCAATCAGCGCGTCGTCTTTCGTGCTCATGCTGCGTCCTCATCGTCATCAACTTCGATCATGCCCATGCCGTGGCAGTCAGGACACGTCAGAGCAATCCATCCGCGCGCGTCCTCTGGCACCGGACCCGGCGCTTCGCGACTGCCACTCACTCGTCTGCCGATCTCGCCGGACTGGTTGCAGCGCTTGCAGGGGATGATGTCAGACATTGGTCTTCCCCATAGTGATTGCAGTGACCCCACGCTCACTAACCCGCGGCGAATAAGATCGTCGCGGGTTGAGCGTCGGTCGATTGAATGAAGGACATCGCGCGCCTCACATGTAAAAAGAGGCGGCGCCTAAGTGCAGCAATATGTGCTCGCTATCTTGGAGGTAGCGAACGGTGTGTAGGAGGCTGCGGTGCCAGATGTAATAAAGATGCGGGTAGCAGCCGCGATCAAACTCAGGCGGCTTCGCAATGATTTCGGTTGTCGTCATCGTCCCCTCCAAGGCAAGCGCTGCCTATGGACCTAAGGTGCATGACATACACGGCATAGTCAATAAGAAAGTGCATGGCTTACACGATTTTTTTGCGCGAGGTCTAGCGGCGGGCTAAAATGCCCATTACATTCGACAAAGAAAAATGCCGCTCGGCGCGATCAATCGCCGGCGGCCCAAATCGCAGCGGTCGGTCGAGACAACAGCGCTACGATGGCTTGATTTACTGTGGGGACCCGCAAAGATCAAGGGCAGTCCGAAAGGTGGAAGCCCGCGGGCGGCGCAACGACAGCGTCGGAAGTAGCCACCAATTCGCAGAGCGTCGCTTGCATCTGCGAAGCCAGAAGCGACGGGCCGGCTCCAATGAGCAAGCCAAGATCGTGAAGGCTAGGGACAGCCTGGCGCTCCAACGCCGGGGCTGTCGTCCTATGCCTTCGCTCCGAGCCTCACCAATGAGCAATATAGGGATTATCCAGCCTTTAGGATGGCTTCGATATAGCCAACGGCGCGAGCCTGAATTTCGGCGGGCGCGCGTCGAAGGTCGGAATAAGCGATATGCAATTTATTTTCGCCAAAAGGGTTGATTGCCAACAAATCCTCCGGGTCGCATCTGTATACCAGCGCTAATCGTTCGAGAATGTCTTGATCATATGGCGACTCGCCGCGCTCGATCCGACTGATAGTGCTGCGGTCTATATCTAATTTGTCTGCGACCTCTTCTTGAGACAGGCGTCGGAAATCCCTCCACTCTCGCATGAAGGTTCGGTTGCGCTCGCGGGGTTTCTTAGGGACGGGTGCCATGCCTTAATTGTGCACACCGGGCACGGGCGCGCCACGGCATCGAATGCACATAATGCTTGACATGCACCGTGCATGGGATACACTATCGGGCATGAAACTGAATGAATACCTTTCTTCAAACGGCATCTCTGATGCTGATTTCGCGACAGCCATAGAGCGTGATCGCAGTTCGGTAAGCCGGCTACGGCGTAGCAAAACGAAACCTGACTGGGAGACAGCGCAGAGAATTTACGAGGCTACCGCCGGCGCTGTTACTCCGACTGACTTCTTTCCCTTTCGTTCTACTGAAGCGGACGAAAGCTCGCCTAGCGCCGTGCGCCAGAAAGCGAATGAAACACCCTCCGAAGACGTGACCGGGGAAGCAGCATGAACGAATTTCGCGAAGGCCCGCAGCTCGGGATTTGGTTTTGGGGCGCGGCGTTTGTCGCCGCCGAGGCGGCGCTGTGCGCGTGGTGGGTTCTGCGCTGAACAATCTTTGCGATGGGGAGCTTTCCTCCTGGCTCACTTCCCAACCCATCGCAGGCAGGCTGGCCGAGCGTCTCCCAGCGTTCGGCCAGCCGAAACAAATGCAACTTGTAAGCGATCCTTACAGGTTCGGTATCGGGCGGGCGTCGTGGCGAGTCGCATAGCCACATGCTCTGCAGGTCCGCGCGGGCGGGACGCGCCGGTAAATCTTGCGGGATGCGGAGTCGGTGTTTTCGGGCGCCGACTCCGCGACCTGACCGCAACTGCTGACCGGATGCGGACGGGATTGAATATTCGAAAGCACGCTTAGCGCAGCAACGCCGAGCGATGTCCAGGTTTCGAGGTTTTGGGGTTCGTTCCTCATGTCGAAAGTTTTGACATGAGGTCTGTCCATGAAGTCGGAAAAGTTCTCCGGGGTGAGGATTGTGAGCGAAGTCGCGATCGAAATGCGTAAGGCGATCATCGAACTCGCGGGAAGCCGTGCTGTGTTCGATAGCCGCATGCGTTGGCTTGAAAGAGCTGCTGAGAAAGCCGGCGTTTCTTATCGCACGGCGAAGGCGCTTTTTTACTGCGAGGCCGCCAATCCGCACATCTCTGCCGTCGAAAAGGTGCGCGCGGCGCGTGCAAGGAAGAAAAAAGATGATGCGCTCCACACCACCGCAAACGAAACATACGCAGACCTCATCGCAAGGATCACGCGGCTTGAGGATGCCCTTCGCGTGGCGGACGAGGACTTCCATAGCGATCAGATTGATGCGCTTCGCCGGATGGATAGCGATCCTGATCGCGCCTTGGATTGAGGACGACGAATGAGCAACTTGGTCGACAGCGCGCAGCTTCGCTCATTCTTGGAGCGCATCGAAAAGCTTTCGGAAGAGAAGGCGGCGATCGCCGACGACATCAAGGATGTCTACGCGGAAGCCAAGAGCACGGGGTTCGACGCGAAAGTCATTCGCGCGATCGTCGCCATGCGCAAGCAGGACAAGGCAAAACGCGAGGAATTCGAGGAAATCTTAGACCTCTATCTTTCCGCGTTGGGCGATCTTGACGGAACTCCGCTCGGGGTCGCGGCTGTCGAGAGAGAATTCGGAGCGCGCGGTTGAAGGAAGCGGCAATCCAAGGCGCGATCGTTGAATATCTAGACGCTGTTCTAACGAGCGCCCATCGCTGTTTCGCTGTTCCGAACGCCTCACGCCGCACAAAGAGCGGGCGCGCGTCGAATGCCGTTCCGGGCCTCCGCAAAGGCGTTCCTGATTTACAGATTGTCGGGCGCGGGAAGGTTTACTTCGTCGAGGTCAAAACAGCGCGTGGCACGCCTTCCGATGAGCAGGAAGAATGGCTTGCATGGTGCACGGTGAACAGCACGCCTTGGTGCATAGCCCGCTCGGTTGATGACGTGCGCGTCGCGCTCAACCATTGGGGCATTCCTACGCGCGAGGCTAAAGCACTTCCCCCAACCATTGGAGCCGAGTGACGATGGGTCGAATAGAACCTACTGCGGCATATGTGCAGTCAATCCTGCATTACGACCCTGCGACTGGCATCTTTACGTGGCGAGAGCGTTCTGACAGGAGCCAGCAATGGAATGGAAGATTTGCTGGACGCGTTGCTGGGTCTATTGGGACAAATGGATACATCTATATTGATATACAAGGACGGGCGACGTTAGCCCATAGGATCGCATGGTTATTGGTGCATGGTGCTTTACCGAGCAGCCACATAGATCACATAAATATGGTTACGGACGATAACCGTATCGACAACCTTCGCGCGGCGACCGTTTCGCAAAATTTCTTTAACAAAGGAAAAACATCTAGAAATACGAGTGGCTTGAAATGTATTTATTTTGATAAGCAATCGCAGAAATGGTGCTTTGATCTTAAGGTCAACAGAAAAAGAGTAGCTAGATACAAAAGCAAATGCAGGGCTGACGTCTATCTTAGATATGTCGTGGCTCTTGATAAGCACGTCGGAAAATTTGGGAGGGCGGCATGAGCGGTTTCTCCTATGGCGTTCGGCCGATATGGGAAACGCGTCCAGAGTCTCTTGGCGCATTGCGCGACGCACTCGCGCGTAAACTGTCGGCGGGCCAAACAGCCAAGGAATTGTCCGCCAAATTCGGCGTCACAATTTCCAGAAACAGCGTCATCGGGAAGGCGACGCGGCTTGGGCTGAAAATCAACAGTGGGTGGAACGGGGGTGGAGCAAAACCCGGAGCGGGTAGGCCGAAAGGTAAAGACGGCGGCAGGCTTTTAAGTATCGCCCCGCGCGGCAAACCTAAAGCGGATGTGTTCCCGCTCCCGTCGGAGCCTATCGCCATTCCGGTAAGCCGGCGCGTGCAGCTTCTCGACCTCACATTCAATTCGTGCCGCTGGCCTCTTGGTGATCCGCGCCATGCGGAGGACTTTGCATTCTGTGGCGCTGATCGCGTGAAGCCGCTCGACGGCTCCAACGCTTACTGCGCGGCGCACGCGGCAATTGCTTTCTCTACCCGCCGCGCTCTGCGCGGAACGTAGCGGCAGACGCCAAGCGCCGCGCGGCGGTGATTAGGAGAAAGGCTACAACATGGGCGGAGTGATTTCGCAGCCAACGTTTGGCGACAAGGTTCGCTCTTTCATCGCCGCCGCAGCGCGCGAGCACGGCGTGACAGTCGCCGACGTTCTCGGGCGCGGGCGTATCCCGCCGATCAGCGCCGCGCGCCATGACGCGATCCGCGCGACGAAAGCAGCATTCCCACATTTATCGTTGTCTCAAATTGGTAAGCTTTTCAACCGCAATCACACGACGGTCAACTACGCGTTGAACGGCAAGCCCGATCGCCCACCAAAGTCTACAGATGCGACTGTCGCTCGTGTGATGGTTCCGCGCTGCGTTTGCTCGCCGCGACGGCTGCGCTCGCGCGGCGGCGTCACATTACCGAACTGGCTCCCTGCCGATCTCGCGCAGGACTATGTAGACGCCGCCGCGCTCTATGGCGAGTTTGGCGCTGCGTCGCACTGCCGCCAGCTTAAACGCGAGATGGAGGCGGGCGCATGATCTCTGACGCCTCACAGCTAGCAGCGCTGCAACTCGCGATCGATGTAATCAGCGGACGGCGCGGCAAGCTCACTTCTGCTGACGCTGCGCTGACGATCCAGCATCTCGAATCCATCTGCAAGCGCATCATTGACGCTGCGGCTCGGCGCGACACGAAGACAGAGGGAGCGCGAGGGTGAGCAAATGGCCGTTCGGCGACCTTCCTCGCAAACACTTCGGCTGCATCACAGCCGATCCGCCGTGGCACTTTCGCGCGCGAACGGCTCTACAGGTCGGCAATTGGACATCGCGAAGGGACGCAGAGAAGCATTACGCGGTCATGGGCCTAGACGACATTATAGCAATGCCGGTGAAGGAACTTGCCGCTCCAGACGCGCACCTTTTCCTTTGGATTACCGGCCCGATGATTGTTCAAGGCGCTCACGTCGAAGTCATGAAAGCATGGGGGTTCAAACCAAGCTCGATGGCTTTCACCTGGGTCAAGCTAAAGCGCTCACATAATCCCATGCAGCTTCGATGTGTCCCGACGCAAGAGTCAGACCTTCACGTTTCGCTTGGCTTAACGACGCGCAAAAATGCCGAGTTTTGCGTTCTTGGGCGCCGTGGCAACGCCAAGCGGATCGCGAAAGATGTTCGCGAGATTATCTTATCGCCGGTCAGGGAGCACAGTCGCAAACCTGATGAATTTTTCAACCGGGTCCAGCGCTACTGCGCCGGGCCTTACCTGGAAATGTTCTCTCGACAGTCGCGCGATGGTTGGTCGTCATTCGGAAATGAAACCGGCAAGTTCGATGCGCATGCGTTGCGGCCGAACTCAGCCACTATAGAGCCGTTCCAAGCCATGGAGGCCCGCCAGTGAGGCTTCGCGCGCTCAAGAGAAAGCCGAAAGCGGAAAAGCCGATGGAATTCTACACGACGGATGCTTGTTGTCCGGCGTGCAAGGAAACGCACGGATTCTTCGCGCCGATGATCTGCGCCCACAACAATGGGAGCGGCCGCGATATTTGGTACGATCGCGTGACATGCACATGGACGGCCGATAGCCCATTGGCAGCTCCGTCTGAAGACGAACCAGACGCCCGCCAGGCGCTCTTGCGGAGGGCGGCATGAGCCTAGCGCTTACCGTCATTTCCCTTGGTGCAGGCGTCCAGTCGTCGACGATGGCGCTCATGGCTGCGCGCGGCGAAATTGGGCCTATGCCGGATTGCGCGATCTTTGCGGATACCGGATGGGAATCAAGCCGCGTCTATGAATGGCTGGATTGGCTCGAAACGCAGTTGCCATTTACCGTTATTCGCGCGTCGCGGCTGGGTCTTGATTTGGGCAATCTTTCCGTTGGCGTTGCCAGTGGAGCCGTTCCGCTTAAAGGGTCGTCACTGCCGCCGTTTTTTACCGCGGGGCCAGACGGCATGAGACCTAAGCAGTGCAGCAAGGAATTTAAAACACGCGTGATCGGGCGCGAGGTTCGACGAATGCTCGGCGTAGCTCCCGGCAAAAGGGGACCGAAAGGCAAAGTTGTCGAACAATGGTTGGGGATTTCGTTCGACGAAATGTCGCGATGCAAGGACGCCGAGCAGGCGTTCACAACGAATAGGTTCCCGCTGGTCGAATTGCGCATGAGGCGGCAAGACTGCCTAGGATGGATTGCGGAGCGCCAATATCCAACGCCGCCGCGCTCGTCATGCATATTCTGTCCTTATAGGACGAATAACGAATGGCGCGATCTTCGCGACAATACCCCATCCGATTGGGATAAGGCAGTAGCGTTCGACCATGAAATTAGACGCGGGTTTCCCGGCATGACGGGAGCGCAGTTTGTCCATAGGCAACGCGTTCCGCTCGATAAAGCCGATCTATCGACGCATGCCGAGCGCGGTCAAATCGAGTTTGGTTTCCTTCAAGAATGCGACGGGATGTGCGGCGTATGAGCTTAGCTTTAACCATTAAGGCTATGGTCGCGGCCGGCTGCTCAGTAGAGCAGATCGCGGCTGTTGCCGACCAGTTTGCAGAGCGCGATAGAGATGCTGTCGCGGCTAAGCGTGCGAAGGACGCCGAGCGGAAAAGAAAGAGCCGGGCGTCCGCGATGTCACGCGGACAGACTGTGACGCCACGGACAGCCTGTGACATCGCGGACAACCCCGCCTCGCGCGAAGAGTATAATACTACACGCGCGCAGACGGTAATCCCGGTCGGAATATCTAACGATATTCCTCCCATAGAAGTTAACCCCCAACTACCTACGGTAGTTACCCCCCCAAAATCAAAATCCCCTTCCACGAAGGAAATTCTTTCCGAGGTTGTTTCCGAAAAAACAGCATCTGACGTGATCGCTCATCGGAAGGCCCTTCGGAAACCTCTCACGCCGCGAGCGGCTGAATTGCTCGCCAAGAGCCTAGCGGCGAGCGGCGACGCTGAGCACGCAGCGGCGACGATGATCGAGCGCGGTTGGCAAGGATACCGGGCGGATTGGGACACACCGCACTCAAACGCTCGCGCCGGACCAGCGGATCGCGATTATGGCAAGGGCGCGCTCACAGAAATGTTGATGGAATTGAATAAAAGGCTCGAAGATGAACCGGATAGACGAACTGAAGGCCAAATATCTGGGGGAAATGTTTTCAGCCTTCCCGTCGTTCAAGGCGACGAAACAGGACCTTGCCGCGATGATGATGATCTATCTCCGCTCGCTAAGCGGATATGGACCTGAAATCGTAAGCGAGGCTGCGCTTGCGGCAACGAAGAAAGGCACGGCATGGCCGCCGAGCGCGCCGGAGTTTTACGAGCTTTGCAATCAGGTTTCGGCCCGTCGATTCCAGCGAGACATGCTGGCGAAGCTCCCGCCGCCGATCGAGCAATACAGCGACGAGCACCGTGAGGCGATGAAAGCTCGGTTCACAAAGTTGGTCGACGACCTAAAACACGGCCGCCTTCCCCCGGCGCGCCACGGGTTCACGGATGCGCAATTGGCTGATCCGAACTGCATCGTGAACCGCAAGGGCCAAGTGCCCTACACGACGCGCCCAGGGCCGCCGTTTGGGTTCAAGGAAGTGAACGCGCCTTACGGGTTTCTCACGCCGAAAGAACTGGCGGAGCCGAGTGTGATTATGCGGACGAAGCGGACGGTTCCGGGGCGCGTGGATTGGGCTAGCCGCTATGACGAGGCGGCTGAGTGACATCCTCGCGCGTGAGACGATCTAACCGAGGGTTTGTGCAGATATGACGTACAGAAATTTTGCAGCGCCAATTATTCGCGCATTTCTCGATGGGCGAAAGTCGCAATATCGACAGGTATTGACACCAGCGTGCGACGTAGCTCCTGCATTCGTTGACAACGGAATTATCACCGCGCTCGATGGGAATTACAAACCTTATCGTTGGCCAAAGATGCCGGCCGTAGGCGATCGGCTTTGGGTGCGGGAGAACTTCTCGGTTCACAAGAACGCTGAGCCGCGCATCTATCAAAAAGGTGACGGTCATCCGTGGGGATCGCCGATTTACAAGGCGACGTTCGGCGGTGGCCTTGCGCCAATATGCGAAGGATTCTGCCCTTGGAAACCGTCTATCCACATGCCACGCTGGGCGTCTCGCCTCACGCTGATCGTAGAGTCGGTGAAGGTCGAGCGGCTGCAGGACATCAGCGAAGATGATGCCGACGCAGAGGCTTTTGGGGGAGATTTCCCCCACCGCGTGCTTCCTCACCTTTTCACCGACGCCGATAAGGCTGGGGCGCTGATGCTGACTGAATGCTTTGAGCGGCTTTGGGAGAGTATATACGGCCCTGGCTCATGGGCCAAAAATCCGTGGGTCTCGGCGATATCATTTCGCGTCCTGAAGGCGAACATCGACGCGACCACAGAGACA
>NZ_JBAYUV010000050.1:0-20787 GCF_041674905.1 Hyphomicrobium sp.
GGAGCATCGATGACACCCCTCGCCCTTCTGACCTACCCGAACATCGATCCGATCGCGTTCGAGTATGGCCCGATCTCGATCAAGTGGTACGGCATCGCGTACCTCGCCGGGCTTGTGCTCGGCTGGCTTTATATTCGCCGCCTGATCTCGACCCCGCGACTGTGGTTCGCCGACAAGCCGCCGATGACGCTCGAGCGCGTCGACGATCTTCTGCTTTTCATGACCGGCGCGATCATCATCGGCGGCCGTCTCGGACAGGTTCTCCTGTACGATCCCGGCTACTATTTCGCCAACCCGGCTGAGATCGTCAAAGTCTGGAAAGGCGGCATGAGCTTCCACGGCGCGCTGATCGCAGCCGGGCTTTTCATTTTGATCTTCTCACGCGTGTTCAAGGTGTCGGCGCGCTCCGTCATGGACCTGTGCTGCGCGGCGGTTCCGATCGGGCTTTTTTTCGGCCGCATCGCGAACTTCATCAATTCGGAGCACTGGGGCCGCACGACGACGGCGGCCGTCGGCATGGTTTTCCCGAACGGCGGACCTGACCCGCGCCATCCGAGCCAACTCTACGAAGCGGCGCTCGAAGGCCTGGTGATGTGGATCATCATCCGTTTCGCGACGCATCGCATGCTGGCGCTGAAACGCCCCGGTCTCGTCACCGGCATCTGGCTCATCTGGTACGCGATCGCGCGTGCGATATGTGAATTCTTCCGCGAGCCGGAGCCCGATCATATTCTCAATATCGGTCCCTTCACGGCGGGTCAGGTCTACTGTCTGCCGATGCTGCTGATCGGGCTCTACATGGTCTGGTCGGCGCGGCAATCGGAGGCCCCTGGAAAGGTATCGGCTTGAGCGACGATCCGATCACGCACCGCGATACGCCGCTCGGACGGCTGATCAAGGAGAGCATTCAGCGCGATGGTCCGATGACGGTCCAGGCGTACATGGCGCGATGCCTCTGGGATGAGCCGTTCGGCTACTATCGCAGGCAGCGCGTTTTCGGCGCGTCGGGCGACTTCATCACGGCCGCCGACATCAGCCAGGTTTTCGGCGAGCTGATCGGCGTCTGGACCGGGGTCGTATGGCAGACCGTCTTCGGCGCGCCGGACACGATCACGCTCGCAGAATACGGTCCCGGGCGCGGAACTATGATGCGCGACGCGTTGCGCGCCGCCCGCGTTGTGCCAGGATTTGCCGAGGCGGTCCGTCCTTACCTGATCGAAGCTAGCCAAACGCTGTCGCAACTGCAGGCGGCGACCCTCGCCGACTTCCGCAGCCGAAGCACGTGGGGGGCCAAGCTCGACGAATTTTCGCCACCGGCGATCATCGTGGCGAATGAATTTCTCGATTCCTGGCCGGTGGCGCAGTGGATCAAGACGGTTGACGGCTGGCGCATCAGGGGCGTCGGATTGAACGCTTCGGGCCACCTCGAATTCACGGCGATCGACGGCGATTGTCCGCGCGAAGCGTTCGACGCCTTGCTGCCCGACGCGCCGCTCGGTGCGGTCGTCGAAACACAACGTCTCGACCGGCTGGCCGAAGCGCTGCAAAGCCTGATGCAGCGCGGGCCGGTCGTGCTGCTGCTGATCGATTACGGACACACCGTCGCCGCCGCAGGCGATACGCTGCAAGCCGTGCGCGAGCACAAATATGAATCGCCGCTCGCGTCACCCGGCGAGGCCGATCTGACCGTGCACGTCAATTTTTACGATCTCGCGTCGACACTCTATCGCGCCGGATTGGCGCTCGACGGTCCAGTGACGCAGGCCGAGTTTCTCGGAGCGGTCGGGATCGTCGAACGCGCGTCGCGGCTGATGTCGGCCAATCCGCAGCGGGCGGGCGAGATCGAGGCAGGCGTCGCGCGCCTGCTGGCGCCGAATGGCATGGGTTCGCGCTTCAAGGTGCTGGCGGCACGGTCTCCGGACTTGTCGCCGCTCCCCGGATTTCGCGCGGCGGTGGCGACCGGCGGCCCGCCGCACCAGTCTTGAAGGAGCCCGTGCGCGCCATGCTTTCGCCTCTCGTTGCCGAAAACCTCACAGCGCTGCCGGGCATCCGGCACGGATTTTTTACGCGCCAGGGCGGCGTTTCGCAGGGCATCTACGCGAGCCTCAATTGCGGCCTCGGATCGAATGACGATGCCGGAAACGTGCTCGAAAACCGCCGCCGCATCGCGGATCATCTCGGAGGAACGAGCGGCGCGATCGTGACGCTCTATCAGGAGCACGGCACGACGGCGCGCGAGGTGACAAGCCTGCCTGCGCGTGATGCGCTTCCGCACGCCGACGCTGTCGTCTCCGCGACGCCGGGGCTCGTCATCGGCGTGCTGACGGCCGACTGCGCGCCGGTCCTCCTTGCGGACGCGGAGGCGCGCGTGGTGGCCGCTGCGCATGCTGGCTGGCGCGGCGCGCTCAACGGCATCGTCGAAAGCGCGACCAGGGAGATGGAGCGCCTTGGCGCCCGGCGCGACCGCATCCATGGGGCCGTTGGACCGTGCATCGGCCAGAACGCCTACGAGGTCGGGCCGGAGTTCGAAGCCGAATTCCTGAAAGCCGATCCGGGACACAAGGCGTTCTTCGTGCGACAGAGCGAGACGGCACGCCCGCACTTCGATCTTCCCGGCTTCGTTTTGCGACGCCTTCATGACGCCCGTATCGCGCATGCGGTGAGCCTCGCGACCTGCACCTGCGAGAACGAATCGCTTTTCTTCAGCTATCGGCGCAAAACGAAGCTGAAAGAGCCCGACTATGGCCGTCAAATCTCCGCCATCGTCGTGTCCTAAGCGCATAATCCACAGCGGAGTCTCACTTGATGCCCGTGTTTCGCGGGCTGACCACACTTTCGCTGGGCTGACGTCTGGACGGGCAGAGGCGGGCTGATTTAGAGGGTTAACGTCAGTCCGGTAGTATCTGGGGGAGTTCAGGCCGCGGGGTATAGTAATTCCGGCCGCCGGGAAGTTGCGGTTGGTCAAGGGGGGACGTCACGTGGCGACCTTATGCTCTGCTCGGACGCGCTCGCGCGGAAAATTTCTTATTACGATTGGATCGGCGCTCTGCGCGTCGGTTTTCACTCTCGGACTCGGCGGATGCTCATCGACACCGAGCATCCTCGGAGGCGATACGGCGCCACAGGCTTCGCTGACACAGCCGAGCGCGGCAACGCCCGTCTCATCGCGGACGGCGAAAATTCAAATCGCTCCCATCATCGGATCGCCCGACAATGTCGCGCGCGATCTTCAGACGGAACTTTCCTCCGCTATCGGGCGTAACGGCCTGACGGTCGCTGCGTCCACCGACGCAACGGGCGAATATGTGCTGCGCGGCTATATCGTCGCGGCGCGCGAAAAGACGAAAGCAAAGATCTCCTACATCTGGGACGTGACCGATCAGACGGGCAAACGCGTCCACCGCATCACGGGTGAGGAAGTCGTTGCGGGTGCGGGCAAGGATCCGTGGGCAGCCGTAACGCCGCCTGTCATCCAAGCCATCGCCGACAAGACCGCGAAGCAGATCGCAAGCTGGCTGCCCGGCGCCGGGGCCATCGTGGCGTCGAACACGCCGGCCGCAAGCACGCCGTTGGCCGCGGCTCCCGTCGCGCCGAAAGCATCTTACGAAACGGCTTCGACGCAACAGCCTTCGCCGACCACCGGAAGCATCGCAACCTCGGGTCCGATCACGGCTATCGTTCCGGCCGTTACCGGCGCGCCTGGCGATGGCGGCAGCTCGCTGACGATGGCAATCCAGCGCGAGCTTTCCAAGCACGGCTTGAGCCTCGCCAGCACGGCTGACGCCCGCTCCTATAAAGTCGAGGGCAAGGTCGCGCTCGGATCGACCAAAGACGGCAAGCAGCCGATCCAGATCGACTGGAACGTGCTCGACCCGTCGGGCAAGAAGCTCGGCACGGTCTCGCAGAAGAATGAAGTGCCGCAGGGGTCGCTCGACGGCGCCTGGGGCAAGACGGCGGACGCCGCCGCCGCTGCCGCCGCGCAAGGCATCATCAAGTTACTGCCGGACAAAAGTATAAATTAAGCAACCGGGTGGCGTGACAACATCTCGTCATAAATCAGGGCTCGGACGGTTGAATCGTCCGGGCCCAATTGCTACAAGCCCGGCCATAACAACGGTTCTGGAGTGGACATGCCTTTCGACATCAAAGGTGATGACGCCCGGAGCCTAGCGGGTCTAGGAAGGCTGGGCGTGAAGATCGTCGCGGGCAACAGCAATCGACCTCTAGCGGATGCAATCTGCGCTTATCTGAAGCTGCCGATGGCCAAAGGCCAGGTCAAGCGCTTCGCGGATATGGAAGTCTTCGTCGAGATCCAGGAAAACGTCCGCGGCCAGGACGTGTTCGTCATTCAATCGACGTCGTTTCCCGCCAACGACAATATGATGGAGCTGCTAATCCTGATGGACGCGCTGAAGCGTTCGTCGGCGCGGCGCATTACAGCCGTCATTCCCTATTTCGGATATGCGCGCCAGGATCGCAAACCCGGTCCGCGCACGCCAATCTCGGCGAAGCTCGTCGCGAACCTCATCGAGCGCGCAGGCGCCCAACGCGTGCTGACACTCGATCTGCACGCCGGACAGATCCAAGGCTTCTTCGACATCCCGACAGACAACCTCTTCGCGGCACCGGTCATGACACGCGACATCGAGGAGAATTTTGGAAGCACGGACGACATCGTTGTCGTTTCGCCTGACGTCGGCGGCGTCGTCAGGGCGCGCGCTCTCGCCAAGCGCATCGGCGCCCCCATCGCCATCTGCGACAAGCGTCGCGAACGCCCGGGCGAGAGCGAAGTCATGAACGTCATCGGCGACGTCGACGGCAAGCGTTGCATCCTGATCGATGACATCGTCGATTCCGGCGGAACACTGGTGAATGCCGCCGAAGCCCTGCTCAAGAATGGTGCGACGGAAGTTTCCGCCTACATCTCCCACGCCGTGCTCTCGGGCGGAGCCGTCAGCCGAATTCAGAATTCGCGCCTGAAATCTCTGGTCATCACCGATTCAATTCTGCCGACGGAAGCCGTCAGGGCCGCAAAGAACATTCGCGTTATCTCGATCGCGCCGCTGATCGGCGAAGCGATCCTGCGCACGAGCCGCGAAGAGAGCGTCTCAAGCCTTTTCTACTGATCCCCAAATCACGCTGTCAGATCAGAAAAGCTCCCGCCCGCCTGCATTTGTGATAGTCGGGAAAAATTCCCTATGCGATAGCTTTCCTCAGGAAAAATGACGGGAGTTCAATTCCCGCGGAGGAAGCGTGAACCGGGCCTCGGCGCGCAAATTCTTGACGTGCCTTTTCGCTCTCGCGGGTTGGGTTGCCGCGATCTCGAGCGTGCCGGTCGCCGTCGCCGGCCCGGCTCTCGATCAATATGAAATCAAAGATCTCAATAGCGTACCGGGCGCCATCGAATTCCAGAGCCAGAACGATTTTTCGTCGGGTAATCCGAGACGCCGCGTCCAGGCGGACGGCGCGGGAGTGATCGCCGATACGAATTCCGTGACCCGGCAGCGCGAGGGTCTGGAAGTCGAGATCGGGCTGACGTCGTTCGTCAAACTTCGCTTGGGCGTCGAGTTCGAACAAGGCCGAATTGACGATCCCAGATCGTTCAGCGACGCGAGACGCATGGGACCGCTGGAATTCGACGGCTACGGGGCGGAGACGATCTGGACTTTCGTTCCCAGAAAAGGCGACGGCGTGGGGGCGGGAGTTCTCGTTCAGTGGGATCAGTCCGCACATGCGGAAGAAGCGTCGACGCTGACGATCGGGCCGATCATCGAGTGGCAGCAGGGTGCCTGGAGCGCGACGCTCAATCCAACGGTCATTCAATATTTCGGAGGCGCGCTCGAGGACAAGCACAAGGTCGATTTCGGCTACGCCGCGCGCGTGATGTACCGTGCATCCAAGGAGTATGCGCTGGCGCTGGAATCCTACGGCGGCGTCGAACGCATCAGCGGAGACAACATCGGCGAGGCGGAGCGCCTTTTCGGAAAATTTAATCAGTATCGTCTCGGACCGGTTTTTTACTGGACGTTTGGCGACGATGACGACACCGATGAGACATCAAAAAAAGTAAAAGGCGAACGCGACGTCGAAACGACGGTCGGCACCGGCCTGCTCCTCGGCCTCAATAAGGACACGCCGGCCACGACATTGAAACTCAGCCTCGATATTGATTTCTAAATCGAGCGGGCCGTCCGCAAAACACCTGCGCTAGACGGATCGTGCTGGTATAATTCGAAGCGCAATAATTCCCGATCGCTTGCCGTGCAAAAGAGGATCGATCCATGACAATCAAAGGCTGGGCCGCGACAGCGGCGAACCGTCCTCTCGAACCCTTCGAATACGATCCAGGGTCACTCGGAGCCGACGACGTCGAGATCGCAGTCGAACATTGCGGCGTTTGCCATTCCGATGTGTCGATGATGAGCAACGAGTGGGGCATTACGACGTATCCGATCATTCCGGGGCATGAGGTCATCGGCAGGGTCGTTGCCCTCGGTTCGAACGCCAAGGGTCTGACGATGGGCCAGCGCGTCGGCATCGGCTGGGCATCCGGCAACTGCATGCACTGCGAGCAATGCGTGTCGGGCGACGGCAACCTGTGTTCGCAAGGTCAAGCGACCATCGTCGGCCGGCACGGCGGTTTCGCGGATCGCGTGCGCGTGCAGTGGCCGTGGGCCGCTCCAATTCCAGAGGGCCTCAAGGCGGAAGAGGCAGGACCGCTGATGTGCGGCGGCGTTACTGTGTTCACGCCATTCAGAGCCTTTGACGTGCGCCCGACGGATCGCGTCGGCGTCGTCGGTATCGGCGGACTCGGGCACCTCGCATTGCAATTCGCAAAGGCGTGGGGTTGCGAGGTCACGGCCTTCACATCCAACGACTCGAAGGCCGACGAAGCGCGCGGCTTCGGTGCGCACAACATCGTCAATTCGCGCAACGAAGGCGCGATCAAGAAAGCTGCGGGGACGCTCGACCTGTTGATCGTCACCGTCAACGTGCCGCTCGACTGGCGCGCAATGCTGGCGACGCTCAGGCCGAAGGGCCGCCTGCACTTCGTCGGCGCCGTTCTGGAACCCATTCCGGTTCACGCGTTCGATATCATCATGACGCAGCGGAGCGTGTCGGGCTCGCCGAATGGTGCACCAACGACGACGGCGCAAATGCTGAATTTCGCGGCGCGCCACAACATCCTGCCGCAGACGGAGCATTTCCCGCTCGCGAAGGTCAACGACGCGATGCAGCACCTGCTCGACGGCAAGGCGCGCTATCGCATCGTGCTCGATATGTAGCTTTGGAAGTGGAACGAAAATATTCGGGCGGCGCTCAGTCGATGCCGCCCGACACGCAGGCCGCGCAACGGCCGCGCAATTCCATCGTCATCGAGCGCACCTTGAAATCGTTCTTGCTTGCCCAGCCCTGAAGGCTTTTGACGGCAGCGGGGCTGTCGAATTCCTTGACCGTTCCGCAAGCGTCGCAAATGGCGAACACGGCCTTGCCCTGGTGGTGAGGGTGTTCACAAGCGACGAAGGCGTTGAGGCTTTCGAGCCGGTGCGCGAGGCCGTCGTCGATCAAGCGTTGTAGAGCCCTGTAAACCGTCGGAGGGGCGCTGACGCCTTTAACACGGACTTTCTCGATCAGCTCATAGGCGCTGAGGGGGCGGCCGACGTCCCGCAGCGCTTCGACGATGATTTTGTCCTGATCGGCCGCGCTACGGCGCTTGGAAGGCTTGCGGATCATACTTTGCGGCATCTCCAGACCCCCATTCACGGGACGAATCGTCCGCGTTTTCTAAGGCGCTGGACTAATATGCTGATTTCTGGGGTAACTTTCCAGTCTGCTCGAAGTAAAGGCCGCGCCAGATCCACGCCCGGCAAGCATTGCGCGCCCGGCAAAGCCCGGTTATACACCGGCCATCTCACGAAGACATTCCTGAGACGCCGCACGGCACCCTTGGAGGCCGTTTCGCGGCTTTTGGCTCTTTCCGATAGGCGGCAAGAGCATAACACTCGGAGACGATGCCATGTCTGAGCTGATCACGCTCAAGGCTACGGCGCGCCCGCGTGCCGGCAAGGGGGCCGCACGCCAAGCTCGCCGCGATGGAAATGTACCCGCCGTTATTTACGGCAATCAAGAAACCCCGGAAACGATCAATCTCGAATACAACGAGTTGTGGAAGCAGGTCCTTCGCGGCCACTTCACCTCGACTGCGATCGAGCTCGATGTCGAAGGCAAAAAGCACGTCGTGCTTGCCCGCGACGTGCAGGTCGATCCCGTCCGCGATACGCCGCTGCATGTCGATTTCCAGCGCGTCGGCAAGGACGGCATCATTCGAGTTTCGATCCCGATGCATTTCATTAACGAGACGCTCTCGCCCGGTTTGAAGCGTGGCGGTGTGCTCAACATCGTGCGTCACGACGTCGAAGTTTTTGCGCCCTATGACAAGATTCCGCGCTTCTTCGAGATCAACCTCGAAGGTCTCGAAATCGGACGCTCGATCCACATTTCGTCCGTCAGCATGCCGGAAGGCGTGTCACCAGTGATCAAGAGCCGTGACTTCACGGTCGCGACGATCGCAGGCGCGCTGAAGGGCGACGACGACTCCGCGTCTACGACGACGGATGCTGCAGCACCTGCAGATGCGAAGGGCGCTGCTCCTGCCGCCGCCGGTGGCAAGGCTGCTGCTCCCGCAGCGAAAGGCGCGGCTCCTGCCGCTGCGAAGCCGGCTGCCGCGAAACCTGCCGCGAAGAAGTAATAAGACTTGGCCCCGGCGACTGCTCTTCTGGGAGCCGGCCGCCGGGCTCAGCTTTTTTTAGTTGGACCTGGTGGCTCCCCTTCTGGGAGCCGGCCGCCAGGATCGGCTTTTTTAGTTGGACCTGGCGACTCCCCTTCGGGGAGCCGGCCGCCAGGTCCGTTTCCGGCCTGCTTGCCGGAGGCGAGTCGGAAGGCGCGATAAAAAATGAAGCTCTTCGTCGGTCTCGGAAATCCCGGTGAAAAGTACAGCGCCAACCGCCACAACATCGGTTTCCTGGCGCTCGACCGGATCGCGGAGCGTCACGGCTTCGGACCGTGGCGGAAAAAATTCCAGGGTCTCGTTTCGGAAGGCACGATCGGCACGGATCGCGTCCTGCTGCTGAAGCCCGAAACGTATATGAACGAAAGCGGCCGCTCAGTCGGCGACGCGCAGCGCTTTCTCAAGATCCCCCTTTCCGACGTTTACGTGTTCCACGACGAACTCGACCTTGCTCCCGGCAAGGTGAAGGTGAAGGCGGGCGGCGGCAACGCTGGTCACAACGGCTTGCGCTCGATCTCGGCGCACCTCGACAACGATTATAAGCGCGTGCGGCTCGGCATTGGGCATCCTGGCTCCAAGGATGCCGTCGTCTATTATGTGCTCAACGATTTCGCGAAATCGGAACGCGGGTGGCTATCCGATCTTCTCGACGCGGTTTCGGACGCCGCGCCGTTTCTCGCGAAAGGCGACGACGCGCGATTCCTGAGCGACGTCGCGAAAACGCTTTATGCCGAGCCTTCGCCCAAGAAAGCCAAGGATGAAGCAGAGCAACCGGCTCCGCAGCCTGCCAAAAAGCCGGCCTCCCCGTCACACCCGTCCGGAGAACGCTCTTCCAAACGCCAATCGGCGCTTGCCGAGAACCTGAAAAAATGGCTCGGTGCGCGAAAGTCGGGAGATGGCGACGCGTAATGCGTTTCGCCGGGGCGTCGTTCCAGCGTTGAGGTTTGCCGATGACCGATTACCAAGCGGAAGCCCGTTCGGGCTGGCTGGCGTCACCTCTCGGCAGCCGCTTCAATCTTGCGATCGGCGCGCTGGCGTTGCTGTTCACGCTCGGCGTCTTCGGCAACGTCGCGTGGGATGCGTATCGTTCGAACTATAAAGATAAGAGCGGCGTCAAGCGGATCATCGCCAAGCGCTGGAACGAGCGCACGCTCGTCTTTCCGGTTGAAGGCTCGGACCGGGCCGGGCGGCGCGCGCTCTTCGATGTCGTCGTCCTGACCAAGGATTATGGATGGGTGCGCGGCTCGACGACGGAACTCGAAAAATTCGATCGCCGCCTGTCGCCGGATGACATTCAGACGGAAGTTCTGGCACCGCAGCTTCGGCAAGGTCTCGGCTCGGCGCGCGGACTTATCGCGGTCGGACTCGCTAGTCAGGAAGGCGCGGTCGAGCGCGAGGAACAACGCGGCGGGTTAAGGGCGGAACGGATCGCGCAGTGGGTGCGCGAGGCGCTCGGCGGCGACGTCCCGATGTGGACGCTGAACCTCGGCCGCTACATCGAACCGTGCCTCGAATGCGAAGATGCCGACACGAGCTGGCAGCGGCCGTTCATCGTGATCGCAGTGCGCAAAGCGGACGATGGCACGCACATTTCCGAAGCACTCGCGGACGCGATGTCGGGCACCATCAACCTGCCCAGTCCGGACCGCTACTCGACGTTTGCGTTCGCCAAGTTCAAGAAGTGAGCCAAAGGGCCGCAGATGCGGCCGATTTCGCTTCACAACGCGGCGCGTCTCGCTTAACCCACGGCGATCACCTGGCGTCAACTCCGGCGGAATTCTCCAAGCAATGGGCTTCAAATGCGGTATCGTCGGCCTGCCGAACGTCGGCAAGTCGACCCTCTTCAACGCGCTGACGCAGACGGCTGCGGCGGAAGCTGCGAACTATCCGTTCTGCACGATCGAGCCGAACGTCGGCGAGGTCGCGGTTCCCGATGCGCGGCTTGAAACGCTGGCCAAGATCGCGGGCAGCAAAGAAATCATTCCGACGCGTCTGACCTTCGTCGATATCGCGGGGCTTGTGCGCGGCGCATCGAAGGGCGAAGGGCTCGGCAACAAGTTTCTCTCGCACATCCGCGAAGTCGACGCCGTGGCCTACGTGCTGCGCTGCTTCGTCGACGACGACATCACGCACGTTGAAAATCGTATCGATCCGCTCGCCGACGCCGATGTCGTCGAGACGGAGCTGATGCTCGCCGATCTCGAAAGCCTCGAAAAGCGCGTCTCGCAAATCGAGAAAAAAGCCAAGACCGGCGATAAGGAGGCGAAGGCGCAATTCGCCGTAATGGAGAAGCCGCTGCTGCTGTTGCGCGAAGGCAAACCCGCCCGCCTCGCAGCGATGACGCCGGAAGAGATGCCCGCCTTTCGCGCACTTCAACTTTTGACGTCGAAGCCTATCGTCTACGTTTGCAACGTCGAGGAAAGCGCGGCGGCCCACGGCAACGCGTTTTCAAAGCAGGTCGAGGATCGCGCGAAGGCGGAGGGCGCGGCTGTCGTCATCATTTCCGCCAAAATCGAGAGCGAATTTTCAGGTCTTGCGCCAGAAGATCGCGACGCGTTTCTGGCAGAGATGGGTCTCGAGGAAGCGGGCCTCAATCGCTTGATCCGCGCGGGTTACTCACTGCTGGATCTCGTGACGTATTTCACCGTCGGACCGAAGGAAGCCCGCGCTTGGACGATCACGCGCGGAACGAAAGGTCCGCAGGCGGCGGGCGTCATTCATACGGATTTCGAAAAGGGTTTCATCCGCGCCGAAACGATCGCTTATGCCGACTATGTCTCCGGCAACGGCGAAGCGGGGGCCAAGGACGCGGGGAAAATGCGGCTGGAAGGCAAGGAATATGTCGTCCAGGATGGCGACGTCATGCACTTCAGGTTCGCCAACTAGAGCCTTTGTTTAGTCGTGCTTCTTATCGGAAAACCGGTTCCCACTTTTCCGGAAGCACTCTAGGATATTCCGGTTATGACCGACGCGCTGCCCGACCGCCTGTCCAACGATCCGAAAAGCCCCTTCTATAATGAAGAGGTTTTGAAGCGCGACATCGGCATCCGCTTCAACGACGTCGAGAAAAACAACGTCGAGGAATACTGCGTCAGCGAAGGCTGGGTTCGCGTCGCAGCGGGCAATGCCAAGGACCGCACCGGCCGTCCGATGACCTTGAAGCTCAAGGGCAAGGTTGAGCCGTACATAAGAGCAGCTGAGTAAACGTTTTCTGGCTTATCGCGCCGCGCGTCGTTTGCGGGTTGCGGCCGCCTTGCGCGCCGAGGCGCTACGAGCTGCGGCAGATCGCGATGCCGAAGCCTTGCCGCCGATTTTTCCGCCGCGTTTCGACGAAACGTGCGTGTCTTTTTTTCCGCGACCCGAACCGCTCTTGTTGCCGCCACCGCTTTCCTTGTTCACCGTCGCCCATGCCCGGCGCTCGGCCTCATCTTTATTTACGCCGCGTTTCTCGTAACCTTCCTCGATATGTTCGGCCTTGCGTTTTTGCTTGCCGGTATATGAGGATTTGTCGCCTCGGGGCATGGCTGTCTCCTTCAAGGTTCATCGAACTGTTCATCGAACTCTGGCGGAGCAACGCGCAAGGGCATCGGAAGTTTCGCGGCAAGCACTGGCGATGCATCTGTCGCCTCGGCGTTCTCCAATAGGGAGGATCGGCCGAGGCGACAACTCAAGCAAAGCTATCTTTACTCACGAACCGGACGCCCAGTTATTCGGCCGCTTCGGCTCGCGGCATCGGCACCGTCACGCCCATCCGCTTTGCAACGCCCGCGCCGTAAGCGGGGTCGCACGTTGCGAAATGCGCCACCTGGCGTTCGATGATGAACGTCGGCACGCCCTGCATCGCAGCGGCAATATTGTCCATCAGACGCTCGCGGCCATCGGATGATAGCAGGCGGAACAGGTCGCCCGGCTGCGTATAGTCGTCGTTGCCGAGGCGATGATTGTAGCGGTCGGCATCGCCCGAGATCTTGAGGGGCGGCTCGCGGAATGCCGGCGTCTCCTTCGGTCCGCCGAAAGAATTCGGCTCGTAGTATGCGTCGGGATTGCCGGTGTCATTGGGGAAGAACCGCATCGCGCCGTCCTTATGGTAGTGGTGAACCGGGCATTTTGGAGCGTTGACGGGCAACGCTTCGTAATGCGTGCCGAGGCGATGCCGGTGCGCGTCCGCATATGAGAAGATCCGCGCCTGAAGCATCTTGTCCGGCGAAAAGCCGATGCCCGGAATTATGTTCGACGGGGAGAATGCCGCCTGCTCGATCTCGGCAAAATAATTGTCCGCGTTGCGGTTCAACTCGACGATACCGACCTCGATCAACGGATACTCGGCGTGCGGCCAGACTTTTGTCAGATCGAACGGATTGTAAGCGGTCTTGTCGGCGTCCGCCTCCGGCATAACCTGAACGAACATGCGCCACTTCGGAAAATCGCCCTTCTCGATCGAACCAAACAGATCTTCCTGATAGCTTTCGCGCGTCTTTCCGATGAGTTCCGCAGCTTCGGCATTCGTGTGATGCTGATGACCCTGCAGCGTCTTGAAATGGAATTTCACCCAGTAGCGCTCGCCGGCTACGTTCAGAAACGAGTACGTGTGCGAACCATAGCCGTTCATATGGCGAACACCGATCGGGCAGCCGCGATCCGAAAACAGAATTGTCACTTGGTGCAGGCTTTCCGGCGACAATGACCAAAAGTCCCACATCGCGGTCGGCGAGCGAAGATTGGTTTTCGGATGCCGCTTTTGCGTATGGATGAAATCCGGGAATTTCAGAGGATCGCGGACGAAGAAGACCGGCGTGTTGTTGCCAACGAGGTCCCAGTTTCCTTCTCCGGTATAAAACTTGATCGAAAAGCCGCGCACGTCGCGTTCCGCGTCGGCAGCGCCGAGTTCACCGGCAACGGTCGAAAAGCGGATCAGAAGATCGGTCTTTTTGCCGATCGCATCGAACAGCTTGGCGTGCGTGTACTTCGAGATATCCTGCGTCACCGTCAGGGTGCCGAATGCACCCCAGCCTTTGGCGTGAACGACGCGCTCAGGAATGCGCTCGCGGTTCTGATGTGCAAGCTTTTCAAGCAGCTGATAGTCCTGCAACAGCAGTGGACCGCGTGCGCCCGTGGAAAGAGAGTTCTGGTTGTCGGCGATGGGCGCGCCAGCGGTCGTTGTGAGCTTGGTCGTGTCTGTCATTGTTAACGTCATCCTCGAATTTACGTCGAGGGCTCACGAAACATCAGAATGATTTTAAAGACCAATCCGTTTGTTAAGCGGTGCTCATAACCTAATCTTATGATGATCAGGCGAGCTGATCGTGGCGATAAATAGGACGCGCACGTCAAAATTATTTATCAGCGACGTTGCGGCCGTAAGTTTTGAATTTTTCGAGCAGCAGCGTCATCTCATCGTCGTTCAAGATGTTCGCAGGGCCGAGCGTCAGGACCTTATAGTATTGCTCGGCCAGTACCTCGACTTCGGCCGCAAGCTCGAGCGCATGATCGAGCGTCGCGCCGATCGCGATCTGTCCGTGGTTCGCCATCAGGCAGGCGTCGCGTTCCTTCAAGCCGGCCGCAACGTGACGCGCCAGTTCTTCGGTGCCGAAAGTGGCGTAGGGCACGCACGGGATATCCTTTCCGCCCGCGGCGCCAATCATGTAATGAAAAGCCGGTATCGCGCGGTGTGCGCAGGCGAGAACCGTTGCATGCATCGAATGCGTATGGACGACGGCGAAGCGATCCGGGCGCGCGCGATAAGCCGCCAGGTGAAAATGCCATTCGGTCGAGGGCGTCTGAAGATCGTCGGGCACGCTGCCGTCGGCGGAGACGAACACGATGTCGGCGGGGCCGATATCTTCGTAGCGCCGACCGGATGGCGTGATCAGCATGCCGTCGTCGAAGCGGCACGAAACATTCCCAGATCGCCCTGGTGAAAGCCCCGAGGCGCTCATCGCAAGCGCCGTGTCGAGCACAGCCTTTCTGAGGCTCTTTTCACTCGGACGCTTGGACTTGCTTCGGCTCATGCCGCGCAGCTTTTCTTTTCGGGATAGAGCGACAACAAACCGTCCCGCGACGCTTCGCAGACACCGCGTTCGGTGATGAACCCCGTCACGAGCCTGGCGGGCGTGACGTCGAACGCCGGGTTGCGGGCGGGCGTTCCGTCCGCCGAGATCGCCACGGACGCGACGGCGCCGTCGGGGAGACGCCCTTGCACGCGGAGGACCTCCTCGGCGCCGCGCTCCTCGATCGGGATATCGGCGCCGCGCTCGATGCTCCAGTCGATCGTCGAGTAGGGAAGCGCGACATAAAACGGTACGCCGTTGTCATGGGCAGCAAGCGCCTTCAGATACGTGCCGATCTTATTGGCAACGTCGCCGCAAGCGGTGACGCGGTCGGTGCCGACGATGACCATATCAACGCAATCGCGCTGCATGAAATGGCCGCCAGCGTTGTCGGCGATCAGCGTATAGGGCACGCCGTGCTGCGCCAGCTCGAATGCGGTCAATGCCGATCCCTGACAGCGCGGCCGTGTTTCGTCGACCCAGACGTGCACCGGAATTCCCGAATCGTGCGCCTGATAAATCGGAGACGTCGCGGTTCCCCAATCGACGCACGCGAGCCATCCGGCATTGCAGTGCGTCAGGATGTTGACCGGTTCGCCCGGTCGTTCGTTGGCAAGCTCCTGGATCAAGCGCAATCCGTTGAGGCCGATGCGGCGGCACGTCTCGACGTCGTCGTCAGCAATCTCGGCGGCACGGGCATAGGCCGCCTCAGCGCGGGCTTTCGGCGCGAGAGGCGCAAGCGTCGCCTCGAGATCGTTCAAGGCCCAGCGCAGGTTCACGGCCGTCGGACGCTGCTCGGCAAGAAACTTCAAAGCATGTTTGAGGGCTGCGTCGGAGGGATCGGCATGCATCGCCAGCGCCACACCATACGCCGCCGTGACGCCGATCAGCGGCGCGCCGCGAACTTGCATCGACTTGATCGCGTGCGCTGCATCTTCGAGCGTTCGCAAGGTTTTCCGGAGGACAGTATGCGGCAGCATCGTCTGGTCGAGGATGCCGACCGACCAGCCGTCGGGCTCGAGCCAGATGGTGCGCGATGCGATGCCGTCAATTTTCATTCTGCGCCTCCAACGTCTTCGATTTTGCAAACGCCCGAATTTCCATCGCGGCCTCGACGGCGCGTGTCTGCAACAACATATGCGCGGCTGAAAATGCGACGATCCGCGCACCGCCTTTATTGCATACGGCTTTTTGCATGGCTGTTATCGACACGAGCCAATCCTTGCGCCCATGGAGAACCAGGACGGGACAGCGAAGCCTGGCGAAGTCATCTCTCACATCGACCTCCGCGATAGCCCGAAGGCGCGCCGCACGGACGGGGCGCGACAGGCCGCGAACAATCTGGTCAACCTTGTTTCTCAGTTCGTCGTCGCCATAGGAACCCATCAATATCGCATCCCTGATCCTCTTTGGCGTCGCCTCGGGTTCGGTATGCGCTGCCCGGCGCATGAACCAGCTCGGCAAGGGGGTCTGCAAGAACGTGGCCGCGAGGATCACGCCCTTGATCTGAGGCCCGAGCTGGGCCGCGACGCGCACCGCAACGGGGCCGGAAAACGACTCGCCGAGAAGGAAGACCCGGCGCTGCCCGATCAACCGGCGCGCCAGCTCTGCATATCCCGCATAGCCCAGGCTCGGATCGTTGGGATAGCGCATGACGTTTACCGTGAATTCATCCGCGAGACTGGCAGCCACGCGATCGAACAATTCGCCGGTGCCGTCGAGGCCGGGCAGCAGGACGATTTCATCGGCGGGAGCGGTCATCACGTCTCCGGCACCCCGGCCATCGGGATGTGGACCGTCGCGTCGAGACCGCAGCTTTCACACGTCAACACATACCATTCCGCGTAGGGGCGGGCGGAGCGGTCGACGATCGCGAGACCAGACGCTCCGCACACGGGGCAACGACACGGAGCGTCGGGGTCGGAGCGCCATGCGGTAATGGCAGCCAACGCAGTCTTCAGTTGCTCTCCGGAAAGGGACACAGCCGCGACTAATGACCTCCGAACGACACGAGCGCATGACTTTCGACGCCGAGGTCCGACAACCGTTTCATGCCGCCAAGATCCGGCAGGTCGACGATGAACGTCGCTCCGACGATCGTGCCGCCGGAGCGCTGCACGAGTTTCGCGGCCGCTTCCGCAGTGCCACCGGTTGCGATCAGATCGTCGACGATGAGCACGCGCGTGCCGTGCGCGATCGCATCCTCATGCACCTCGATAACGTCGACACCGTATTCGAGCGTGTACTCCTGACCGATGGTCTTCCACGGCAGCTTGCCCTTCTTGCGGATCGGAATGAAGCCGCATTCGAGGCGGTCGGCAATCGCGCCTCCGAGGATAAATCCGCGTGCCTCGATGCCCGCGACGGCCGCGATTTTTTCGTTCTCGAAGGGCTTCGTCATGTGCTTGATGGCTTTCTTCAAGCCCTTGGGATTGGCGAGGAGTGTGGTGATATCGCGGAACATAATTCCAGGTTTCGGATAATCAGGAATGGTCCGGATGAGGTCTTCGAGGTCTTGCACGTGCTGCACTCCCGCCCAATTGACGGCGCAAAATAGCAATATCGCTGGCGTCTAGGTAGAAGCAGCGTAGCCCTTTACGGTCGATTGTTCCGTGACGTGGCTAAATAATAGTTTGCTGAGGCACAACGAGATGGCAGCACAAGGCTCGACCGCGATGGCCGGCCCCGACTTCGGCTCGTTCTCCGACGATACTGACGACCTTCCCAGGACGTTCAGGCGTGAAAAGGAAGCCCGTGCGCGCGAGGCGCAAGAGCGTGCCGCGAGGGAGCGTGCGGCCGCACCCACGCTTTCGACGGGCGTCGAGGATTACTCCCGGCCGCAGCCGCAGATCTACCGCTCCGCCGAAAATGAACCGTGTATTGGCAACGCTCCTGTCGCCGCCACGGTGCGGGCCTTCGACGTGCCGTTCGCGCGCCTCGTCACATTCTTTCTGAAGGCGGCGATCGCGGCGGTTCCGGCGATGCTGCTTCTCGGGGTCATCCTGTGGTTCGTCGGCGCGGGCCTTGAAATGGTCTTCCCGCAGCTCATCAAGATGAAAATCCTGATCGGCTTCAATTAGCCATTAGCTGCTCGCCAGGACGCGTCCCGCGACCGCGTCGAGCTTCTTCAAGAGTTCGGGATCACGCGCCTCGGGTGGCGTGATGATCGCGACGTCGAGCGCCCGGTCCGAGCCGATCGGACATGCCGGGTGCTCGCGCGGGAAGTCGCGTGCGAGGCGCGCCACCAGCCGCTGCGCCTTGCCGGTATTTTCCTGCATCACCTCGATGATCGCCGCCACGTCGACGTGCGCGTGGTCATCGTGCCAGCAATCGTAGTCCGTCACCATCGCGACGCTCGCGTAACAGAGTTCGGCTTCGCGGGCGAGCTTGGCTTCCGGCATGTTCGTCATGCCAATGACGTCACACCCCCACGAGCGGTAGAGATTGCTCTCAGCGCGCGTCGAGAACTGTGGACCTTCCATCGCCAGATAGGTGCCGCCGCGATGGATTTTGATATTTTCGGATTTGGCGGCTTTCTCGAGCGCCTTGTGCAGAAGTGGGCTGGTCGGGTCGCCCATCGCGACGTGCGCGACGCAGCCCTTGCCGAAGAAAGATTTCGCGCGGGCGAAGGTGCGATCGATGAACTGGTCGGGCAGGACGAAATCGCCGGGCTTATATTTCTTCTTGAGCGAGCCGCACGCCGAGACCGACACAAGATCGGTGACGCCGGCGCGCTTCAGGGCGTCGACGTTGGTGCGATAATCAATGTCGCTCGGCGACAACTTATGACCGCGGCCGTGGCGCGGCAAGAAGCGGATCGGCAGGCCGTCGATGTCGGCGAAAAGGATGTCATCGGAGGGCTGTCCCCATGGGCTGTCGATGCGACGCCATTCGGCGTGTGCCAGGCCCGGCAAGTTGTAGAAGCCGCTGCCGCCAACGATGCCGAGAACCGATTGCGTCATAGCCTTATCCTCCCCCTCGAGACACCGGGCGCCACTTAAAAGAAAAAAGGCCCCGCAAGCGAGGCCTTTTCGAAATCACATATTATTGGCAGAGCGCGATCCTGGAGCCTTCCCGCTTTTCCGGAAGCACTCTAGGTCTTTGTTTGTCGTGCTTCTTATCGGAAAACCGGTTCCCACTTTTCCGGAAGCACTCAGTGCTTGATCGCCGACCAGATGCGCTTCTTGCCGATGTAGAGAAGAATCGTTGTGACAAGCAGATAAAGGATGACCTGCCAGCCGATCCGCTTGCGCTGATCGAAGTGCGGGTCCGCCGTCCACGACAGGAAGGCCGCGACGTCGTGAGCGTAATTCTCAACGGTTCCCGGCGTGCCATCCTGATAGGTCACAACGCCTTCCGATAGCGGCGGCGGCATGCTGATCTGATGGCCTGCGAAGGCCTTGTTGTAATATTTGCCTTCCGCCAGCGAGAAGCTCGCGGGCGCGTCGGTATATTCCGTCAGGAGCGCGACGAGATAATCGGCGCCGCCTTCCTGATAGCCCTTGAAGATATCGCCGAGCATCAGGAACGGATGAATGTACCAGGCCGGATTGCGCTCGATGCCGCGAGCACGGGCGATCAGCGAGAGATCGGGAGGCAGCGCGCCGTTTTGCGCGGCACGAGCTTCCTGATCGTTCTTGAAGGGTCCATGGATCGTGTCCGACAGCAGCGGCGGACGCTCGAACATCTTGCCTTCGTCGTTCGGGCCGTCGGTGATCTGGTTCGGCCATTCGGCGGCCAACGCCCTGACCGACGCTTCCGGGAACTCCGGACCGCCCGGCTGGACGAGGTTGCGGAATGCGACCCGCTTCAAGCCGTGACAGGCCGAGCAGACTTCCTTGTAGACCTGAAATCCGCGTTGCAGCTGGGCGCGGTCGAACTGACCGGTGAACCCCGAGAACGCCCACGACTGACGGGCAATCTCTGGGTGGCCGCCTTCTTCGCCATGCGCGACAACCGGAACCACGACGAGTGCGGCCACGATGCCGGCAAGTGCGTGAGAGAAACGTCTGTTCATCTGTCTCTCTCCTCTCAGCGCTTTTCAGGGGCGGCAGTCGCGCCCTCTGGCAATATCGCGCCGCCGCCAAGCACGGCTTCGCTTATCGAACGTGGCAACTTCCTCGGCGTCTCGATCAAGCCGACGACCGGCATGATGACGAGGAAGAACATGAAGTAGTAGACGGTGAAGATCTGCGCCCACGTGACGTACACGCCTTCCGCCGGTTTCGAACCGAGGTAGCCGAGCGCAACGCAGGTAAACAGAAAGAGCCAGAAGAACCACTTGAAGATCGGCCGGTACTTCGCCGACCGCACGCGCGAGGTGTCGAGCCACGGCGCGAACGCGATGATCAGCACGGCCGCGAACATCGCAATGACGCCCGCCAGCTTAGCAAACTGTCCGAGCGGAATGCCGAGGAACGAGCTCGTGAAGGCGCGCAGGATCGCGTAGAACGGCAGGAAGTACCATTCGGGCACGATGTGCGGCGGAGTGACGAGCGGATTGGCCTCGACGTAGTTGTCGGCGTGACCCAGGTAGTCCGGCAGGAAGAAGACGAACCACGCGAACAGGATGAGGAAGGCAAAAAGGCCGACCGCATCTTTCGAGGTGGCGTAGGGGTGCATCGGAACGGAATCGCTCGGCTGCTTCAGATCGATGCCGGTGGGATTGTTCTGACCGACGACGTGCAACGCCCAGATGTGAAGCCCGACGACGCCCGTCAGCACGAACGGCAGCAGATAGTGCAGCGAGAAGAAGCGGTTGAGCGTTACACCCGACACCGAATAGCCGCCCCATAACCACTCGACGACGACCGTGCCCAGCCCCGGTATAATCGTATCGAGGGCCGAGAATAGGTTGGTGATGACGGTGACGCCCCAGAAGCTCATCTGCCCCCAGGGCAACGTGTAGCCCATGAAGCCGGTCGCCATCATCAGCAGCATGATCAGGACGCC
>NZ_JBAYUV010000051.1:0-20321 GCF_041674905.1 Hyphomicrobium sp.
ACATCGTTCCTCGACGATCTTTTCCAGAACTACATCACCGAGAACGGCAACAACCCTCGCGCGCTCGTATTGGCTTTGAGCCGCTAGCCTTGACCGCACGGCCGCCGAACCCACGTGGGTTCGGCCGGCTTGTGCCTTTTGCGCACGCATCGAGGATATTTTTCAAGGCCGTTGGTGTGCCTCTTAATCTCGCTCGCATCTGCCCTTATGTGGATCGTGTGCGCGCAGCGTGTCGATGGCGGCACGCATGTCCGCGCCATCGTTCCAAATTCGCGGTTATTTCATTGACAACGCCTGGCGCCTATGAGCGCTAGCGATCGTATCGGCGTGTGATGTCCGGCACATAAGATGCCGGGCTGGTTGAAGCGGGGCTTGCACCACTGAAGCAGGACCGCGGATCAGGTAGGGAGGCCGTCTTGTTCTCGGCGAAAACGTATTCTCTGGCGAGCGCTGCTGTTGCTGCCGCCATGTTTGTGCTCGGGTCTTCACCGGGATATTCCGCGACGAACGACAGGATCGTGGTCGCTCAGCAGGCCGAACCGGCCGACGCTGGCCAGGTCGAACAACATCTGTCCGCGAACGAGGAAACCGCGCAAGCACCGGCGCCAGAGTCCGGCACCGCTGAAGAAGGTCAGAGTGCTCCGGCGCCGGAAGGCGGGGATACCGCAGCTCCCGCGCCAGACGCC
Source organism: Hyphomicrobium sp. (assembly GCF_041674905.1). Taxonomy (GTDB): domain Bacteria; phylum Pseudomonadota; class Alphaproteobacteria; order Rhizobiales; family Hyphomicrobiaceae; genus Hyphomicrobium_B. The sequence goes on from NZ_JBAYUV010000051.1 coordinate 687, forward strand.
GAGGCCCCGGCGGCCCCAGCCGAAGGTGGCGAAAGCCCCGCGCCCGACGCAGCAGCTGCACCCGAAGGCGGCGCTTCCGACGCTGCTCCGGCGCCCGCTGCCGAGCCGGAAGCTTCAGGCGCTGCGAGTTCGACCATCGAGGCCAGCCAGCTGAAAATCGGCCAAGCCGTTCTCGGCTCGGATGGCGCGAAGATCGGCGAGATCAACGGCGTCAAGTCGGATACGTCCGGCAAGGTGCAGGAGATCTTGGTCACGGCCGGAACACAGGCGGGCATCAACGCCCAGGTCTATGCCATTGCGGGCGACAAGATCACCGAGGTTTCCGATAGCGTGAAGCTGTCCCTCACGTCGGAAGAAGCCAAGCAGTTGCCGATCGTCGACAAAAGCAACGGCTAAGTTCCGCACACTGCCAATCACCAAGCCGCGCTTTCCCGAAAGCGCGGCTTTTTTCATGCTCGTTTATCCAAATTGCCGATCCTCTAGAGACTTTCCGTTTTTCGTTGAATCGCGGATCGGCTCCAGGTCTCTGTTTTGTCGTGCTTCTTATTGGAAAACCGGTGCCCGCTTTTCCGGAAGCACTCTATTGGCGAACGGCCGCGAAATCCTTTACCCAAGTTCCTCGCCGCGACGGAACGCGCGCAGCGCCAGGAGACAGAGTCCATGACGTCGAGAATGAGCCGTTATGCCGCCCTCGCATGTGCGTTTCTCGGGATGGCGATGCTGCTGCAGCCTTCGACGGCAAGGGCGGACGAGGCACTCGACACCAGCAAGCTCCCGCGTGTTTCAGGGTCCAAGGAAATCTACGCCAGTCCGCTGTCGACGATCTTCACGACGCCGTTCTCCGTTGCCGACACGGCCGCCGAAACGCTCGAAACTCTGAGCACCGAAGGCTGGCAACAGTACGGCCGCGTTTCCGCGAGCGAGCCGACAAATGCCGACATGGTGCTCGCCTCCCTCAAGAAAGGCGCGCAAGGTCTTTCGGTTTTCATCAATGCCGCACCCGCACAGAACAACGCGACGAGCGTCACCTACTCGGGTGTGCCGCTGGCGCACGATTTGCCGTTCCCGAAAAATGCGACCGACATCAAATTCGATGCCGATCGCCCGCATCTCAAATGCACGACGCCGGACACGGTCGAAGCGACGTCCGATTTTTTCCGAACGGAATTGATTACGCGCGGCTGGTCTCCGTGGTCGAAGGAGCAGTCGTCGAAGACGGCTTACGCCGACCAGAAGACGGAAAAAGGTCTCTATGCCTATTACGTTCAGGAGGGCCAGAAGCCGCTCATCCTGACGCTGCAGAAGGGCGACGACGGCAAGACCGCGGTCAACCTCGAAAGCATTCCTCCCGAGCTGACCGTCGCCGCCAAAGCGCCCGAGCCGAAGGCGGAAACGCCAGCTCCCGCCGAGCCTGCGCCGACGGCGCACGACAAGCTCGGCGACGCCATGGATGCGCTGGCGATCGACATCATGGAGCAAGCGAAGAAGGCGACGGCGGACGCTCTTTCCGGCGTGACCGCAGCGAAACCGAAGACGGATGCGAAGGGCGATCCGTCGGCGCAAGCGCAGTCTGTATTGTCGCCGCTCGACGGCAGCCCCGCGCCAATCCCGGTGCCCGCCACCGCGGACGGCGTCGAGTTCGATGGGAGTTCCGGCCGTCTGGATTTCAACAGTTCATCGAGCGTTGCCGAGGTTGTCGCCTTCTACCGCGCGCAGATGAAGCCGCTGGGCTGGAGCGAGCGCAAGACCGTCATCAATCAAGCCAACATGGTCGCGCTCGAATTTCATAAAGGCGAGCAGGAGGTTTCCCTCACCGTCATGAAGATGGGGGCGTCCGTCAACGTGACGGCGGCCGGCTCGGCTCTGGAGAAAGCAGCGGCGGCAACACCCGACGCCTCGACAGGCGATGCCGCATCCAACACATCCGAAACGTCAGGCCGCGAAACGGGCAGCGGAACGGGCAGCGAAACGGCGCAAGCACTCGAAGCCGACGAAGCGGGCGGGCTGCCGGTGCCCAAGCCGCACTCGCTGAGCGGCAGCGAGAAATCCCTTTTCCGTTACGGCGCCAACGCCAGCGTGCCTGCGAAGCTCACCGCCGTTCTCGATTTCTATCGCGCGGAACTCGGCAAGCGGGCATGGACCGAGGACACGGCCAAGAGCGTCATCAAACCAGATCAGGCGGTGCTGAACTACGCGACGCCCGAAGGCCCCGCCATCCTGACGCTCGGCCGTTCAGGCGGCGAGACGACGGTTCAACTCGTGATCCGTCAGACGGAGGCCGCGAAGACATCCGGAATGATGCCGAAATCCGGTCAGACGAAACTTCTTTTCGGCAACATCCTCGAAACACCCGCGACGATCGTCATCGCGGGAAAGACGATCAAGATCCCGGGCGGCGCTGGCAGCAAGGGTCCCGACGGACCGACGCTGGAAGTGGCGCCGGGCAAGCTCGCCTACAGCCTGAAGGGATCAAAAGCGCCGATGGCGAACGATGCCGTAGAGGTCGGCGCCGACGAGATCTGGGGACTGATGGTCGGGCCGGGCGGCGTGCTGCCGGTGCAGATGTACTGACCGGCAGCTGTTTAGCGTTTGGATTATCGATCGAAGCGCTTGAACTTGATGCGATGCGGCTCGACGGCTTCGTCGCCCAAGCGGCGCTTCTTGTCTTCCTCGTAGTCGGCGAAGTTGCCCTCGAACCATTCGACGTGGCTGTCGCCCTCGAAGGCCAGGATGTGCGTCGCCAGGCGGTCGAGGAAAAAGCGATCATGCGAGATGACGACGGCGCAGCCGGGGAAATCCTCGAGCGCCGCTTCGAGCGCGCCGAGCGTTTCGGTGTCGAGATCGTTGGTCGGTTCGTCGAGCAGCAACAGGTTGCCGCCTTCTTTCAGGAGCTTGGCGAGATGCACGCGGTTGCGTTCACCGCCCGATAGCAAACCGACCTTCTTCTGCTGGTCTGCGCCCTTGAAGTTGAACCAGCCGCAATAGGCGCGGCTCGGAACTTCTTTCTTGCCGCCAAGCAGCATCTGATCGAGGCCGCCGGAGATTTCCTCCCAAACGGTTTTCTTATCATCAAGGTGCGAACGCGACTGGTCGACGTAAGCGATTTTAACGGTTTCGCCGAGGCGGATCGTGCCTGCGTCGGGCGCTTCGGCTCCAGTGAGCATCTTGAACAGCGTCGTCTTGCCGGCGCCGTTCGGACCGATGACTCCGACGATGCCGCCCGGCGGCAGCTTGAACGACAGATTGTCGATCAATAGCTGGTCACCAAACGCTTTCGTCAGGCCTTCCGTCTCGATGACGATGCCGCCAAGGCGCGGGCCCGTCGCGATCTGGATGCTGGCGCGGCCGTTCTCTTCGCGTCCTGCATCGTCGGCGAGTTTCTCATAGGCCGTGATGCGCGCCTTGGACTTCGCCTGCCGTGCCTTGGGCGACGACCTGATCCATTCGAGTTCGCGCGAGAGGGCCTTCTGCTTGCCCTCCTCCTGCGCCTTCTCGGTTGCTTCACGCTTGGCGCGCTGTTCGAGCCAGCCCGAATAGTTGCCCTTCCACGGCACGCCCTGGCCGCGATCGAGTTCGAGCGTCCAGTCGGTGATGTTGTCGAGGAAGTAGCGGTCGTGGGTCACGAGAATGACGCAACCTGTGTATTCGCGGAGGTAGCGCTCGAGCCACGCAACGCTCTCGGCGTCGAGGTGGTTGGTCGGTTCGTCGAGCAGCAGGATGTCGGGCTTCGAGAGCAGCAGCTTCGTCAGCGCGACGCGGCGCTTTTCGCCGCCCGAAAGTTTCGTGACATCCGCATCTCCGGGCGGCGAGCGCAGCGCATCGAGCGCCTGCTCGACCTGCGTGTCGAGATCCCAAAGGTTCTGCGCGTCGATCTGATCCTGAAGCGCCGTCATCTCATCCGCCGTCTCGTCGGAATAGTTGGCGGCGATTTCGTTGTAGCGATCGAGGATGGCCTTCTTCTCGGCAACGCCTTCCATCGCATTGCCGAGCACGTCCTTTGTCTCGTCGAGTTCGGGTTCCTGCGGGAGGTAGCCGACCTTGATGCCATCGGCCGGGCGCGCCTCGCCGATAAAGTCGTCGACAACACCCGCCATGATTTTCAGAAGCGTCGATTTGCCCGCGCCGTTGAGGCCGACGACGCCGATCTTCGCACCCGGCAGGAATGACAGCGAAATGTCTTTCAACACCTGCTTGCCCCCCGGATACGCCTTGGAGAGCTTGTGCATGTGGTAGACATACTGATGTGCGGCCATCGGGGGCGCCTTCATGTAAAGGTTCAGGGATTGGCGCGCGTTCTAGCCGATCGCCGTGCATTGCTCAAATATATCATTGGGCTCGAGTTTCAACCCGCCCAGACCGACGCATGACCGCGAGCCTCATTGGGGGGACGGCGCGACCAGACCGGGGAGCATTTTTACGCGTTTGCTCCAGCGGCGCACAATCTCGGACGCGATGACGCCGGCGGAGTGGAGCGGCTCGTAGGACCAGGTTTCAATTTTGCTTCCGGGGCTCGGAGCTGGCTTGGTCACGCCATGCCCGGCGAGCGCCTTGTGAAAGCGATCGAACTTCGCGCCGCCGCCGGATGGCGCAAAAATATAAATCGGTCGCCCGGTCGCTGCAGCCTCGCACGTCATGCTGACGCTGTCGGCGGTGATGAGAAACAGATCGGCATGGGCGAGATAATCCGGATAGGGATTTTGACCGTGGCCATCCCAGAACAGTGCATTCGTATCGCGCACGGCGTCCTTGATGGCTGTCGCAAGGTTTTCCGGCGTGCGCCGCGATGTCGTGATCATCAGGCCAAAACCCCGGTGGGCGAAATCCTTCAAACATGCAACGAGCCTGGACTGGTCGTCGTCGTTGTACGTGTAATCTCCGTTCGGTCCGCCGATCAGACAGGCAACGCGCGGCTGCGGCAGACGCTTGATCTCAGCCGGAATATGCGCGCGCAGAGCTTCGATCCGTTGCGGCGAATAGCGGTGCGGGGACGTCAGCGTCGTGACGACATTGGCGCCGCGCAGACGGTCGTGCTCCGGAACCCAGATGAGGTCAGCGCTGCTCGCACCCGTCCGCGGGTCCATCAGAATGACCGTGTACGTTGCAAATCCGGCCTGGCGGCGCAGCGCGCGGAGATACGGGATCGTCGTTCGGCCCGTGGCAAAAGCCAGGACCGGCCACGGCGGAGCAAAGGCCGAGCCCCGCTGGCCGAAGTGTTCGCGCGGCGCGACGGGCCCCCAGGGCGCCATCCATTTGAAGACGCCAGCCGGCGCCACCCGTTTGACCTCGGCCTTCAGGCCCAGCGCTTCGACGACGCCAAAGCATTGGGCTTCGTGCCCGGCCTTGCCGTCGGAAAATATCCAGGCTGTCTGGCCTGCGAGGGGCTGAGCATCGGGCGGCGAAGCGGTCATGCGTCGATCTTTTCATCTCTCCGGAAGACGGAGTCGAGCCCCCACAGGGCCGCGCGCTAACGAAACAAATGAAACGTGATGCGACTACCTTGCGTTCCTGTTATTATATTTCCGCTGGCAGGAATGGATTTTAATGGCCATCGAGCTCGACGCGACGGACTGGCGAATTCTGAAGGAATTGCAGGCCGACGGGCGGATGACGAACATCGCGCTCGCCAACCGGATCGGCCTTTCCGCGCCCCCCTGCCTCAAACGTGTGCGGGTGCTCGAGGAAGCCGGACTGATCTCGGGATATACCGCGCTGATCGATGAGGTCGCGCTCGGATATGCGCTGACCGCGTTCGCGATGGTCAGACTGCATAATCAGGCGGAATCGGATCTCCGCGCCTTCGAAAACCGCGTTCTGGCGTGGCCCCTCGTCCGTGAGGCCTACATGCTTTCCGGCGAAAGCGATTTTATGCTGAAATGCATCGCGCGCGATCTGCCGGAATTCCAGAGCTTCATTCTCGACGCGCTGACGTCGGCGCCGAACGTGGCGAGCGTCAAGACGTTTCTGACCATCCGGAGGGCCAAGCGCGAGCCTGGTGTTCCAATCGCGGCGTCCGCACCGGACGAGACCTGAAGCACGAACAAAACCGAGGATGCATGCAGGGCTTTTCGATCACCCCGACACTCATGCGCTTCGCGCTCCTGCTCGGTTTGTTTTCGCTCGATGTTGCCGGCAACGCATCGGCGACATCGAACGATCTCTATGACCGGTATTTCTCCAACGTCCTCGCCGGCCGGCCCTGCTTCGCACGGACGTATGCAGATGGACATTTGAAAGCACATCCGGCGCAGCGCGTGCGCAGCATCGAGGTCGACCTCGCCAAAACGAATTCAGACGGTTCGCCGAATTCCTCCGATCGCTTCCAGCTCGGCTTCGCGCTGATGCTCGCCGCCAAGGACGAATGGTATGGACAGGCCGCAAGCTGCAAGGCGAACGATCACGGCTTCGACTGCTTCCTCGAAGGGGACGGCGGCATCTTCCGGCTGACACCGGTCGCCGACGGCGCGCTGCGCCTCAAAACCGGGGAAACAGGCCTCACGATCGAAGGAACGTCGGATACGGTCGAACTCAGCGGCACAGAGGGCGACGACAGGGTTTTCGACCTCGTGACATCGAAAGGCGAATGCGACGCCGCACGCGCCTTTTTCGAAGGGAGCAGCGATTAAGTCCGGTTGTCCGCGCGCCGAACCTTACCTCCAGGCGACTTTCAGAACCTCGAGCGTGCGCGTGCCCTTCGGCGTCGTGACGTCGACGCTCTCGCCCTTCGACTTGCCGATCAGTGCACGTGCGATCGGAGACGAGATCGAGATCTTGCCGTTCTTCAAATCGGCTTCGGTATCGCCGACGATGGTGTAAGTCACCTTGTCTTCGGAATCTTCGTCCTGAAGCGTGACCGTCGCGCCGAACTTGACCTTATCGCCGGACAGCTTCGACGTGTCGATGACTTCGGCGCGGTTGATCTTGTCCTCGATCTCGGAGACACGGGCTTCATTCATGCCCTGCTGTTCCTTGGCGGCATGATATTCGGCGTTTTCCGAAAGATCGCCGTGAGCGCGCGCTTCCGAGATCGCCGCGATGATGCGCGGGCGCTCGACAGCCTTCAGCCGCTGCAGCTCCACTTCGAGGTTCTTGTAGCCCTCGATCGTCATCGGCACCCGTTCCATCATCTTCTCCACGTCTCGAACGGTCTCTATTCGCGGAGCGCCCGGCTCCGACCCAGTTAACTCGCGCTTTAGTGAATAGGGAAGTGGCTGTGCTGGCACGCGCTATTCAAAAGCGTTCAGATCACCTGCATTGCGAACGGCTCAATGATGCGCAAAAGCCTGCAGCGGCGCCACTTGAAGCGTATCGGAATTCAACGCCCTGATGGCCCGCGTGACCGCCACTGCCCCTGACAGAGTTGTATAATAGGGGATGTGGTGAAGCAAGGCCGTGCGCCGGATGTCCTTGCTGTCGCTCAGCGCCTTGGAACCTTCGGTTGTATTAAAAACCAAATGAATGTCGCCGTTTTTGATCGCGTCGACGATATGGGGGCGGCCTTCCAGCACCTTGTTGATGCTTTCGCACTGGATGCCGTGGGCCTCCAGGAACCGCTTCGTGCCACGGGTGGCCACGACCTTAAAGCCCATCGCTTCCAGTTCCTTGACGGGGCTGACGATCCGCGCCTTGTCGCTTTCCTTGACCGACACGAAGACCGTGCCGCCCGAGGGCAGCGTCTGGCCGGCGCCGAGCTGGCTCTTGCCGAAGGCCATCGCGAAATCGTGGTCGATGCCCATGACCTCGCCGGTGGAGCGCATCTCGGGGCCAAGGATCGGATCGACGCCGAGGAAGCGCGCGAACGGAAACACGGCTTCCTTGACGGCGATGTGGTTGTAGACCGGCTTCTTCAGCTTGAAGCTTGCGAGCGGCTTGCCCGCTATGATCTGAGAAGCAATGGAGGCGATCGGCAATCCGACGACCTTGGCGACGAACGGCACGGTGCGCGAGGCGCGCGGATTGACTTCGAGAATGAAGACCTCGCCGTCCTTGATCGCGAACTGGATGTTCATCAGGCCGACCACGCGCAGCGCCAAAGCAAGCTCGCGCGCCTGCCGTTCCAGTTCCGCGATGATGTCGGCCGAAAGCGAGTGCGGCGGCAGCGAACAGGCGCTGTCGCCCGAGTGAATGCCGGCTTCCTCGATGTGCTCCATGATGCCGGCGACGAACGTGTCCTTGCCGTCGGATAGGCAATCGACGTCGACCTCGACTGCGTCGGTCAGATAGCTGTCGATCAAAAGCGGACGCTTCTCCGACACGACAAGCTCGGACGGGCGATCGAGCGTTGCGGAGAGGCGCGTGACGTAGCGATCGACCTCGGCGCCGTCGTGCACGATTTCCATCGCGCGGCCGCCGAGCACATACGACGGACGAATGACGACTGGATAGCCGATGGTTTCGGCAACGGCGCGCGCTTCGCCCGGTGTCTTGGCGATGCCGCTCTTGGGCTGCTTGAGATCGAGCTTTTCGATGAGCGCTTTGAAGCGATCGCGGTCTTCGGCGAGATCGATCGCATCCGGCGACGTGCCGAGGATCGGGACGCCGGCTTCCTCCAGCGCGCTCGCGAGCTTCAGCGGCGTCTGGCCGCCGAATTGAACGATCACGCCCTTGAGCTTGCCCTTGCTGCTTTCGACGCGGATGATTTCAAGCACATCTTCGGCCGTCAACGGCTCGAAGAACAGGCGGTCCGAGGTGTCGTAGTCGGTCGAGACGGTCTCGGGATTGCAGTTGACCATGATCGTCTCATAGCCCGCCGCCGTCAGCGCGAAGCAGGCGTGGCAGCAGCAGTAATCGAACTCGATGCCCTGTCCGATGCGGTTCGGGCCACCGCCGAGAATGATGATCTTTTCTTTTTCCGACGGATCAGCTTCACAGATGGGGTCGCCGCTGAGGCCGGTTTCATAGGTCGAATACATGTAGGCGGTCGGCGATGCGAATTCCGCCGCGCAGGTGTCGATGCGCTTGAAGACGGGGATCACGCCGAGATCGTGGCGCGCCCGGCGAACGTCGGCTTCGGTCGTCTTCGCGAGATGAGCGAGACGCGCGTCAGAGAAGCCCTGCGCCTTGAGCGCGCGAAGTTGCGTCGCCGTCTTCGGCAGGCCGTGCGCGACGACGCGCGCTTCGGTATCGACGATGCCTTTGATCTCGGCCAGGAACCACGGATCGATCTTGCTGTACTGGTGAACTTCGTCCTGCGAGAAGCCGAGGCGGAACGCCTGCGCGACCTTCAGGATGCGATCGAATGTCGGACGCGAGACGGCGGCGCGCACGACGTTTTTGTCGTCGCCCTGGCCGATGCCGTCGAGATGGATATCGTCGAAGCCCGTGAGCCCCGTTTCCATCGACCGCAAGGCCTTCTGCATGCTTTCGCGGAACGTGCGCCCGATGGCCATCGCTTCGCCGACCGATTTCATCGACGTCGTCAACGATGTATCGGAGCCCGGAAATTTCTCGAACGCGAAGCGCGGGATTTTGGTCACGACGTAGTCGATCGTCGGCTCGAAGGATGCCGGCGTCGCGCCGCCCGTGATGTCGTTCTGGATTTCGTCGAGCGTGTAGCCGACTGCTAGCTTCGCCGCGACCTTGGCGATCGGGAAGCCGGTGGCTTTCGACGCCAATGCGGAAGACCGCGAGACGCGCGGATTCATCTCGATGACGACGAGGCGTCCGTCGGCGGGATTGACAGCGAACTGAACGTTCGAGCCGCCCGTCTCGACGCCGATCTCTCGTAGCACCGCGATCGAAGCATCGCGCATCATCTGGTATTCTTTGTCGGTCAGCGTCAGCGCCGGGGCGACGGTGATCGAGTCGCCGGTGTGGACGCCCATCGGGTCGACGTTCTCGATCGAGCAGATGATGATGCAGTTGTCCGCCTTATCGCGGACGACCTCCATCTCGAATTCCTTCCAGCCGAGAACGCTTTCCTCGACCAGGATCTGCTTCGTCGGAGACGCATCGAGCCCGCGCTCGGTGATCTCGAAGAATTCCTCACGGTTGTAGGCGATGCCGCCGCCGGTTCCGCCGAGCGTGAACGACGGCCGGATGATCGCGGGCAGCCCGACATGCTCGAGGGCTTCGGCGGCTTCCTCGCGCGTGTGAGCGAGTTTGGATTTCGGTGTCTCGAGGCCGATCGTCTTCATCGCCTCGCGGAAGAGCTGACGGTCCTCGGCCTTGTCGATCGCTGCGGCGTTGGCGCCGATCAGTTCGACGCCGTAGCGCTGCAGAACGCCCTGCTGGTGCAGCGCCAGCGCGGTGTTGAGCGCCGTCTGCCCGCCCATCGTCGGCAGAATCGCGTCGGGCTTTTCCTTGGCGATAATTTTCGCGACGACTTCGGACGTGATCGGCTCGATGTAGGTTGCATCCGCCAGATCCGGGTCCGTCATGATGGTCGCCGGATTGGAGTTGACCAGAATGATCCGGTATCCCTCCTCGCGCAGCGCCTTGCAGGCCTGCGTGCCGGAATAGTCGAATTCACACGCCTGGCCGATGACGATCGGACCAGCGCCAATGATGAGGATGGATTTGATATCGGAGCGTTTGGGCATGCCGCGCAAGCGTTTGGCCGAAGCGGAAGCGGGCGACGCAGCCGGCTCGGCGATTGATGTTTCTGATCTCAGGCTAAGGGGGGCTTATAGGCAAAGGCGGACGGAGGGGGAACCCTCAAAATACTGCGGCATAGGAGTTTCACGACTGTCACACTGTGTCAGAAACTGCGCCCGCTCCTATTTCGCGCGCTCGAGGGACGGCAAAAACAAGGTGAGCAGGCCGAGAAGCGGCAAATAGGAGCAAATGTGATAGACGTAGTCGATGCCTTTGGCGTCGGCGACGATGCCGAGGACGGCGGCCGCAATTCCGGCGATGCCGAACGCGAACCCAAAGAACAACCCCGAGATCATGCCGACACGCCCCGGCACCAGCTCTTGTGCGAAGACGACGATCGCCGAAAACGCCGACGCCAGCACGACGCCGATGACGATGGTCAGCGCGATGGTCCACTCGAGATTGGCGTAAGGCAGCGCCAGCGTGAACGGCAGAACGCCGAGAATTGAAATCCAGATCACCGTTTTGGTGCCGATGCGATCGCCGATCGGGCCGCCGAGTATAGTACCCGCCGCGACAGCGCCGAGGAACGCGAACAGCATCAGCTGCGACTGCTGCACCGATACGCCGAACTTATGGATCGTGTAGAATGTGTAGTAGCTCGTCAGGCTCGCCATGTAGATGTATTTCGAGAAAACGAGCACGGCCAACGTCGCAATCGCAAGGATGGTGCGATCGCGCGGAAAGGGCATGGCCGGCGCTTCGCCGCCCACTTTCGGACGTGCGCGGACGGTGCTGCCCCACTGGCTCACGCGCCAGAGGATGGCGATGCCGAGCAGCGCGATGACGGCGAACCAGGCAATGCTCGACTGTCCATAAGGCAGCACGACGAACGCCGCGAGAAGCGGCCCGAGCGCCGTTCCGAAGTTGCCGCCGACCTGAAACAGGGATTGCGCGAGGCCGTGACGTCCGCCGGATGCCAAGCGCGCGATGCGTGACGACTCGGGATGAAAAACCGCTGAGCCGAGCCCAACCAGCATGGCTCCGATAAGCAGCATGGCGTAGCCGTGCGCGAACGACAGGAGCACGAGGCCAAGAAGCGTCGACATCATCCCGGCGCTGGTCGAATACTCGACGGGGCGGCGGTCGGTGTAATGTCCGATGAGCGGCTGAAGCAGCGAGGCGGTGCCTTGAAACGCCGTCGTCAAAAGCCCGATCTGCCAGAACGAGAGACCATAATTGGTCTTCAGCATCGGATAGACCGCAGGCAGCAACGACTGCATCACGTCGTTGAGCAGATGGCAGAAGCTCACTGCCAGCAAAATCGAGAACGTTACCTTGGCGGCCGCCGGTCGGGCGTCCACGGACGAGTCAATCGCGGTCATGAAGGTTATCTCCGGCCGCCGCTTTTAGCGTCATCGCCGGCGCAGGTCATCCTTGCGCAGGGCATAGCAGCCATCGAAGCGTGTGCAGCCCCGGCGACGATCTTGGAGATCGTTCTCGAACGGCTTACTTGCCAGTCTCGGGTGTCGCACCTGGAGCAGGCGCGGATTGCGGCGCGGCTGCGGGAGCCGGCTCGGCGACATCCTTCGGCGGCTCGATCTTGAGGTCGAGCGGGAAGGCATACGTCGTCTTGAAGATCGGCTTGTCGTCGCGGCCCGGAACGAGCAGGGCGTTGCTGTAGGGCAAGCCGGTGATCGCGTCGACGTAGAACACGCGGTAGGTCGGGTTTTTGAACGTCTCGCCTTTGGCCGGCTGGCTTTCGAGCTTGTAGGACATGACGTCATGTCCATCGACCGTGATTTTGCCGTTGCAGGCGTAGTTGCCGATATCTTTCTGTTCGGCAAGAACCGACTCTTCCACCTGCGTCTGCAATTGACCGGCGACGTTGGCGGGCATCCTGTTCCAGCTTCCGTCGCCCCGACGCGACCACGCTTCGCGGCCGATGAGGATGATCTCCGAGGACGCCTTCGTCACCGTGTTCGTCACCTTCTGGTGCATGCGATCGGGGAGGATGTAGTCGACCTCCATCGTCGATGGGCCGTTCTCGGTGATCATGTTGCTGGTCATGCGGAACCAGGACGACTTGCGAAGCTTCTGCAGCGACGCGGCGACTTCCTGGCTGCACGGACCCAGCGGCTGCTTCGCTTCAGCGGCGTTGGGCGCATTGCCCCCAAGCGGGATCGGCTCCGCCTGCGCGACACCCACGAGCGAGGCGGCGGTGACAACGGCTATTGCGAAGCGACGCATTGACGGGAATCCTTGAGAAAAGCCGGACGGCGAAACCTAATGAAGCTTTTGCACGGGCGCGTTTGCCGGCGCAACGATCTCGACGTCGGTCGGATAGGAATACTTGACCTTCAGAGCCGGAGGCGCGGTGCCGCTGAGCGCCGCGATGATGTTGTAGGCGGGCTTGCCTGTCGCCGGGTCAACGTAAACCGTTCGCGCCATGATCTTTGATGTATCCGCGCCGGCGGCGGCTTTTTCGGAAAGCCGGTAGGCGACGAAGTCCTGGCCGTCGACCTTCGAGTTGCCGACGCATTCGAACGCGCCGAGGTTCTTCGGCTCGCCGACCGCCTGGGCGAACTCGGCAACGATCGACTGCGTGAACTGTGGCAGAAGCTCTTCGAAGGCCCCGCCCGATCCGGCATAGGCGCGATTGCCGACCAGCATCGTCTGCTGCTCGCCGGGCATCGCGGGCGACGTCACCGTCTGCAGCATCTTATCCGGCGGCATATAGTCGATAATCATATGCACGTCGCCTTCCGCGGACGGCTGGCTGAACTCGACGCGAAAAACCTTGGACGTGCGCTGCTTTTCGAACGCCGCGAGCACCTCCTTGCTGCAATCGTCGGCGAATGCAGGGGTCGCCGCAGCAATCAACAGGAGAGCCAAATAAGAAGCGCGCATCCATTCCTCCGGGTATTTTTTCCTGGCTTATAGCCAAGTTTGCCCGAGGCGGGTGCTTAAAGTTCAGCAAGGTTTATCGGGCGGCGATCGCTCGGCTCACCCGTCCGGGTCCCGCTCAGCGCTCGCGGCGCGCGGTCTGGCCCTTCTGCTCACGCATCATGTTGACGAAACGCGTGAAGAGATAATGGCTGTCCTGCGGGCCGGGCGACGCTTCGGGGTGATGCTGCACCGAGAACACCGGCTTGCCTTCTAGAGCCAATCCGCAATTCGAGCCGTCGAACAACGAGACGTGCGTTTCGACAACGCCCTTCGGCAGGCTGTCGCGATCGACGGCGAAGCCGTGATTCATCGAAACGATTTCGACCTTGTTGGTCGTGAAATCCTTCACGGGATGGTTGGCGCCGTGATGACCTTGATGCATTTTCCGGGTCTTGCCGCCAAGGGCGAGGCCCAGCATCTGGTGACCGAGGCAGATGCCGAAAACGGGCTTGCCGCTGTCGACCAGCTTCTTGATTTCGGGCACCGCATATTCGCCGGTCGCCGCTGGATCGCCGGGACCGTTCGACAGAAAGACGCCGTCCGGATTGCGCGCCAGCACGTCCTCGGCCTTCTCGGTTGCCGGGACCACCGTCACCTTGCAGCCCGCCGAGGCGAGGCAGCGCAGGATGTTGCGCTTCAGGCCGTAATCGATGGCGACGACGTGGAACTCAGGATTTTCATTGCGTGTGAAGCCCTGGTTCCAGACCCAGCGCTGCTCGTCCCAGGAATAGCTCTGGCCGCTGGTGACGTCAGGAACGAGATCGAGCCCGAGAAGACCGGACCAAGCTTTCGCTTCCGTCTTCAGCTTGTCGATATCGAACTGGCCCGACGGGTCGTGCGCGATGACGGCGTTCGGCATGCCCTTTTCGCGAATGCGCGCGGTCAGCGCCCGTGTATCGATGCCGCTGATCGCGACGATGCCGCGCGTCTTGAGCCACGCATTGAGATGTTCGGCGGAGCGATAGTTCGACGGCTCGGTGATGTCGGCGCGCAGAACGCAGCCGCGCACGCCGGAGCGGGAGGCAAGGTTCGACGTTTCGGTGTCCTCGGAATTGGCCCCGACGTTGCCGATGTGGGGAAACGTGAATGTGATGATCTGGCCCGCATAGCTCGGGTCGGTCAGGATTTCCTGATAGCCGGTGATGGCGGTGTTGAAGCACACCTCGCCGACGGCCGAACCCGTGGCGCCGAGACCACGCCCGGCGATCACGGTCCCGTCGTCGAAAACGAGGCGTGCGGTCAGGGGCACATCTGTCCAGGGTTCAGGTGCAGTCATCGGTCATCCGGGTGTTGGAGCGCCAAGCCGCGTGACGGCTTAAATTGCGCCGGAACCTATGGGAACGGCCTTGCGTCGTCAATTGCGCGAGAAATGCCGCACGCGGCGCCGCTCTTGCCCTGGCGGACATGCCCTCCTAAACCACCGTCTTGCAATTCAGGAGGCGACAATGCGTGCCAAGATCAGCGACGACCTTAAGGTGGCGATGAAAGCCGGAGAGAAAACGCGCGTCGCGACGCTGCGTCTCATCAACGCCGGCATCCAGTCCGCCGAGATCGAAGCCAAGAAGACGCTCGATGACGCGGGCATCCTCGCGGTCATGACCAAGATGGTGAAGCAGCGGCGCGATTCCATCGAGCAGTATACCAACGGCGGACGGCCCGACCTCGCCGAGATCGAGCAAGCCGAGATCGGCATCATCGAGGCGTATTTGCCGAAGCAGATGGACGAGGACGACGTCAAAGCCGCCGTTCAGTCGGCAATCGCGGAAACGGGCGCCGCCTCGGCGAAGGATATGGGAAAGGTCATGGGCATGCTGAAAGCCAAGTACGCCGGAAAGATGGATTTCCAAAAGGCGAGCGCCGCCGTCAAAGCCGCACTTGGCTAGTTGTTCCGGCGACTGACGGGCCTGTGGAAAGCGGGTATCGGCGCCGCCACTTTGCTTTGGAAGCACAACGCGATCCGGCGAATCACTTAATCCAGTCGTATACGACGAATCTGGGATTTACCGAGGCATCCGCGCGCTCATGCGATTTAATCCGAATTTTCTGGATGAGATCCGCGCGCGTCTGCCGGTCAGTCAGGTCGTCGGGCGCAAGGTGGCGCTGAAAAAGGCGGGACGCGAATACAAGGGCCTGTCGCCGTTCAAGACCGAGAAAAGCCCGTCGTTCTTCGTCAACGATCAAAAAGGCTTCTACCATTGCTTCGCCTCGGGCGAGCACGGCGACATCTTCACCTTCCTGATGAAGACCGAGGGCCTGGAATTTCCGGAGGCTGTCGAGCGGCTGGCGCAGGAAGCCGGCATTCCGATGCCCAAGCAGCCGGAGCGCAATGTCGCCGAGGAAGACCAGCGCGACAGGCTTTACCGGCTGCTCGAAGCGTCGGCGGCCTTTTTCGAGGACAGCCTGCGCTCGGGCCTTGGCGCGGACGCCCGGCGCTACATCGAAAAGCGCGGGCTGGCTCGCGACACCATCCAGACATTCCGGCTCGGCTTCGCGCCGAACTCGCGCACGGCGTTGACGGCGCATCTCAAGGCCAAAGGATTTTATCTGGCCGATATGGCGTCGGCGGGAATGCTGATCGCAGGCAGCGACATCCCCGAACCCTACGACCGCTTCCGCAACCGCGTCATGTTTCCGATCCTCGATCTCAAGGGACGGGTCATCGCGTTCGGCGGGCGGGCGCTCGAAAAGGACGTTCCGGCGAAATACCTGAACTCGCCCGAGACGCCCCTCTTTCATAAGGGCCACACGCTTTTCAACGCGGCGCGGGCGCGTTCAGCCGCGCACGACAAGGATCGCGTCATCGTCGTCGAAGGCTACATGGACGTCGTGGCGCTTTCGGAAGCAGGATTTGTTGAGTCGGTGGCGCCGCTCGGCACCGCGCTTACCGAAGATCAGATCAAACTGCTCTGGCGCTTCGCGCAGGAACCGACGCTCTGTTTCGACGGCGACAGCGCCGGCCGCAAGGCCGCCGACCGGGCCGTCGAGGTCGCCCTGCCGTGGCTGAAGCCCGGCCATAGCCTCGGCTTCGCGTTCCTGCCAGACGGCCTCGATCCGGACGACCTCATCCGGCAGCAGGGCGCGGCTGCCATGTCGGATGCGCTGGCCAAGGCGCGACCGCTCGTCGACGTTCTCTGGGAGCGCGAACTTCGCGCCGGCCCTTCCGACACGCCGGAGCAGCGTGCGGCCCTTGAAGCCCGGATCTTTGCCTTGGCGGGTATGATTCAGGATGCAACCGTGCGTTCCCACTATCAGCGGGAGCTCCGCGACAGGTTGTATCAGCTGGGACGCAATCGTTTTCCGCGTCCGGTGGCGGGGGTGCCCACAGGCCGCCAGGGCGGTGGCTTCGCGCAGGCGTCTTATGCTCGTCCCGTGGCGGCGCCGGACTGGAAGGCGCGCGACCGCGCCCGGCTCAACGGCCCCGAGCGTCGCTTCACGAAGAAAAACAATCTATCTGAGCTGGTTAACGCCAGCCCAGAACTCGCCGGCCATATGCAAAGCGTGCTCCCGCGCGAGGCGCTGATCATGAAGACGTTGCTCAACCATCCCTGGTTGATCGACGAGCATTCGGAGGCCATCGTAGCTATCGAATTTGCGTCGCAGCCGCTGACTGCGCTCCGGGACGAAATTTTAGCGGTGCATGCGCGGCAGAATTCCCTTGACAGGGCCACTCTAGGCACCCAATTGAGCAAATCGGGGGTTGCAAAGGTGGTGGACCTCGTCGCGCGAACGATTACGCACATCAGCGACCGTTTTGCCGAGCCAGATGCCTCCGCCACTGATGTCGAAGCCGCCTGGAACCATATTCTTGCTTTGCATCAGCGGCAGGACGCTT
Source organism: Hyphomicrobium sp. (assembly GCF_041674905.1). Lineage (GTDB taxonomy): Bacteria > Pseudomonadota > Alphaproteobacteria > Rhizobiales > Hyphomicrobiaceae > Hyphomicrobium_B. Next base: position 18,001 of record NZ_JBAYUV010000051.1, read on the forward strand.
TGGGGCGTGCGCTGAAGGTAGCGGAAGAAGCTTGGTATCAGGATTGCACGGAAGAGGCTGAGACCCACCTTCTCGACATCAAACGCCAGATCGCCCGCGAGGCGTCGATGGACCAGATGGACACCGAGATCGATCAACCCGCTGACGACACTCCGATCGTAAAGCGCGCCGGTTAGGTGCGTTGAAGTTTATCGGCCCTGGGCATAGCGGTGCGGCAACCGCCCGGGACCTGAAAATGATGCTTAGGCCGGTCCCTCGCGAACGGCCTGTACACAAGGACACCAGGATGGCACGCGCCCAGCAGGCAGCTCAGAAAACGGAAGAGAAAGAGCAACCGGCAGCCGACGCGCCCGAGCGCGACAGCCCCCTGCTCGATCTTTCCGATCAAGCGGTCAAACGCCTTTTGAAGTCTGCCAAGGCCAAGGGCTACGTGACGCTCGATCAGCTGAACTCGGTGCTGCCGTCGGAAGAGGTTTCGTCCGACCAGATCGAGGACCTTTACGCGACGCTCTCCGACATGGGCATCACCGTCGTCGAGAACGAGGAGGGCGAAGAGGCGGCCGAAGGCGCCGAAGACAGCGGCGACGAAGAGGAAGGCCGCGCGCTCGTCGCCCAGAACAACGCTCTCGTCAAAAGCGAGGCGAAGTCGGAGCCTGCCGAACGCACCGACGATCCCGTGCGCATGTACCTGCGCGAGATGGGGTCCGTCGAGCTCTTGTCTCGCGAAGGCGAAATCGCCATCGCGAAGCGCATCGAGGCCGGCCGCGAAGCGATGATCGCGGGCCTTTGCGAAAGCCCGCTGACGTTCCAGGCCATCATCATCTGGCGCGACGAACTCAACGAAGGCAAGATTCTGCTTCGCGACATCATCGATCTCGAAGCGACCTACGAAGGGCCGGAAGTCAAAGAGGGTGCCGAGACCGGCTCCGACGATGCGGCCGAGCCTGTGCAAGCTGCTCCTGCTCAGCGTCCCTCGGGCGCGCCGGAAGGCGATGTTGACGATGACGAGGAATTCGAGAACGCGATGTCGCTCGCGGCGATGGAAGCGGAACTGAAGCCGAAAGTCCTCGAGACGTTCGACCAGATTGCCGCGACGTACAAAAAACTTCGCAAGCAGCAGGACAAGAAGCTTGAGCAGCAGCTGGTCGGCGACCAGGGCTCGCGCCAGCAGCAGAAGGCGTACGAGAAAATCCGCGACGAAATCATCGTCGACGTCAAATCGCTGTCGCTCAACAACAACCGCATCGAGAGCCTCGTCGAGCAGCTCTACGCGATCAACAAGCGCCTCATCGGCCTCGAAGGCCGCCTCATGCGTCTGGCCGACAGCTACGGCGTGCCGCGCCAGCACTTCATCGACGAATACTACGGCAACGAGCTCGATCAGACGTGGCTCGACCGCGTCGCCGGCAACGGCAAGAAGTGGGGCCAGTTCGTCAAGACCGAGCGGACCCAGGTCGTGGATATTCGCACCGAAATCCATCAGCTCGCGACGGAAACCGGCCTCGAAATTCCCGAATACCGGCGTATCGTCAAAGCGGTGCAGAAGGGCGAGCGCGAAGCCCGTCAGGCCAAGAAGGAAATGGTCGAAGCCAACCTGCGCCTCGTCATCTCGATCGCCAAGAAGTACACGAACCGCGGCCTGCAGTTCCTCGATCTCATCCAGGAAGGCAACATCGGCCTGATGAAGGCGGTCGATAAGTTCGAATACCGCCGCGGCTACAAGTTCTCGACCTACGCGACGTGGTGGATCCGGCAGGCGATCACCCGCTCGATCGCCGACCAGGCGCGCACGATCCGCATCCCGGTGCACATGATCGAGACGATCAACAAGATCGTCCGCACGTCGCGCCAGATGCTGCACGAGATCGGCCGCGAGCCGACGCCGGAAGAACTCGCCGAAAAGCTGGCGATGCCGCTGGAAAAGGTTCGCAAGGTTCTGAAGATCGCGAAGGAGCCGATCTCGCTCGAGACGCCGATCGGCGACGAGGAAGATTCGCATCTCGGCGATTTCATCGAGGACCGCAACGCGGTGCTACCGATCGAGGCGGCGATTCAGTCGAACCTGCGCGATACGACGACGCGCGTGCTCGCCTCGCTGACGCCGCGCGAAGAGCGCGTGCTGCGCATGCGCTTCGGTATCGGCATGAACACCGACCATACGCTGGAAGAAGTCGGCCAGCAGTTCTCGGTGACGCGCGAACGTATCCGCCAGATCGAAGCCAAGGCACTGCGCAAGCTAAAGCACCCGTCGCGATCGCGAAAGCTGCGAAGCTTCCTCGACAACTGATCAAACAACAAGGGCCGCGAAAGCGGCCCTTCTG
>NZ_JBAYUV010000052.1:0-19577 GCF_041674905.1 Hyphomicrobium sp.
CTCTACGAATCTCCTCAGCGGCCTGTGGGAGTCCATTACGGACAGTGGATCGGGAACGAATCACCTGTTTGTGAAGCCGGTTCCGGAAGAAGTTCCGCTTTATCTCCGGTTGCGGGTGTCTGATGGAAATTAAAACGTGTCATGATTGTTATTCAGATTGTGGCGCAGACGTAGGATAAGAAGGCAGTAGGCATATCAGTTCCAGAAAGGGAATATTGGATTAAAATGAGCAGCACACACATTCTTGATTTAGAATTTGTACTTAAAGAAGCAGAGTATAAAGCGATTGATGCGTTTTGTGCAAAGCATAAAGGGATCGAGAGTCTTTCAGATCTGGCGGCGTTTTTGAAGGATCGTTTTGCACTGGAGCTTACGCTTGATCCGGACATTGTCGGCGGATTTGCGGTGGATAGCAGTAATCTGCCCGGGGCGGCGCAGGCTTTGTGTCGTCCGAAAAACGAAAGAGAGTGCGCCGTAATTCTTCGAAGCTGTTTTAAGGCCGGCATTCCCATGACTCTCTCCGGCGGAAAATCCAACCTGACCGGCAGTGCCACGCCCAACGGCGGTGTTATTATTTCAACCGTGCGCCTGCTGACGCCGGAGCTCGAAGTTAATTCGGAAAAACGAACTGCGACGGTACCTCCGGGGATGATTTTGGAAGATCTGCGTCACGCGGTTTTAGAGCAGACAGAAAACCAGCTTATGTTCCCCGTCGATCCCACCAGCCGTGCCGATGCCTGCGTGGGAGGATGTCTGGCTTGCAACGCATCCGGCTTCACGCCGGGAGAAACCGGCTCAATCCGTTCGTGGGTTCAGTCGATCCGGTTTCTTCTTCCGGACGGAATGCTCATGGTGGCGGATCGGGGCAATTATGTTTCCGAAGACGGACGCTTTATCCTCGACAGGGATGGCGATCGTCGCGAGTGGTTGCTGCCAGCTTATGAGCGCCCGGCTGTTAAAAATGCGGGGGGGCCGTTTTCTGCTCCGTCCGGGCAGATGGACTTTGTTGATCTGGTGATCGGCAGTGAGGGTCTTTTCGGTCTTGTTACCGCCTGCACTCTGCGGTTGCAGGAAACTCCGGAAGCCCATCTGGATATCTTTTTCTCGCTGCCGACAGAAACGGAAGCGGTTCGTCTTTTTCAGGCGGCCAATGAGCATTTTAAGGGCGACTTAAGTCATTTATCAGCCTTCGAATACTTCGGTGTGCACTGCCGGAAATATATGGATCACGAAACCCGCTTTTTTCAGGGAGAGGATCAGGTCGGGATTTATATCCAGGAACCGCTTTCCGGTCGGGACGAGCTCGATGCAGCGGAGGCTTGGCTCGAACTGTTGACGAAAGCGGAACTCGACATTGATGAAGAGGCAATGATCCTGCTCGACAGTCTTGCACTGCGAACCCTGTTTATGGAAGCGCGCCACTCCATGCCCGCCAATGCACTGGAAGTGGTTCAGCATCGGGGCGCCTTTACCATCATGACCGATGCCGTGGTTCCCACAGAACATTTCGCGGAATTTTTGGACTACACGCACAATCTCCTAGTCGGGAAAAAACTTGATTATCTGTCGTTCGGCCATCTCGGCGACTGCCATCTGCATTTCACGGTTCTGCCGCACAAGGAGCAGATTGACGATGCTGTCGCCGCGTATGACGACATTATCGCCAAAAGTGCGGATCTTGGCGGTGTTTACTCGGGTGAGCACGGCACTGGTAAACGCAAACGCAAAGACTTCCTGCGTTGCTACGGTCCAGAAGCTGTTGAACAGGTTCGACGCTGCAAGGCCGCCATCGACCCGGACTTTCTTCTGAATCGCGGAAATGTGTTTGAGGTCTAGCGCACATGCCGGAATCAAAACCTATTTCGATGCGATACGGTCAGGACGGCATAAAGCTGCTTCTGCCGGCTTCGACGGTTGTTTTGGAAGGAGAGAATATACAGGCTCTTTCCAATCCCGCAACGGCGGTGCGGGAGGCGTTGGCTAATCCCATCCGTTCTCTGCCGCTTAGCGAACTGCTTGCCATGCGTAAGCCCCGAACCGTAGCCATTACCATTTCTGATATCACCCGATCTGTTCCTAATCGCGATTTTCTGCCGGAGATTCTTCGCACGGTGAATGAAGCCGGAATCGAAGATAATCGGATTGTCATCATTATCGGCACCGGAATGCATCGTCCAAGCACTGCGGCTGAACAGGAATTTCTGGTTGGCCGGGAGATTCTTGACCGCATTGAGGTAATCGATCACCGCGCCGATGATTCCGCAACACTGGTGCGTGTTCAGGAAAATCCGCCCATCAGTGTTTGCTCGCGCTTCGCGCAAGCCGATTTTCGAATCGTCACGGGATTTATAGAACCTCACTTCATGGCGGGCTTTTCCGGAGGGCGCAAAGGAGTCTGCCCGGCACTGGTCGATTTAGAAACGGTGCAGCGTTTTCACGGATACAAAACCATGGCGGATCCTCGCGCCGATACAGGAACTCTCGCCAATAACCCCTGTCATGAAATCGCTCTAAACATTGCAAAAACGGTTGGGGTGGATTTTCTATTCAACGTGGCTGTCACCCGCGACCACCGTATGGCAGGGATTTACTGCGGCGATCTTGAAGCCGCGCATCAGCAGGGGTGTAAGCAAGTTGCAGAATGGACAACGGCCTGGATTGATCGCCCGTTCGATCTGGTTGTAACCAATGGCGGAGGGTACCCCCTTGACCAAACCTTTTATCAAACTGTCAAAGGAATGTGTACCGCCTTGCCGGCTCTGGGGAAAAACTCCACATTATTACAAGTAAGTCAGTGTGCGGAAGGACTGGGATCCGATACCTACACCAAAATGATGTTGCAGTACAATAACGATTGGCCCCGGTTCTTAGAGGATATTGAAGCTTCTCAAAACGAGACCCGTCTTGATCAGTGGGAATATCAAATGCAGACGCGTGTCTTGAATCGAATCGGCCTGAACAAACTTTGGTTTGTGAGCGACGGAATCCCGCAGGAGATGCAGCAGCATATTTCTGTGACTCCGATTCTTGGTCAAAGCAGCGCTCGTGAACGCGCTCAGAAAGCAATCGACCGCTATATTGAAGCTAATCCGAATGCGCGCATTGCCGTCATCCCGGAAGGGCCGTATACTCTGCTCCGTAGATTGCAGAACTGAGAGGAACGTTAAAAACCCGGGTGTGTTCTCGGAAGTGTGTTTTTTAGAGACCTTTCCGAGTGGATAGATTCAAAGATTGTAAATAAAACGTCGGGCTGAAATAGGGAAAAGGTTCGGAGCAGACGAGGTGACCGGGACGACGTCTCGACCTATCCAATATTCTTGCCATAGCTCTAAGGCCTACTGCTCTAGAATGGTTCATCTCCTGTAAAAATTGCTATTGATCGAAAAATTTAGAATTCATACGTTTGAACTTAACATATTTGGAAAATTCGTCTTAGATTTTGACTCGGGATTGGTGTTTCGGACGAACGGGTAGTCAGGAGGTATATTCCCGAGCAGGTATACAAATCAGAAGCCACGGGCTTTAGCCCGTGGAGCGGTTCACAATAAATTGCGGCCTCGTTTTTAATCCAAGGTTCTGGTAATATAAGATAAATAAAAAGTATCATAACAAACCGTGTTAAATTAAAAGGAGATAACATCATGATGGAGTGTCAAAACGCAATCTTGTCGGTTATCTTCATGTTTTTAACATCTAACGCTACAGTGTATTATATTGATCCGGCGGGCGGGAATGATGTGTGGTCGGGAACTTCCACGAACACGCCGTTTCAAACGTGGGAAGCCGTTACTGATCGAGGATTATGGCAGGCCGGGAACACGATTTTACAGAAACGAGGAACGACGGCCAGACTGACTGATGGGATCGAAATCAATAATGTTACAGGCACATCCGGATCGCCTCTTCGCATCGGATCATATGGCACAGATGAACAACTTCCCGTAATCCTTGGATCAAGGGACTTTTCGAACACAAACGACTGGACCTTTCTGGGCAACAACCAGTGGGGGACAACAGAAACAAATATTGCAGACGCTGGTCGTGATGCTTGCGTTAACATGTTCGGCGAGGAAAAACAGGAAAATGTCGGGAACAGAGTGTGGTCAACCAATGAGCTTCAAAGCGCACAAGACTTTTATTGGGACACAACAAATAAACGTGTCATTACATACTGTATTGAAAATCCGGCAACCTATTTCGGGCATATCGAGTCATGCAGTCATGACATCATAAAAATCACCGGCAGTGCGTATGTGGATATTGAAGACATATACTTTAAATATGCACCAAGCATGGCTGTCGGGGCCTATTATTCCGACAACATCCATATCAGAAACTGCAGTGCCTCCTGGGGAGGGGGAACCGTCATCACCGCTGGCAGGGGGGGCAATGCATTCGGTTTTTACAATGGGGTTCAGAATTCGTCTGTAACAGGTTGTTATATGTCACAGTGGTGGGACTGGGGCGTTTGTGTTGAACACTGGTCCAGCGCCGGAAATAATTATGTCTCAACAAATAATATGTTCGCGAATAATGTAATCGAACGGTGCGGAGGGGGAATTGAGGTCGCGCACATGGTACAGGTCATCGACGGGTTGATCAGCGATACATCTATTATTAACAACGTTATTAACGACACCGGATACGGTTGGGCAGGTCATGTCAATAACGTTAAAGGGAAGGGGATTGCCTGTTTGGCAATGGACGTAGCGCCCGTTACTAGCACGCATATTGCATCCAATACGGTCGACCGTTTTACTAGTTCGGGGATAAAGGTTCAGGATGTGGAAAATAGTATTGTAGAGAGAAATATTATCCGAAACGGTGATGGAACTGGCGACGCCGTCGCGACAGCACTGCTAATCCACGGCGGTGGTTACCTGGAATCAACCAGAGAATCTACCGGTTTATTCTGTTACAATTTGATATATAATAACCAGGCAAGAGGGCTGTATATTGCTAACAACACCCCTCTGTCTGGAGACGTTGAAATATATAACAATACTTTTTTTAACAACGGAATTGTGACCAACATAAGTCCGTGGGTGTGGGCGAATATTTATATTTCTGGCGACGTAAGCAGGATCAACTTCCGCAATAATATATCCTACTCTTCCGGGACGTATGCGTTGTCTTTAGCCAGCAGTTCCGGCACGCGGTTTCTTTCATTAGATAATAATGTTTATTATAGAGAAGGTACCAATGCGGCGATCCGGTATGTCAGCACAGATTATTCCCAGATAGCTAGTTATATTGCAGCGGTGGGGTCGGGGTATGAAAGCCATTCGATGATTACAAATCCGTGTTTTGTTTACCCGGAAACAGGAGATTTTTCGTTGCAGTCCGGATCCTGCTGCATAGATGCGGGGGCGGATCTTGGATTTACGGAAGACTTTTGCGGCAACCCAATTCGGGATATTCCTGATATTGGGGCATTTGAATACTGGCCGTGAGATGTTATGTCGTATTGGCGTATGGATTCTGCTGTATCGAATATGGTCTATTTATGGGGCAACACTGGTCTCAACCGGACGAATCGACAGTTGTTTGGAGTTTGACGGATCCAATGATTATGTTTCCGTCTTAGCGATAAATACAAATGATATAACCTTTTCTGCCTGGGTTTATCGGGACAGCACCAATACCGTCGATACGGTATTCAATGGAATGAAATACAACGCGGATAATCAACTGAAAGAAGGGTTCTTGCTCCGTTTTCTGGCCGGCAATATGTTACAGCTGATGCTGACCAGTGAAAATGATGCCGGAACAAAGGCATACCAAAGCAGCTACTTCGTTCTGGACAATACGTACCAGCAGGAGTGGATTCATGTCGCATTTACATACAACAAGGTAACCGGTGAACAAAAACTGTATGTAACCGGGGAATTGAAAGATACGGATGCTCATCCGGTCGGCAACACAATCAGCCCCCTTGTTTCCTACAGCGAAATGCAAATCGGTTCTGAGAGGACTGGTAATTTTTTCCACGGCAAAATCGATGATGTCAAAGTCTACGATACAGCACTAACCGAGGAAGATATCGCAGAAATGTACGTAAAGGATTGTCGGTTTTAAACTAATTGAATACTTCTCGGTTTATCCGGGGAGTGTTCACCGCACGAAAACTATACCAGCCGGGCGGAAGCCCAGTTGAATCGTCGAATATATTGAGCAGTTTTATAACCAAATACCGGAGATATTCAGTCTTGAATTACAAGGCTCCGATTATGTATGAGGCGGAAGTAATGCTAAACCGAGGCTGCTTTATTTAAACCCTCCGTAGATTTCCGGACTGTCCCTAAGAGCGGAATCGAGTTTAACTTAAATTCGCATCGTTCATATTCAGTGTTATTTCACCATTACCGTCAGCCGCCGTACGGTATAACTGTTTCCATTCTGATGAAACGTCCAGTCTGGCGCTCCGCTGGATGCATTTCCGATTCCAATGTCAACGGTACCGGCGGTCCCCCAGCGGTTTACGGCAAAGACCGCCTGCTGGCTCTGCCAGTTATGAACCTGCATACAACCGTACCCCAAAGAATTTGTTCCTGCATGGTCTCCAAAATCGAATACCGTATCGGCCGCATTGGGAATATTCTGCGCATTTGATTGTGAGTAATTCCCAGACCAGAATTCGATGTTCCCGCAGTCCATATCCGTGCATTCCTGCACGCCGTCTACATTGCTTCGGACTGTAAGATTCCCGACGGTCTGCATAAAACCGGCGCCAACGGAACTGACCGGCACGCCGATCTCGTCCAGATCCGTTGTAAAGGCATCCATTGCCGCAAAAGCATATTGCAACGGTCCGCCGGGTTCCTGCAGCTCAAGCAGGTAGGCAATTCGACTAAATGACCCGGTGTCGGTCTCGCTGTTATCAATTGTGTATTGCGGTACAGTGGCACTGTAATCGGCATCTGCCGGGATATTCAGTTCGTAAATAGTCCGAAAGTCATCCATCTCCGGGATGCGCAGTTTGGCGACCAAAACAGTTAAACGACGCAGCAAATAATTCGTTGCGTTACCATGAAAAGTCCAGTCCAGTGCACCACTGGATGCATTGCCGATTCCAATATCGACAGTACCGGCGGTTCCCCAGCGATTAAGAGCAAACACTGTTTGCTGACTCTGCCAGTTATGAATCTGCATGCAGCTATAGCCTAAAGAGTTGGTTCCCGCTTTATCTCCAAAATCAAATGCTGTGCTCGAAGCATTAGGAATATTTTGTGCGTTATATTGCGAATAATCACCGGACCAGAATTCAATATTTCCAAAATCCGAATTCGTGCATTGCTGAACTCCGCTGACATTGCTTCGGACTGTAAGATGGCCGACTTTCTGCATAAAGCCTGCACCAACAGAACTGACAGGCACACCGACTTCCTTCAGATTGTCCGTAAAAGCGTCCATTGCAGCAAAGGCATATTGCAGAGGTCCGTCTGGTTCCTGCAATTCGAGCAGGTAGCCGATTCGGCCGAAAGCTTCTACGTCTGTTTCACTGTTATCAATTGTATATTGCGGTGCAGTGGCTCTGTAATTGGCATCGGCCGGAATATTCAGTTCGTAAATAGTCCGGAAGTCGTCCATCTCCGGAATCTGCAGCTTGGAAACCATGACCGTCAGGCGATGCAGCAAATAATTCGTTGCGTTACCATGAAAAGTCCAGTCCAGTGCACCACTGGATGCATTGCCGATTCCAATGTCAACAGTACCGGCGGTTCCCCAGCGATTAAGAGCAAATACAGTCTGTTGATTCTGCCAGTTATGAACCTGCATACAGCTATAGCCTGCTGGATTCGTTGAGGCGACATCGCCGAAATCATATGCGGTATCGGAAGCGTTGGGAATTGCTAAAGAATTTGACTTCCAGTAATTTCCAGAAAAGAATTCAATATTCCCGCCATCCGTCTCAGTGCATTGCACAACTCCGCCGACATTACTGCGCACGGTAAGGTTATGAACCCTCTGCATAAACGAGGCCCCTTCGGAAGAAACAGGCACCCCGATTTTTGTGAGGTCGTTGGTAAACGGATCCATCGAGGCAAACGCGTACTGCAATGTTCCACTCGGTGCCTGCAGCTCCAGCAGGTACCCCACCCGGCTGAATGCATCCGTATCATATAGGCCGTGATTTACTGAGTATTGAACGGGAATCGACATATGATTCGCCTGCGGAGGAATATTCCACTCATAGATAGTCCGATACCCATTCGTGATGGAAAGCGAGGCATGATCCTGTTCCGCTTCGGCACGAAACGCAGATGCTGGCAGTCCGGCACCGTTAATCAGGTTCGGAACAGCTACCTTACTCCAAGCGAAGCGCATGGACGCCGGTGCAGGAACAGCAGATGCGCTCAGATAAACATTACTGCCACTGATTGAGGCCTGTGCGGAGTAAAAAATACCGTCTATTCCGGCAATTTCGAACCAGTCGGGAGACTGGCCGTCTCGGGTTTGAAGACCCGCGGCAGAACTGAACGTCAGCTTCAGTTGACTGCCGAGATTTTCAAAAGCGCTGAGCGTCGGCCCATTACAAACCAGAGCCTGTCCGTATTCATTCTTTTCTGCCAGCAGTGCGAGACGGGTTCCTGGAGTTTCTTTGTTGGTTGGATGAATATTATCCAATGTCGCCGCATCACTGATAACAGCCATTGCCGTCGATGGAATTTCATCGACGATTTTGGCCTGTGCCTCCCAGAATGCCGGAATGATCTGATAATCTTCACTATAGTTATACGGGGCGATCTGAACCAGATATAGAGGGACGTCATACCCCCATAATTTGCGCCAGCCATCGACCAGCATCATCCTCATCTTATCGACATAGAGCATGCCGTCTTTATGATTGTTCTCACCTTGGTACCAGACTGCCCCGCGAATAGCGAACGGAATATGCGCGTGTAGCATGCCGTTGTAAAGTGCACCAGGCGTTGTTTGGTCAACGTTCGTAATGGAGCTTATATCACCAAATGGAGTCCATGTCTCAATGGTGCTTCCTCCGCAAGCGCATTCCAGCAATCCGATCGGAACATTCAGGTCATTATTCAGCTTGCGTCCGAATGCATAAGCGCAGGCGGAAAAAGGCCTCACACTCGTCTCAGAACAGGTCTGCCATGCAGAATCGATCCACTCCAGCGGTTCATTAGTGGCACAGCTTGGTGTTAGGAAAAGACGGATATTGGGGTGATTGGTGGCATCAGAAATAATCGCTGCCGCATTATCACATGGCAGAGCCCATCCCTCATGCGGCATCTGCATATTGGATTGCCCGGAACAAAGCCAGACATCCCCAACGAGTACATTTGTAAAGATAATCTGCTGTGTCCCGGATAGAACGGTCATCTGTCTAGGCAGACTGGAGGCCGCCAATGAACTCAGGGTTATCTGCCATTTTCCGTCTGCATCGGATGTGGTGGTTTTGCTTTGTCCGGCGAACTGTACGGTTACTGACGCACAGGAATTGGCCGTGCCCCAGACTGGAACGGTCTTTTCTCTTTGGATCACCATATGATCGGAAAAAATGGATGGAAGCCCCAGCTCTGCAAACGTATTATTCGTAATCAGTATCAACCCAAGCATCAGTCCCGGTATTTTTATCATTGTTCCTCCAGCATGCGGTTAGTCTCGCGACGGTATTACAGCGGCGTTCCACCCAACGGATCACCGCCTGACCGTCAATCCATTTTGCAAGGCTATGGCAGCGAGTAAATCCGCTTACTCCTCTTCCCCACAGACAGTTACCCGGTAGAATTCCGATGGACTCTGTGTAACTGCAGCTTGAAAGGTCTGTTCCACCCCGGTTCCGGTAATGTTATAAAAAAGAGTTTCCCACGTCGGCAACAGCAACGAGATCGTCCGCTCCAATTGATAACGCCGGCCTGACACACTGGAAAAGTCGACAGATACCGTGTTGCTGGAACACAGAAAGCCGTTGATTTTGAAAACAGACTGACCATCCACAGGCGATGTCCCGCTGAGATATTCGCTATAATTATCAGCGCCGTCACCATCGGGATCAGCGTCGGCCAAACAGTCATCGCCGCCATCCGGAAAATATTCGTTTCGCCAATCATCTGCGATTCCATCTCCCACACTGTCTACGATGCGATACTGTGCAATAATGGTTATGTTTGTCGCCGGCATCTGCAGAGTCGTTGAGAAGGCCTGAGCATCCACCAAAACATTGGTATCACCAGTCCAGCAATCAAAGACCTGACCGACGGGAGAAGCCCCGGCCTCTATGTTCAAGATCGAACTGGCCTGAGACGTCCCGCTTCCGAATCCATTGTGAACGGTCAGCGTATAGGCCGGGGTATTAGTGGCGCGATACGTAGCCAACAGATACAGCTCATGCTCCGGCATCGTTACTACCGCAGTAGAGGTGTTGACATCACTGAGTTCCGCCGCCGCACCAATCCAGCGATCAAACACCTGCCCGTTCGGTGCGTTGCTTGCCACGATCTGCTGTAAAGTGCCGGGAATCAACGTACCGGTTCCCGATCCTGAAATGACCACCAACTGGTAATCTGAGTCTGTCCGGAACGGAGAGGCCGGAAGGGCTGCAGCGTTGTACAGCTTGTTGGATCCGGTGGGTGCCGACAAATAGCAATAACGCACATAACACGGATTCGCAACAAGGGCATTGGAAACAACTACAGTATCTGCATCAATCCATGCATCCGCGGCCTTGAAATCCCTATCGGATCCGGCAATTTCGAAATTCTCGAGAGGACCTTCTGAAATTTGCTCAACGGTATTTGTTCCGTTCTTGCGGCCGACTAACAGCCCCGACTCCGCATAATCGAAGAGTATACGAATCGAAGAATCCTCAATCTTAGATTTAAAATATAGCGGTCCGCTACAAATTACCTCCTTCTGAAAGTCTTTTGCCAACGCCCATTGAGCAAGTCGATAACCTACATCCCGTTTATTGGTCGGATGGATGTTTGCATCATCCCCTATGTCAATGGTCACTGCCATTCCGCAGTTTGTCTCACAAAGCATCCATCGCTGAATTTCCCGAACTTCGTTCCACTTGGAAGTGGGTGTAATCGGGCTGTAATTAGGCAATTGCACATAATAAAACGGGAAATTCCCCTGATTCCAGTCCTGTCGCCAGCCTCGAATCAAGGCCTGCATCTTGAATCGATAACTGTCCCCGTCGAGCATATGATTCGCCTCGCCCTGATACCAGATAGCACCACGTAAGGCATAGGGAACGAGCGGGGCGATCATTGCATTATAGATAGTATAGAGATTCGTCAGATTTCCCTGCTCATGATATTGCTGAACTCCTGACAACTCGGGAACGTTCGCTATTCCGGATGGACTGAGGAATCCATCTATTTCCTGTCCCCCCCAGGCCGAATCCATCAATCCCACCGGGACTCCCGTTTGCAAATGAATATTTTTCGCAAAATAATAACCGGTTGCTATAAAATACGGAGCCGTTGACGGACTGCAGTTTAGCCATTGGGAACTGATAACAGGTTCTGTCTGAACAGAACTTGCCTGCGCATTTGCGATGACTATCCTGCGGATCAATGGATAGTTTGCTAAAGCAGCTTCCTGTTCGTACCCGGAAGTCGCGTTCATAAGAAGACCCATGTTGGACTGTCCGGCTGCGAGATAAACATCTCCGAAGACAACGTCCGCAATCGAAATAGACTGGCTATCCGACTGTTCAATCCGAAGGGTATGAGAAATCCCGCCATCGGCAGCATGGAGCAAGTCGATCTGCCACTGATGGTTTAAATCCACTACCGTGGTTCCCACAGACTGCCCGTCAAGGAAAAGCTCAACAGTCTCTCCGGCAAATCCTTGCCCCCATACTGGAGCGGCTTTGTCTCGCTGGATCACTGCCAAATCATGGAAGAGGGGATGAACTGTCAACTCCGTTGCAATCTCCGCCCAGGAGGAAGCCATTACAATGTTGCCTATACGGGCATAATCATAGGAATTTGAGGGACAGAAATCGCCAGTAGCGTGAAATCGGAGTTGATCAATCGAAGGAAGATGGATGGGATGTCCGGTTTGCACCGGTGCAGCTTCGACAAGACCCGCCCCTCCTGTCAGACTAACCCAGGTGTCCATTTCCTGCGCATCCAGATCCACTTTTATGACAACTGCGGCCATGCCGGTTTCCGCGAGGTTAGAGACGACTCCTGTCAGAGGAAATGAATCCGGAGCACTCGATGAACCTTTGTCACAAACCAATACAACGCCCGCCAGATTTGTTCCAGACGCATCTGTGAACATCAGACCCAGAACGGTGCCGCTGTCATTGCCCGGATCGTTCAGATCATAATCGAAATCATAGCGCAAATAATAAACTCCTGAAGTAGCCGAACTTAATGAAGCTGTCAATATGGCTCCGCTGTTCCACATCCCATTGGAACCCGGCACGTTATAAGTGTCTACAAGCCCTCCTGCACCGTCCGTTTCGAGGAAGCCTTCGCCGCCTGATGAAAAAGTTGCCCCGGAACTTCCCGAATTTTCAGCACGGGCCAAAGTCAGACCGCTTGCATCCTGCTCAAAGTTCCATTTGTTCAATGCAACAGGAAGGGCCTCGCTTACCATCATCCAAAAAAAGAGGAATATCCCAATCCGCATTTTTGTTTCCTCCGGCCGTTTCCTTCACTTTAAGGCTTTTCCGCAGATGCTGTTTCTGAACTGCGCTTTGGTTTTATCTAAATAGGGCGTTTTGGAATGCAAAGCGTTCTCATCTCAGATGCCTCGTTGAGAAGAAAAATTCCTATTGAACAAGGACGGAAGCCGGACTCGTCATCGTGTAGTAGTAGGCATACAGCTGAAGCGCGACGACCGAAAACAGGTAGTTGGTCTCGGCGGAATCAATACTCTTAAGGTCAACCGCGTTTAGCATTTCCCAGATCACGGGGACATACTGCATGATGAGTTTGTCATCTTCGCTGTTCATAATCATGTGAAATGCCCCGAGAGGGAACCTGATATGAGCAAGTGTGGCGATGTCTCGAGGTTTCCCTTTCAGTGAGTCAATTTTCTGCTTATCAAAAAGGTTCTTCGCGAGCACGACTCCGTGAAGGTCTGCGTCTCCCCAGTTCATTTTTTCTGCAACCTGCGCGATGTCTTCTGCCTTCATATACTTACCCTTGAGAAGATCTCCGGGAAAGTCCCTGTTCAGCTGAAGTTCAACTGATTTTTTCATGAGATCGCGAATGATTTTCTTGTGGGCTCCGTCGTCGAGTTGTTGGTAAAAGGCATTAAGTCGAAAACAGTTCTGGTTTGCATAGATCGGATGGGCGTTGATTGTCGTATGCGAACCCGGAGTCATGATCTCCCATCTTTTGGAACCCTGTTCTGTTCCAAACTTCTCATATTCTTCCAGCCAGTGTTCATTGCCTGTCCCTTTGTAGAGGGCGTAAACCGACGGCAGGAGTATGGCTATTCCCGTTGAATTCATCTGGGTCCAATGGAAACCTACATGACACTGCGTCTTACCGTCGGCTCTTACAATCTGCCAGCCGTGTTCCTCCAGTCGGTAGCCGACTTCATTCAGGGCTTTTTTAATAAATGCCTTGTCTTCTTCTGAGGCAAGTCGCGAATTCGCATACAAACTCAGGCTGATAATAAACGTACTGTTTTGATCCATTGAGGAATCATCGTAATACGCGCTGCGATCATTAGGATGAGGACCTCGGGGGACAATACCGGGCACGGGGCAGGACTCATATATGTATTTCAACGCGGAATACATATTTTCAATCTGGGTCTTTATATAGGGAGTTGGTTTTGCCTGATATGCATCAAGGAGCGCACCGAGCATATGGCCCACATGCAGGGAGGTGTCTTCAATGCGGGAGCCGTACCCCCACGGCGTCGGCAACCGTTGCTTTATTTGTTCGGGTGAATATTTCCACGTATCAATTTTTGCCAGCCTGCCGCCGTACAGAACATGGGTTTTAGGATCTCCAAAGTCAGCGACATAATTCTCCAACAGTGAAAATGTCTTAGCCTCCAATTCCTGCGCGGAAACAACTTGCTCCAAGGGGACGCTATCAGGAAGCGAATTTGACAACGGCGCTGCCGCCACGGTTGTTTGTTCAGGAACGACCTGTTCTGCGGCTGTTTGTTCAGAAACGACCTGTTCTGCGGCTGTTTGTTCCGGAGCAGCGGCTGTTTGTTCAGAATCGACTTGATCTGCCGTACATTTAGCAATCGAAATGACCGCCCCTTTCGGCGCTTTCCCGAGACCAAGACTGACAATTCGGACTGGCTTGAATTCCACATTAGCAGTATAAACCAGTTCGATTTTCTTCCACTCCGTCTCGACTCTGACTGACTTGCGGGCGGTTGTCCCTAATGAACTGAACGGAGGCTTCCCCATAACCGACTGGTATTGGGCAGTAAAAGGCTCGCTCGCTTTCAACCAAACAGCCGTGTGATATGTTTGCCCTTTTTTTACCCCCTCATATGAATGGAAAAAGCATTGGAGTGTTGACCAATGATTCTTTGCAGAAGGTGCATTAACCGTCAAAACAATGGCCCCCTTGCCTTCTGGATATACCATTTCGGCATCGATCGTTTCACTAACATCCACATCTGCCTCATGCCAGACAGAAAATTTATCGGGTTTTGCACCTGAACTAAAATCCCAAGTCTTAGCAATTCCGTTCGTTGCAAGAATCATACTAAAAAGCATTATGAAAATTACTGTTTTCGTCATATCAACCCTCCTTGTATGTAGCATTGCATACCGCAAATACACGTGCGCTACTTAATCTTTATTTTATCCTCATGCAATAAATGGCATACCCACATCTGAGCACATAACTTGCCCGGATCAATGATAGCCATCAGCCAACTGATTCCCAATTTGGCGAAATGCTCTTTTTAAACTTAACTCATACGTATGAATTATACTTATACCAACGTTTATTATCTGCCGTCAATATAAAATTTGTAAGCTGCGGAAATGAATGCACGCGAAATCCTGACAGCGCAACATTCTTTCTGTAATTTCGCATAGCGCTTCAGTCAGCCTTCATTTTTAAGTACGCCTTATCGGCAGATTCCCAACCCTTGCTGACCTCCACTAATATTGTACTCACGAGCCTGCGCAGTGAGATCCCGTTTGGGAAGAGTCCCGACACGCGCGTACGCCGCTCGATCTCCCGGTTTTATCGCTCGACCATGTTCGCCGTACGCAGACGTCACTGATCTTTTCCGGCAGGGCGAACACCGTCAGTCCGTCGGGGGAGGTATCCTCCTTCAGCTGAACGGCCAGACGACCGGCTTTTCCGGAGTACTTTTCCATGGTCTTGACGAGCAGGCGGTCGGCTTCCTCCCGGCTGGGAGCGTTGAAAATACTGCGGAGGTTTGCGACGACGATCGCTTCACAGATATCGACCTTGGGCATATGGGCTGCGGCGTTACGCTGAAGATGTACCTGACAGTCCTCCGTGATCATCGCTGGTGACCAACCTCGCGCTGTATATGCCGCGTTTCTTCAGGCCGAGTAAAACCTCGCGCCAATGAACCTCTGTTTCGCTGATGGAGAGATCGACGGACCGGGCGCTTCCCGTCGGCCAGTACGCCGGTGGCGATTAGAACTGCACAGGAGACGACCGATCCATTTATACGCACCTTTTCGTATCGGGCATCAAGCACATGAGATAAGGGACTTTTCCGAGGGGGCGATTGCGCCAGAGCTGCAACTCTTGATCGAGTATCGCACCTGCCCGGCTTACATCGACGGAGTTGACGTCCAGCCCGCAGAGTTTTCCGGCTCACCGGACACCTTCCGGGTCGTTACGCCCTGAATATACATTTCAGCCATTGCTGGCTTTAACGCCCGTTCAGAACGTTTCCCCGTATCCAAGGCGGAGGGGTAGAACTCAGCCCCTCCACGCACCAGAGGAATGCTGAATGCGAGGTTGCCCAGACGGCTCTTTACACTCTTCGGCTTAGCCCCGTTGGCATGTCCTTGCCGTTCCGGGGTGTGCTCATAGACCGCGGTTCGCAAAGCACCGGCCTGTTCAATCTTCATCGCCCCATTGATCGGGATCGTCATGACCTGATCCGTTCCTCCAAAACCGTGCTCAATTAAGATTTCCATTATCTGGAACGGAAGGGTTCACCCAAATCTTGTCCGCATAGAGCCCTGTCTGCCTGTGTCAATATATCCGCACAACGTTGCATGGTAGCAGCCGAATCTACGAAATGTGAGTGGTCTGCAGACCAAGGCACATGCGTTTCATCTACTTCAACAGCTTTCTCTCCCAGCGTATAGCGACCCGCTCTCAAACTAGCGGCTGCCATGGCATCTGTTACGACAAAACAACGATCCAGCCCGAACAACAGGATTTAAATGGAGAACCTCAGAACGAAAGTACGAAAAATATAACCAACTCTGAATTACATACTTGTGTTTGCCGGGATTTTTAATATAGGCTTGGTTCATTCGTATGAATTTTATTCGGCTGATTCATGCACGGATTGTTTAGAGCGGAGGAGTTCCAGTATGTACAGACGTATTCACGGTTCCATTCTCGCCGGTTTCATTGTTCTTTCCGGCTTTAATTTGTTTGCTGAAAATACGGCGCTTAATGACGATCCGTCAAAAAGGGATTCCGCTGATCTGCACATCGAAAACGGCGCTTTTATGCGCGACGGCCAATATGAGTTTTTCACCGGACCGTTCTGTTCGTGGGCAGAAAACGTCTCGTATGACCGGCGCGGGCCGTGGTCGAAAAACAGGGCGTATGGGGAACTCATTGACAGAAACATCATGGCCGATTTTGGCTTTAACACGTACCAGCCTATAAATTTTGTAACGTATTTCATCATGAAGAAATACTACCCGGAAATGTTACAGAAAGATCATCAGGATTATTACTCCAACGCGGAAAATATAGCCGCCGGGGTACTTAAGCGCATGAGTCCAGCGCCGATATTTATGGATTACTCTGACATCGCTCTGTATCTGGGTATCGGGAGAAAGGCAAAAGGGGTCATTCCGGATGCATATTTCCAGAAGAACGGGTGGTGGGACAATTTCTTTCCGTTCGATCCCTCGTACCCGCAGAGTATGGAGCTGTACAAAACGATGTACGAAGAAGCAACCAAGTTTGTCCTTGATCACGGCGGGAATCCGGTCGTGTATGAACTGCTGAATGAACCGTTTTACAACAGCTTTTCCCCGGAAAACATGACCTTATTCAAGTCGTGGTTGAAGCAGAAATACATCACTGTTGGAAGTGCCAATGAAATCTGGGGGAGTTCCTATTCCTCGTTTGAGGATGCGGCGGCCAAAGTGGAAACCATACAGGATAACGATCCGGGATTGTGGTACGATTGGATGTATTTTCAATCGGAACTGTTGGCGGGGTACCTGAAAGATTTCAAGGGGTTTATCCTGAACGTTGATAATCGAAAGACGCCGAAATATTTCACCTATCAGCCTCAGCATCAGATGCCGTCGATGGCATATAATACGGCGTTTAACTATACATTTTACGACTTCATGGACGTCGTCGGGGTCGAATATACCGGTCTGCATCTGGGAATGGGAACCGAACACTCATTTGACGGCAGCAACATGATGGAAGCCGGGTATGCGGCCAGAAATGATACATTTTTATTCGGGGCCGCTCTGGCTAAGGCCTACTCGAAAGGCCGGCCCATCGTCGATTTTGAAATGCGATGCTGCCGGTATGAAAACGGCAAGCGTGTTACATCGTGGGATGACGATCTGGAAAGCGCACTGTGGAGTCAGACCATGCACGGTTTTTCCGGGTCGATTCTCTACACCTGGGGGAGCCGGGGGCAGGAATGGAAGACGTATGAAGAAGCAAAAGCGTCCGCGCTCAGTGCGCCGTATAAAGAAGCCTGCCTGCTCAATCCGTACAACTACACGGAAAAAGCCCTGTTCGGCCTTCGGCGGTTCAGGGACAGCATTGAGAAATTAAAAGACATCGTGATGCCGTGTCCGCGGGTCGTTGGCAAAGTGGGCGTATTGTACCTTGATCATCAAAGCTGGCAGCTGGCGGGAAGGGAAAGCACGGAGTACATGTACTCTCAGCAGTCGCTTCGGGACATTCAGATGCCGTTCGATTTTATTGTAGCTGAATTTTGTAAAAACGACCAGGATATAAAGTATCCGCTCCTGATCTGTCCGGAACTCGAATATGTATCCGGAGAAACAAAAGCCATTTTGAAAAGCTACGTAAAAAACGGGGGAACACTGGTGGTCTTTCCCGGTGCGTTCAGCCATAACGAGTACGGCAGACCGGCTGATGGCCGTGACATTACGGGCGTCGAGATGACGCCGCTGGCCAAGGAACAGGCGGGTGAAATCATCCTGAATAACGAAAAAAATATTGGCCTGTATGCCCAGAAAGCAGCAGCAACTCCCATTACGGCCAAAGCATACGCTCTGTTCAAGTCGGGAGAGCCCGCCATTTATGTAAATACGCTGGGAAAAGGAAAGGTATACAGCCTCCTCTTTTCCAAGGGGAAAGAGAACCTGGGTGCGGTCTATGATGCGATCTGCGAATCCGAAAATGTGCAGCGGGACTTTTTTATCGCAGAACGGGATTCCGGAAAACTGGACAACAGTGTAACGCTTGATGTTATCAACCGGGGGGATACGCAGTTTTTACATGCGTTTAATTGGACCTATTGTACGAAAGCGGGCCGGTTGTATGCGAGGAACCTGCCGGCCGGGCCCGTATATGTGTACGATGCAGTGACCTGGAAATCCATACTGTCCCCGTCCGGGAAAGAAACCTGGACCCCTGAAGAGGTGAAAGACGGCATAGACATTCTTCTTCCCAGGCAGACACGGGCACTTTACCTCATTTCGAAAAAGAAATCGCCATACACTGACGGACAAATAACAGAAGCCGAAATAACCGCCTTGGCGGAGAAAGAGTCCGGCGCGGACACGGCATATCTTAAAGAGCTTGCAGAAGGTTCCGGGGCGCGCAAACAAAAGGAAACGGAACAGAGGACGTTCCGCGGGGTCGACCCGAAATGCGCCTTTTTTGTTGACCTCAGAAAATATGCCAATATGGGATTTGAAGATGATGTTCCCCATGACGGCAAAGGAGGATGGACGGATCAGGGGAAAGCCAATGACATGTGTTATATTCCGACCGGGAAACAGACATTTTACGGGGTTCCCTACGACATTATCGACCCCGCAAAAAATAACGGAAGATCCGCCGTTATTCTTAAAGGCGGCGACAGCATATCTTTCCCTCAGGAAGTCCGGGGGATAACAGTAGAAAAGAAAGCGGCGGCTCTGTTTTTTCTGCACGGTGCGGGATGGGTCCGTAAGGCTCCGCTGTTTGAGTATCGGATTAATTATGAGGACTCCAGCAGCAAAACGCTGCAGATCCTGCCAGGGAAAGGCGCCGCCGACTGGTGGAAACCCCGCGATGAGAGCATAACAGATCCTGCGTGCAGGATCGCGTGGATCGGGAACAACCTGTCATCAGAAGTCGGTCTGTATACCTACAAATGGGAAAACCCGAAACCCGATCTGAAAATAAAATCGATCGACATTATCAGTTATGGAACAACCATTCCGA
>NZ_JBAYUV010000053.1:0-18907 GCF_041674905.1 Hyphomicrobium sp.
AGTTTTTGTACGTCACCGGCGTCCAGACATCGAAGGTCATCGACGCCATTGGCTTTTGCTTGAGCGGCGATCGTGTCGAGGGTTGCTGCTTCAGCGGCAGACGTCGCAACGACAAGCTTTCCGACGCGCTCGGCAGCGATGCCTCGTTCCCCGGCGTAAGTATAAAGAAGCCTTTTGCCTTCAACGCACAGCCGCGCCTTCAGCGATCCCGGAGGATAATAGATGCCGGCGTGAACAACCTCACTCGATCGCGAGCTGACCTCCTGTCCGATCGCGGCATGGCGTTCAAGGACGTAGGTTTGCTGTCCCGCCTTCGCGCATTCCACGGCGATTGCGAGGCCAATGACGCCCGCGCCGATGACGAGGGTTTCAATATCGGGTGTGGCGGAGGTGGTCATGATCGGACCGAGGGGGAGGCGCGAAAAGGACGGGCGACTTCGAACCTATATGCGCACACGACCGCGGCTGCGTAACGGGTCTATTTTTGGGAAGCGTTTGGCATCGTAATCTTGGCTCCGCGGGTAGGATTCGAACCTACGACCATCCGATTAACAGTCGGACGCTCTACCACTGAGCTACCGCGGAATGCCGTGCAAAATGCCGGAGAGCGCTCCGCATAGCAGAACGTTTCGTCTCTGGCGAGGCCCTTTATTCTCTTTCTTCACACGCCCGGGATCAAGCGCAAGACGTGATTGCATTTCGATGAGGATGCGGCAACTGCGACGACCGGTCCCAGCATTCCGTCCGAGGCCCGATTATAGCGAGCATCGACCTAAACGGGGCCAAGTGGGCGTTGCTTTTTCGAGAGTTTGGAGGCCACGCCCGGAATTGAACCGGGGTGCGCGGATTTGCAGTCCGCTGCGTCACCACTCCGCCACGTGGCCTCAACACTCAGTCAGCGGCACGCCGCCTTGGTCGCTTTACGGAAATCAAGTCGATTTACCGATGCGAACGGCCGTCTAACATAGAGCGGGAATATCTTACAAGTCATAACGGCAAAAGCCAGTCCATGCGACGGCTTTCCCGTCGCGCCGGAGGTTTGGCTCGCGTATAGACTACGCCGGGAAACTCGTGGCCCTATATCCTGGCGTCGGCCGGGAGAAAAGGTTCATAGCGCGGGGACGACAATGGCAGACATCGCTTTACAACGCAAAAACATGGTTGAGAGTCAAATTCGTCCGAGTGACGTGACCGATCGGCGAGTCACGGCCGCGATGAGTGCGATTCCTCGCGAGGCGTTCGTTCCCGAACGACTGGCGACGTTTGCCTATAGCGACGACGCGCTTCACGTTGGCCCTGATGCCGTGATGCTGTCTCCGACCGTGCTTGCGAGGCTCGTGCAACTCGCGGACATCAATCCGGACGACGCCGTACTCGTGATCGGGGGATGCTCCGGATACGCGGCGGCGATCGTCGCGCAGATTGCAAAATCGGTCGTGGCGCTGCTGCCTGATAGGGTATCAGCGACGGCTGTCGCCAGCGCGTGCCGCAGCATCGCCATCGACAACGTGACGGCGGTTGCGGGTGTTCTATCGGAAGGATGGAAGGCGCAGTGTCCTTATGCCGTCATCGTCGTTGAAGGTGGCGTCGAAGCCGTTCCCGAAGCGCTCAAAAGCCAGCTCGCAGATGGAGGCCGTCTGGTTGCGATTGAAGTCGAGCGCGGTTTAGGCCATGCGTTCCTGCTGCAAAAGACCGGAGAGTTTTTCGTTCGCCGTGATACTTTTCAGGCCGCGGCGCAACTGCTGAAAGGCTTTGAGTCTCCGAAGCCAGCATTTGTATTCTGACCGCTAGGTTCCGCTGCCGATTCGTTCTGAGAGCCCCACGACGCAGTCATCGCGCTGCGCTTTTTTGCGGCGCTAATTCTAAACCCGCAGTTCGCACAAGAGAGTGTGTTTCGAGCCACGCTCGGCACGAAATTATTAATAATTGCTAGACGGATAGGCGTGTCGACCCAAGTTATCCGGTACGTTGTTGCGCGGGCGCTTCGCGTAAGTGAAAGCGAGCAGGGGCGAATCGGGTAAATGACGTTTCTGCATTTCCGAGGGGGAGCGCTCGCGGGTTCGGGGCTGCGAGCGTCAGAATGGGTTCATGCAATTGTCGATGATAGCGGAAGCTCAACCGTCACGAATGCGCGCGCGGCTCAGGTCGCGTTGCGCGATTTCGGCTTTGCTGGCTCTGGCAGGGATTTTTGCAATTCCATCATCAGGGTCTGCCGAGACACTGATCGATGCATTGTCATCTGCTTATCAGTATAGCCCGACGCTCGATGCGGAACGCGCGCGGCAGAGGGCGCGCGACGAAGACATCGCGCGAGCGAATTCTGGGTATCGTCCCGACATCAATCTCTCGGCGAGCGTCGGCCGCCAGGGGACTTGGACAAAGTCGCCAGCCGGAAATTCCAGCAGCGTGACGTCTCCACGCGGCTACGGCGTTAATTTGGTTCAGCCCGTCTTTACGGGCTTTCAGGTCACGAACTCCGTAAATGCGGCGGAAGCGACAGACCGCGCAGGCCGCGAAACGCTGCGCAACACAGAACAGCAGGTTCTGCTGGATGCCGTTACGGCTTACGGCGACGTCGTGCGCGATCAGGCGATCGTCAAGCTCAACGAGAACAACCTGAAGTTCCTCGATGCTGAATTGAGAGCCACGCAGGATCGCTTCAACGTCGGCGAAGTCACGAAGACCGACGTTGCGCAAGCGCAAGCTCGACGTGCGGCGGGGCAATCCGATCTCGATCAGGCGCGCGCCAACCTGAAGTCCAGCCGCGCCATCTTCGAGCAGGTCGTCGGGCATCCCCCGTCAAATCTCATCGAACCAAATCCGAATACGAAGCTCGTTCCGCGCAACGTCACCGACGCGGTCGCGATCGGCACGAAAGAAAATCCACAGGTTGTCCAGGCGCTCTATTCCGAGCAGGCCGGTCGGTTCAGCGTCGATCAGATTCGTGGTGAGTTGCTCCCGCAGGCGCAACTCGAAGCAGGCTGGTCGGATAGCTTCGACAGTTCAGAGCTTATCGACCGGGGAAGCACGGCGTCCGTCGTCGGCCGCGTCAATGTCCCGATCTATCCGGCGGGTGGCGAAGTTTACGCGCGGCTGCGACAGGCGAAGCATACGCATATTTCGCTTCTGCAGCAGATCGAGGAAGCGCGCTCGCTGACGCAGTCGCAGGTCGTTCAGGCATGGGCGCAGCTGCAAGGATTTAAAGCGCAGGCGGAATCCGATCGGGCTTCCATCACGGCGAACACGACCGCTCTTGAAGGCGTCAAGGAAGAGGAACGTGTCGGGCAGCGGACATTGCTCGATGTTTTGAACGCGCAGCAGGAGCTGTTGCAGTCGCAGGTCAACCTCGAGACGACGAAGCGCAATATCCTCGTGGCATCCTATACGCTGGTATCGGCGACCGGCCGCCTCAGTGTTTCCGAAGTCGGGGCGGCGACGGAAGTCTACCATCCTGAAGTGCACTACGAGGAAGTACGCAGAAAGTGGTGGGGCATCGACATTACGCATGACGATGGCCGCCGTGAGCACATGGACGTCCGCGACGACGGCACGCCGTTGAAATAGGCGGATATTCGCCTGAGCCTCTGCAAGGCCGCTGATGGCACTTTTTTGGCTCGTTTTGGCACGTTCCGAAGCGATTGCATGCTGTTCCTGCCTTGAGAGTGCCGCGCTCCGGGGATAACTAATATCGGGATCGTTGCCGGGCGTTGCGCAACCTGCCACCATATTTGACGTCGGAGCAGATGCTCCGATTGATTATGATGGCCGGAACGTCGCTAGACCCGTGAAGTTCCACGGCCTCTGAGCCCGCGTCGCCGTCGCGAGAAGGTACGAGTATGTCGAGATTTGAGCCCAACGTTGAACCGAGCATGGAAGAGATCCTTGCCTCGATCCGCAAGATCATCGCGGAGGACACGTCGGGTTCGAGGACCGTGCCGCCGCCGGCGCCATCGCGCGCGCCGCAATCGCCCGTTCGCCCCAACGCTGGCGTCAAACCCGCAGCGTCGCAGCAGCGCGGATTCATGTCGCGCGACGCTTTCATGAAATCGTCGGCTGCGGCGGATGAGCCGGGTGAGCAACGTTTTTTCACGCCCGTTACACCGCCGCAGGATCCGATCGTATCCGATGCCAGTCTTAAGCCTGCGAGCGAGATCAGCGCCACCAAGGCTGCATCGTCGCCAGCGCCAGCGTCGGATATGAACGTTGTGGCTAAACCGGTCGAAATCGCCAAGGTCGCGGTGACGCCGTCCGAGCCCAGGACATCGCAGGGTTCATCGAACACGGCGAAGCAGGACAAGATCCAAGACAAATCGATCACGGTCCTGGTTGAGGCGATCGTCGAAGCCGAACAGAAATCCTTGGCGCCCGAGACGACATCGGAAGCACAGCTTATCGATGCGCAGCTCGTGGAGCTTCTCGGCGAGGACCTCAAGGCGCTCCGCGATGCCGACGAACGGCAAGACTGGACGACCGCGCCGACGCTCAATGCTGCCGCGAAAGTGGCACCTGCGCCGGATGTCATTGTGCCGAAGCCGGCGGAGGCCGCCGCGAAACTCAACGGCGCTGCTGCTCCTAGCGGCATCGCGCCGCCCGTCGCTATGAGGGACGAGACGCGGGAGGCCGCTCACGTTCCTGATCCTTTTGCATTCGATCTCGGGCCGTCGCCGTTCCTGCCGCGTCCGTTGGGCGAGAAGGCGACTGACCAGAAGATTTCGATCGATCCGCCGCAGCAAGCGCCTCTGCGCTCGAGCTTGCCGCAGCGGGATGAACCTAGGCCTTCGGCCCCTGCGCAAGCGTTGCCGAAAACCAATGGCTCGCCGATCGCTCAGGAGTCGGCGCGGCCGACGTCATCGGCGCTGAGAGCGCCGGTGCCCCAGGCAGCGCCCGCTGCACCACGTCCGGCAACATTCGCAGTGCCGAGCGTTTCAGCGACGCTTGGGCCGCATCGCAAACTCGAGCCGTTGTCAGACTCGTTCAAGCCCGCCGCGCCGATGCACAGCAGGCCGGTAGAGCAAACGTTTGATCCTTTTTCGTTTCGCGCTTTGCCTAGAAACTCCGAGCCGACGGCTGAACCGGCACTGCCGCAGCTTGAAAACAGGCTGCACCCGGCATCGTCACCCGCGTTATCGGCACTGCCGCCGCTCGACGTCGAGGCCGATCCGGTCATCGGCGGCGACCGCACGATGGAAGACGCCGTCGCCGATCTCCTGCGGCCTCTTCTCAAAACATGGCTTGCCGAAAATATGCCAAAAATCGTGGAGCGCGCTCTTCGCCGCGAAATGACTGAGCGACTGTTGCCAGGACACAAGAACAACCGCGACTAACGGCTTGATTTAAAATGTCGAGGCGGAGCAAAAGCGGAGTCATCTCCGCTCTTTTTGTATCTGCAGCAAATTTTTCTTGATCGTGACTTCCGCCACACGGTTGCCGCGAGTGGGCCTTAGCAATTTGTCTCACGCGGGCGACGCCAAGTCACAATTTAGATGATGCGGTTCGCTCGTGACGTCACTGGGGGGCTTGAGCTGCGGGTCGAAGTGCGCGGCGCTTTCTTTCCAGACAAGACGAACCGGAGGGGCAACGGGGTGCCGACGCGGTTCTGCGAATTCGTATTCGTACGCAGAGAGGAAGCGTCATGAACATGATGAATGGAGCGAAACACGACGTCGAAGACATTCTAGCATCGATCCGCACGAGTATCGCCGATCGGTCGCCGGAGTTCGACGCGGATAGGCGGGAGGTGCGCGTGACGACGCTAAGAGGTCGCGGAAATATTGCCGACGAGGCATTGGAATTCGAACTGCCGGCCATTTTCAAGGCACCGGTGCAACCTGCGGCCGAGCGGCCCAATCTGCTCGGGCGGCTCAGCGAAGCTCTTGGAACGAACGCACAGCACGCGCAGGAAAGCGAGTGGGGCCGCCGCACCGCGCGGACCGTTATTCCCTTCGAGCCAATTCACGGGCGCATGATCGAGCCGCCGCCAGCGGTTGCCTTGGATGCCGTCAATGAGACGAAATCGGCGGCCGTTCCACCAAAGGACGACGTCAAGCGCGTCATGACATCTTTTTTTGACACGCGTATGAGCCGCATGAATACCATGGCACCCGCGCCTGAGCCCGAGCCGGAACCCGCGCCGGCACCGGTTCAACGGGCCTTCGTGCCGGAACCGCCCCGGCTTCCCGATGGCAACATGGTTGCAAATGGCGATGTCGAGGATGCCGCAGCACAGCTTCTGCGGCCGATCCTGCGGCAGTGGCTGACCGAGAACATGCCTAAAATCGTCGAGAAGGCGCTGCGCGACGAAACCGGCAAGCGCTGATCGCAAAGTGCCATAAAATGGCGCTTGCACGCATCGAGGGGGGTGGCAAGGTTGACAGCGAACGAATGTCAGCCTTACCACCGGAGTCGAACAACCGCGGTTGGAAACGACACCTCCTCAGATGCTTGAAAAAACGTTCCGCCCGGCCGAAATCGAGCCGCGCATTAATTCCGAATGGGATAAGTCCGAAGCGTTCAAAGCCGGTCGCGCCGTTACGGGCGGGAAGAACGCTTCCTATTCCATCGTCATCCCGCCGCCGAATGTGACCGGCTCGCTCCATATGGGGCACGCTCTCAACAATACGCTGCAGGACATTCTCGTGCGCTTCGAGCGCATGCGGGGCCGCGATGTCCTTTGGCAGCCCGGCACCGATCACGCCGGCATCGCGACGCAGATGGTCGTCGAGCGCCAGCTCGCGGCCGAGAAGCAACCGTCGCGGCGCGAGCTTGGGCGCGAAGAATTCCTGAAGCGCGTTTGGACGTGGAAGGAAGAATCCGGCGGCACCATCGTCAATCAGCTGAAGCGCCTTGGCGCATCGTGCGACTGGTCGCGCGAACGCTTCACGATGGACGAGGGGCTGTCGAAGGCCGTCGTGAAAGTCTTCGTGCAGCTCTACAACGAGGGGCTGATCTACAAGGACAAGCGTCTCGTCAATTGGGACCCGAAATTCCAGACGGCGATCTCAGACCTGGAAGTCGTGCAGGTTGAATCGCGCGGAAAATTCTCGTGGTCGAAGGACAGCGGCGAATCGTTCGATGCTACCGCGCTGGCGAAGGTGCTCGCTAAAGATCCAAGCGGTCACATGTACTATTTCCGCTATCCGCTTAGCGGCAAGATTCCGGGCTACGACAAGGATTACATCGTCGTCGCGACGACGCGACCCGAGACGATGCTTGGCGATACCGGCGTCGCCGTGCATCCCGAGGATGAGCGCTATGCGGCGCTGATCAAGGCTGGTGCGAAAGTGAAGCTGCCGCTCGTCGGCCGCGAGATTCCGATCGTCGCGGATGAATACTCCGATCCCGAGAAGGGAACGGGCGCGGTGAAGATCACGCCCGCGCACGACTTCAACGACTTCGAGGTCGGCAAGCGGCACAATTTTCCGCAGATCAATGTGCTCGATGCTTACGGCAAGATCATAAAGGGCTGGGGGACTGATCTCACATTTGGCCATCGGGCAGAGGATCCGCGTTTCCCTGGGATGGTGTTGGCCGACGAGGAGGGGTGTGGTCCTGACCCCATTACTGGCATTCCGGACGACTTGCAGGGTCTCGATCGCTTCGAGGCGCGCAAGAAGGTCGTCGCCGATATCGATGCGCTGGGCCTGCTCGAAAAGATTGAGCCGACGACGCATACGGTTCCGCACGGCGATCGCTCCGGGGTCATTGTCGAGCCGTGGCTGACGGACCAGTGGTACGTCAACGCCGCCGAGCTTGCGAAACCGGCAATCGCGGCCGTCGAGAAAAACAAGACTGTCTTCGTTCCGAAGAACTGGGAGAAGACCTACTTCGAGTGGATGCGAAACATCCAGCCGTGGTGCATCTCGCGGCAGCTCTGGTGGGGCCACCAGATTCCGGCATGGTATGGGCCGGACGGTAAATACTTTGTCGCAGCCGACCAGTCAGAGGCGCAAACACTCGCCAACAAACACTATGGCAACGACGTTGCGCTGACGCGCGACGAGGACGTGCTCGATACGTGGTTTTCGTCCGCGCTGTGGCCGTTCTCGACGCTCGGCTGGCCGGACGAGACGCCAGAGCTTGGCCGCTACTATCCGACGAGCGTGCTCGTCACCGGCTTCGACATCATCTTCTTCTGGGTCGCCCGCATGATGATGATGGGCCTGCACTTCATGGACGAAGTGCCGTTCAAGGACGTCTACATCCATGCCCTCGTCCGCGACGAGAAGGGGCAGAAGATGTCGAAGTCGAAGGGTAACGTCATGGACCCGCTCGTCCTGATCGACGAGTTCGGGGCCGACGCGCTGCGCTTCACGCTCGCCGCGATGGCGGCGCAGGGACGCGACATCAAGCTCGCGAAATCGCGCGTCGAAGGCTATCGTAATTTCGCGACCAAGCTCTGGAACGCCTCGCGCTTCGCGGAAATGAACGAGTGCGTGCGGCAGCGCGATTTCGATCCGAAATCGGCGACGCAGATCTTCAATAAATGGATCATCGGCGAAGCGGAGTTGACCGCAAAGGCGGTCACGGCCGCACTCGAAGGTTATAAATTCAACGAAGCTGCGGCCGCGATCTATGAATTCGTCTGGGGTGAGTTCTGTGACTGGTATCTCGAGTTGATCAAGCCGCTGCTCGCTGGCGACGACGAGGACGCGAAAGCCGAAACGCGTGCGGTGACGGCGTGGACCCTCGATCAGATCCTCAAGATGCTGCATCCGTTCATGCCGTTCATCACCGAGGAACTCTGGACGCACATGGTGGAGCATGGCGTCAAGCGCGATGACCTGTTGGCGCTCAGCCAGTGGCCGAACCTCGACGGCCTTGTCGAACGCGAAGCGGTGGATGAGGTAAACTGGGCGGTCGAGCTGATTTCAGAAGTGCGTTCGGTGCGGACGGAAATGAGCGTTCCGGCAGGTGCGAAGGTGCCGCTCGTCATCGTCGGTGCGAATGACGTCATTCGCGAGTGCGTCCGTCGCAACGATGAAACGCTGAAACGGTTGGCCCGTCTCGACGAAATTGATTTTGCCGATATGGCTCCGAAAGGCGCGGCTCTGATCGTTGCCGGAGAAACCACGGCGGCGCTGCCGCTCGCGGGCATCATCGACATGGCCGCCGAAAAGCGGCGGCTCGCGAAAGAGATCGAGAAGGCGGACAGCGACCTCAAGAAGATGGACGCGAAGCTGTCCAACCCGCAGTTCATGGAGCGGGCGAAAGAAGAGGCCATCGAGGAAGCGAAGGAACGCAAGGCCGAGCTTGAAGCCGAGATCAAGCGGTTTTCAGCTGCTCTGAAACGGCTAGAGGATGCGGCCTGATCGTTTCCGCAGGTGGTGAAGACTGTTTTTGCCGCCAGTAACGTGGATGGCCGCCTTCGCGGCCATGACGTCGGGAGACAGCGAACCCGGCGCCGTGGATTAAGCGGGGCTTCTGAATTTTAATTTCGTCATGGCCGCGTAGGCGGCCATCCACGCGAATTAAAACGTGCCGGCGAAGTTCTGCATCGCGGCATTCGCCGGGTTCAGGAATTTGAGCCGCAGCTCCGTCAGCTTCCAGCCGACACGGCTCAACTGCAGCTTGCCGAGATAGAGACGCGACGGATCGTTCTTGTCCGCCATGTCGATTTCGAACGTAGTGAATCCGGTGAACTCGGCGCGTTTGACGCGCGCCCAGGCGCGGGAGATGCGCTCCAGGATCGGAAGTGCGTTCGTTCCATCATCGCCCGAAACATAGTCGCGATAAGCTTTTTGCGCCGTGAAAAGCTGCGGCAGGCCTTCCGGCGTCACGTAGGACTCGACCAGGCTATTGATGGCGCCTTGGCCCCAATAGGCTTTCGCGCGTTGCCAGAGGCTGGGATTGGCGGGCTCCGTCTGCTCGCCGGTCGGTAAGTCGAGTGCGATGCGCGCGATTGAAGGCTTCAGCGTTTCGCGCACGCTCGGCCATTCGATCGCGGTCGTCAGATACGCGGAATTGCCGTTGCGTACGGCTTCACGAATGTTCCACGCCGTGAGGAACGGTGCGCCGATGTAGGCGACGGCGACGAGCGCGATCAGTCCAGCTATAATCCAAAGCGGCTTTTTCATCGCGATTCGTCAAAGCTCACGCGGTTCATTGGCTCAACACGATTTGCATGCGAATCTGACGATCTTCAGGCCGAGCACAATCATTGTCGTCGCCTCAATCGCCGCTCCCAGGTTTTTGCGGTTCGATTGTCGTTTTGCATATCGACTTCAACTCCTGCCACGACTGCTCGTCGAGGGCCGGTGTCGCCGGGTAGTCGGACTGCTGGCGGACGAGCTTTGCGCGTTCGGCGGCGGGTGGATGCGTGCGCAGCCAGGTGAGCGCTCCGCTTTTCGCATCGGCGGAATTCTCGCCTTCTATCTTGCTCACGCGCACAAAGAAATTGCCGAGCCCTTTTGGAGCGATGCCCGCGCCTTTGAGCAAATGCAGTGCATCGAGATCGGCCTCGTGCTCGGCGCCGCGTGAATAGCCGAGCTGCGCCAGCATCAGACCGGCGTTCGCAAGTCCTCCGCCGCCGAGCATGATTTCGACGGCGGCCGCGAGACCGACGCTGCGAATGATGCCCGTCTCCGGATGCATCTCGATGCCGTGGCCCATCTCGTGCGCCAGGACGCCCGCGACTTCATCGGGACTCTCGGCCTTGTCGAGCAAGCCCTTGGTCAGAACGATCTGGCCTCCGGGAACGGCAAAGGCGTTCATCAGCGGCCAATCGTAGACGCGCACGTTGAAGGAGACGCCGTCGGGTGCCGCCTTGGACAGGCGTGCGGAAAGGTTCGACAGCGCTGCAACGCCGTGGGCGTCGACGCATTCCTTGTGGCCCTCGGTCATCGATTCGCGCGCTGAATCGCCAAGGCGTTGCCGCCAGCTATCCGGCAGCGCCGCCGCAAATGATCTGAGCGGGCTCCAGCCGGCGGCGAAGCTGGCTGCGACGGCCAACGCGACGATTGCGGCGAGCAGCAAGCCCCACTTCCAACTGCGCCGCCGCGCGGCGCGGGCGGTCAGATGCGGGGCGTGGCCTGCAAGATTGGCGGCGAACTTAGCGCCTTGCACGAACAATGATGCGCCGGGTGCCTCAGGCGAAGATAAGAGTACGTCGATCGCATTCCCGCGGACGGGCTCCAGACTTTTGAGTCTGTCGTAATTCCAAAGCTGCGCCGGATGACCGGGACCGAGATCGATTTCGACGCCGCTGACGCCGAGCGTCGCCACGCCGTCCACAGGCAACGACGATCGCCCGGAGGTGAAGCGGCAATAGGACCGGTTGGGATTGGAATTCGTCGTCTCGTTCGGCGCCATCAGGAGGGTTCCGGGCATTCGCGCTGGGCGCAACAGAGGCGCCGCATCGACCGTCATCTAAGCATGGCGAAGCTGGAAATGAATGTCTCCAGAGGAACAAACTCGGGCCGTTGTGATGACGCACTCGTCGCCTACTCAATCCTCGTTGATGCTTTTGAAGGTCGCGTTTGCCTCGCCCGGCAACGGTGCCCGCAGGTCCTTCATTTACCATGATCGGCGGCTTGCCATGCGAATGTTGCTTAACAGCAACTCGTTTGCGGTGCAGCGCCACTTTCGAGCCACAAAGCGCGCGCACGTGCAGAAGCGAGGCTGTCGCCCCGAAATGCTCCTTTTGAATGCTTGAGCACTTCCTTCCCGGCGTGACGGCTGGCATCCCTGGTACGGAAACAAAAAACACGGCAGGGAGCCGAAGAGGAAAGTAATGGACGCCAAGACGTTCGATAAATCGAAATTGCCGAGCCGCCACGTTACGGAAGGCCCGTCGCGGGCGCCGCACCGTTCCTATTACTATGCGATGGGTCTCGAAGAGGCGGACATCAAACGTCCGTTCGTCGGCGTCGTCTCCTGCTGGAATGAAGCCGCTCCCTGTAACATCTCGCTCATGCGCCAGGCCCAGTCGGCGAAGGCCGGCGTCACGGAAGCCGGCGGCACGCCGCGTGAGTTTTGCACGATTACCGTCACCGATGGCATCGCGATGGGCCATCAGGGCATGAAGTCGAGCCTCGTTTCGCGCGAGGTCATCGCCGATTCGATTGAGCTCACGATGCGCGGTCATTCCTACGACGCGCTCGTCGGCATCGCAGGTTGTGACAAGAGTCTGCCCGGCATCATGATGTCGATGTTGAGGCTCAATGTTCCGAGCGTCTTCATGTACGGCGGGTCTATCCTGCCGGGAAAATTCAAAGGCCGCGACGTCACCGTCGTCGATGTGTTCGAAGGCGTCGGCATGCATTCGGCCGGGAAAATGTCGGCGGCCGAGCTGCATGAGCTGGAATGCGTCGCGTGTCCGTCGGCGGGCTCGTGCGGCGGACAGTTCACGGCCAACACGATGGCCTGCGTTTCCGAGGCGATCGGGCTGGCGCTGCCGGGTTCGGCTGGCGCTCCGGCGCCTTATGAAAGCCGCGACGCTTTTGCGACCGAAAGCGGCAAGGCCGTCATGCGTCTGATCGCCGACGGCATCCGGCCGCGCGATATCTGCACAAAGAAAGCATTCGAGAACGCCGCCGTCGTCATTGCGGCGACGGGCGGCTCGACCAACGGAGCGCTGCATCTACCGGCGATGGCGCACGAGGTCGGAATCGATTTCGATCTGTTCGACGTCGCGGAGATTTTCCGCAAGACGCCGTACATCGCCGACCTGAAGCCGGGCGGCCAGTACGTTGCGAAAGACGTGTACGATATCGGCGGCGTGCCGCAGATTCTGAAGGCGCTGCTCGAAGGCGGCGTCCTGCACGGCGACTGCCTGACTGTGACTGGAAAGACGCTCGCGCAGAATCTCGAGGGCGTCAAATTCAACCGCGATCAGAAAGTCGTATTTCCGGTTTCCAATCCGATTTCACCGACGGGTGGCGTAGTTGGGCTCAAGGGCTCGCTGGCGCCCGACGGTGCGATCGTGAAGGTCGCCGGTTTGAAGACGCATCAATTCCGCGGGCCCGCACGCTGCTTCGATTGCGAGGAAGACGCGTTTAAGGCCGTCGAAGACCGCAACTACAAGGAAGGCGAGGTGATCGTCATCCGCTACGAAGGGCCGAAGGGCGGCCCGGGCATGCGCGAAATGCTTTCGACGACGGCGGCGCTTTATGGCCAGGGCGTCGGCGACAAGGTGGCGCTGATTACAGACGGACGTTTTTCCGGCGGCACGCGCGGGCTTTGCATCGGGCACGTCGGTCCGGAAGCGGCGGTCGGCGGTCCGATCGGACTTCTGAAAGACGGCGATATCATCGTCAT
Source organism: Hyphomicrobium sp. (assembly GCF_041674905.1). Classification (GTDB taxonomy): domain Bacteria; phylum Pseudomonadota; class Alphaproteobacteria; order Rhizobiales; family Hyphomicrobiaceae; genus Hyphomicrobium_B. The sequence continues at coordinate 13,255 of NZ_JBAYUV010000053.1, forward strand.
CGATACCGACGGCGGAACGCTCGAAGTCGAAGTCAGTCCAGAGGAGTTTGAGCGGCGGCGCAAGACGTGGAAGGCGCCGGCGAACATGTATCAGTCAGGGGCACTGAGAAAATTTGCAGACCAAGTGGGACCGGCCAGGTACGGCGCCGTAACCCATGCGGGAGGAAAGGCGGAAGCGCACTGCTATGCGGATATCTAGGCTTGCTGTTGCGGGTAGTGTTGCGGTCTTCTTCACGATGCTCGGCTCGGCTTTCGCCGCCAGCGTGACATTCCGGTCGCCCGACGATGCGATGAAGCAGGGCATTTCGGCGTTCAACGGCGGATACTATGAGCTGGCGCTTCCGGCGTTCGAAGCCTTGGAAGCGACGAAGCCGCAGATCGCGCGCTATTACGAGGCGCGCATTTATGGCGATAACGAAGGCGCCTACACCGACCACGGCAAGGCTTACAAAATCTATGCGCAGCTCGCGGACGAGCTGAAGGATGTCGATCCCGACGATGATGAGCTGGCGCCCATCGCGGCCAAAGCGTTGACGGCGGTGTCGATGTATCTCCGCGACGGCATCACCGACGCAGGTGTCCGTCCGGACGTCGCGGCCGCCGACCGGGACCTGCAGCGGGCCGCGCTGACGTTCAACGACGAAGACGCGCAGTTCGAGCTTGCAAAAGTTTTCCTGCGTGGCGAAGGGCCGGAAATGGCGGGCTCGGAAGATCCGTCAAGCAAGATTGAGAACGGCCGTCACTGGCTGTCGCGGCTTTCGCGGTCCGGGCATCCTGGCGCGCAAGCGTTTCTTGCCGACCTTCTCTGGCGCGGCAAGTTCGTGCAGAAGGATCAGGCGGCTGCTCTTAATCTGATCGACGTCGCGGTGTCGAACGCGTCGCCTACTGAACGAGTCTGGATCGAGGACATCTATCAGAAGATTTTTTGCAACGCGGGTGAAGGCGTTCGTCTGCAGGCGACGGGGCGGGTGGCGGACTGGCATAAGCGCTATGGCCGGAGCCCGCAGGTTCGCGACAACAGGGATGGCCTGGACAGCCTCTCTGCGGAACCTGTCAGGACCTGCGCAAACGGCGAACTCGTGCATCCCATGGCGGCAACGAGCGCTCCCGCTCCGGCTGCGGTTTCATCGCAATTGCCGGTAGCAGGCCCGGCTGTGCGGCAGAGCCGTCAGGTTACGATTGGGATCAGCATCGGCGCGCCGGGCTTTGCTCCGGCTTCCGGTATCGGCGGGCCGCCGGTTTCGAATGGACCTTCGAGCGGCTTCGCGCCAGCCGGCGCACCGTCCCCGCAAGGCGACCGGTAAGCGACGTTCGCTAAGCTAAGCTCCGAGCTTGACCCATACGGGCACGTGATCGGACGGCTTTTCCTGTGCGCGTGTCGCGCGGTCTATTCCCGATGCCACGAGCAGGTCGGCCGCCTGGCTGGAGAGCAGGATGTGGTCGATGCGGATGCCGTCGTCCTTCTGGAAGGCGCCGGCCTGATAATCCCAGAACGTGTAGACGCCTGGACCTGGATGGCAGGCGCGCGTCGCGTCGGTGAAGCCTTCGTTGACAAGCGTGCGCCAGGCTGCGCGGCTCTCCGGCTGGAACAGCGCGTCGTTGACCCACGCAGCGGGCCGCTTGGCATCGACGGGTTCCGGAATGACGTTGAAGTCTCCGGCGAGGACGAGCGGCATTTCGTCTTCGAGCAGTTGCTTGGCGCGCTGACGCATGCGGGCCATCCACGCGAGCTTGTAGGGGAATTTCTCCGAATCTATGGGATTGCCATTCGGCAGGTAAAGCGAAACGACGCGGATCATGCGGTCGCCGAGCGGAACCGAGGCTTCAATCCAGCGCGCGTGCTGATCGGTTTCATCGCCGGGAAGGCCGCGAACGACGTCTTCGAGCGGCGATTTCGAGAGGATCGCAACGCCGTTGAACCCCTTCTGCCCGTTCGTCGCGACGTTGTAGCCGATGTCTTGAAAGGCCGACGTCGGAAACGCTTCGTCGACGGATTTGATCTCCTGGAAGCAGACGACGTCCGGAGACTGCAGGCGCAGATACGTCAGCGCCGACTCGAGCCGGGCTTTGACGCCGTTGATATTCCACGTGGCGAGGATCATGGCTCAACCATGTGCCATCCAACCGCGCGTAAATCAATTTGAGATCGGTTCAGACCGAGAAGCTCGTGCCGCAGCCGCAGGACGCGGTCGCGACGGGATTGTTGATTTTAAAGGCGGCGCCGATCAGATCGTCGACGAAGTCGATTTCGGCCCCTTCCATGTACTGCAGCGAGACCGGATCGATGACGACGACCGCGCCACCGCGTTCGATGACGAAATCATCGGCGGCGCGCCTATCGACTAGATCGAATTTGTACTGAAACCCCGAGCAGCCGCCACCCTCGACGGAAACGCGCAGGACGGGCGATCCCGGTTCGCTACCGGCAATCTCGGAAATTCGCGACGCGGCTTGTTCGGTTACGGTGACGGTCATCGGTTTCTAGGCTTTTCCTGGTCGGCACCACGGAACTCAAGGGAACGCGGGCTGGCGCCATTGGCTCCAAATAGATAGGAAGGCGCGTGAACATATCAAATATCAATTGTGGCTCGCTATGCCAACCAGGTTAAATCCGGGTGCCGATTTAGCGGATTACGGGCAAAACCTGCGGCCGGGCGAACGCGCGACGGCGCGTTACGCGGCGAGTGCGGTGCCCTCGCGGGGCCGCCTTCATGTCGAGCCGGACTGTACAACCCGCAGCCCGTTCCAGCGCGACCGGGATCGCGTGCTGCATTCCTCGGCGTTCCGGCGGCTTGCTTACAAAACCCAGGTTTTCCTTCCGCACGAAGGCGATCATTACCGCACGCGCCTGACGCATACCCTGGAAGTGGCGCAGATCGCGCGTACCATCGCCCGGCAGCTTCGGCTCGACGAGGATCTCGCCGAGACCATCGCGCTGGCGCACGATCTCGGGCACTCGCCGTTCGGTCATGCGGGCGAACGGGCGCTCGACACCGCGATGGGCGATTTCGGCGGCTTCGATCACAATGCTCAATCCGTCCGCGTCGTCACAAAGCTCGAACGCAAGTATTTGGCGTTCGACGGGCTCAATCTGACGTGGGAGACGCTCGAAGGATTGGTCAAGCACAACGGACCGATCGTTGCGCCTCAGTCGGCGGTTGCCAAAGTCGTGCGCCGGTTTGACGACTGGCGGTCCCTCGAACTCGACAAATGGGCGTCGGCGGAAGCGCAGGTCGCGAGCCTTGCCGACGACATTGCCTATCTCTCGCACGACGTCGACGACGGGCTGCGCGCCGGGCTGATTTCGCTCGGTGCTTTATCCGAGACGCCGCTTGCTGGCGGCATGGCGCGGGAGGTCTTGTCTCTCGGAAAGAATGCCGAGCCAGGGCGGTCGATCTATGAAATCACGCGCCGGATGATCACCGTCATGGTCGGCGATGTGATCGAGGAAAGCCGCCGGCGGCTCACGGGGCTTGCGCCGGGGTCGGCTGACGATATTCGCCATGCGGGCGGTGCGACCGTCGCGTTCTCCGAACAGATGTTCGCAGATCTGGCGCAGCTCCGGCGCTTCCTGTTCAAGTCCGTCTATCACCATCGCAAGGTGCTCGACGTCATGGAGCGCGCCGAGCAGATCGTTCGCGATCTTTTTGCGCGCTATAACGTCGACCCGGCGTCTCTGCCGGAGGATTGGCGCGACGCTTCGTTGAGCCTTGATCCGCACGGCCGGGCGAGGCTCGCGTGCGACTTCCTTGCGGGGCAGACCGATCGCTACGCCATTGCCGAATACCGCCGATTGTTTGACGCCACGGCGGAACTGCGATAGGCGCGAGCTATCGATTGGCGCTGGCGACACTCCTCCGTCGCGCCGGCCGCCAGCGCACCGCGGTTTCGCCGTCGCGATTTCTCAAGGACTCTCATGAACGTTTTTAGTGAAGTTGAAGCCCGAGTCAGAGTCGCGCTCGAAGCGCTGAAGGCCGAAGGCACGCTGCCGTCCGACCTTGCGCTTCCGGATTTCGAGGCCGAGCCTCCACGGGATGCGAGCCACGGCGACATTGCGGTCAACGCCGCGCTCGTGCTCGCCAAGGCTGCGAAGATGAAGCCGCGCGAGATCGCTGATGCTTTGAAAGCGAAGCTCGAAGCGCACGCCGATATTCAGAAGATCGAGGTCGCGGGTCCCGGCTTCCTCAACATCACATTCAAGAACGAAGTCTGGCAGGATCTCGTGCGCGACATTCTCACCGAAGGCGCGCGATACGGGGCGGGTTCGGCACGCGGCGATGGCAAGCTCAATATCGAATACGTGTCCGCCAATCCTACCGGTCCGATGCACGTCGGCCATTGTCGTGGCGCCGTGTTCGGCGATGCGCTTGCTAATCTGCTCGCGTTCGCAGGCCATGACGTCACGCGCGAATATTACATCAATGACGCAGGCGGACAGGTGAACGTGCTGGCGCGCTCGGCGTTTCTCCGCTACCGTGAGGCGCTGGGCGAAGACATCGGCGCGATCCCTGAAGGGCTCTATCCGGGCGATTATCTGAAGCCCGTCGGCGAAGCGCTCGCCAAAGAGCATGGACCGTCGCTGCTCAACATGCCCGAAGAGCGCTGGCTGCCGATCGTCCGGTCGGTCGCCATCGAGAAAATGATGGCGATGATCAAGGTCGATCTCGCGGCGCTGAACATCCGGCACGACGTCTTTTTCTCAGAAGCCTCGCTGCAGGCGGACGGCAAGGATCAGATCAAGGCGGCGATCGCGGAACTTAGCGGGAAAGGGCTCATCTACGAGGGCACGCTCGACAAGCCCAAAGGCCACGACGACGGCGAGTGGGAGGACCGGCTTCAGACGCTGTTCAAATCGACGGCGTTCGGGGACGACGAGGACCGCGCTCTGCGGAAGTCCGACGGCAGCTACACGTATTTCGCGGGCGACGTCGCTTATCACTACGACAAGTTGAGCCGCGGCTTCCGGCAACTGATCAACGTCTTTGGCGCCGATCATGTCGGCTACATACCGCGTATCAAGGCGGTGGTCGCTGCGCTTTCGGATAATAAAGCTGATCTTGACGTGAAGGTCGTACAACTCGTCAGGCTCTTCAAAGCGGGTGAGCCTTACAAGATGTCGAAACGGGCAGGGACATTCGTGACGCTGCGCGATGTCGTCGACGAAGTGGGTCGCGATCCGGTCCGCTACATGATGCTCTATCGGAAGAACCAGGAGACGCTGGATTTCGATTTCGCGAAGGTGACCGAGCAGTCGAAAGACAATCCCGTCTTCTATGTGCAGTACGCGCATGCGAGATCGGCAAGCGTTCTGCGCAACGCGGTCGAGCAGATTCCGGGACTCGATGTGTCGGTCGATGCACTGCGGCGCGCCGACCTCTCGCGCCTGACCGATTCCGGAGAGATCGATCTCGTCAAACGGTTGGCGAGCTTCCCGCGATTGATCGACGGCGCAGCCTCGGCGCACGAGCCGCATCGGATCGCGTTCTATCTCTACGATCTCGCGAGTGCGCTACATTCGCAGTGGACGCGTGGCAACGATTCGCCACATTTGAGATTTATTCAATCAAATGACGGGGTTGCGACTTCTGCGCGGCTCGCGCTGATTGCCGCGACAAAGACGGTGATAAAATCGGGACTTGATGTCCTCGGCGTC
>NZ_JBAYUV010000054.1:0-18783 GCF_041674905.1 Hyphomicrobium sp.
CACAATTTCGAAGATCGTCGATCCCGCCGGCGCCACGGCGTCGAGACGCCGGCCGCCGTCGAGATAGGGCTGCGCGATGATGCGCGCGCCGCTGTTTTGCGCTATGAGTTGCGACACGTCAGATCGTTACCAAGAGGTCGCCATGAGCAAGGAAACCTTTTCCAGGGAAAAGCCAAAAACCGTTGCCGAGTTGATCGCGGAGCTATCCAAACTCGACCCGAACATGCGTGTGATGGTTCAGGGATACGAAAGTGGGCTGCACGACTGCGACGTTCCAGAAATCCGCACCGCAGAGGTCAATGCGAATCCGGATGAAGATTGGTTTTTCGGGCCTCACAACGAGCTTTTTGACGGGCAGAAACGAACCGAAAACTCCATCGATGTAGTTTTGATCGGTCGGTATTGCTGCAAGGACTAATCACGCCAATTCCTTGTGACGCCATGCGCTCATGAGCCTCGGCAACCATCGGCCGTCTGCGTAACGCTCGATTGAGCTGTCCTTACCAGATGTCGCGTGCAGCATCAGGCCGTTCTCGACGACAACCCCGACATGGCTTTGCAGCCCGAAACAGCGAAACAGCAGGATATCGAGTTCGCGCTCATCGCCGGGTTCGACTTTGACCCACGGACCGTGTGCGCATTGGCCATCAACAAGGCGGGCGATATCCTCGCGTTCCTCGGCGGTGACGTAGAGCCCGTTGAGCGGATCAAGCGGGACGCCCGCGACTTCGGCATAAACCAAGCTGCATATGCCCCAACAATCGAGCCCTTCGCGCGTTCGCCCGCCGGGGAGAAACGGCAGGCCAATATAGGACGCTGACCAGTGCATCAGGGGCGCCGCTCGCGCCAAATAACCTGCAGCGCCCGCGCATCGCAGTCGCCGAATTCAACATCCCCGAGCACGCGAAGATCATCGCAAAGGCCCGCCTCAAGATAGGCAATGAACCGCGCATGAAAGCTCGCGAGCTTATCGGTTGGAAGACCGGAGATCGCCACTTGCATGCGAGAGATGAGTTCTTCACTCATGCGCTAGGGATACCATGCAAGCCAGGAAAGAAATTCTTCGTCTGCCGCGCCCCAAACGGCTCCGACACGAAGGGCTCGCGCGACAGGTCGAACGTCGCCGAGGTGTCGTCGAACGAGCAGCGCACAATGCGCAATCCGCGATATGCCTGGATCACCGTGTCAGGAGCCGAAGCCAGAACTAGTTCGATCGACGCTGTCGCTGGGGAAACGAACGACTGCGCCGTTTCGATAAAGTTGGACTCGATATTTTCGAACACCAGCGCGACGCGCGGCGGCGTCCCTTTGCGGTCGTCCGGAACGATCGCCGACATCAGCACGAAGTCGTATTCATTGCCGCGCGAAATGGTTCCAAAACGCAGCGGCTCTATACTCAAAGGCGATGATCCTGTGTCGCTCGAAACCCGGACCGGCGCGGCAAGATCGGCGTGCGTGATCGTGACAAGCGCGACTTCGATTTCCTCGCTGTGCTCGGCATACATCACCGAGCGGACTGTGAGCGGGATAACGGCCACTACGGCAGCACTTCGAGTTGGAAGGAGGCCATGAACTGCAGGCCCCAGGGCGTGAACTGCGGCGCTTCCTGTGCAAAGCGAACAAGCCAGTTGGCCGTCACCAAGACTGGCAAACCGCCGCCATCCAGAACAGGAAGACCGCCGCCATCAAGCAGCGGAATCCCGTCATGCGTCTGGTCCGGCATAATGAACGGAAGCGACCCGTAAACCGTTTCCTCGATCCAGAACCGCTCGAAACGCGCTTTCTGCGCATAAGTGACGATGGTGGATGCAGCCACCGGCAGCACGGCCGACGAATAGCGGCGGCGCACCTTGCCGGGACCGGATTGCGTGCGTGAGAATAGGCGGCCGTCGCGCAGCTTTTCGGAATAGCCGTCTCGCAACACGCGTTGCGGGAGGTCCGTCGGCCAACTAGGAACCGCCATTAGCGCCGCGCCACCTTGCGGCTCATGCCGTTCGCCGCCTGTAGAGCCTCTTGCCCTTGTGGCGAGCCGATCGCAGCGGCGATCCGCTCATCCATGACGACGTCGATCCGGCGCCCGCCGCTGGAGTCGCGCGTTTCTTGGACCTTCGTGCCCTGCGGCGCGCCGATCAGATTGACGGTGACAGGGGCGGCTGCCATCGAGCCGGTTCCGCGATTATCATTGCTGGACCCGCGCGCGGCCGTGAGCGCCGCCGCCACGCTGCGCTGCTGCGCCGCATTCAGGATGACCTCGCCTGCATGGGCGATCACCGGAACGGCGCCGCCACTGGCAAAATGCGGCGCGCCGATGAATGCCGACATCGGCATGTTAACGCGCTTCCCGCCGGGCGCGCCGACGACGCCGCCGACGTCAAGGGAAGGGAACAGGCCGGAGATAATACTCCCAATCGCCCCGCCGTTCGCCGATCCGGTTTTTCCGAATATCCCCTCAATCGCGCGGTCGGCCGCAAGCGATACGAGCCGATCGGCAATCCGCTCCAATGCGCTGTTGAGCGCGTCCGCAGCGCTGGCCCCATGCAGCATGGCGCTGGCAATGCCACTAAGCGCTTCGCGTGCGGAGCCGCGCACGAGGTCTAAGTTCTCGGTCAGGCGACGTTGGGCGTCATCAGCGTCGCGGGCGTGCGCTTGGTAATCGGCCCATGCCTTGGCGTTACGGTCGATCCATGCTTGCTGCTCCGGCAGGATGGTTTTTGTCTGCCGAATGGCGTCATTCATCAGCTCTTGGCGCTTGGTCGACTCATCAATGGCGCGCTGATCTTGGCCGAGCGTCGAAATGCGGGATTGGAGCGCCTTTTCCGACGCTTCGATCTGCTTGGCGATGTCTTCCTGTGGTTGGATGCGGAATTGGCGCTCAGCCGAGGCGAGGCGCAGCGACTGCTCTTGCGCGGACAGTGCGCCGACGCGCGACCCAGAAGCGGCGTTGTCGTTTATGCCGCCGATCCCTTCAAAGCGGCCGATACCGGCGCGCGCCGCGCCATGGAACGGCCCCCAGCCCATACGCTTCGCCTGCTCAAGCGCGAAGCTGATCGTGGCGCGCTCATTGGCGGGATTGGAAGGATCTAGCCCGGTCCGCCGGGCGAAGTCATCGCCCATCCCGCCGACCGCATTGCCGCCCTTCGCAATGCCGCCGCGGTGCAGTTGGAAGGCCCCGAAAGACGATCCTTTGTCGCCGGTGAAGGAGCCAAGTCCCTCGCTGCGCGCGACACGCAGCGCGACGCTCGGATCGATACCCATGCGCGCCGCTTCCGAGCGGATAAAGTCAGACATCCCGCGCGGGTCAGCGCCGCTCGGCGAGCGGCCGCCCGCGAAGAATGGCAGGCCGTTGCCGCCAGTTCCGCCGATCTTGTCCGCCAGTCCATCGAACGCGCTCGCAACGCGATGCGCAGCGTCTGCCGCCGTATTGAACTGCGCGGCCATCGGCGTCGCAGTGTTCGGAAGGTTTTGCTCGCGGAAGTCGCGAACATCATTCAATATGCGCTGGCGGGCCTGCTCTAGAGGCGTCTTGCCGGCCATGCCGGCTTCGTCTTGTGCGGAACGAAGCCGATCTTCCGCCCTTCGATTGCCCTCCGCAATTAGCTTCGCGCGCGCGCCTTCTACAGCGATGCTCGCCTCTAGTTCTGTCTTGTTCGACCGGATAGCTTCTGTCCATGCGCGTTGAGTGGCCACGGCTTCGCGCTGTGCAAAGGTGCGCGCCGAAATCTCCGCAACCGCGAGCGCGTTGTCCTGGCGCATGACGTCGGCGGAGGTCTTGAAATTGGCAATCTGACTGGTAAGCTGCTCAACCACAGTTCGCGCGTCGCCGGCCCGGTCGCCAAGTTTCGCCAGGCCATCGGCCGTCTCGGTCAGCGGCTTGACGGCGTCAAGCTGCTCTTTGAGCCCGCGCAGACGGGACGAGTCCGGCGCCAGACGGTCGATAATCGGCCCAGCGATTTGCGAGCGGCGGTTTAGATCGGCCTCGCGCGCCGCCTGCGCGGTTCTTTCGCGTTCGGCCTGTATCTGGCGCTCCAGATTGCGAACGCGCGCCTCCGCGGCGGACTCGCCCGGGAAAGAGCTAGCGTCGCCGTTGCGCTGGGCGCGAAGATTGAAGAATTCGCCCCTGGCAGTAGCAAGCTGTTCTTGCAGCGTCGGTCCAGCGGCCATGCGGCCAAGCGACGGGCCTAGCCCAGCGATGGGCGTTGTCGCCCAATTGCGGATCGATCGCCAGATTTTCTCAAGTTCGGACGATGTATCCTTGGCCTTCTTGACCTCTTCGTCAAAGAGCCTCGTCTTTTCGGTCTGGGCGTCGATATGCCGCCCCGACGCCTCAAGCGAGCGGATCATTTCTTTCGTTGAAAATGATACCGCACCGAAACGCTTTTCGAACGCCCCGAGGCCGGAGTCAGAAACGATCTTGGAAATTTCCTCCCCGGCATTTTCCATATCTAGGCCGAACGCGCGCGCAAATGGCAGCGCGTCTGAAAACAGCGTCTTGATGTTCGATCCGGCAATACCAGACGACGCAAATTGGCCGGCTAGGCCGATCCCTTCGCCCACGCTAAGCCCGCCGGACCGCGCCGAGGCAAGTTCGCGCAGTTGCGCCGCCGTGACACCGGCGGCGCGCCCTGTGCCTTGGATTGCGCGCTCCAAAGCGTTTTGCTGTTCGGCAAACTGAAATGCCGCATAGCCGGCGACGCCGAGCGCGCCGGTCAGCAGTGTGACGGGGTTGAGCGCCAGGCGCAGCGCTACCCCGCCAAAATCCTTCAGCGCCGCGCCAGCGCCGCCTTGGCTCGACGAAAACACGTCAGCGATCTGCGCGCCTTGCTGCGCCAACACCTGTAGTGGAGATGAGCCGCTGGCGAGAGATGTTCCAACATCCTGGAACTGTCTGGACAGGTTGACCCACTCGTGACGGGCGAGGCCGACCGCCTTGGCGTTATCATTCGTTGCGGCAGTGAACCGCCGCATGGCCGATTCCGTCGCGCTCGCCGCGCCGGAGACATTCGCCCCGGTCTTGGAAAACGCCCCAGTCAGATCAGTCGCAGATTTTTCTGCTTTGTGTGCCGCGACCGACACCTTATCGAGCGCCAGCGCGCCGCGTTCAAGCGGTTCTGAGTTAATCGCGAAACCCAAGGATGCGATATCTACCATGGTCAATCGTCTCCTTTTTCTCGCTTGAGTTGATCTGCGATCTCGTCATTCACCGCCGCCACATAAGCGGCGTCGACAATCTGCAAGACTTTGATTTCCTCGCGACGAATGATCGTCCCCGAGGTTTGCAGCCACGCCATGATTTCCAGCGGTGAAATCCGGCAGATCGATCCTTGATTATGGGAGCGGGTTTCCGAAATCTCCCAAAACCATTTCAGGATGTAGCCGCCGTGCTCCGGCGTTGGGAGCTGCGGCGTTTCCTCTGCGCAGCCAAAGCGCGCATTGCGTTGCGTTCGCGTCTCGCCGCCTTTGTCTGGCGTATTATAACGGACGTAGACGTGAATGAGCCGAATGAGGTCTTCGGCTATTCCTTGGTAAAATTTCCGATGCGCTTCGCCGCCGCGACCGTTTGAGCGAAGATCCAGTCCTGTTCGGTCAAGACGCTCTCGACGATCGCCGGAGTAAACTCAGGGGCTTTGCCTTTGTAGAGGTTCGTCCCCCAATCCCACGATGCGACGAAGGCCGCAGCGCGGGCGATCTCCTGCTTTTCGAAGTCGGAAGCTCTGAGCTTTTCCCCCTGCGCAGCCCGTGCGGCATTGTCATCAAGCTGTTGACGCACGAGACGCTTGACGATGTCCGACGACTCCGAGCGAATATGAAAGGTGACGCCGATTTCCTCGCTGGTCTTCGGATGGCGCAGTTTGAGAGGAAACGTCGTCTCGTAGGAGACGATCTTAGACAGGTCCATGAATGGTTCCTTCTTTACGCGGCGAGCACGATCACATCGCGCTGGTTCATGGCGGCGGTGTATTGCTCAAGGATGAAATCCTCGCCGCGACCGCCGGGCCGACGCGGGCCGTTGATGACGCCCTTGTTATAGACGATGCTGTTCGTCGTCTGGACGGATGTCTTGTCGTCATATTCGAACTTGAAGGCATATTCGTAATCGGTCAGCGCAGCGGCGCGCAGCGCGATCTGGCCAGCGTCATCGTTGACGACGGCGAGTTCGACTTCCCAATTCCCGCCATCGGTGACGCCTTTGGCCTTGGCAATCACGTCCGTATCGAGCGTGTTGTAGTTGATGATGTTGGTGTTCGATCCCAAGCCAGTGATGGAACCGACTTTCTTGATCTGGACCCATGTCAGCAAGGCGAATGCCGCTGCGTCAAGCGCGCCATCCTGAGGGGTTGCGCAAATGTAAAGTTTGCCGTTCTTGAGAGTGTCGGGGCGCGCCATGGTCTGTTCCTTTCCTTAGATGAAAGCCCGCCACTTGATAGTGACGGGAATGCGGATTGACGGCTTATCAATGATTACCGGACTATCGCCGGGCACGTCGTAAATCTTCAGCGCGAAGGAGCCATCTGCCGGGCGCAGGATCGTGCCAACGGAAAAATGTGCGACTACTTCCCCGACAATCTCGCTGGGCTGGATAATGCCTTTATCAAGCGGCGCGACAATGGTGACCTGCAACTGCCCGAGATACATCGACTCATCGTCTGCGGCGAGGAATGGCGATGTCGTCGCATTCGGCAGATGCGAGACGTCGAGATAAGTTTCGCCCGTGACCGGGGTGAAGGAGATGTTCGGCCATGCGACGCGCCTAGCCGGGACCAGGACCAGCGCCGCCATATGGGCGAGTAGCAGTTCCGGGATGACGGCTTCCGGCGTTACGGCCATTCATGCTAAACCTTGTCCATGCCGCCCAAAGGACGTCGCGTAACTGACAACGAAGCCCACACCGTGCTCTGTGAAGCCGGGGCGAAGATCGCTGATTGTGAAGGGGAAACTATTCACGCCGAAACAGCGCTGAGGGCGGCTGAGAAGGCGCTGTTGCTGCTACAGCTTGGGTTATTGTCGGCCAGCGAGAAGGCTACCGGCGAGAGTTCGCCGCCACTGCCGCCTTTGCCTCAGAAACCGCCTCGTTGACGATCTGTGGCCACCGCTGCGCCGTCAGGCGGACCATGCCTACCGGCGGCCGACCTCTAGCTCCAAATTCTACGAAGCCCGCGTAGCCGGCGGCGAAGCCTAGAAACACCGTTCTGCCGAGCGGAACGCCGAGAATGACCAAATTCACCGGCCCGCTATCGAACGCATAGCTCTGCCCGTCTTGCGGGCGCGCGTTGGCGCGCATGATTGGCATTTGCGAACCAGACGCCGTGAACGAGTGTCTGAGAAAACCCGTTCGGATGGGACTTCGAGCCACAACCTCTTCGGCCACTTTCTCGGCGGCCTTATGGAAAACCGCCTCAAGCCGTTCTTTGGATTGCTGCGTCCATGCGTCGACTTGGGCGCTAAAGCTACTGGCCATCAGCGCAGGGTCAGCGAATACGAAATGCGCACTTCCTCGCGACAGCGGCATTGGATATCGCGATCATGCGGGGCGTGCATGGAAGGCCCGGTCGGCGTGGCGAACGGCTCGCGCCAGCGCCGGCCTTGCTTGTTTAGGCCAGGGATGAGGCGATGCGTGTCGCGAACGCGCTCATCGCCGGCCGTGACCCAAAATTTCTTCAGCCTGTCCTCTTGCACCTGGCCACGTTCGATCGCTTGGTCGTAAGCTTCGACTTTGGCCGCGCCGAGCGCCCGGATCGTTTCCGTCCGCGCGATCACGTCGCCGCGGTATTTGAGCGAGCGCGCCCGATAGGCGGCGAGCATCTTGGCCTGCGTCGCAGCGGGGATCGGTTCTCCCGAGGCGGCGGCCTTGCGGACTGCGCCATCAAAGCGCTTGTCACGCAACCCACGCCCGAGCGCCTTCTGAAGCTCTCCGGGATCGGTTGACGCCAGTTCGGCCGCATAGCGCCGCTGCCATGACTCTTGCTGACTGGTGAGCCCGACAACCCCGCCGACGCGGCTTTTGGTCTTGGGATCGATCTTACCGACCAAATCAAGCGCCGCCGTGCGCGGGTTGACGCCTTCCTGAAGGCTTGCCGTCAGATTGGCCCGGACCATGGCGCGCTGATCGTCGACAATCTCTGTTATCAGACCAGACGACTTCGCCTGAAGCCATTGTTCGGCCCGTGGCGAGCGGATATCGAACAGGATGCGAATGAGCGCCCCGCCGCCGTCACGCGCCGCTGGGATGGTTTCCGCGACAGCCGACCCGCCGGCGCCATAGGCATCCGCGATGGCGTTGCGCAGACCCGCGAAGTCGTTCACGTCCAGCCCGAGCGCGCGAACCGCGCCATCAACATCGCCGATCTTCAGCCGCGCCTCAATCGCGGCAATCGATGCCTTGTCGGCGATGGCGCGCACCGCATCGATAAACGCCTTTCGAAGGCGAGGCTCCCATTCCTCTGTGAGAGCCTCGATATCGACGTTTCTGGCCAATTATTGACCCCTCAACTGGAAGATCGATGCGTTGCGGGGCGTTGCGTTGCGAGGCGAAGCGCGGCAATGCCAGCGAAAATCCGTCAGGCAGCTTTATGAATTTTGCGGAACATATTAATGCGTTCACGCAATTTCGCATTTTCTTTCGATCGCTTGTCGGCTCCTGTTAAAAACTCCACACCGTAGATGTCGCCGCTTTTTCTGACTCTTACATTCTCATATCGGCTGCGAAAATATTCTGCTGCGAGAGCTTTGACGCACGCCGTATCGCCCATAACTGAATCAATAAATGCATCGAACGCCTCTTTGCGCGTTGCTTCTGGGTTAGCTATCAAAGCGGCTTCGAAGTGCTCGAAAATACCAGTCATTTTCCCTCCCGCCTGCTGGCGTCGTCTTTCTTGACGCCGGGGATACGCGCGACGGCGGACCCGGCGTCAGAATGAAGCGCTAGGCCGAACGGGCGAGGATCAAAATTTGATAGGTCGCGGAAGCGCCGGAGCTATTCGAAACGCGCAAAATATCCGCCGTGGTGGCCGTGATCGTCGCGAGACCAGCCGCACCGGGGGATGCTATTTCGAAGACGCCGCCGGGGCTGATCGGCCATAGCGCCGCAGAGAAACCGGGAACAAAAGCCGTAGCTCCGCCGAGCGTCAGATTGGTTGTGTTCGCGACGCCACTCAAAGGCTCGTTGACGACGATGAGCGCAACGAGTTCCGCGGCGGTAATAGTGGCTCCAAAGGCGTCGGTCAGCACGCCGGCAAGGTCAATGTCGTCATTCGTCGCGCTCGCCACCGTGCGCTCCGCGAGATAGACGATATCAGCTTGGTTGGCTCCGGTCCCATTCGCGAATGAGAGTGTTTTATTGATCGCCTTTGACCAAGACGGGGCGACGCCAGCGACAGCAGTCCTGGTCTGCGATACGGAGGCGCCAGCATTGAGAGTCGCGGATACAGCCATTTTCAAGCCCTCGCTTGTAGTTCGAACATGACGACCGTTCCGGCCGGGGAAAGAGGTTTTACGCTCACAATCGTATGAGCTTCGCCGCCGATGATGAGAAGATCGGTTTCATTCGGCGTGACGGTGAGACCGGCGGTCGACAGATAGACGAGCTTGTCAGTCGAGAGGATGCGGGTTCCATCTATTGCCGCATCGCTGTAATTCATGACCGCGAGCGTGCAAGCGTAATCCTGCGTCGTGATGATTGGATCGAACGGCGTCCCGCCCGTTGATGCTCGGCGCAGGGTCGCCGTTTGGCCATAGCGATTGATGAGACGCTCAGCCGTCGCGCGCGGGCGTGCGTAATTGAAAGCTGCAGTCATGCGCGGTAGGACTCGCCAACGAGATTGGAAGCCGCCGCCTTGCTCGAAATGAACGGCGCGATCAAATCCCGGACGATGGTCAGCACGGGGATATGGGCCGCAGCGGTTGCCATTGCATTCGCATACTCGACTTCGATCTGGCCGATCTTCTCACGCTTCACCGCGTCCGACGCCGTCACGGTCGCCGCCATGCTGCCGGGGGAGACGAGTTCCTGCAACGCCAGTTCAGCGGCGGCGCGCTCAATCTCGATAGGGATTTCGTCAGAGCCAATGCCGTAGCCCTCACGGTCGATCATGCCGGCGCGTGGCCAGGCAAGCGCCTGATCGCGGGCGCGCGTGCGGACGCCAGACCAGATCACAGAGTTCGACAGATAGGACGTGGCGCGCCGGATCGCGGCCTCTTTGTCCGCATCGGCGCCCGTCCACGTCGAATGCTCGAGCGCGAGGTGATAGGCGTCCGCGCCCGCCAGCGAAATCAGCGCGTCGGCGTTCGATAGCCCTGCGCCAGTTTCCACAGTCAACGCCATTTAGGCATACCCACAGTATCGCAATAGGCTTGGATAAGCCCTTGGGAAATGGCCTGCATTGCATATGCCTCCATCTCTTTCCCGGGGGCGGTCTCTCCGATATCCTCTCGGATGGCCTGCCAGATGTGGGTAGCTTCGTGGATGATCAATCCAAGGACTTCAGTCGCCGTCCTACCCTTGCGATGGTTGATGACGACGATGGCGCAAAGTTTGCCATTCTTGTTATCCAAGAACACGCAGCGGCCGTCCGTCGTCGGGTATGGCTCGTTGGGTAGCCCAAGCCGCTTCATCTCGCGCTTCCACGCCGCCTCGCTAGGACAAAGCCCGAAGTGAACCGGTTGCCAGCCCATATCGCACCAGATGACCTTGTCAGCGGCGCGTGGCGTCATGCGCTTGGCTCGGCCTCGCCCTTGTTCATTTCCGCCGCGGCCTCTTCCTCTGTCTGGAAGCCGGAGCTGATGCGCTCGCCGTTCAGATGGACGAACCAAAGACCGCGCGGACCCTTGGCGACGTGCTTGCCCATTTCTGCGACGGTATGATTGACGACAGCCGCGCTGTTGTCAGCCCCGCCTGACGGGTCCTTGTCGGTGTAGAGTTCCGGCGAATTGGCAAGGATTTCGCGCGCATCAACGCTCTCGTATTCGCGCGGCTCACCAGTCTGCTTGTTCCAGATCGTCTTCATGATTTCACCTCGACGAGAAAAAATGGCGAGCCGATGAGGCCCGCCCTCGTTGCATTACGATGTCCTACTTCTTCGCCAGGAAGGCGGAGTAGTTGATGCCGGTGGCGATGACGCCGGCGACGGTCGTATACAGCCGGACGTAGCGGTAAAGCGTCCCGTTCAGCTCGTTGGTGATCGGCACCATGTGGCGACCGACAGCGGTATCAGCATCGGCCGGCGCCGGGTTGTTGCCGAAGGTGGCCTTGGCCAGTTCGACGCTGCCAGAGGTCATCGCCGCGACGGCGGAGCCCTCTAGGCTGATCGTGTAGATCTCGTCGCCGCCCGCCACTTCCAGTGCGGAAATGTCGATGATGAGATCGGCTTCCATAAACCCGTTGCCCAGATCGAGAATGATCGAGCCGGCCGCGGAAGCGGCGACCAGACCGGCCTCCTTTAGCAGCGTGGCATGATCGTAGGTCTTCATGGAATACTGTGACATTTCGATTGCTCCTTTCGCGAGCGGTTACGCGGTGACCGCGGCGTCGGAAATCGACCAGAGGCGGGTAGCGGCGCGGCCGTTAAAGGCTGCGATGCCGGTGAACCATTCAACGCGGGTGCGCCAAACCGGAGCAGTCTGAAGCTCACCAAGGTCGCGAACGTCCATGCCCCCGTTCTGAATGCCGGTGACGCCATCGGCCCCCATGCTCACGACGTAGATCGACGTGGCAGTGGCGGTGCCGGAGGTTGCGGCCTCGGTGAACGGCAGGATCGCAGTCCCCTCGCCGTCGAGGTCGACGGTGATGATCGGAAGATCATTATACATCATGATCCTGCGACCGAATTCGTCCTTGTCCCAACTGATGTTGCCGCCGACCGTAGTGGTACGGGCAGCCACGGTCAGCTTGCGCGCCATGGACTTGTTCATGATCAGATGCGTCGGGTTGAGCGTCTGATCAATCGCCTCGTCCAGCTTGCCGAGCGAGAGCGGAGTGCCGTTGGCGGTCGCGCCAGCTGCAATGAGCTGGTTGCCGACGATGCGGGTTTGGAGACCGTCGAACTCGCGGGGGTCGCTTGCCTGATCACCCTTGATAAACTTTCGGGTCCAAGCGAGCGCCAACGCCCTCACCTTCATTCCCTCATGGCGAGCGCGAATACCCTCACCCATGGTCCGAATGATAAAGTTATCGACGTCGAGATCGCCGCCGGCAATGACAAGCGGTTCGGTCATCGGATTAAGCACGCCGGTTGAGGGCGTGTAAGCCTCGTTGACGCCGCGGAAGCCTACGCCGGGGAGATTGCCCTCCCGATTGTATTTCAGCGCGTTGCCGGCGATGTCTTCGAACGGGAGAACCCTGAGAACGTCGGAGGAACCGGCGTAGAGTTCAATGATGGCGGAGCGGATAACGTCACCCGTTTCCAGCTTCGCCGCTTCGATAAGCGTGAGAGCCATGACTTGGTCCTTTGATGAGAATTGGAGACAACGGGCGAGCCGTGTTTGGATGGGCTATCCGGCCCGTGTCACCGCCCCTCATCCAAGGAACCGGCAGGAATTTTAGCTTACCTAACGAGCTACGCCTCGGGCGGCGTTAATCCGCTCGACTGGCGAGAGACCGGAGAGGTTCTTATTGCCGCCACCGCCGTTGCTCGTCTTCGCACCGGTGCCATTGCTCCCGGTCCCCTTCAGGATATTGTCCCTTTGGGGGTTGGCGTTGACGAGGATCGAAAGCGCTTCGTCGAAATCGGCGAGTTCGCCCGGCTTCGCGGCAGAATATATTTTGTTGCCGTTCTGATCGAAGGCGACGACTTTGCCGTCTTCGATCTTGAAATTATTACCGAACCTGGACTCAACGAATTCAGAAGGGATGGCGATCTTATTTTTTATGAACTCCGAACTTTTGAACGCGCCGCCGATTTTCTCGCTGTAGAGCTGGCCTTCAAGATCAGTCGCGCGCTTTTCAGCGTCGGCGATCTTGACCTCCAAAGCCTTCTGAATTTCCGCCTTCACCTTTTCGACTTCGCCAGCATCGATCAATTTCTTCTGATCGATCGTGGAGAGCTTTTCCAGCGCGTCGCGGGCCTTGGCGGCGTCAAGACCTTCGAACGTCTTCAGGGTGCGCTCTGCTGCCTCCGCGCGCTCACGATGGCCTTTGGCCTCACCATTCAAACGAGAAATTGTCGCCGCCGTTCCAGGGAGGTCGACGGCCGTTTCGGTTCCATCATCTGCGACATAGACCGGCTTGCCGTCTGCTACTTCGGCATAGGTCTTGCCATCGTGTTCAACCGTTTTTAGACGCATAAATATCTCCTTGGCCATCCGGCCGATTACGGTGCATCCGCACCCTGCGCCATTGGCATCCGCCCAATGGCCGAACCGTCCGCCGGTGCCATCATTGCGGCGTCGGTCTCTTCCTCCATCGGATCTGACGGCGCTTCTTCAAGCAGCCGCGCCCGTTCGATTTCAGGATCGAAATTGTCTGACAACTTGCCGCGGCGCTTCAGTTCGTCCCACAGCGTCTCTTGGGAGAGATCGCCATTCTTGCGCGCCTCAAGCAAATCAGCCGTGCCGTCATTGTCCTTCAGCGCCAGCGCGAAGTCAGTATCGATCGTGACTTCCGGTTCGTCTATCTCGCCAAGCCAAAGGGCTGTGAGCCGCAAGGCGTTTTCCAACGTGTCTTTGAAGTTCAGCGCCAGCGCTTCGATGACGGAATGTGCCTTATCGCCGGCAAATGCCGCTGTGATTGTGGTGATGTTCCCAGATTGCGCGGTGAGTGGTTGCCGTCCGAGTTCGCGCAGCGCCGCCTCTGTCGCCTTAATGTCTTCGGCTAGGAACCGCAGCGAGTTGGCGTTCGGCTCGATAAAAGTCCATTCGCCGTGCTCGCCGTCGCCGTTCATTGGCGCATAGAGAACCGTTTTCGGCCCGACAGGAACCGGAGATGGCTTGCCGTCAGCGCCTTCCGGCGGATTGACGCCATTGCCAGCAAGCATCGGGAACGCCGTAAGTTCCTTGGCGTATTTCAGCCCGCTTTCCTGCTGGTAGTGCTCAACCTGAAGATAGGCGGCGTCTTCCAGCGGCGGCTTCACCCGCCAAGACGATCCTTCACGGCGCCCGGCGATGAAAGGCACAATCGGAATGACGCCGATGGAAATAGCGCCTTCCTCGATCTTGAACCATTCTCCAATTCCGCCGGCGTTCTTGCGCTCTTCCCAAAGCTCCCATGTCGCCGGACCGGCTGATCTTACCCCGTTAGCGTCTGTCGAAACTTCCCGGTTGAGAACGCGAACGCGCTCAACCTCAGTCTCTCCCCAGCCGTCGCGGACAACATGCTCTTCCTCGAAGCGGGCATGAATGATCGTCTCGACGCCGCCGATCATCTCTGAATAGACCGCGATCATTTCTTGAGCGGGGATATGGACCCAGTATGGCCTAGCGCCAATGGCCTGCTCTTGCGCCACCGTCGCCCCGTCCGGGACGCCTTTCGTGAAGTCGACGAAGATCCAGTCCAGCGAATAGCCAACGCCGTGATAGAACGAATTCGCGGCAAAAATGCTGATATGAGACCCTTGCCCGTCGATATTCTCAAGCAGCGCCTCAACCCGCGCGCTGTTCGTTTCGATCATGACTTCCTTGCCGAACGGCTTGGAGGCGATCGTGGAAACGATGTCGACGAAAATATTGGTGAACTTGGCGCTCTTCAGCCGAACGTCGTAATCGGCCTGCGTCTCGTTCGTGAACTTCGGTAGATATTTCTGCCCCGCCTTGCGCATCGCCGGCGCGCCGCCGAGCATCGCCGAGACCATATGCCAATAGCCGCCCATCGCCTCGAAATCAGACGATTTGGTTTCTGGCGTGTTCTTTTGGTCAATCAAGGTCAGGCGCCTGCATAAACGCCGAATGCGGCCACGCCGCCGTGCCGACGCGCCCCCTCAAGCGCGTAGCGAAGGGCGTCGACGACGTGATTAGACTTGTCCTCAAGCACAGGCAAAACCTCTTCCGTCTGTTTGTCGATTTTGTAGGAATAGAGGCTCAATTCATCAATCGTATGCCGGCAAGATGGATGCACGACAATGTCATAGCTTTTCAGAAACTCGACGCCGTCTTCCACTGATCCGGCGCCCTTCAGCGCTTTGGTGACTTTGAACCCATGACGGCTCATGTAAGAAATCGTCTCCGGCCGCGCGCTGTCCGCGCGAATCGGCCATTTGCGCGAATGCGGAACCGTATCGAATAGAGCAGGCGTCGCGTCGATTTCGCAGCCGACCTTGTAAGCCTCGGCGTCAACGAACAGCGTCCGCTCCCTGGTGTAACAGCGCACGAGCACGGTTGGATCGACAGAAAATCCCCAGTCCGCCCCAAAGTAAAAGCGCTCTTTCGGTTGCGCGTCGAATTCATCTGCAGCGCCAACACGCCAGTTTTTGAACACTCGCGCTTGCGAATTCTTCTGGTAGCCGCCGAGCCAAATATGCGCATATTTGTCTGGATCGCGCTTCTGGTCCCAATCCTTCTCTTCCTTTAGGACAGGAGGGAACCAAGGATTATCGCGCCAGTTAGCTTCGACGACGATAGTCCCTGGCGGCCGGTCTGGACCACGCAAGAGCTTGTCGACGGGGTCGGTCGCGAAGCGCGGGTTCCACGAAAACCAAAGCTCTGAACCGTCATTGCGGATCGTCGGGCGGAGCAAATCGAGGCTGCGCTGCGAAAGCGACTGCGCTTCCTCAACCCAAGCGACGTCATAGCCCTCAAGTGACTTGATCGATTCCGCGGTATGGTTTTGCATGCCTTGGAAGATGATCATCCCGCCGCCAGGCGTCTTGATCCGGTCGTGCTCAACACCGAACGCGGCGCCAACCCCAAGGCGACTGATTTTGTCTTCGATCAGCCGTTTTACCGACTGTTCAAGCGATTTCTGAATTTCACGGACGCATACAGCGCGCGTCGGACGCATCAAGCAGCGCTCAACCAGCGCCTCAGCGAAATAGTGGCTCTTTCCTGAGCCTCTTCCCCCGTGACTTCCTTTGTAGCGGGATGAACTCAGGAGCGGGACGAAAACGCGCGGCGTTTCAATGCGCAAAACAGCCATTGCAACCTATTGGTGCTGTATTGCCGTGAATTTCGGCATTCAGCATCGTGAAGCGAGGCATTACAGGCGCCTGCAGTTAGACGATAAAATGCGTTCCGCCTAATTATCTTCGGCGGGGTCAACTATGACGCGCTCTATTTTGGAGAATTGGATTGGGCCACCGTTGGGGCCCGCATGCTCTACCGCGGCAAGGCGAGGATGGACGTAGGGAGCCGCCGCCTTAGCAGCGTCCATGCGGCGCTCTGCCGTCTCTTCCTCGCGACGCATAACGCCAAGCAAATAATCCAAAGGGGTTAGCCCACTGTCAGCAACTGCCTTTTGCCGAGCTATACTGGCCTTGTTGGCCGCGCCTTTCTTGCGCCCCGCGTTTGGGCGCTTCCCGCCGCGCTGAGCCACTTTGATTCCTTTGATTGTTTTTCAAACCGCCCATGAAAAAGCCCGGCAACCTTTCGGGCCGGGCGGGGTGATATGGCTTTCGAGCACACGATTTTGTCGATTACGACTTCGGTTATTAAGTGGTCCTCGCAAAGAAATATCCTTGCTAGCCGCAGGGCACCAACCTTACATGCGCTCGAAACTCTGTGCGCCGAAGCGCGAAACTTCAAAACTGGCTCCGGCGACTGGATTCGAACCAATGTCTGCGCGTTCAAAGCGCGTTATCCTTCCACTAGACGACGCCGGATCGTCTAGCGTTGCTGTCGATTGAATGTGAATGGTGCCAGCGGCATGGATTTGAACCTGCGGCCTGCGGTTTACAAAACCGCTGCTCTACCGACTGAGCTACGCGGCAATTATGCACTTGACTTAGCAAGTCACATAAACGATAACTTGGTCATTGGAGTTAGAACCGATGACCAATCTTTCCGCCCCTCGCTTCCATGACGAAGACGCCGCCCGCGAGCATATCGAAGCCTCGCGCTGGCCTAATGGCGTGGCCTGCCCGCATTGCGGATCGGTCAAAGTCCGCCGCATGGAAGGCAAGACGCAGGCCGGCATGTTCCTGTGCAACGATTGCCGCGACAAATTCTCCTGCCGCACTGGCACGGTTATGGAGCGCTCGCACGTCCCGCTGCATAAGTGGTTGCTTGCTATCCATCTGATGACATCCAGCAAGAAGGGTATTTCGGCGCATCAGCTTATGCGGAACCTCGGGATCGGCTCCTACTGGACCGCTTGGTTTCTCGCGCATCGTATCCGTGAAGCCATGACCGATGACAGCCACAAGGCGACAGGTGGGCTTGGCGGCGCGAACAAGGTTGTCGAAGCCGACGAAAGCTATGTCGGTGGCAAGGCCAAGAACCGCGCCTTCAAAGAGCCTGCGCCCAAGAAAGCCGTTGTGACCCTCATTGAACGCGATGGCCGCGCCAAGTCATTCCATGTCGCCAACGTGACCGCGAAGACAGTGCGCCCGATCATCGTGACCAATGCAAGCCGCGCTAGCTCGTTGATGACGGACGAAAGCATGATCTATCCCAAGGTTGGCGCAGAATTCGCCAACCATCATACCGTGAACCACAGCGCCAATGAGTATGCCCGCCTCGGCGGCTATGCCCATTGCAACACGGCGGAAAACTTCTTTTCGATCCTCAAGCGCGGAATTACCGGAACCTATCATTCGGTCAGCGAAGCGCATCTGCATCGCTATCTCGCCGAATTCGATTTCCGCTACAACAACCGCACTGGCCTTGGCGTCGAAGACGCAGAGCGCGCCGCTCGCGCGCTCAAAGGCGCGGAAGGCAAACGATTAATGTATAATCAGCCTCGTTGAGCCGAAGACGATTAAGCAGAAGGCGCGGCGATTCATGCGCTGGCGCAAAAAGGGAGATTA
This sequence comes from Hyphomicrobium sp., assembly GCF_041674905.1. GTDB lineage: Bacteria > Pseudomonadota > Alphaproteobacteria > Rhizobiales > Hyphomicrobiaceae > Hyphomicrobium_B. The sequence goes on from NZ_JBAYUV010000054.1 coordinate 17,886, forward strand.
ACATGACCGACCCGAAAGAGCCTGATGAGATCGAGAAGTTAAAATTAGAAAACGCAAAATTGTTGAATGAAAACAGAAAATTAAAAGAGGAAAAAAAAGCACTTATACCAACGGCTGCGCTGACTGACTCACGGGGGATTCCCTTGGCGCGGATTTTCTGACTCATTTGGCGCGAGGAGATTCGCGCCGGGGTCGACGCCATGCCTGCAGCGGTGAAATTGCGAGAGGATTTTTCAGCGGCTGCGCTTCGGGCTTTGGCCCGGCGCGCTAAGGACGTCAATCAGAGCCGGCGCTTGCTGTCGCTGGCGGCGGTTCGCGACGGTAAGGACCGGGGCGAAGCGGCGAAGATCGGCGGCATGGATAGGCAGACGCTGCGCGACTGGGTGCATCGCTTCAACGCCGCCGGCCCGGAAGGCCTCTTCGATCATTGGACGGACGGCCCGAAGCCACGCCTGTCGGCGGGGCAGTTGGCCGAGTTCGCCAAAATCGTCGAGACTGGACCAGATCGCGAGAAAGATGGCGTCGTGCGTTGGCGCCGCGTAGACCTCAAACGCGTCATCGCCGAGAAATTCGGCGTCGATTTTCACGAGCGCTATGTGGGCACGCTGTTGAAGAAGCTCGGCTTCTCCCACATCAGCGCAAGACCGCGCCATCCTGCGCAGGACGGCGAGATCGTCGAGGCCTATAAAAAAACTTCGAAGCGACGTTGAAGGCGCATCTGGCCGATCTGCCGCCACGAACGCCTGTCGAGATCTGGTTCCAGGACGAAGCCCGCATCGGCCAGAAGAACGGCCTCGTGCGACAATGGGCGCGGCGTGGAACGCGTCCGCGTCAGCCCGCCGATCAGCGCTATGCAAACGCCTATCTCTTCGGCGCGATCTGTCCGGCCAAGGGAAAG
>NZ_JBAYUV010000055.1:0-17038 GCF_041674905.1 Hyphomicrobium sp.
CGCTACGGGCGAGCTTCTCGTCGCTGAGAAGTTCGATCCGAAAGTGAACTGGGCAACCGGCGTCGACATGGACAAGTCCAGCAAGAACTATGGACGTCCGATCCGCGTCGCCAAGTACTCGACATTCGCCGACGGCAAGGGCACCGACGTAAATCACAAAGGCATTTGCCCTGCGGCTCTCGGCTCCAAGGACCAGCAGCCGGCTTCGTTCTCGAAACTGACGGGCTTGTTCTATGTTCCGACGAACCATGTGTGCATGGACTACGAACCCTTCAAGGTTTCGTACACGGCGGGTCAACCCTACGTTGGCGCGACGCTGTCGATGTATCCGGCTCCGGACAGCCATGGCGGCATGGGTAACTTCATTGCCTGGGATGGTGTGAAGGGCAAAATCGTCTGGTCGAAGCCTGAGCAGTTCTCGGTCTGGTCAGGCGCTCTGACGACGGCCGGCGGCGTTGCCTTCTACGGCACGCTCGAAGGCTACTTCAAAGCCGTCGACCAGAAGGATGGCAAGGAGCTGTTCAAGTTCAAAACGCCGTCGGGCATCATCGGCAACGCCATGACGTATACCCATGCCGGCAAACAATACATCGCCGTGTTCTCGGGCGTTGGCGGCTGGGCCGGTATCGGTCTGGCGGCTGGCTTGACGAATCCGAACGATGGTCTGGGTGCTGTCGGTGGCTACGCTGGCCTGAAGCAGTATACGAACCTCGGCGGATCGCTCACCGTCTTCTCGTTGCCATAGCGCTTCCTCCATAGAAGTCACAGGCTCCGAGCACTTGGCCGGCATGATCACGCTCATGCCGGCCATTTTCATTTCATTGGCGACCGGATATCGCACGGCACACAAAAAGGTGCCGTGCTGCCGGACGCAGGGGTTGATTCAAATGCCCGTGGGTAAAGCGGGACTGGCTTCAGCACATGCCGTCAGCCACTGGCTTTCGGAGCGCTATTAAAAGCCTCCAGCTGAGCGACGAAAGCGCGCTTGTAGGCAGGACGTTCTTCGCCGCGCGCGACATAGGCGGACAGGTTCGGAAATTCGCCGAGCAGCCCTGACGGTTTCAATCGAAGCAGGACGGACACCATCATCAGGTCGGCAACGCTGAACGCGCCGTCAAGCCAATCGGCGGTGCCGAGGCGCGCTGATAGTTGCTGCAATCGGGCGCGGACGCGTTCCACCACAAGCGGCAAGCGCTCGCTGTTCCAGGGTTTATCGCTTTCAAAAATCCGGGCGTTGGCGAATTCGAGGATGGGCGGCTCGACCGTGTTGAGCGCGGCAAACATCCACATGATCGCGCGCGACCGGGCGATGGCGTCGTCAGGCAGCAGACCCGCATGCCGCTCGGCGAGATGGAACACGATTGCGCCGGTCTCGAACAGCGCGAGATCACCATCCTCGTAAGTCGGAATTTGTCCGAAAGGGTGAAGCGCCAGATGCGCCGGCTCCTTCATCTGACGAAATGAAAGAGCACGAACGTCGTAGGGCTGGCCTACTTCCTCCAGCGCCCAGCGAACACGCATGTCACGCGCTAAGCCTTTGCCGCCGTCAGGCGAGCGCTCAAAAGCTGTGATGACCGGCTTCATTGGGTCGCTCCGAATTTTTTATGTTAGGAGCGTCGAGGATTTCTTTTTCCGTCACGACCACGGCGATATGGGAGAGATCATGTCGCAATCTCTCCCGAGGCTATCAATCGACATTAGCCGACGATGAGCGTCCAAATCGTGAATCCCAGAAGACCCACGACCATTGCCACGTTGAACACGCTATTGAGCGTCCCGACGTCGTTGACGGTGTTGCGATCATGATAATAAGCCATGGTATTTCTCCTCAGCTGCTTACCTTCCATGTGGGAAGGCCCCGAGGCATTTTCCATGGCATTTTCACGGCGAGGACACGCGGCCGCAGCTAGGGCGGCATTTTCAGAAAATGAACATCGATTTTAACGGCGCACGCGCCCGGAACAGGTTAGACGTCCACGCGTACCGATGCGTTGGTGTCGCAGCGAGAAACCGGCAAAATGGCTGCGTCCGTCATTCTCCGTTATGGCCGGTTGCCACCGGCGCGTGCCTGAAGACAACGCGGCATCTTAAAGAGAGTTCAATTCTCCTTAGCGGCTTTCGCACGAGTTGTTCAGGACATTGCATCAGCGCCGATTGAGGCTGACTTTCGCGCCTTTCAGCTCGGAACCCGCCGTTGAAATCGTGATGTTGATCGACTGTTGCGACGCCGAGAACGCGATCGAAACACTTCCTGACAGACTGCCGCCGAAATCCACGCGCAGATTGTTACCGCTGATCGTGCCCGAGGCATTGCCGGTGGCATTGTTCGTGCGTTCTTCCCAGGTGCCCGACAACTTTCCATCCGAATACGTGAGCTTGCTCCGGAATTCGATCTTGTCCGGCTGACCGTTGCATCTGAGCGCGATGCCAAGCGATTTTCCCTCGTCCGCGCTTCGGTAGTAGCCCAAGCAGCTGAGCTTATCGGGCGGGCCACTGGTATAGATCAGATCTCCGGCTCCGCCCCAGGTGCCGTTCAAAAGATTGAACGGGAGGTCGCCTGCCTGCGCGGTGCTCGCGAACGCCATTCCGAGAAGCGTCGCGATCGCCAATCGTGTGAAGCGCATTTTCATTCGGTCACCTGTTGCAATTGTTGAGATCGATCCGTCGTGCAGGGCATGGGGAACTTTTATCTGACTCGGCGCTCGTCGAGCTTGCGTTTCGCGCCTTCCCACATCAGGTCCACGAGGCCGCTCTGCTTGGGTTTCGTTTTCACGCCCTTGACTTGCTCGTCTGTCGCCAGTGCAAATCCTTTGAGCAAATTTTTCAAATCCTTCTCCGTGAAGCCGATGAAGCTTTCGCGGAAGCCCGCATAATCGGAACGCGCCGCGGCAAGAATGGGATCGGCGACTTTCGCAGCATCGGGGCCGGAGAAAACGACGGTCACGCCCGCGGCATCGAGCAGCCGCTTGGCGAATGTCGGATTGGCGACGGCTTCCTCCCGAATGATCTCAAAAATTCTTTCAAGAGCTTCGCCAGGTGAAACTGATTTGCTCACTGTGCCCTCAATTGTTAGCGCTCAGTCTTTCCGCCACGGCCTTCGTCACCGCGACGAGATCGGGAAGTGCATTGCCGTATTTTTCACGCGCGGAACGAAAATTCCCTGCACCGGGATGCGTGGCGGCGTTCTGAAGCGCCGTCGTATAGGGCACCGGGCGCGGAATCGCGTTCAGCTCGTACAATCCTTGCCGGATGTGGTGAAGCATCTCGCGCTGCGTCGTGTTCGTCGCGTGGTATTGCGTGATCAGCGGATGCACGCGCACGCGAGATGCGAGGCCGAGGTCGTCGGCGAGAATGAACTTCAAAAAATCCGTGAGTGTCGAATAGGCATTGGTCTCGAGGCTTGTCGGCATGACGATGTGCTGCGCCAATCGCAGGCCGGCCAAACCCAGAACGCCGGGGCCCGCCGGACAGTCGATCAACACGACATCGTAGTTGGATTCGATCTGATGCAATTCAGCGCGCAGCGCATTCGACAACAAAACATCGAGACGATCCTTCCGCCGCTTTTTCCGCGCGGCGTGCTCGAAATCCGCAAGCGTGCCGAGCAGCTCGTGGTTGGATGGGATGATGTCAATAAGGCCGGGCTGGCGGCTGCGAAGCTCGATCAGATCTCCGGCCGCAACGCGATGACCAGCAAGGCGGATACTGTCGCCTTTTTGAAACGACTTCAGGATGGCGCCGAGGCCGATCTGGCGGGTTTTCAGTTCCTGCTCAGCACCGATGCTGAGCAATGCTTTCGAGACACCCGCTTGGGGATCGGCATCGATGACGAGGATGCGCGCGCCATACGTCAGCGCCAGACCGTCGGCGAGCATCATCGTCGTGAGAGACTTGCCGACGCCGCCTTTCGGGTTCGCGATCGCCACAAAAATGCTCATCGGCGCAATTCCGTGATCCAGCTGAGCAATTTAGTTCGATCATCCTTTGAGAGGCGCGTGTCAACGAATTCGTCAAAAGCGTCGGGCGCCGGTTCATGGCGGCGCGCAGGAAGATGCAAAACATATGATCTGAGATCGCTCGGATCGCTGCACGTGATCAACCCGACGCCGTAATGCGAACATCGCGAAAGGATGGTCGAGCAATCGCTGCGAGCTTCGTTCCAGTCTTCGATGTGCCAGACCAGATGCGTGAAGTTTACGAGAGAGGTATGGTTCAAGGCCTCGTGCACGGACTGAACGGAGCACGATCCGAGCGGCTTTACCTCGAAGCCGTGCAAATCGATGCGCCAGCTCATTCCATATTTTTGCCGGGACAGGCTGATCATGCAGAGGTCGGGCTTCGACCAGATGCCCGTTGTGTTGCCGCCGGCATTCGCGGTGATGGCTGTGATGTGGCGAAGAACACCGCTAACCGGCTGCAACCGGTTCATGAAGCGAAGCTCCAGATAGTTGTATACAGGCCCGTACAGATCACGCTCGAGCATGCACAAACGCCCCCACCCTTTCCCGGCGCAACCATAGGGAGGGAAGGCCTTTTAGGCCAGAGGATAGACGGCGCGGCTGCGTGTCCGTGTGACACGTCAATCACCTGCTCATCAACGGGCTGCCCCAAACATATATCAAGCGGAGGAGAAAGGTCAGCCCACGCCTAGAGTTCGCGGCAACCCAGCTTCAGGATCGCGTCGCGGCCCCCGCCCCGGCTTCCGCATCCAAGGGAGCATTGCCGCGCTTCGCGACCATCGCGACCATGCGCAGCAATTCGCCGAAATCGAACGGCTTCGCGACGTGCGCCGCCATGCCGGCCGCCATGCAGTTCTCGACATCGGAGGGAAATGCGTTCGCCGTCATGCCAATGACAGGAGGCAATGTGTGTTTCGCCGTCAGGCGCCCGATCGCACGCGTGGCGGTGAGCCCGTCCATTCCCGGCATCTGAACGTCCATCAGAACGACATCGAAGGAACTATCCTCGACCCGCGCGATCGCCTCAGGTCCGCTCGACGCCGTTATGACGTCGTGGCCTGCGCGCCTCAAGACCGCCGACGCGAGCTTTCTGTTCGGCTCGACGTCATCGACGACCAGAACTTTCAGCGGTCGCGGTTCGGATTCGGTGCTCTCGATTCCGTTCTGTTGCGCTTCGCGTCGCCGTTCGGCAATTTCCAAGGGGATTTCGAACCAGAACGTCGAACCCTGTCCTTCATGGCTTTCGATATCGATTTTTCCGCCATTCGCCTGAACGATGCTTCGGCAAATTGCGAGTCCCAATCCTGAGCCGCCATGACGCTCGCGGTCGGTGTCGAGTTGGCTGAACCTCTGGAACAAATTCGGAATCAGGTCGGCCCGGATGCCTGGCCCGGTATCGCGCACGAAAAAGCGGATGTTCGCCGAATTTTCTTCCTCTTCGAGAAGTTTTACGCCGACGACGATTTCCCCCTCGGACGTAAACTTGACGGCGTTGTTCACGAGATTGAGCAAGACTTGGCGCAGCCGGTGGGCGTCGGCCGTGAAGGTCAGTTCGTAGAGTCGGGCATCTATTTCAGGGCGAAGGACCAAGCCTTTTTTATGCGCTTCGGCGGAGAAAAGTGCGACGCAGCCTTCGATCAGCGGCGGGAGCGTCACGCTGCTCTTGATGAACTTCAGCCGGCCTGCCTCGATCGCTGAAAAATCGAGGATATCGTTGACGATCGCAAGAAGCGCCTTGCCTGCATCGCGGACGATCGCCAAATCGCTGGCATCCTCGCGGTTGAGGTTCTGGCGTGCGAGGACCAGGCTCGTATAACCAATGATGCTGTTCAGCGGCGTGCGGATTTCGTGACTCATGGTCGCGAAGAATTCCGACTTTGCGTTCGTTGCGCGCTCGGCCTCTTCGCGCGCTAATTTTGCCTCCGACTCGGAACGGCGAATTTGATCGAGCGCCTGCAAGCGCTCGACGAACATGCGCCCGCCGACGACGATCAGAAACAATAGAAAAGCGAGAAAGCTCGCCGCAAGTCCGGCGAGGACGTAGTTTTTCTCTTCTCCAAGGATCGTCCATTTGACGATCAGAGGTGCAAGCATCGTGACCGCAGAGACGGCGGCTGCCGGCGGTACCGGCATCAACAGCAAACTGCCGCTCGCCGCCATGCCGACGGTCAAAGCGATCAGAATAATCTGGCGGTCATCGTCGAGCGAACCAATCCAGGTTACCGCCAACACCGTCCAGGGCAACGCCAGCAAAAAAGCGTACACAAGCGCGATGTTCGCATTGCGCACGTTTCGTTGTTTCCATTTGTGCTCGGATTTTCCTGCGAGTGTCTGCAGGCCGATGCCAATGCACACCGCGAAGGAACAAATCGCCCAGGTGAGAAGCCACGTGGTCGGAATGGCACCGTCGAATGCGATGTACGCAATTATCGTATTGATCGCATAGCCGACCATCGCGAACGACGTCGTGCGAGCGATACTCGACATCTGCTCTTTATAGACGGGAAGCCTAATGAGCCGCATGGCGCAGATAATCTTCGATGGCATGAATCGCGCGGCCGCCGGCATTCACGACGTCCTCTGAGGGATCGGAGCCATATGTCGAACTTGGATCGTACCGAAGGTGATAGACCAATCGCTCGCTAGCCACTGCAAGTTCTAGAAGGCCAAGCGTCTCGGCGGTCGTCGTGAGATCATGAAGAACCTTGAACTGCGCAGCAGGCGAAGCATCCTTACATTTCTCGAACTGCTGCAACCGCTCACGCAGAACGTCCTGAAAGTCGCCAATGATATCGAGCGCCGCCAATGTGCCTATCGACTTACGCATATCCGACAATCGCCGGGTATCGATGAGGCTTGCAGCAGATTTTCCGCCGAATGCTGGCATGTCCCGGTCAAATATTCGCGTTTGAGGTCAAAACCATACTGGGATATCCAGCCTTACTTCCGGATTAACTCAGTCAAAGTTGACCCCCCAAGCAACCCGTTAGAGTTGCCACAACGACGAATGCCGCGCGTTGGTTTCATCGGTCGCGTGATTGCGGAGAGGTACTTTAAGCCCGGCAATTCGGGCTGATTTTCCGGATAGATCGAAAATAAATCAATTATTAGCCATGAAACGCAAACACTGAAATTCCACGAGCAATTCTCGGGGCAACTCTCGCGCGCAAGCGGATTTACGGCTTGCTCCGCCTCGGAATTATCTTTGCCGGCGTCGGGCGTGCGCCCAGAACGTAATTCCGGCCGACACGATACGAATACCAGACCACGAAGAAGGGCGATGCCAACAAGAGCACGATCGCGTCGGAGGTGAGCCGGATGCTTCGAACAAGAACGCGCGTCACGAGCATGCGCGGCTTCGGGCCGTATTCGTACGGCAACGAGGATGTTTCAAGCCGCACCGAACCTTGTTCCGCACGCGCGACATTCGAGCCCGATCGATTTGCGAGCGGAGCCGCGACCCCTCGCCGCTTTGGCGTCCCGAATTCTCGTGCGCGTTTTCTGAAGAGCGCTCGCTTTTGCCGAAGTGCGCTCGAACCGCGGGGCTTTACGCTTGACTGACCCACAACATCCCCGTTTCGTATCGTCGTCGAAGCGCAAACGCGCCTCCGGCGATCCTGGTTCCGCGAGATGTCTTTTTTGCGACTTGCGGCTTATGCGCCCGCGCCTCTGAGAATTGAACGCCCGGCATAGACGGCGACGTCGCCGAGTTCCTCTTCGATGCGGATGAGCTGATTGTATTTCGCGAGCCTGTCGGAGCGCGACAGTGAACCCGTCTTGATCTGCCCGCAGTTCGTCGCGACCGCCAGATCGGCAATCGTCGAATCTTCCGTTTCTCCCGAGCGATGCGACATCACTGCCGTATAGCCCGCACGCTGCGCCATGCTGACGGCATCGAGCGTTTCGGAAAGCGAGCCGATCTGATTGACCTTCACGAGGATCGAATTGGCGGTTGATTTCGCAATGCCATCCGCGAGGCGCGCGGTGTTGGTGACGAAAAGATCATCGCCGACGAGCTGGCAGCGTTTTCCGAGAAGCTCCGTCAGCAGCTTCCAGCCCGCCCAGTCGTCTTCCGCCATCCCGTCCTCGATCGAGATGATCGGGAATTTGTTGACGAGGCCTTCGAGATATTTGGCGTTGCCTGCGCTATCGAGCGTTTTCCCTTCGCCCGCGAATTCGTATTTGCCGTTCTTGAAGTATTCCGTCGACGCGCAGTCGAGCGCCAAGGCAACCTCGTCTCCCGGCTTGTAGCCCGCCTTCTCGATCGATTTGACGATGAACGACAGAGCTTCCTCGGCGCTTTTCAGGTTCGGCGCGAAGCCGCCTTCATCGCCAACGGACGTACTGTGGCCCGCATCCTTCAAATTCTTCTTCAGCGTATGAAAGATTTCGGCGCCGATCCGGATCGCATCGGCACATGTCTCGGCCGCGACCGGCATGATCATGAATTCCTGGATGTCGATCGGGTTATCGGCGTGCGCGCCGCCGTTGATGATGTTCATCATCGGCACGGGCAGAACGTGCGCGTTGACGCCGCCGAGGTAACGGTAGAGCGGCAGATTGTTGGAGATGGCGGCAGCCTTGGCGGCCGCAAGCGATACGCCCAAAATGGCGTTGGCGCCGAGGCGGCTCTTGTTCGCCGTCCCGTCGAGCTTGATCAGCGCCGCATCTATCCCGCGCTGCTCTTCTGCATCCATTCCTGCAAGCGCATCGAAGATTTCACCATTCACGGCATCGACGGCTTTCAGAACGCCCTTGCCAAAATAGCGGGTCTTATCGCCATCGCGGAGTTCGATTGCCTCGTGCGCGCCGGTCGAAGCGCCTGACGGGACCGCCGCGCGGCCCTCCGCCCCGTCTTCGAGGAGCACATCGACCTCGACCGTCGGGTTACCACGGCTGTCCAGGATTTCGCGGCCGACGATATCGACGATGGCGGTCATGAGAGTTCCTAAATCTTGGCGTTGCTAGGCCCGCAGAGGGCCGGGAAAGTTTGCGTGTGGGTTGTAAACTCTATTACTACGGGAGGCAAAGTCCTGCCGGGCGATGTCTCACTACCCGAACGGCTAGTTAACTGAAAGGTGTGCGTATGGCCGAAGCGAAAACCTGGACGGGCGGCTGCCATTGCGGCCTGGTTCGATACGAGGTCGAATCGGATCTCGAAAGTCTGGTGAGCTGCAATTGTTCCATTTGCCAGAAGCGCGGATCGATCCTGACGTTTGTGCCGCAGGGTAAATTCCGCCTGCTATCGGGCCGTGAGGCGCTGACGGACTACAAGTTCAACAAACATATCATCCATCATCTGTTTTGCTCGACCTGCGGGGTTGCCTCGTTCGCGGAAGGCGATAATCCGAAGACAGGACCGATGGTCGCCATCAACGTGCGCTGTCTCGACGGTGTCGATGTCACGGCAATGACACCAATTCATTTTGACGGAAGAAGTCTTTAAGCCGTGCCCCAAACGTCTGCCCTCGTCCTGTTTTCCGGCGGTCAGGATTCGACCGTTTGCCTCGCCTGGGCGCTCGACCGCTACGAACGGGTCGAGACCGTGGGATTCACGTACGGTCAGCGCCATGCGGTCGAGCTGGCGCAGCGCCCGGTCATCCGCTCCAAGCTTGCAAGCCTGCGCGGCGGGTCGAAGCTCGGCGACGATACCGTTCTCGATCTCCCCGCGCTGCAGAGCATTAGCGACACGGCGCTGACGCGCGAAACCGAGATCACCTTCGCCGCGACGGGATTGCCGACGACGTTTGTCCCTGGGCGCAATCTTCTATTTCTCAGCTACGCGGCGGCGCTCGCTTATCGCCGGGCCATTGCGACACTGATCGGCGGCATGTGCGAGACGGATTTCTCCGGTTATCCTGATTGCCGCAATGCGACCGTGCAAGCGCTGGCACAGGCGCTGTCGCTCGGGCTCGATACGCATCTCGAAATCGAAACGCCGCTGATGTTCATCGACAAGGCGGCGACGTGGGATCTCGCGGACAAGCTCGGCGGGCGAGAGCTGATCGACCTGATCGTCGAAGATACGCACACGTGCTATCTCGGCGATCGTTCGCATCGCCACGCCTGGGGCTATGGCTGCGGAACATGTCCGGCCTGTGAGCTTCGCGCCAAGGGATGGAATGAATGGCACGCGCGAACGACCTGACGCGCGGCGGCGAGCTGGCTCCCGAAAACTCAGAACTCGAAGATCAAGCAAGTTGTCGTAGCGTGCGCGAGCAGCTTGCCGCTTGCATTCATCAGCCGACCTTCAGCCGTTGCGCCACGACGTCCACGGCTCATCAGCGTTCCTTCCGCGCGCACGGGACCTGTTTCTTTTGTCAGTGGCCGCAACAACGACACCTTGAATTCCATGGTGGTGAAGCCGGTGCCCTTCGGAAGCGCGGAGAGCACGGCGCAGGCCATGCACGAGTCGAGCAGAGTCGCGGTATAGCCCGCGTGCACGGTGCCGATCGCATTATAGTGCTCGAGGACGGGTGTTGAAACGAACACGGCGCGGCCCTTCTCGACTTCGCTCAGCTCAAGGCCGAGTGTCTTCGCGATGGGCATGCCCGGCAACTCGCCACGTTGCATTTTCTGCAAATATTCGAGCCCTGACATGGAGGCGAGCAACTCCGGGCCGGCGATGGGCGTCGATGCGTGAGAAGGCGCGCTTGCTGTCATGTTCCCGTCCGCGGCTTTGCTGTCGGTCTCAGTCAGAAATGGGGTGCGGATCACCCGCTGCTATCAGAGTCAGGGCTCCGACGCATCATGTCTACCCTTAACTTGAGCAGAGTGGGCCGCAGGTCCACACGCTTCATGCCGCTGAAGCAAAGAGCCGTGGGCCAGAATCTCGGCAGCCGGGGTGAGACAACCCATCTCGCCGGCTTTGATTCCTCGCAAATTGCGTCACGACCGATCCGGCTATGCTCGACGACACGCTCTCCAGCGATATAGCCATTTGGAAATTTAACGCCGGGTCGACGGCAGCGCCGCGCCGCACTTGCAGGAAACGCAATGGATTTTGCCGAACTGATCGCGCAGGTTATGAAGCCCGACCCTCCGAAAGAGCTTGCGTTGCAACTGTTGCAGCGTTCGCGCGATCCGGCGCTCGCCTTGCAGCTCTTTGCAGCCGCGTCGAAGATCCGCGACGAGACGATGGGCAAAATGCTGTGGTGGTCGGCCGGTATCTCGTCGATGATGCCGTGTCGCGTCGAGCCGCTTTGCACGTACTGCACCTATTTCACCGTCAAATCGTTTCCGCTGGATGAACTGGTTGCGTCGGTGAAGGCGATTGAAGATCTCGGAATCCGTCACCTTCATCTTTCCGGCGGCACAGATCTCGCGGGCTACGACAACGAACTGTGCGAAGCCGTCAACGCGATCCGCGACGTCTCGTCGATCGAAATCGAAATCAATCTCGGGCCATCGCTGACGCGAAACGGCGTGCGGCGGTTGAAGCAGCTCGGCGTCGCCAGCATCACGAGTTCGCTGGAAACGTTCAATCCCGAAATCTTCGCCAAGGCAAAACCTGGCGACAGCCTGGATGCCAGGAAGGCGTTGATCGAGATGTGTCAAGACGAGGGGATGCCCGTTCGCAGCATGATCCTCGTCGGCCTCGGCGAGAGCGAGGCAGACCGGATCGAGCATCTCTATTGGCTGCTGCAATTCCCTCGACTCTATCATCTGCGCTTCTCGCGCTTCATGCCTTATCGAGGCACGTCATGGGAGGACCATCCGCGCTGCTCGCCTTGGGAGGTCGCACGCCTCGTCGCGGTGGCGCGCCTCCTGATGCCGCATGTCGACCTTGGGCTCGCGGCCGGCAACAGCCCCGACGACATCCCGCTCTGGTATGCCGCGGGCGGCGGCAATCAGGTGCTCGGCGCGTCCGTCTCGATGCGCCAGGGCAGAGTAAAGGCCCAGCCGGGAGAGACCGTCATTCCGGTCACGGATCGGGTATCACTGGTCAGCCGCATGGCGCACATCGAGCAGTTCATTCGCGGTCTTGGCCGTGACATCGGCTCGGCGGCTCCGCAGTTGCGCTGAGCCTGTTCGTCTCGAACCCTATCTCCTTAACTTGACTTAGGCGGCTGCGGGCCTAGAGCCTTTCCGATGGAAACGCGGAAAGACTCTTACTCCTAGTTTTGACGTGCTTCTTATCGGAAAACCGGTTCCCACTTTTCCGGAAGCACTCTAGGTATCGCGCCATGTATGCCGTCAAAGATATTTTCTACACGCTGCAGGGCGAAGGCACGAACGCCGGGCGGCCGGCCGTGTTCTGCCGCTTCGCGGGCTGCAACCTGTGGACCGGACGCGAAGCCGACCGGGCGAAGGCCGTCTGCCAATTCTGCGATACGGATTTCGTCGGGACCGACGGGGAAGGCGGCGGGCGCTTTCGCACGGCTGACGATCTCGCGCAGGCGTGCCGCGCTGCCTGCGGCTCCGGGGGGCATATGCTCGTTGTCCTGACGGGCGGCGAGCCGATGCTTCAGGTCGACCAGGACCTCGTCGATGCCTTGCACGCGCACGAGTTCACGATTGCCATCGAGACCAACGGCACGCTGCCCGTGCTCGATACGATCGACTGGATCTGCGTGTCGCCCAAAGCCGGGTCGCAACTCAAACAGACGCGCGGTCATGAGCTGAAGCTCGTCTATCCGCAGGAGGGCGTCGATCCCGCCGACTACGTCGACCTCGCCTTCAAGACCCGTTTTCTGCAACCGATGGACGGGGCGATGCGCGAGGCCAACACGCAGGCGGCCGTTGCCTATTGCAAGGCGAATCCCGAATGGCGGCTGTCGCTGCAGACCCATAAATTGCTCGGAATTCCTTAATTTTTGCGCCTTCCGTGCCAGCTTGCCGCTAACGCTAGCGCCCTTGCGGGGTGGCGCCGCAAGGCGAAATCCCCTATTTCAGCGCCATGCAAATCTACAAAGACTTCAGGTTCGAGGCGGCGCACTTCCTGCCGTCGGCTGCACCCGGCACGCCAAATGCGCGCGTCCACGGCCACTCGTTTCGCGCCCGCATCGTCGTCGAAGGCGAGCCCCGGAGCGACACGAGCTACATCTTTCATTTCGATGACTTGTCGGCTGCGCTGCGTGATACGGAGGAAGCCCTCGATCACCACCTGCTGAACGACATCGACGGCTTGAGCGCGCCGACACTCGAACGCATCGCGATGTGGATCTGGAACCGCCTGTCGAACCGCGTGGCGGGGCTCGCCCAGGTCGAAGTGCATCGCGATAGCTGCAACGAAGGCTGCATTTATCGCGGGCCGTCGCGTTCAACCCAACTCGCTGCGGAGTAACGGCGATGGCACGCAAACCGCAGGTGAAACAGCTCGGGCGGAATGTCGCTCTGCCGCAAAATCCGGATGACGCGGAACTTGAGCGCGTCGCCAATCCGCACGCGGACACGCATTACGCGGCGAGATTCACGGCGCCGGAGTTCACGTCGCTGTGTCCCGTGACGGAACAGCCGGATTTTGCGCATCTCGTCATCGACTATGTGCCGAACAAGTGGCTCGTCGAGAGCAAATCACTGAAGCTTTATCTCGCATCGTTTCGCAATCACGGTGCGTTCCACGAGGACTGCACGGTGGCCATCGGCAGGCGCATCGCCGATCTGATCGAACCGCACTATCTCAGGATCGGCGGATATTGGTATCCGCGCGGCGGCATACCGATCGACGTGTTCTGGCAGCGGGGAACACTTCCGAAGGACGTCTGGCTTCCCGATCAGGGTGTCCAAACGTACAGAGGACGAGGCTGAGCCTCGTCCTCCGCAAAACGTCCATCTCTTACCGGATCGACGGCGCGCTACGGATTATCTCCGGTAGCGGTTATGGCGGTAATGACGGTGGTTGCGCCAGCCGTAGTGGCGATAGTTGTAGCGGTACGGGCGATAAGACCGGTGATGACGCCAATACGGGCGATGACGCCAATGGCCACGACGGTGGTACGTCTTTTGGACAAGCGAGTTGCCGGCCTTGGCACTCGATTGCAGCGCCGAGACGTTGCTACCTAGCGCGGCGGCTTGCACGCCGGTTGCTGCGAAGCCGAGGCCCAGTGCGAAGGCAACAGCCAATAATAGATTACGCATCGATTTCTCCTTAGCTGAGTGTGTCGCGAGCTTGGTCCGCCGTGCGTCGGTGACTTGCAAAGGTTGCACGGCGAACAACTCGTTTCCTTCCAGTTCCGCGGCACGGTCTGAGCCGCGGCTTGTGTTCCAGGAGACGCCCAAGAACATACTTGTTGAACTGACCAACGCGCGTCATCCGTCGTTCGCAACGTATCGCCGGATTAGACGCCGCCTTTGTGACGTGCGGTTGAACAACAGCTGAACGCGCGCGCCATGCAACGCGACAAACGCGTCGCGAATTCGATGTTTTTCTGGAATGCAAATAACCTATGCCGGAGGCGCGCGATCTTCCGGAAGCGGGATGAATTCCTGTTCATCGCCGGGGACGATTTCGAAACGCCCCTGCCGCCAATCGTTCCTCGCTTCGTTGATGCGCTCTTTCGAGCTCGACACGAAATTCCACCAGATATGGCGCGGACCATCCATGGGCTCGCCGCCGAGGAGCATGAGACGGGTATTCGATTCTGCCAGAATGGAAATCCGGTCGCCCGGCTTGAAGACGAGAAGCTGGCCGCTCTCGAAAGCCTCGCCCGCGATATCGATACGTCCCGAGACGACGTAGACGGCACGCTCGTCATAGTCGGGATCGAGAGGCAAGACCGCGCCCGGAGCCAGCACGGCTTCGGCATAAAAACAATCGTGCGGAAAACCAGCCGGCGACGTGGCACCATAGAGCGAACCGACGACGAGGCGGACGCGCTTGCCCTCGCCCTCGAAGCGGGGAAGTTCATCAACGGTATGATGCGCGAAAGCCGGGGTGCTTTCCTCGTGCGACTTCGGCAAGGCCATCCACGCCTGGATGCCGAAGAGATTCTGGCCGTCGGCGCGCCGCTCCATTCCGGTGCGTTCGGAGTGGACGATGCCGCGCCCCGCCGTCATCAGATTGACCTCGCCCGGACGGATCGCGAGCGCCGATCCGAGACTGTCGCGATGCATGATCTCGCCGTCGAAAAGGTAGGTGACGGTCGCAAGTCCGATATGCGGATGCGGGCGAACATCGATGCCGCGACCAGCGAGGAACTGCGCCGGTCCCATCTGGTCGAAGAAAATGAAGGGGCCGACCATCTGCCGCTTTGCCGACGGCAGGGCGCGACGCACCTCGAAGCCGCCGAGGTCATGGGCCCGAGGAATGATGACGTGTTCGATCGCATCGCACGACTTGGCATCGCCCGGAATCGGATCGTTATCGGTCAGCCAGCTCATCGATACTCCTCCTGCTCACGTTCATTCGAGGCCGTTGGTTCTCGGCAAATCGCGATAAATTCCAAGGTTCACCTTGTTACAGTTTTATACCGCTCCTGTACTTCCTGCACACGAGTTTCGCGATTACGACAGACAGGGTCAACAATGGAACATCCCCATGAAACGCCTGATCGCTGCGATCGTTCTCCTGCTCCCGCTCGGAGCAATTTCCGCCGAGGCCCAGAAAATCGACTGCGAGAATGCTTCCTCCACGGTCGAAATGAATTTCTGCGCCGAGAAGGATTTCAAGGCCGCCGACAAAGACCTGAACGTCGCGTATGCGAACGCCGTTGCCTTCATCAAGGAACGCAAGCTCGAGAAACCTTACGACGCCAAGAGCTTCGAAGAGGCGCTGCGCGCCGCGCAACGCACATGGCTCGCCTATCGCGATTCCGACTGCAAGGATCTCATCGCGCAGGAATGGAGCGGCGGATCGGGCACGGCTGCGGCGAGCCTCGAATGCATGACGGCCAAGACCATTGAGCGGACCAAGGAACTCAAAGACCGCTACGAGGAGCATTGACCGGCTCGAAAGACACGCTCCCCAAGTCCGGTTCAAATACTGAGCGATTTTTGGAACACTGCAACAGATGACTGTCGCGAGCAGCGTGGATGGCCGCCTTCGCGGCCATGACGTAAGAGGGAAAAACCGGCGCCGTTACCGCCACAAGCTCGTGTCGGCGGCCGGCTCGCGGAACGCAAGCCGAGCGGTGAAACTCCGCCGCAAGTGCTGCCATCGCCACCGAACCGACTTTATTGCCGCTTTAAAACGAGGCGTTATCGTCAGACCGATGCCAGGTTAGTGAGTGGCAATCAGCGGCCGTTGGGCCGTTCAAAGGAGAACTCCGTCGATGAAGCCGTCACTCGCCAAAACATCATCAATTCTCGCAGCCGCCGTCGCGGTTCTTGCGGCGGCAAGCCTCGAGACAAAGCCCGCCACGGCTGCGCCGAAGATTACGCTCGGCACATTGAAGTGCAAAGGCCATGGCGGCGTCGGGTTGATCCTCGGATCGAAAGAACGGATGCATTGCGTGTTTACGACGGCCGTCAGCGCCCGCCGTCATCCCTATCTGGCGACGATCACCAAGATCGGCCTCGACATCGGCTTCACGGGCGAAAGCACGCTGATCTGGACCGTTCTCGGCACGACGGTCGACGTCGCGGAAGGCGCGCTCGAAGGCGGCTACGGCGGCCTCACGGCGGGCTTGGCCGTCGGCATCGGCGCCAATGCAAACGCTCTCATCGGCGGCTCGGGCAAATCGATCGTGCTGCAGCCCATCAGCGTCGAAGGCCAGACGGGCCTCAATCTCTCCGCAGGCGTCGCCGGACTGACGTTGGAGCGGGGCTAGGCGCTCGTCCGCAAATCCGGGGGAACGGATTCGGCGGCGAGAGATTTCAGAGCGTCGTCGAGGCTCAGCACGGTTTGATCCTGCGAGCCGAGGCGGCGCACAGAGACTTTGCGCTCCTCGGCTTCGCGCTTGCCGACGACGAGAAGCACCGGAACCTTCGCCAGCGAGTGCTCGCGCACCTTGTAGTTGATCTTCTCGTTGCGAAGATCGGTTTCGACGCGCAAGCCCAGCGCTTTCGCTTTCTCCGCGACCTCGTTGGCGTAATCGTTCGCATCCGAAACGATCGGCGCGACGACGATCTGCAACGGCGCGAGCCACAGCGGGAAATGTCCGGCGAAGTTTTCGATCAGGATGCCGGTGAAGCGCTCC
>NZ_JBAYUV010000056.1:0-15072 GCF_041674905.1 Hyphomicrobium sp.
CGATCCGCAGGTGAAGCAGATTCTCCTCGATCAGGCGACTTCGCTCCGTACGCAGGTGAGCAAGCTTCAGGCCTACGTTTCCGCGGAAGACAATCAGTTCAGTCTTCTCGGCGGCCTCATGAAACTGTTCCGTTAGGACAGTCTGTCGAGCAGAGAAAAAAACAAGTCTCTCCCATTGAGAGACTTGTTTTTCTATACGGAAATACTTGTGGTATAATTATTTAGTATGGACAACAAATCAAAAATATTTTTCGTGGTATTTTTTACCCTCATTGTCGGATCGGTATTCGCGACGTATTATCGGTATGTCGTGGTCCGGGATTACATCATCGAGGCGGAGGCTCCCTGCGATCCGTATTCGGAATCGTGCTTCGTATATGTCTGTGACCCGGAAGCAGGAGAAGAATGTACCGGTGATCCGGAGGAAGACACTTCGTATTATAAGGTCATCCATCGCAATGCGAAGAATATCCCACTCTGCGATCCGAATGATGAAGACTGTGAGGCGCTGGTATGCCCGGTCGGAGAAGCTGATTGTGAGATTAGTCTCTGCGACCCTGAGATGGAAGAAGACATAGAATGCAGTGACCCAGTCGTATATACGGAAGAACATCCGATAGAAGAAGAGGTGATTGATGAAGAGAGCGAGGAGTCTGATCTGGAAGGATCCGCTGAAGCCGATGCTGCTGAAGGAGATGCATCCGAAGAGACAGACGTTATTTCAACAGATACTGAAGAGGTGATTGAATAGGACTATTCTATCGATAAGATAAAAAACGATTTTTCTCACGTTTTTTGATCAGCAACATATCAAGCTTGATGAATATATGAAACCACTGTTCGATTTTATATAAATTGATGATCACATGGTCGATCTCAATACATGCAAAAAAGGTTATTAAATAAAGGCTTTTCTTAGCCTTTATTTTTTTATTGTATTCTGGACAGCACCTTAATCGTTTGTTATCATTCGCATGCTGTTTGCTTATATAAATTACATCCATGAAGACGGTACTTGTATTGGGTGCTGGTGGTTTCATAGGAAGCCACATGGTTAAAAGATTGAAGTCAGAAGGGTATTGGATTCGAGGCGCTGATCTAAAATACCCGGATTTCTCCGTTTCTTTGGCAGATGAATTTGTGGTTGGTGATTTGAGGGAGCGTGATAGTATGCGAGACATTGTTCATAGGGATGGCGTTCCATTTGACGAGATCTACCAGTTTGCGGCAGATATGGGAGGTGCCGGGTATGTCTTTGCAGGAGAACATGATGCGGATATCATGAATAATTCTGTGACTATCAACCTAAATCTGCTTGATTCAGTTCATAAACTAAACCAGAAATGTGGGCTGAACATAACTAAGATATTTTATAGTAGCAGTGCGTGTATCTACGCGAAGCATAACCAGGAGGATCCAGGTAATCCAAATTGTTCCGAAGCGTCTGCTTATCCTGCTAATCCGGACTCTGAGTATGGTTGGGAAAAACTTTTTAGTGAGCGCCTTTACTTTGCTTATAACGAAAATTATGGAATCCCAGTACGTGTCGCAAGATTTCATAACATTTTCGGGCCAGAAGGAGCCTGGAATGGTGGTAGAGAAAAGTCGCCCGCTGCTATTTGCAGAAAAGTTGCTGAAGCTGAAAATGGTGGAACGATAGAGATATGGGGAGATGGCAAACAAACCCGTTCATTTCTATATATAGATGAGTGCATTGAGGCTGTACGCCGTTTAATGGAGTCTGATTTTCCCGGCCCAGTAAACATTGGTTCCGAAGAGATGGTTACAATTGATCAATTAGTCGGTCTGGTAGCATCGGTAGCAGGGAAAATGATTCAGATTAAGCATATCAATGGTCCAGAGGGTGTTCGTGGTAGAAACTCAGATAATACGCTAATCAAAGAGAAATTGGGATGGGATTGTAAAATGACGCTAGCAGAAGGAATTTCGACGACTTATTCGTGGATAAACAATCAATTACAAAAAAGTCATTCCTAGTTATTTTCGATGTGAACCCTGTTGATGAATAGGATAAACATGTTGTTGGTCATAAGGTAAATACCTGCATATGGGATACGTTACAAATGTGGCAACGAATAAAAATCGAATATTGAACCATATCGGCATGATTAAGGAGAAGGCTGCCTTATTAGATGCTTCTGTCGTAAAAGAAGAGCGTTTATGTCGAGCTGGACATATAGAGTTACAATTAACCGATAAATGTACTTTAAATTGCTCAAACTGTCATTTTCGTGATCTTGGCGACCACACATTTTCTTTCGATTGGCTGGACCGCATAGTCAAAAATATTAGACCGAGTGCTATAACACTTGCTGGCGGAGGAGAGCCGACAATTTACTCACGTTTTAATGATGCAGTATTAAAACTTGCAGAGATTCCGCGAGTTAAATTGGGTCTAATAACCAATGGAACCGTTATTCCCAAAGGAGAGTGGGTAAAACACATTTCCTGGATTAGAGTATCCGTATATTCTGTTGAAAACGGTATGTATTCAGGACGAATTCCTCAGTTTTTGGATGTTGTTATAAATAATATTCAGTGGTACCTGCGCGAATCTAATATTCCTAATGTTGGGATACACTTTCTTTTTTATAGGAAGAACATGTCCGATATTCTTTCATTTTCAAAAAGAATGTATTTTCGTTTTAAAGATGATAAAAAAAATTTTGGGAGGGTGCATATTCAATTCAAGCCTGCATTTATAATGGCTCGGCCTACACAGCTGACGCCAGAGCTTCACAAAGAGAATGTTGAACTCCTACCTGATTATGATCAAATAAGAAGTACTTTATCGGAATTTGAGAACGAATTTTCTAAGGATGAAAGTTTTAAGGTTTTTTTGGAAACACAAAGCAATTTTTCAATTTTTAATCAATTGTCGAATGGGTACTTGGATGAGCTAATTAACATTACAAGAGTACGTGATTTTCCTCTTAAGAAGAACGAGAAAAATAGATGCTATGTCTGTCTCGCATATCAATTAATAGATCCTAATGGATTTATTTATCCTTGCCTTACCTTGGCAGAACATCGTCTCAAGGAGTTTTCGCTTGGACATATTTCTGAATTACCTAATTCCCCAGTAGAAAAGCTTAATAAATTTTATACAGCAAGTACTGAGTGTTGCAATAAAATTTTTTGTAGAAATTGGAGCCAGAATGAGGTTGTAAAAGAAAATATTGATAAACCGTTGAAAATTGATATTCCGAAAGATAATTTCTTTTGAGAATTAATTGTTGATTTTTGAATTTTATGAGCGAAAAATATCAACCCAGTGTGAAAAATGAAGCGGTCAGCGCAAAAGAGTATCCAAGACATCCGGATCATAATCTTGTTGCTGAAAAAATACTTATTTGTCGAGCTGCTACCGCGGAACGATTTGGTTCTACTAATGTTTATCAAGCAGCTGAAAACTTGTATGCAGCCTTGTATCAGCCAGAGACCATTGATAGCTTGATAAAGCCTAATGAAAAATATCCAGACAGGCTGGATTCTTTAAAGAAGACTTTAAGTTCTAAGTCTGAAAAAATTCCAACCAAGGAAGAGTTTATCGCAACCGTGAGGCACGCCATGATAAAAGACGTTGATTTTAGTAAGTGTTTTCCAGAAGAAGCCAAGAAACAGCTCTATGCTGTTATGGAAAAAAGCGAAACAACAATTATTTGGACGGACGGAGACGTCTTCGGCGTGCTAGAATATCAATTGCCCGGTTCTTATGAGCAGATTTTAAAAATAGGGATGGCTAAATTTTTTAATAAAATGCGTCGAGAGATAGCCAAAAAGCGAGAAGTGGATCATAAAGACGTTCTTTCAATTCTGGCTACAGAAGGAAAGATGAAATTTATTCCTGGCTTAATAGAAAAATTTAGAGAAAGAGGAATTGAAAAAATAATAATTATAGAGGACCGAATGAAAAACTTAAGTCAAGCTATCGGCTTGATGAATCAAGGGGGTCTGGGTATGGAAATTTTTCCTGTTTTGGTAAATCAAGGACAGTTTAAAAATGAATTAGGCGGTAGTGATGAAGAAATGTTAAAATCAATCTGTATCATAAGTAACATTTCAGAATTAACATCAGCCCTAGAAACCAAGGGGGTGTTTTCGAAAGAAAAAAAAGTGGGAACTATTTTTGATATGGATGGGGTCTTATCTGATGATGACGTTAGAAAAAAAATTCAAACTGATGCCGTAATAAATGCCTTACAGGAGAAAAGCTGGATATAAATCTTTTAGAAAAAACATGAAAAAGTTAATTATAGTTTGCGGTTTGCCGGGATCTGGAAAAACTACATTTGCAAGCGAGCTTTCAAAAAAAACAGGTATTGTATGTTTACATAAAGACTCAATTAAAGAAAAGCTTTTTGAGGGATTAAATTTATCCACTCTTGAAGAAAGTAAAAGAATAGGAAAACCGTCTGTTGATATAATGTTATATCTTGCCGAACAGCAAATTGCGAACGGTATTGATATAATTATAGAAGCGCCTTTTGCCTTTCCTGGAGATTATAAAATTTTTGAAGAATGGAAGGAAAAATATGATATCGACCTTTATAGTATTATTTGTTTCTTAGATGCTGAGGAGAGAAAAAAAAGATTTAGTAATCGTTCCAGAAACCATGCCCACTTTGATGAGATGCGCATGGAGGACCATTTTTCCGAGAACGAGTATGATTATGCTTCAATTCCAGGAGAACAGATTATGATAAAAACGGACGAGCCAACATCGGAACTTGTAAGGAAGGTGATTTTACAGGTAGAATAATTTTCTTCACATGACTATGGGCAATCCGCGCATTCTTTTTATTTCGCACTCTTATCCGCCAGTTTTGGGTGGTGTAGAAAGTCAAAATTATAATTTGGCACAAGGTCTTCAAAAGCTTACTGATGTAAAAATTATCGCTAATGGTAAGGGAAAGGTCTGGCTTCCAGTTTTTTTACCCATTACTCTTCTGAAAAGTATTTTTTTTATGATGAGGTATGATGTTTGCTTGGTTGGTAATGGAGTGCTTGCTCCAGTCGCTGCAATTTTAAAATTTTTGTATCCTCGGAAAAAGTTTTTTTCTGTGGTGCATGGTTTGGACATTACCTTTTCTTACAAAAATGGAATTTTGCCAAAAATCTACAAAGCAATAAACATTCCTTCGCTAAAATTCTTGGATAAGCTTTTTATGGTTGGAAATTTTACCATTGAAGTGGCAGAAAAGATCGGAATACCTAGGAGTCATTGCGTGTTTATTCCAAATGGGGTTTCTTTGGTTGAGTTGCGGAAATTACATACCCGAGATGAGCTTTCTGAATTATTTGGTTCTGACATTACTGATAAAAAAGTAATTCTCCGATTAGCGCGGTTTGTTCCGCATAAAGGAACAGCTTGGTTTATCGGAAATGTTATGCCAAGATTAGGAAAGGATGTGGTCATGATTGCTGCTGGTTATCGGGTAGGAAAAAATACGGCAGGAGATCCAGATAATTTTCCGGATTGCGAACAGTACATTTGGGACAATCATTTGGAGGATCGCGTGAAGCTCTTGCCCTCGATTTCTAGGGAGAGTATTGAAACTTTATTAAATACTGTTGATCTGGTTGTTTCTCCTAATATTCATTATCCGGGATCTGTAGAGGGATTTGGTATCAATGTGATTGAGGCAGCTATTTGCGAGAGGGTGGTTTTGGCCTCAAGTATACAAGGTTTGGCCGACGCTGTAAAAGATGGTAAGAATGGTTTTTTGTTAGAGTCGGAAAACACGGATGTTTGGGTGAATACACTCAATAGACTCTTTGAGAAAGACATGGTTTATCTGGAAAACTTTGGGAAACAAGCTGGTAAATTCACTGAAGAAAATTTTTCTTGGGAGGGGATTTCCCTTAAATATCTTGAAGAAATAAATTTGTGTTTAATTACTAAGTAAAATATACGGAAGAACATCCAGTAGGGGAAGAAGAAATAGATGGAGAGAGTGAGGAAGGGGAACTGGAGGAATCCACTGAAGTCGAAGTGAGTGTTGATGATGAGGGTTCGTCCGAAGTAAAAGACGCTTCTTTGGCTGATACTGAAGAGGCGTTTGAATAGAATTATTCTCTCAATGAGATAAAAACGCTTGTCACAATCGTTTTGTCTTGACAAAAAGCATGATTTTCAGTAGTATTTTGTTAAATTCTTTAACAATTTGTAGGAGAACATTGTGGATAAATTTAGATTGACACGGCTTGTAATAAAACCAACGTTAAAGTGTACTGCAAATTGTTCAAGCTGTGAGAGCCGGAGAAGCCTCCATAAATCTCTTCAGCACGAGCAAACGTTGACTTTTGACGAATGGGCGCGCGTACTTGAAAATGCTGCTCGGTTAGGCGTTCAACGACTGGATATAAGTGGGGGTGAGCCGACGCTGTATAGGCAACTTCCTGGCTTGGTTGAGCTTGGGAAATCGTTTCATTGGCATGTAAATATCAATACGAACGGAACGCTTATTAAGTCAGGGAATGCCAAATCGTTGCTTGATGCTGGCTTAAACAGTGCCTATGTATCTCTCTATGGATCTACACCTCAATTACATGACGCGATGCGTCATCAAAAAGGACTTTGGGATAGAGCTACAAATGCAGTTCGCTTGTTTTCGTCGCTGGGGACTGATTATGAGAATTTTTCTGTGAAGACGCAAGCCTTAATCTGTAGGTTAAACTTCAAGGAAATTCCTAAGCTAATCAAACTAAGCTATCAGCTTGGCGCAAAAGAAATAGCTATAAGTTACTTGGAAGGAGACTTTTCTGGTAAATTGCAATTGTTGTCAGAAGACATTGATTCCTTCAGGAGGGATGTTATCCCTGATTGTCTGGCAGTTATTTCTACTTTGCCGCTGGGGGCACAAGAAAAAAATAAGGCAATGGAAGACATCTGTCGGTTATTTTCTGATAGCTTATCGACAAAACAATGGGCATCTAGTATTTATCGACCGGATGAAGAAAAAAAATGTGACAGACCGCAGTGGTTTTCTATTATCCTTGCGAATGGCGATGTCCATCCATGCAATATGGTTGAATATGTTCATGCTCCCATAATGGGAAACGTAAAAAATTGTTCATTGGGAGATGTATGGAATGGCAGATTATTTGAATCGTTTAGAGAAAAGCTATTCAGCTGTTGTAAAAGGTGCCCTATTAACCTTTATACGGTTATCCCATTGTGTTAAAAAGTGAAGGAGAAAAGAAATGGCGATCGTGACAGATAATGATGGGGTTTGGCAAGTAGACCGACAGGAGACAAGGAAATTTTTTGAGGCGAAGTGGAGACAAGGAGTTGATCTTGGTTCAACTCCCTGGGTAACTACTGCCGTAGGAAAGGAATTGCAGGATCTTCTGATAAACCAAACACTGAAAGAAGACATGAAGGTGCTTGATATCGGGTGTGGGATAGGGGTTGAAGCTTGTTTCCTCGCCAAGCATGGAATGAGAGTGACTGGAATCGATTTTATTCCTGAGACTATTCGGAGTGCTGAAGAATATGCCGGGATAGTCGGGGCATCAGTTGATTTCAGATGCACTGACTTCCTTAGCAATCGTAGCGAGATTGGAAGTGGTTTTGATCTAGTTTTTGATCAAGGATGCTTCCATCACATCCCGATTGCCGAGAGAGAGGAATATGCAAAACGGGCGTATGGCTGTCTCAGCCAGAATGGACTGTTGTTTATCAGGGCATTTTCTGATTTGATGCTCCCATCTCCCACCAATGACGGGCCGATACGGTTGTCTTCGGATGATATTCTTTCCACCTTTTCACCATTTTTTTCGGTGGAGCATTTGTATAGGTTTAAGAATATTCCTCTTCCACGGCCGTGGGCGTATAAGCCGCAGATTTTCTGGTCTTTTTTGGCACGAAAGAGGTAGTAAATTCTATGTGTCGATTACCATCGATAGTAATATCATCGGTGGTTTTTTATGCCTTAAATATCGCAGACACATTGACACTTTTTCTTGATTATGTTAAGATATTTCTGATATAGATACTTATAGCATGCCTATGAGCAGTATAAAAGAAGGGAAGAAATTTGTGCTTATTGGCGCTCAATCATGGGCATTTGGGCCAGCAGGAAAAGCGTCTGCTGTAGCACACTCGTTTCAGAAGTTAGGCCTGAGGACCTGTTTTGTTGGTAGTTCAACATCTTTGGATTTATGTAAAAACTCCGGGCACTTTGATGATCTAATAGAGGTATCATCAGCATATGATTATTTAAACTTACAAGAAGGGAATTTTTCGGCGGTAGTGTCAGTTATGGATCCGTATCTGGCTGTATGGGCTAAAAATAGAAATCTCCCATTGTACTACATCGATAGTATGAGTTGGTTTTGGAACTGGGAGGATAAAAGTATTGCAGAAGATTTTATTGGTAACATTGAGAAGAAAAAATTAGCTGATAGCTTTAAGTGTCTTGATGCATTTGAACCGGACACTAGGCAATTAGTAGCTCACCAAATTTCACAATTAGTTTTTTCTCAGGGAAACCCACAGACGGTTCCAGTAACAGAAAAAAAGTCTAAAAATATTGGATCCGTCATTGATTTATCTTATAGGGAAAATATTATTGACCGCGATACCGTGGTCATTTCTTTGAGTGGAGGCATTTCCCCAGTGAACAGCATTGAATCAGCCGTTCGGTACGCAAATATGATTGTCGATTTAGTTCTTGAGGAAAGGTCATTGGATTTTTTCTCAGCGAAAAGATTTGTGATTACTGGTCATCCGGAAGTTATAAAAAAGGTAAATAAGCCGAACAAGGTTGGTGTTGAATTTGTTTCTTTGTCACATCCTGATTTTTTGAGAGTTCTGAATAGAGCGGTAGTTGTATTTGTTCCTTGCGGTTTTACCACCATTTATGAGGCACTTGCATACCGTGTTCCGGTTGCATTTTTACCAGAAAATCACAATGGGCATGTCTACGAATATCTTATAATTACTGATGGTCTCGTTGACAGAGAAGATATTTTTCCAAACACATTGTTTACTCTTTCGTCTTCGTCGTTAGATTATATCAGGCCTATTGATGATTCAATGAATCTCATCGACATTTATACAAAGGAATATTTGAACAATACCTATTGTCGAGAGAACTATAGACAAAAAATAGATAATATATTTCGTCTACTATCTGATAGGGATGGAGTTTTAAAGAGACAAACGGAGGCTATAATGAAATTGATCCCAGATTTTGAGGGAGCTGACCGGATAGCGAGAAATCTAGTCGCTAATTTGCTGTAACCAATCGAGATGAAAGAACTGATAAAGGCATTTCATAACCAACCACTGAGGCGGATTAATGGTAGAGAATATATTTTGAATCCTTTACTGGATCATTATCCGGAAACATCATACGCCTTGATGGAAGATACGATTTTAGAATTATCTCGAATTACGGATTTATCGAAGATTGATAAAATAGTTGGTGAGGAGGATAGAGGTGGCTATATCGCTGCGCTGATGGCATTTCGTCATAAAAAGTCATTGGCAATGGTAAAGTGGAACCCGTGCGGGCTAGACGGGCATATCGGAGTAGACTTTAGAAATGCATATACGTCAGGAAAGATGTATTTGAATGGCGCAAAGAAGGGGGATAAAGTACTTATAGTGGAAGACCTTATAGATTCGGGAGGAACTATAATAGCTATGATTAGCCTATTGAAGTATGCTGGTGTAGAAATATGTGATATTATTACAGTCGTTGACAAGGTGGATTATGGTGGTCGAGAAAGAATTTTAAAAGAAACAGGATTTAGTGTAAAAAACATTCTTGGTGTTGCATGCAGAGGCGGGAGATCGAAGGTCATTTCTGTTTTGGGGATAGGCACTTAGAGAAAAAATAAGCAAATTGGGTTAGAATATTTACTTGAAACATATGCAAGAGAAGAATGATGAAAGAGGGGATAGACTAAAAAAATTACTTTTGATAAACAAAGAGGGATTAGTGCCGTATGCGGATAGATTTGAGAAGACTCATTCTATTGCAGATGTAAAAAACAAGAAAGTTGGAAGCCATGTCAGAGTGGCTGGGCGTATTATGCTTTTTCGGAAAATGGGGAAGCTTACTTTTTTGCATATTCAAGATTATTACGGGAGGATTCAGATTGTTCTCAAATCGGATGAGCTAGGAGAAAAACAGTATGATCTTTTCTCAAAAATCGTGGACGCAGGAGATTTTATCGGTGTTGAGGGAGAAGTATACATAACTAAGACGGAAGAGCTGTCGGTGTTAGCTAAAAGCTACACATTTCTTAGTAAGGCATTGAGGCCGTTGCCTGACAAATGGCATGGTTTGAAAAATGTTGAATTGAAATATCGGAAGAGATATCTTGATCTTATTATGAGTGAAGAGACGCGAGAGCGCTTTGCTTTCCGTAGTGATTTTATTAGAAGTTTGAGGGAGTATTATTTTGATAATAGATTTTCTGAGATAGAAACGCCTATTTTATGCAATACACCATCAGGTGCATTAGCAAAACCATTTAAGACACATCATAACGCGCTTGGAACCGACGTATATTTAAGGATTGCTCCAGAAATATTTCTTAAGCAGGCAATAATCGGCGGTTATGAGAGGGTTTTTGAGATTGCGAGGTCATTCAGGAACGAAGGAATTGACCCAAGTCATTTACAAGACTTTACAATGGTGGAACACTATTGTGCTTACTGGAATTTTGAAGACAATATGAAATTTACCGAAGAAATGTTCTCCGTAATTATAAGAAAGTTAAAAAAATCTTTAAAGATAAAAATTCCCAATAGGAATGGAGAGGTGATTGAAGTCGACTTCAAGGCTCCTTGGAAGAGAGTAGATTTCAGGACGCTATTGATCAATGATTGTGGCATTGATATTAATGAGCATCCCACTGTTGAGAGCCTGAAGAAAGAAATTAAAAGAAAAGATATAAGAATAGATAAAATAGAGAAATTAGGAAGAGGAAACTTAATAGATGCTCTTTATAAGGTTGTATCCCGAGAAAAGCTTGTTGATCCTGTTTTCTTGATTAATCATCCTATAGATATTTCTCCGTTAGCGAGAAAAAATGATGCAAATCCACTTGTAACAGACAGATTTCAGTTAGTCGTAAATGGATGGGAAGTTGTTAATGCATATAGTGAGCTTATTGACCCTGTAGAGCAAAAGAAACGGTTTGAAGAACAAACGAAGTTTAGGGAGACTGGAGACGAAGAGGCGATGATGAAAGATTTTGAATACGTAGAGGCCATGGAATATGGGATGCCTCCTATTTCCGGGTGGGGGATGGGAATAGATAGGATGGTAGCTCTATTGACGAGCCAATCGAATCTCAAGGATGTCGTGCTTTTCCCATTGTTGAAACCGGAAGAATGAGAGTTGTGGGCGTTTTTGGGGATGCGCGCTAAGACTGATTTGATTTTATGAAATTACAAAGGGTAAAGATAGGGAATTCTTTGGAAGAAATTTTTCTTTATATCGGAGAAAGAATATCTTATTCGTCGGATCCAACGATTGTTATTCTCGAGGCCGGACATTTTAGTTCTAGTTGTGGTCCGGATTGGCAGGCAGTCAATACGCTCAAAGGAGCTCTCGATTTGGCAAATAATATTATTGTCGAACATGGTAAGAAGGTGAGGGTTGTTTTGGCGTTGCTGGTTGATGACCTTGGGCTGAGTTGTGGTATTGATGTTTGCTCGGTAGGTGAAAATAATACAAATGTGGGTGACTCTCTTCCGAACGAATTGATTTCAATCTTGAAAGATTCATCAATCTATAAGCCTAAACAATTTGTTATTAGTAGTGAGAGGGCAGCCAAGAACCGTGGAATTGTAAAGTTGAAAAATATTATTAAAAGAAAAGGACCTGCTTTTGGGTCCATTTTTAAACTAGAAGAAGACGGGCGGCAACAAAAATTCTTTTTTTGTTCTAAAGATGGAGAGAAGGTTTTTTTAGCTGACATTAAGGATTGGGTCTGGAGTTCCCGCTGTCCTTTGGTTATGGGGCAGCATTATTTTGATTTGCATAAAAAGATAAGTAAGCGTTATCCATATAACTGGCCTCAGATCCTGATAGATTTTTCTTCTATTCATGAGCGTGGAAAAGTCAACAGAGGAGCAGAACTGGCGACCCAATTTTTATCACTAGAGGGAGTCGCGCGTTCTTATGAGATCGTGAATATTTGTTTTGCGGATGAGGAGGGGGAGGTATATACAGTTGATTATTTCAGTATATAATTTGGGATCTATTCTATGCTAAAGCGCATTTATCTTGATAACCATGCAACAACACCGATAGATCCGAGAGTTATGAGTAAGATGTTGCCTTTTTTTGATGTAAGTTATGGAAATCCATCAAGTATACATTTGTTTGGAATTGAAGCATTGAATGCCATTGACAAGGCGAGAGCTGTTATTTCCAAGGTAATCGGATCGGAAAAGGACGAGATTGTTTTTACGAGCGGAGCTACAGAAGCTAATAATTTTGCGATTCGCGGCATTATTGAAGGACTGAAGAGGAAGCATGGAAATCAACCGCTGCATATCATTAGTTCAGTTACTGAACATAAGTGCGTTTTGAATGCAATTAAAAGAATTCAAGCGGAGGGCGTCGAGATAACATTTTTGCCGGTTGATTCTTGTGGTGCCATTAATCTTCAATTATTGAAAAAGGAAATAAAGCCTAACACGGTTTTAGTTTCTTTGATGTTTGCAAATAATGAAATTGGAACTATTAATGATATTATGGAGATTGGTTCTATCTGCAGATCAAAAAATATAATTTTTCATACAGATATCGCGCAGGCACTTGGGAAAATTCATATAAATCTTAAAAATTTACCAATAGACCTTGCTTCATTTTCAGCGCATAAGCTCTATGGACCGAAAGGAGTGGGTTTTCTTTATATAAAACAGGAATTGAAAAAAACAATGACTCCTTTATTGGATGGAGGAGGTCAGGAATACAATCTTCGCTCCGGCACTTTAAATGTTCCAGGAATTGTCGGAATGTCGGAATGTGTTAGGTTGGGTGCTGAAAACTTCAAAGAAGACATAAGAAAATACCTCAAGCTTCGTTATGTTTTGTATTCTAGACTATCTTCCCAATTAAACAATATTGTTTTAAATGGACCAGATATAACACCTGGTGAAGAATTCTTTTTAGAACATGCTGATGTGGAGCAGCTTTCGAAAACATTAAAAAGGTTGCCAAACAATCTTAATATTACTTTTTCCGGAATAGACCTGAGCAGGCTGCTCCCTCGTATCAGTCATATTGCCGTGTCTACGGGATCGGCGTGTTCTAGTAATTCAGTACAGCCGTCGTATGTTCTTTGCGCCATAGGTTTGAGTGACCAGGATGCGGGATCATCCATTCGTTTTGGCATCGGTCGATTTAATACAGAAGAAGAGATGATTGCTGTCGCTGATTCTATCGTTGAAGCTGTCCATTTGTTGAGGAAAAATGTATGAGACGTCGACCACTTTATTCATTGTTAAGTTTTTTTAGAGATCTTTTCATTATTCTCCCTAGGCGAGTCACAATTGATCTGAGCCGAAATATAACATTTTTTTCAAAACTTCAAGCGATAGAGACTTTCGTTGGTATAGAAAAGGATCTTATCCAAAGCGCCTGTGGTGTGCTTTCCATACAAATGGTGATGAGTTTTTATAGCAGAACAGTTCCATCGTTGGCGGATCTTTCATCGAATCTTATGCGATGGAAGGCCTTTAGCATTGAGAGGGGACTTGTTTTAACGAGAGTTAACGAAGCTTTGCTTGAGTACGGTTTTCGTTCCGAGATGCATAGACAGGTTTCTTGTAAGAGACTTTTTCATTATTTGACTGATGGCATACCGGTAATCGCTTCTGTTGTTGGTAGTCAAGGCGGGCATCTCGTTGTTCTGGTAGGAGTTTCTATCGATGCCGGGAAGATAAAAAAGGTCCTCTATTTGGATCCAAATAACTCGGTCACTAATTCTCTTGTGACGGTGTCGCTCGAAGAATGGCAATCAATATTCAATAAGAGAGCGCTTGTCGTACTTCCAACTCATTGATTAGAGTTTCTGATTCAATAAGAAAAAGATATGTATAATAACTGTCCGCACTGTGGAAATGAATACGATGATGGAGGAACAACGAAAAAGAACGCATACAAATGTAATTATTGTGATTTTACCTTCTACAACAATCCCAAGCCTGCTGTGAATGGTTTCATTCTTGGGTCTGACGGCAAATCTTTTTTAATGACACAAAGAAAGTTTGAGCCATACAAAGAGTGTTGGGGTGTCCCGGGTGGATTTTTAGACTATGGTGAGGATCCAAAAGATGCCTTGAGGCGAGAACTGAAGGAAGAGCTTTGTGTGGATGTGGAAGTAATGCGTCTATTGGGAACATATAACGAGGTGTATCACAATGGTGGATCTAAAGATGAAACGTATAGTGTTGTTGTTCTCGTGTATCTTGTCGAGGTCTCTGATATGTCGGCGATAAGGGCTGATGATGATGCTATAGCATTTGAATTCTTTCCATTTAGCGACTTACCTCATCTTGCGTTTGAGAATCAGCGTGACTTTCTTATGGGCGTGTTTAAGCAGTTTAAGTCTTGATTATGGGATTAGAAAGCATGTTTCTTAAGCAGATTAAGCAAATGAGGGATCCGCTGAAACCGAAGAAAGTGCTGATGGGGGTGTTATCTCGACAGATACTACCGAAGAGGCAGCCGAATGAATATCTGTTAGTGGAGTTAAAAAAACGCTTTTTATAATCGTGTTTATTACCAAGCGAGTGAGCGAAGCGAAAGTTCTTACTTTCGATTCCGAGCGAGTGACGGTAACACAGGGTAAATATCCCGCGGCTTGCCGCGGAAATGAAATGAGTTCAGACTCATTTCAGTGTCCGGAGCTTGCTCCGTGGTTAATACCATTTATTGTTGTCTTAAAGTAGATTTTGGGGTAAAATATCAATGGACTTGGCTTGTTTTATGTTTTTCTAGCGGGATTTTTAATTGAGGCAGGTATGTTTTTCAGGAAAAAGTCGGATGAGTACAAGAAAGAAGTAGATTTTGA
>NZ_JBAYUV010000057.1:0-13672 GCF_041674905.1 Hyphomicrobium sp.
GGTGCCATACATCTGTTTCTTCCCATCATGAATCAAAAGCTTGTCGATAAAATAAGCTTGATCTTGGGGTTTGATATTTTCTCTGGCTGTTTCAAAAATCTCCTGCATTTCTTCATGAGGAGCGTGCAGAGCAAGAGTCACCATCGCACGATATACTTCTGGATTTTCTGGATCAAAGGAAAACTGATTGCAGGTGAGACAGCCTAAAAACTTTTTTGAAACCTTTGTGTCCGCCTCAACAAATTCTTTATGAGGAATTTTCCCCTCTTTGAGAGACTTTCTAAGGCTCTGGTCTTCATTCAATAATTCATCCAGTTCATTCATGATATTACTATCGTGCAAAATGGGCTTTTATGCAATGGATTCTTGGAAAAACACAAATAGAACATTAGTCCCCAAAGGGGCTACACCGAGGCGAAACATCTGCTACAATAAAACTACTATGACAGTACGCAATGTTTTTGCGGAAAGGTCAGTATGTTTGGACAAACCAACACGAATATCTCTCTTTTTAGTATTGCCAAAAAACAGCCTTGATATTCGCCCTATACAATGAGGGTTATTTCTTGAATAGCAAGGGGTTATACTCTACCATTACAAGCCATTAAAACCACCTAGGCTGAATCTGATGGATCTCCAGAGGAACAAAAGTCTCTATGGAATTGCCTGTGAACTAGAAGAACTTTCTATTTGACTTATTTTGTAAAAAGTTGTAAATTAGACTCATATTTTGTGAGTTTATTGTAGTCTTATATTTATTAAATAGTATGAATATTGTTAAAAAAATATTACCTCCCAGACTTGATAAAAGTAAACTAATAGGCGTCATCGCTCCAGCTGACCCTGTTGCAGGTGTGTGTCCAGAAGAGACCATTAAACGTGGATACGAATACTTAAAAAGCAAAGGATTTTCTGTGACTGAAGGACGTTCAGTAAAATTTCTTACCCAAAAACACACTGCAGGAACAGCCTTGTCTAGAGTTGAGGATATTCATGATTTTATAAAAAGAGAAGATATTGGATGCATTATGGCATTTTGGGGTGGTTTTAATACAAACCAATTGCTTGATAAGTTGGACTATGATCTGATTAAAGCAAATCCAAAAATATTCATCGGGTACTCTGATGTCACAGCACTTACGACTGCAATAACCGCCAAGACGGGACTAATAACCTTTTCTGGACCGGGAGTAATTTCATTTGCTAAACCGGAACCTTTTGAATATACTTGGGACTATTTTGAAAAAATGTGTATTAGCCCACAGGAAAGTCTTACTATTGAACCATCTCAAAACTATGCAGATGATCTATATTTTTTACGAGAAGATGATGACCATAGAATCAAAAAAAACAACGACGGCTTAAAAATATTCACACCAGGGAAAGCGGCTGGTGAGATTATTGCCGGCAATCTTCAAACTCTATTAATCTTAAACGGCACCGAATACCTGCCAGATATTACTGGAAAAATTTTATTTATTGAGGAAGATGAAACAAGCACTCCGGCACATGTTGATAGATTTATTTATCAATGTAAACAACTGGGATGGTTCAACAAAATATCTGGGCTAATAATAGGAAGATTTACAGAGCAGTCCAGTTTTTCTTCAAAAGATTCTTTGGAAGATATCCTAAAAGATCATCTTTCCGAAGCAAAATTCCCGATACTCTATAACGTAGATTTTGGGCATTCTGATCCGTTGATTACTATTCCGAACGGCGGTTTTGCAACCATTGACACCGAAAAGAAGCAGATTATGTTTCGGCAGGCAGTGGTGTGATAAAACTATGTCTAACAATAAAAATCAATCAATAATAAAAAATATAGAAAAAGTATTGAATGATAAAGTTTCTTATAAAAAAGGAGATTTGTTCCATGTTGTCAGTTCCATTACAAAAAAGAACAAGGCAATAAAAAACCTTACCAATAAGAATAAAACTCCTTTTTACGTTTTTGACCAGCAAGCACTCGATAGTTCTATAGATATTTTTCTAAAGGCATTTCAAAATGAGATTTCTTCTTTTAAGGCTTATTACGCCATTAAGATTAATCACCATCCATTAGTTGTTAAACGTGCTGTCGAAAAAGGCATGGGACTTGATGTTGGAAGCCCACGTGAAATAGACATTGCAATAAAAGCAGGGTCAAGAGATATTGTTTATTTTAGCCCTGGCAAAACAAAGAACGATTTACTTTACGCACTTAAGTATGCCGATATAATTACCATCAATATCGATAGTTTCAATGAACTGGAAAAATTAGGTACCTTAACAAACCGAAAAAAGAAAAAAATTAAAGCTGGCATACGGATCCATACTGATCAATATGGCGATTGGAAAAAATACGGGATTCATATTAATGATCTAAAATCTTTTTTCAAAAAAGCGCTGGAGTACCAGTTTATCGACCTCCAGGGCATTCATTTCCATATGTCTAGGAATAAAGATGCGACATTTTACGCAAATACAATAAAAGAATTAGGCACTTATCTGAAAAATAATTTTAATTCAAGTGAGTTGCAAAAAATTAAATATGTTGACTTTGGTGGTGGATTTGAGGTCTACGAATCGGAAGGATACTATCCTTACAAAACACCACAAGGCAGTATTATACAAACCGTAAATTCTTATAATGGAGAAAAGTCTACATTTGATGTTCCGTATTATATTCGCGACGCTGTCAAAATTAGCGACTATGCCAAAAAAATTGGACAAGCAATTAATCTACACCTCAAACCAATCATAAACGCAACTTACTATTCCGAGCCTGGGCGTATTATATGCAATGAAGCTATGCACATAGTTCTTTCTGTGGCCGATGTAAAAAACAAAAATAATGTTGTGCTTGATGGTGGCGTAAACATGGTTGGTTGGCAACGTTTTGAGCACGAGTATTTTCCCTTAATAAATTTGTCGTCACCATCAAAAAAAGAAACGGGGTGCAATATGTGGGGCAATCTTTGCACGACATGGGATATTTGGGGATACTATTGCTACGCAAATAGAATACGAGAGGGAGATATCATTGTCGTTCCCAACCAAGGAGCTCTTACTTATTCACTAGCACAAAATTTTATTCAACCAATTCCTCCAGTTTATAAAATATAATTTAAAAAAATGAAAAAAGAACTATCCATCACACCGGAATATATCAAGGGTCTGTCATATACAGATTTTGTTGGGCTAATTAACCAATGGAATGTGCTACCCGGATCACATGTCACTTTATCAAAATGGGCATGTTTCTCTGGATTAAATAAAAATTCTCGTCTTTTAGAGGTGGCTTGCACTACGGGTTTTTCATCCCGCGAGCTAGCACTGCTTTCAGGCTGTAGTGGCGAGGGATTTGATCTTTCAGAAAAATCCATCAAAATGGCCGTCTACAACAAAGAACAATACGCACCGAAAATTGATTTTTCGTATTCTGTAGCCGATGGATATAAATATAAATCCGATAAACCATTTACTCACATAGCAGTCGGTGCTTCTCTTGGGTTTTTTCCTGATCCAGCAAAAATGTTAGAAAGATGCATCAGTATGCTCAAAGACGGCGGATACATTCTCGCTTCTCCATTTTATGTGACAAAACCACTACCTCAGACACTGATGAAAAGAGCTCAAAAAGTATTCAATATCACTCCAACAGGAATTCCTTACAAGGAAATCATGAAATCATACAACAAGCTTGAAGTGATTTTTGAGGAGCGAAACAGCTTAGTTCAAGAAACCGAGGGGGAACTTAATTACTATTGCAAGTGCACCATAGACCGTGCATGCAAAATGCTCGATATTGCAGATGAAAAAGTATACGAAGCTATGTATAAAAGACTTTACGAAGTAAAGAAGATGTCTAATGACCTGCGTCCTTATCAGATGTATAGTGTACTTGTTTTAAGATACAGAAAGGCCGTATATCCAAATAGATTTGTCGAGCTGTTTTAAAAACATGATCCTAACTGGAAGCAAAATTAAAGATGAAATAAAATCTGGCAATATTGCCATAGAGCCATTTTGCGACGAACAAGTTAATCCAAATAGTTATAATTATCGACTTGGTTCTACTATAAAAGTTTTTGATGGATTCGACGGTGACAAAGCTGCTTTCAAGGAGATAAAAATTCCGAAAGACGGTTATATTTTAGAGCCAAGAAAGATGTATCTTGCCACCACCAAGGAAGTGATCGGCAGTTCAAAATATGCAATGTCCCTTATTGGCAGAAGTTCTATGGGCAGATATGGCCTATTTTTACAGGTATCAGCAAATCTCGGCCACACCACGTCGAAACATAAATGGACACTAGAAATCGTAGCCTCTCTGCCTATAAAACTATATCCTGGTATGATCATAGGACAAGTTTCGTTTTGGAAAAACTATGGCACAGTTAAGAAATATGACGGCAGATACGGTCATTTAAACCATCCTCAGGAATCATTTGTTCCCATAACTTAATACCAAAAAACATGATACTAACAGGCAAAAAAATAATTGAGGAATTTAAAAAGGGAAAAATTGATATTTCCCCTTTCGATAAGAAAAGAATAACCACAAACTCTTATGACCTATCATTGGGCCCTACGATTATTCGATACAAATCTGGTGTTATCGATCCAAAATGTAAACCTCAACATGAAGAAATAACTATACCAGAGGAAGGACTGGTGCTTGAAGCTGGAGATTTTGTTTTAGGCCATTCCAACGAACGAATAGGTAGTGATTTTTATGTTCCAATTATACACGGAAAATCTGGTACAGCTAGAATGGGGTTGTTTGTTCATGTTACCGCTGATTTAATAGACATTGGATCGCACGGTGTTACCACTTTTCAACTATATGCTACTCTCCCAGTCCGTTTATACCCAGGGATGCTTATTGCTCAAGTCAGTTTTTGGCTTCCTTTAGGAGACATCATTTTATACAAAGGTAAGTACCAGAATAGCACCGGACCACTTCCATCTCTAACATATAAAGATTTCAAATACGATATTTTTAAAAAGAAATAATATTTACGACCTGAATTCAACCAGTTAGTGCAACGCTCGCAGCTACATGTATGTTCCTGATAGTTAGTACGCTTCTACAAACATCAGAAGGAGAAAGACGATGTCAAATCTTTTGCTTTGTCTTATGGAATCTAAGGAAAGACAACTCAGCAAAAGGAGAAAGGTTAAACCGATATCATTGATCATAAATATCTTGTTCGTGATTTTGCTCATTTTTGCAATGAGAAGGGGCTAGGCTAACAGCCTAGCTTTTTTGTTTACGAGGTTGACAAACTGACTATTTTATATTAGTTTAGTGGTGGCATTGTTCGTTAACAATAAACCCAATTAAGGAGGTGTCTCATGGCAAGAAAGAGTGAAAGGAAGAGGGCTACTGCTCTCGAAATCGACCCTCTTGCGTATCGCCGTGAGGCACCAAGAGGATCCGTCGAAGTCTGCACCCTAAACACTGTGGTTTATGGAGAAAAAACCATCGTTGTTGGAAGGCTTATGCTTTCTGACAATACTGGTGAGATCTCCAAGCTCGGAGTGTTTGGCACACTGGAAGGAAAGGAAATTCTTACGCTTGAAAGAATCGAGGGGAATGGATTATCGATTCCTGCATACCTCATGCGCACACCAGAAAACATCGAGGCAATGGACTCCGTTATCCACTATGGAGATGTCGTGATGTTGGAGGGTGTGAAGCTCTGTGTTTCAGGAAAAGATGTCCTCCTTGGAGACAAGATCAGGTTGCTTTCCAAAGCAACGGGTGATGTTTATGACAGCAACATTGATTTCCGCAAGAGATCAAATTTGTATGCTCATAGACATCTTCAATTGATTCAAAACCAAGGGAAGATTCTGCATTTCCGGAAATGTTCGTTGGTATTCCGTGCAATAAGGCAATTCCTCTATAAAGAGGGATACGATGAATTAAGCATGACCTTGCTTCAGGAAAGTTTTGAGGCTGGTCTGGCTGATCCGTTCGTGACGCACGTAACCGAACACGACAAAGATATGTATTTGAGGTTGACGTCAGAACTGTTTCTCCGAAAGTTGATGGTTGCTGGATTCTCGAAGGTGTTTGAGATTGGCAAATCATTCAGAAACCAAGGAGCTACGGCTGACATGCTTCCTCAGTTCACAATCCTTGAACTGTATCGTGCGTATGCCAGCAGAGAAGAGATAGAAAACCTGACCCAGGATATGATCTGCGAAGTTCTTATCCAGTTGTACGGTTTTCCGTCAATTCCCACTGCCAGAGGAGAGATAGATTG
Source organism: Hyphomicrobium sp. (assembly GCF_041674905.1). Lineage (GTDB taxonomy): Bacteria > Pseudomonadota > Alphaproteobacteria > Rhizobiales > Hyphomicrobiaceae > Hyphomicrobium_B. Next base: position 6,261 of record NZ_JBAYUV010000057.1, read on the forward strand.
CTCTGGAAACTGGCCATCCTACGATTTCATGGAAGAAATCGAGAAGTATACGGGCATAAGATATGACGAATCACGTCCTGTCGAAGAGCTGGTACACATTCTAGACAAAGCGGAAATTGCTCATCCTACAAAGGTGAACAAGTATACTGTGGCTACCGCCCTGTATTGTCACGTGATGGCTCGCATCACAGGACCTGCTTTTCTGAGGAACTTGCCAGCAGCTCAGTCTCCGATTTTCAAGGTGAATGATGATGGGTCAACCGTTGATGAGACTCTTCTAGTTATTAACGGGATGCTTGTCGCCGACCTTGTTAATCCAGAGCGTGATCCTCGCCTTATCAGACAACGCATGGAGGAACAGCTGGCTTACCGCAAGGAAAGTCAAAATGGTGGTGTCAACGAAGACATCATCAACGCAATGAAGTTTGGTTTACCTCCGTGCCGAGGAATTGGAATGGGGATGGAGCGTCTTCTTATGCTTCTGTTGAACACGGAGGACATAAGAGATGTGGAACTCTTCCCTGTCTTTTGAAGTATGGGTCGTATCAACAACCCCGTGTCAGATTTTCTGGCACGGGGTTTTTATATATAAAAAGGGGCTACAGACAGTGTCCATAGCCCCATTGAAACGATTTACTACACAGATAGGCGAGGGTCCTTCTACATATACCCTCGAGATCCTTCATTCAGCTTCGGGTAGAGGCGTTGCATCCACCCGTTGACCATCGCCTTCGGCAAAGAACTTTCCAGCGAACGGAACGTCAGTGTTGCCACAACATTCTTTTGGTCTGGTTTGATGCCGAGGTTCAGTTTCGCCTTTTCCGGAAGCTGGTCATAGGGAATTTCAGAATACTCGATTTTCTCTATGAAGACAGCGTCCTGTCCCAGCTCATCGCGAATTTCTTCGCAGATATCTTCCTCTGTTTTTTCGACAGATGTAGAGTAGGATAGCACCCTCTTTGTTGACGGCTGGTCAGAAACGGTGACGAATTTTTCAAGATTCATCATCTGACGCCTTATCCGAGGATCGTCCGATCTCAGGACTCGAATGTCATCGATACCTTTGATGATCATGACGAGCCGATCAAGACCCATACCCAGAGCGAGCCCTGAATACTCTTCAGGATCAAGACCGGCGTTTTTGAGGACGGTCGGATGAGCTTCGCCACACTCGAGCACTTCGAGCCACGACCCGTTCACAAAAACTTCCACCTCAAGACCGTGCATTGTGTAAGGGTGTTCAACCTCATTCGCCCGGTATTTACATCCCGGAATAACACATTCCAGAATAGTTTCCACCAAGTGAATCAGGTCTAGCCTGGCGAAACGAGGAGACCCACGTTTGATTCGCCAGACGTCCATCTGATGTGGCTCACCGCAATGGGTCTTGTCGACAACATCACGACGATAGCACATCCCCGGCAAAACAACGATTGTTTCGACGATACCATTCTGAGATGCTTTTTTGAGCCAGCTCGGAATGGCTGACGAAGTGTGAGTACGCAAGACAGTGTCTTCCGTAACATACCTCGTATAACGAGAAGATCGTCCAGCATTATCCGATGGGAAGAGAAGATCGTCGAAGTTTTCCTTTGAGGAAACTTTGGGGTTTGAACGAACCTCTTCGACAACCGTTCCGGCGTAGGATTTCTCCAGTGCCCGTTTTACGTTGCCAGCAACAATGTTGATGGCATGAACCCCATTCTTGGGATCAGTAAGGTCTGGAACGGCCAAAGAGGCCTTCAGACGCTCTGGCGACATAACTTCCTTTTTCATGATCGCGTTTCCTTTTCTGTCTGTGCCGTGTCATTTCTGACGTGGCTAGGTTTGAGTGGAACTAACTTCTTGTACTCTTCCAAGTAGTCCCTACGCAGGACCGCCAGCCATCGGCCGGCCTTTGCCTTGTTGGAGTCATTCGTGGTCGCAAAGATCATCTCAAATGCGGCCGATGGGCTACTACTCTCATCCACCAAAAAGACGATTTTCTCGTCTCCTAATATGGAAGAGCACCGTGCCTTGATTTCTTGAGCAGATCTGCTCATGGCTTGATACCTCCTATCTTTGGTATTGTGAAAGAACAACACCCACAGGAACACCCCATGGATACCCAATGATACATCTTATTGATACTTATGTCAATAATAAGTGGTAATATGCACACGTATGTCGGCTTTCTCATTGAAAAATTTGATAGAAAAAAATTCGAGAAATTTTACAAAAACACCAGTAGAGAATTTTCTGCTCAAAAAAATGCTGAGATTTTCAATTCTATCTACAATAAATCGTTAATCGATATTGAAAATATTTGGAAAGAAAATATCCAGTCCTATCGTTTGTAACACAAGTGAGATAGGCGTACAATTAAACTACTATGACAGTACGCAATGTTTTTGCGGAAAGGTCAGTATGTTTGGACAAACCAACACGAACATCTCTCTTTAGTATTGCCAAAAAAATAGCTTTGATATTTGCCCCACACGATGAGGGTGATGGTTCTTTTGATGTCATTCATGCTGAGCATGACGAGACGGGGTTGCCTCACAAGGAGGACATACCACTCGTGTCAGAACAAGTGTGGTTGAGAGATGCTTCAAAAAACAAAAACTCTATTAAAGCGCTTTCTTCCCTCTTCGATTTTTCACCCCGCAATATGGTTACTAGCTTTGATTCGCTCCAATTCTAAGTAACACGTACTATGAAAACGAGAAGCTCAAAATTGAAATTGTCCGCTGTTAAAAATTCTCCTCTTCAATTTTGGTTTCTTCGGTTTTCTTCAAAAACAACTCATTCGTCTCAAAAGGGACACGCCCCTACACCAGTTTTGGTTTGGTTCCGCAAAGCCAAACAAATACTCCGTAGCTTAATTACCCTTCAAAAACAAAATCACGTCTTCAACATTAAACATGGGCGAAACTTTGTTAAACCAAAACTGGTGTCGGGGTTCACTCTTATTGAACTTCTGGTGGTGATTTCGATTATTGCGTTACTCGCTTCGGTTATTATGGCTGGAATGCAGGATGCTAGATCCAAAGCCGGAAACTCTGCAATAATTCAACAAATTGATGCCTACACCAAAGCCGCCGAACTATATCGACTTGATTATGGAAAGTACCCATCAAATTCACCTTCAAATACAACGGCCTACTGTCTCGGTGACTACAAAAACATTGGTGGCGCCCCCGACAACGCAGCTTGTGGGTACGGTTTAACAAATGAAAGTGCTACACTACAAAGTGCTTTCCTCGAAAAGATCTCGCAATTCAAAGCAGTTAGTTCGCAACCTGTTATAGTTGGTGTTGCCTTTTTAGGAGCAACATATGAGTGTACGACGAGTGCCTGCGATGGTTTCAAGATTAAATGGGCACTTCAAGGTGATATCCCTTGTGGTTTAGGGGCAAGCAAGACACTGATATCTCCCAATACTTGGTGTGTACTCACCAAATAAAAAACCCACGCCATGAAGACGTGGGTAATAAGAGAAGCAAAAACAGAGGGCGTCTGCTTTTACATTTCTGTTTGTCGAAGCTTTCGGCGAACCTGTGTCACCACAAGTAGTGTACCAAGGCCGAATAGAGTGAGTGCACCTGGTTCCGGCAAGGGTACGATGCTCATAGTCTTCGAGCCTGAGCCTGAGATATCATTCGCCACATCGTTGTAGGCGAAGGTTGTCTTCAGGTAATCGAAACCTTGGATAAAAGCCACGGTGTTATCAAGCTTTTCCTGGTCTGAAGAACCAAGAACGCCGTCAGATGAAACACCGACGCCGACAGGGTCCCCGAACAGCAAGGTGTCAACAGGGTCTCCGACAACAGTTGTCCAAACACCCTGATATTTACCCCATACACCAAATGGATACGAGTCGCCGTTTTGGAGGCCGAGGGTGCTAAAATCCTTGACATAGCCCAGGAAGTTGCTCCCACCGCTCTCGAAAGTGATTGTGACATTCCGAATATCCAGACTGCCGGAGTCGATTGAGATGATTGAACCACCAGGACCGATACGGTTACCGGTTTCATTAAGAAACACAGAACCAAAGACAGAAGCAGGATCTGCTTTTGCCAACCACGAGCCAAAACTCGAAGTTACGAGCAAGGCTGGATCAAGTGTGTCGCCGATAAATTCAACCGCCGAAGGATTCACAGTGATGTCAGTGGGATACGACAACCCCATGAAATAGAAATACATCCACGGCTCGTTGTGGGTCGTCATGGACCCTGGATACACCGGCATCGGTGAGGCCTGAACGTCGATCGTCAGGACGCTCGCCGCCGCTGCGGTCTGTAGGGTTTTGAAGCCCGGCAGAAGTAACGAACCGAACAGGACAAGAGTTCCAACGAGAGTCAGATAAGAAGTACGCATAGTAGTCTCCTTTGGCCCAGCACGGAGTGCTTTTGGGCCTTCTCCAAGCTTGCGCTTGGAAATTTTTGTAGAAGCCCGGAACCAATTCGCAAAGAACATCTTTGCAAATCCCTAAGGCCTAGAACCTAACGCCTAAAGCCAGTTTATATAAATCAATGTTGTTCCCTCACCTTTCGGCTTAGGATGCCCTCAACACTGAGTATTTTTAAAATAACGAGTTTAGAGGCTCTATTGAGCGCTCTATAAGCCCGAGTACGCTTGCGCGATCTCCAAGGCTGTTCTATATGTATTATACACCCGTTGACCTTTTGTGTCAACTCCCCTTTTGTGGTCAAATATAGGGACCTAACTTAGTCCGCTTAAAACTCCTTCGACAAACTTCTTTTTCTCCTCGTTATACTTCGGTTTGCCGTATATACCCTAGTCAATCATTGATATTAATGGTATGGTTGCATAGGAAATGGGCAATTAGCACCTATGGATGTTCCACAGGGTTGTCTATTAAGCGCAAGCTCTTTTACAAAAAGAGAGGTGCGATATGAAAACGGCAACCTCCGCACAACGGAAAGCCGTGATCGGCAAGATCGATCTGAAGAAGGTCGCTCTAAGCAAATGCGCATGCGGATGCTCGTGCTGATCGGTGTGGAGCCGGACGCGTGTCCGGCTCCTATTCCTAAATACTCTTACCCTTCTAAGGAGTAAGCAATGCAAAACTGTGCTTTTCGTATATCCAAGTGGACACACGTTTTCCAAGGAGTGGGTAATGGGTATTTTGCCCTATATCATTCACTTGGTATGGACGTGGTATTTCTCGAAGAACAGTATCGTGATGTTGTAAAAATTCTCCAACTCGGCACAACCCCAGAACACCTCCAAGAGAAGTTCCTGGATCTTTCCGATCAACTCGATAAGGTAATCGAGGAACTTTTGAGGGTTGGCATGATTGTTCCGGTGGAGACTGACGACATGGCTTTACTAGAAGAGAAACGAAGAATACACATTCTTTCTCCAGGTCTTGAAACTCTGTATCTTCTTGTCACGGACCAATGCAATCTTCGATGTGGGTATTGTTTTATTATCAACAATATGCCCGAGGGATACAGACATTCAGAAATGAGTTTTGATACAGCAGTGGAAGCCATCGACATGTTCTTCGCAAACTTAGTGAGAAATCCTCCAGAGTATTTAAAATTGACCAAGACTATTTTCTTCTATGGAGGAGAGCCCCTGATCAACTTTAAGTTGATAAAGCTAGTTGTTGAGTACATAGAAGCCACCTACGGCGCAGAAGTTGCGGCGATGGGTGACAAATTCCATCTATCAATCGTAACGAATGGCGTTCTCATCAACGAAAAGATCGCGGCTTTCATTGCTTCACGAAACAATATCGACATTGCCATCTCAATTGACGGTGTCGAAGAAGTTCATGATGAGCAACGGACGTGTATCGGTGGTCAAGGATCGTTTGCAAAAGCAATTCGAGGCTACCAAATGCTTCGTAGTGCCGGTAAAACGGATGTGTCTATTTCGAGTACGGTTGGTGCTCATAACATAGATCGACTACCAGAGCTTCTCCAACTTCATCGTCGTTATGGGTTTGCTTCAATCAATCTTAATCCCCTGACTGATACGGCTCAGAACCTCATGAGTGAAGAGTACATGGAAGCTGTATCGCAGCGAATGATTGAGTACTTCAAACTTGCTCGCGAGGAAGGAGTGTACGAAGATCGAATGATGCGCAAGGCCAAGTCTTTCATAGATAAACGTATTCACGCTTATGACTGCCAGGCGTTGGGAGCACAGTTAGTGTGTTCTCCCGACGGCCAACTTGGTGTTTGTCATGAAGGCGTTGGCCTTAAACAGTTCTTTTTTGCTAAAGTCAGTAAGGATTTCGATTTTCATAATAATCCTGTCATTACTGAATGGAAACACCGAACTCCACTCAATATGCCTCAATGCTATAATTGCCCAGCCATTGGTATGTGCGGTGGTGGTTGCGCGTATGCCTCATGGCTACGCAATGGCAGCATTTGGGCAGTTGATGACAGATTCTGCATACACTCTCTCTCTTCTCTAGAATGGCTGATCTGGGATCTGTTCGACCGCCTATGATTAAAAATCTCACAATCTGCAAAACCTCTTGCCTTAATCGGTAAGAGGTTTATTATTTTAAATGCATGGTAAACATTAAACTCAACAAAGAATTAGACTACGAAATATATAAGGACTTCTGGGATTTCAAAACAGCCGGAGTTGATTTTGGTATGACGATACAAAAAGAACACCCATTAATTACTCTGGATAATCATAAAGAATATATTGATAAGTTCTATTCAACAAATCAAACAGCGTTAAATTCTGTATGTAGTGAACTTCAACTTGAAGTATCTGAAAAACAAGAAGTATTTTTTGATGCTTTACGGAATTTGTTCGAAATAGATTTTAGAAATAAAAATTACACGGGATTTCTATCCATATTTAACTGCAATCCGAGATTTGTAGAATCAAAAACATTTCAGGTTTTTTACAAAAAAGATATCCCACACAAAATTGAAGTTATTTTTCATGAGATCATGCATTTTGCTTTCTTTGACTATTGCGAAAAGAACCTGAAGTACAAAATTAAAGGAATGGATACTAATTCTGGACCACTTTGGGAACTTTCTGAAATATTCAATATTATTGTCTTGAATGAACCAAAGTTTAAGAGTTTGCTTGGTATGGAAGAAAAATTATTTTATTCTGACCTAAAAGAAAAATGCGAGGTGGTAAAGAAAATTTGGTCGGAAGAAAAAGAGAATTTGTTATTTTTTTTGGAAAAGAGTATTGATTATATAAATAGCACCAACCTTTCGCAATAGCTCTCGGTGACATGAATATGAAATACATTGTTACAATAAAGACTTCTGAAACTTTCACTCTTTTCTGTATTTTATGAAAAAAACAATTTATATTATTCCAGGACTTGGCGAATCTAATAGGTTAATTCGCTATCAAAAACTCGCAGCCGAACTGCAAGGTAAAGGTTGTGTTATAAAAAAAATAGATCCCGA
>NZ_JBAYUV010000058.1:0-12662 GCF_041674905.1 Hyphomicrobium sp.
CAGCGTGCCAAAGCGGCGGATGCCGATCTGATGGCCGAGATCGAGGCCGAGGCGACCGCCGAGAATGTCGTCCACTGACGCGCCGCGATTCTCTTGCCCCGATTGGTGGCAGAAGATCCAGGCGGGCGAGACGCCCATGGCGGCCGTGCCGCTCAACCAGGCGCGGGCAGCGAAGGCGCTGGCGTTCTTCAACCGCCTGCGGCTGCCAGATATTGCTGGCAACCCTCCGCTGGCTGAAGCCTGTGGCGACTGGTTTCGCGACATCCTCGTTGCGTTTCTGGCGAGTGAAGACCCGGAGACCAAGCGGCGGCTCGTGTGGGAGCTGCTTTGCATGGTCCCGAAGAAGAATTCGAAGACGACCTACGTCGCCGCGCTTGGGCTCACGGCGCTGTTCATGGAGGAGGCCCCGAACCGCCAGATGTTGATCGTGGCTCCGAGCCAAAACATTTCTCAGCGCTGCTTCGAGCAGGCGCAGGGCATGATCAGGATCGACGCGCGGCTCGACGCCATCTTCAAGATCACCGACAACGTCAAGTCGATTTTGCGGCGCAAAACCGGGACGGAGTTGCAGGTCAAGACCTTCGACACGTCGATCGTTACCGGTGAAATCCCGGTGCTGACGATTATCGACGAGCTTCATGAGCTCGGCAAAAAGGCGAAAGCGCCGGCAGTGATGCAGCAGATACGTGGCGGCGGCATCACGATGCAAGGCGGTCAGGTGCTGATGATCACGACGCAGTCGGATGAGCAGCCGGCGGGCATCTGGCTGACGGAGCTCAAGAAGGCCCGCGCGATTCGTGACGGCAAGGGCGGTGATGCGCCGATCATGCTGCCTGTTCTCTACGAGCTTCCGCCTGAGCTTCAGCGTGACAAGGTGTATTGGCGCAACCCGCGACACTGGGCGCCGCTGCTTCCGAACCTTGGTCGGTCGATCGACCCGCAGCGCCTTGCGGACGACTATCAGAACAATGGGCGCGCCAATGAGCAGGCCGAGCAGATATGGGCCTCACAGCACCTGAACATCGAGATCGGTGTTGGCCTTGGCGATGGCCGATGGCGTGCTGCTGACTTCTGGGATGCGGCCGTCGACGAAGGGTTGGCCGACCTCGATCATCTGCTGGAGCGCTCCGAAGTCGTGACGATGGGCATCGACGGCGGTGGCATGGACGATCTCTTCGGCATCGCCGTCATTGGCCGAGAAAAGGGCACGAGGCACTATCTGTGTTGGGCTCACGCCTTTGCCCATCAAAAAGTCCTCGCTCTTCGAAGAGAAATAGCGCCGGTATTGAAAGACTTCGAGGATGAGCAGTCTCTGACGATGTGCGCGCGATCGAATGAGATCGTGTCGAAAGTGGGTGACGTCTTTTCTCGTGTTCTTGCGAGCGGGCTTTTTCCCCAAAAGGATGCCGTTGGAATCGACCCGAACAATATCGCTGCAATCTTCGAAGAGTTGATCGGCCGCGGCATGACGGACGCCATGCTTCGGCGGCTCCTTCAGGGTGTGGCGCTCGCACCGGCGTGGAACATGATCCCGATGAAAATCGACGATGGGACGCTTTTCCACGGTGGAACCGCGATGATGAACTGGTGTGTCGGCAACGCCAAAGCCGAGTCGCGGGGCAATGCGATCATGATCACGAAACAGGTGTCGGGTCGGGCAAAGATCGACCCGGTGATCGCGCTCGGTGAGGCTGCGGTTCTGATGAGCTTCAATCCGGAAGCGGCTGTCGTGCTGTCGCCCTGGGACGATCCGGAATTCTCGCTGGTGAGCGCATGAAGATCGGCCTCGAGATCAGTCGATCAGGAGCGGAGACGCGCGCGAGCATCGAGGATCCGACGGTGCCGGTCTCGCAAACAAGCGAGTTTATGGCGCTGTTCGGTCTCGACGGCGTCAATCTTCCTCACGTCACGATCGACAGCGCGTTGACGGTGCCGGCGGTGAGCGCCGCGGTTGCGTTTCTGTCGCGCACCATGGCGACGCTGCCGCTGCACGCGTATCGGAACACGAAGGATGGCGCTGTCAGGGTTTCGGGAAAGCTCCAGGTTGTGGTGCATGATGCGCCGAACGACGGAATGGACAGCTTCAAATTCCGCCAATACTTCTGGCAGCAGGTGTTCACGGTTGGGCGCGGACTCGCCTGGATCGAGCGCACGCCTCAGGGCGTCGAGGCCCTGTGGCCGATGGACCCAAACAAGACGCAAATCAAGCGCGTCGGCGGACGGCTCCAGTACAAATTCGGCGACAAGATCTACGATCAGGTCGATGTGATAGATGTTCCGTTCATGTTGCGCGCGGATGGCGTGCGCCACTACGGACCGATCAGCATGGCGGCGAAGGCCATCCAGCTTGCGCTCGCGATGAATGAGTATGGAAGCAAGCTGTTCGCCGGCGGCGGCGTCCCGCCGCTGGCGCTCGTTGGCCCTCTGCCGGTCGGCGCCGATGCGATGAAGCGCGCGATGGTCGATATCGGACGGGCAATCGACGTGGCGCGTCAGAACGGCAAGCCGATCATCCCGATCCCGCCCGGTTATGAGCTGAAGCCGATCGGATTCGACCCCGAAAAAGGTCAGATGACCGAGGCTCGAACGCACCAAATTCAGGAAATCGCGCGGATTTATCAGCTTCCGCCGGTTTTCTTGCAGGATCTGTCACGCGCCACATTCACAAATGCGGAACAGCAGGATCTGCACCTGGTGAAGCATCTGGTCGGCCAGTGGTCCGAGGCGTTCGAGGGCGAGTTGAACCTCAAGCTGTTCGGTCGCTTCAATGCAGGGCGCTATGTCGAGCACAATCTCGACGGCCTCATGCGCGGCGACTTCAAGTCGCGGATTGAGGGCATCGCGCGCGCTGTGCAGACTGCGCAGATCACGCCGAACGAAGCGCGGGCGCTCGAGAACCGCCCGCGCCACGCAAATCCGGCGGCCGACGAATTGTTGGTGCAGGGAGCGACGATCGTGCTCGGGCAGCAGCCGGTGGTGAAGCCGAATGCACCGAATGAATCCAACCCGGTCGACGAGCCGAAGGGCGATGGAGAGGCGGATGACAACGAAGCCTGAGGCTGAGCGTCGATCGCTGACGCTGCCGGTTGAGCGCCGCGCGGCGGCGGATGGCGGCAAGGTCACGGTCGGCGGCTATGCGGCCGTTTTCGGCGAAGCTGCCGATATCGGCGGGTATTTCCGCGAGATTATCTCGCGCGGTGCCTTCAGTGCGTCCCTCAAGGGCGGCGATGTGCGCGCCTACTTTGAGCATGATCGTGGCCGCGTGCTGGGCCGCAGCAGCGCCAAGACGCTGCGGGTCGACGAGGACAGCAAGGGCCTTGCAGTCGAGATCGACTTGCCGGACACGACGGACGGCCGCGATGCGCGCGAGTTGATCGAGCGGGGTGACATCAGCGGCATGTCGATCGGCATGATCGTGCGGAAGCAGGAATGGGATGAGACGACCGATCCGCCGACGCGCACGATCACCGATGCTGAGTTGATCGAGGTTTCGATCGTCTCCGAGCCCGCTTACGAGGGAACGACGATCGCCATGCGATCGCTCGAGGCCGCGCGCAAGGAGCGCCGCCAACAGAATTTCAATGCCGCCGCAAGGCGCGTCGGCATGAAGGTTTCCATCGACCTGCGCTCGCGGGCGATGAGTAAAGCCTAGGCGTCCCGCCGAAGGCCCAACCCATCATTCATCAGAGGAATATGACCGATGAGCAATCGGATTAAGGAACTGCGGGACAAGCAGACGAAGATCGTCGCCGAGGCCCGCGAGCGTCTCGATCAGATCGAGAAGGCGACCGACGAGGCCCGCGCCAAGGAGCTGGAGACCCAGCACGATGCGGCGATGGCCGAGTTCGACAAGCTCGAAAAGCAGATCGAGCGCGAAGAGCGCGTCTCCAGCGTCGAGAAGCGCGAGGAGGAGCGCCGCGCGAAGCAGCGGCCCGTGCTGGGCGAGGGTATCGAGACCAGCGGCGCGGATGACGGCGACAAGATCAGCTATCGCTCCGCTTTCCATCGCTATGTACAGGTGGCGGGCGATCTGTCGGCGCTCAGTGCCGAGGAGCGGGCCGTGTTGCAGGCCGGCGCCGCTCCGAGGGAAACTCGCGCCCAGACCACCACGGGCGGCAGCGGCGCGGCCGGCGGCTATACGATCCCGACCGAGCTGAGCAATCAGCTCATTCGGACCATGAAGATGTGGGGGCCGATGTACGATGAGGATATCTGCACGGTGATGAACACCACCGGCGGAAATCCGATCGACATCCCGACCATCGACGACACGTCCGTGCCCGTCGCGGCGCATACCGAGGCTGGTTCGGTGACGGACGATGGCGGCTCGGATGCGACCTTCGGCAAGAAGTCGCTCGGGGCCTTCGCGTATGACACCGAGTGGGTGAAGTTCTCCTGGGAACTGGCGCAGGACTCGATCTTCAATTTCGAGACGTTGCTCGGCGACCTGCTCGGTCAGCGGCTCGGTCGTCGCGCCAACACCGAGTTGACCACCGGTGCCGGCAGCACGAGTGGCCCGAACGGCATCGTCACGGCCTCGACGAAGGGGAAGGATGCGGCCGCGGCCGCGGCCGTGACATATGACGAGCTGATCGACCTCGTTCATTCGGTGGACCCTGCGTATCGGCAGTCGCCGAAGGTCCGCTTCATGTTCAATGACAAGACGCTGGGCGCGTTGCGCAAGCTGAAGGACGGCGAGGGCCGCTACATCTGGACTCAAGGGGATGTCCAGGGCGGTGTGCCGGGCAACATCCTCGGCTATCGCTACTCGGTCAATCAGGCAATGGCCGATGTCGCGGCCGGGAACAAGTCCATCGTGTTCGGCGACTTCGGAAAATACTTCGTCCGCAAGGTCGGCGGCGTGGTGATGTTCGTCGCGCGCGAGCGCTTTGCTCCCGATATCGGCCTGCTCGGTCTGATCCGGCTGGACGGCGAACTCGGCGACACCGCCGCGGTCAAGCACCTGCTCCAGCCCTAACGGCATCAGAGTAACGGCGAGGCCGACGGCCTCGCCAGCCTGTTTTCATGAATGGAGGTGGCGATGAGCTACGCGACCAAGGTTTATAAGGCGCTCGGCGGTAATGAGCTTGTCGTCGAGTCTGGCGGCAAGGTCACTCTTAAGCCGGGCAGCACGCTGGAGAATGCCGGTGACTTTTTCGTATCGGTGACGTTCGACAGTGATTTTTTCACCGTCACTGAAGGCGAGGTTACGCTCAAGGCCGAGGTAGCTGCGCTACTGACGCTTGTCGACAATATTCCAACCAGTGATCCGGAAGTCGCGGGTCAGATCTGGAGCGACGGCGGCGTCCTCAAGGTGTCGGCAGGCGAATAATGCGAGTTCGTCTCCTGGTCGGATTGTCGGGGCCAACTTATACGCTAGGGCCGGGAGATGAGCGCGATTTCTCGCAAGCCGAGGCGATCCGGCTGGTCGCGGCGGGGTATGCCGTTCCGGTCGCCGAGCGTGAGGTCGAGCGTCTAGAAGACGCTGTGCGGCCGATCGAAAGCCGCGGGAAGCGCGCGCGCGTGAGGGCTCAGGGCTGATGTGGTATCCCGCGAAGGTCACTGCGCCGCCGGCCTCCGAACCGGTGACCTCGGCGGAGGTCAAAAAGCAGTGCGGTATAGCGTCGGCGGATACCAGCTACGATGCGATGATCACGCGGATGATCGCGTCAGAGCGTGGATACGTCGAGCGCTACTGCAGCATCAAGGTCGTCACCCAGGCGGTCGATGTCACCTGCGATGGCTTCTGCGACTTTGCGCGATTTCCAGTGGCGCCACTGCAATCGATTTCATCGATCGCGTATGTTGATGCGGTGGGGCAGCCGCAGACACTGTCGTCGGCGGTCTACCAGTTGCGAGAAGATGGCTTGCAGCCGGAGATCGAACGGAAGCATGGTCAGGTTTGGCCGGCCATCCAGTCGGGCTCGCGGATTACCGTAACTGCGATCGTCGGCTTCGCGGCCGTGCCTGAACAGATTTCAACCGCGATCCTGCTGCGCATCGGTCGACTGTTCTCGCTCAGCAAGGCCGACCCGGCGCTGCGCAAGCGTGTTGTCGAAGGGGTCGGCAGCCGTGAGTGGGACCAGTCGGGCGCCGCGGAAGCGGGCATCAACCGGGCCGTCGCCGACTTGCTCGAAGATTTCAGGTGCTGGCCACTGTCATGAGCTTTCTTGATGATCATCGAGCGGAGATAGTCGACGGTGGCGAAGAAATTCTTGTCCGCCGGTTCACCGGAACCGGGAGTCCGCGCCCAAAAACCGACACGGCGACGATGGCGCGTGTGAGGGGGTATCAGCCGGACCCGCTCGTCGGATCGATCGTGCAGGGCGATGTGAGGATCATCGCTCTCGTCGACACACTGTCGGCAATTCTGCCTCTGACGACGGCCGACAAGGTTGTTGTGCGTGGCAAGGAACTGGCGATCAAGGCCGTCGACGCCAACACGCGAAGGATCGGCGGGACGTTGATTGCCCTGGAAATCCAGGCTGGCGGATGACGACGGCGACACAGGCGCTTGCTGCCTTGAAGGCCAGGCTGACGGTCGGCTCCGGGATCACTCTGCCGATGTACTGGCTGGGCGATGATCCTCCGGTGCTGCCGGATACGCCGGCGGCCTTTGCCTATCTGGTGTTCAACAATGAGGGCTCGGGCGCTGGACCGTCCTCGTTCGGCGGCGGGCGGGGAGCTAACACCTATCGCAACCGCGCGATGCTTGAGGGCTACGTCTTTGCTCCGCTGACCGGCGCGGACGGGATGGGTCCGGTCATGACGCACGCCGAGTCGATCGCTGCGCGGCTGCGGAGTTACCGGGATGGTTCAATTTCGTGCTTTTCTGCGGACATCATCCCGGTCGGTCCGGGATCGAGCGTCGCGCCGCCGGGCTTCGTATCTGAGGTGAACAATTACAACTGCGCGATTGTTGAGGTCGCGCTCTCGTTCGACCAGATCGGCTGATCGCCGCAACCTCAATCCCAAAACCGGAGAACTGAAATGGCTCTCGCCGAAGGCGTATCCGCACGCATTGCTTACAAGGCTCATTCGACCGGCGTCATCACGCCTGGCGTCGAACCGGACTTTTCCTCCGATCCCGGCGCGTCGGGCGGTCAAATTCTTCGCCGCGTCTCGTCGACGCTCGCTTTGTCGAAAGACACGTATCAGTCGAACGAAATCCGTGGCGATCGACAGATCCTCGATTTCCGCCATGGCGTGAAGCGCGTGCAGGGCAATGTCTCCGGGGAATTGTCGCCGCTGACCTATGGTGATTTCTTCGAGGCGGCGTGTCGCGGGACTTGGGCGGCATCGATCGCGGCCGACGAGACCGACTTCACCAGCGTCGCATTCGACAACGCGACGTCCAAGATCACGCTTGGCGGCGGGGCCCCGATCACGGAAGGCATCCGTGCCGGCATGATCCTGCAATTTACTGGTCTTGCCGAGGCGGCCAACAATGGCGTCAACTTCTTGGTGCTCTCGATGGGCGGCACCAGCGGACGTGAGCTGACGGTCTTTCCGCCGCCGACGACCGCAACGGCCGACACCGAGTTCGATGTCGTGTCCATCGGCCGGCGTCTCATCGTTCCGTCGTCCGGTTTCGTGAGCCGCAAGTTCGCGCTCGAAATCTGGAATCAGGACGTCGATATTGCCCGCCTGTTCACCGAGTGCCGGGTTGGTGGCTTTAACGTGCAGCTCCCGGCTTCCGGTATGAGCACGGTCGATTTTGACTTCATGGGTCGCAACATGACGATCTATGAAGACAGCGCAGCTCCGTTCTTCTCCGCCCCGTCAGCCGAAACGACGACCGGCACGATGGCCGCGGTCAACGGCTTGCTGCGGGCGTCGGGACAGACGATCGCGGTCATCACCGGGCTGAACATCCAGATGCAACTCAGTCCGTCGGCCGATCCTGTCGTTGGATCGAACCTCGTCCCGGAAATCTTCCTGGGCCGCGCGAACGTGACTGGCCAGATGACGGCATTTTTCGAGAATGCCGACCTCATCAACGATTTCGTCAACGAGAATACGCTCGAAATTCTGGCGTATCTGACGACATCGAGCGCGCCTGATACGCCGGCCATGACATTCTACCTTCCGCGCGTGAAGCTCGGCGGCGCCGATCTTCAGACGCAGGGCGAGGGCGGGCAGTCCATCACGCTCCCGTTTCAGGCCCTCAAGAGCACGGCGACGGAGTCCTCGACGGGGATTCCCGAGACGACCATTCAGATCGTCGACACGCAACAGACCTGATCCAGCAATCCCCGCCGCCTACGGGGTCATCCGCACGGTTGGCCATAACGGCCTCCCGCGCGTTGCGCGCAACAGGACGGCCCCGCTGGCGGGCGGGGCCGCTCCGCCTCCGCCAAGGAAACTTGAGATGTCGAAGTTTGGGAAGATGGGCGTCGTCACCGACGCCGCCGCGAAGATGCCGATCATTTATCCCGGCGAGATCGATCCGGTGGTGGATGCTCAGGGCCGCGAGGGCTTCGTTGAATTTCTGCCGTGGGACAGCGAGCCCGGCCGCGCGCTCGATCGCAAGAAAAATGTCGATCAGGTCCGCAAAGGCTTCCGTTCCCGCAGCCGCGCCGAGCTGCGCGCCGAGGCGGAGAAGGAAGACCCGATCGAGGATCAGGTAGAGCGGCTTGTGGCGCTGGCCACGAGTTGGCATCTTCTGGAGCAGGATGGGACCGTGATCGACGTTCCGTTCAGTAAAGAGAACGCGCGCGAATTGTTCTCTGCACCGGAGATGGGCTGGCTGCGGCGGCAGAGCTTTGCTTACGTGGCGAACGAGGCAAATTTTATGAAGAACTCGTCGAAGGCCTCGTAACCTTCGCCGAGTTCGAGTTTCGCAACGCCCGAAAGCTCACCGATGGTGGATCAGTGGGTGATCACGCTGAGAGTGCGGCCCGTCAGTTCGCCAAGCTTGGTATGAAGCCAAAGATTGCTCCGGTTATCGAAGGCCCCGAGTGCCCTCGGCAACTGGTATACCTCTGGAATTATTTCCATGAGATTTCCATGGGACTTGCCTCCAATGGGATGGGTCCGCCTCTCGTAACGTGGGAATCTCTTGTGGCCTGGTCGCGCTTTTCGAGGGTCGCGCTGATGGGGTGGGAGGCGCGCGCACTGGTCGACCTTGGGTATAAGCGAGCGATCGTTCAGTCGGAAGATGTCAGAGGCGCTGATCGTCGGCGGTAAAGTTGGTTACCAAGGTTCGAAACGGGGGAAAGAGGTGAGAGGATATCCGATCATTCTAAGTTCCCAAGTCGAATCTGTATCTAGTGAGACACAGGTAATGCGAACGATCCATCCGTTCGCGTCCTCGCCCACCTTTGTTACTTTCGACACTTTGGGGCAGTTCAAATCGTTGTTCCGAATGTTGCCCGCAAGGCTGTCCTTTTGCTCATCACTGAACTTCTCGAAGTCAACTAAGGCCGGTGGGTTCTTCTGGCGGTTTTCCCTGACCACGCATTGAAGCTTGCGCACGTTGTCCGTGATCCGGTCACAAGATGATTGGGCAAACGATGGGGAGCTACTGCTTAGACTTAGTCCGAGACAAAGCGTCATCAATGGGCCCCTGTTGATGATGGCAATCCTCATTTCTGCGTTCCTAGCTCACATCGTGTGAAGGGGCGGGCCACCAGGGCCTCCTAGACGTTTCACAACGCCAAATTTTCACAACGCCGGAGCACAAGCAATGACTCCGATTCAGTCTTTCCGACGGATCGTCGCTGTCGACTGGCCGAAGCAGGCTGCTGCGGATGCGAAAGAGCGGCTTTTGCAGGTGGCTCGTCAAGGCCACGCTGACATCATGGCGCGGCAGGGGAATCCTCAATTCGACGCTTATGCCAACCGGCCGGGCAATCGGGCCTTGGAAACGGTCATCCTGCCGGGTCCGATCATCTACACCTATTCGAACCTGAAGGCGCTGGTTGAATTCGCACTGGATGAGCTTCGGAAAACCTCGCCGGTGATCTCCGGGGACTATGTCAGGAGCCATCAGTTGTTCGTCAATGGTGCTGCGGTCGATGCATTGCCGGCAGACCTGAAGCCGAGCGACGAATTGATGATCGCGAACCTTGTGCCGTATGCGCGGAAGATCGAAGTCGGCAAAACGAAGTCCGGTCGCGCATTCGTCATCCAGGTCCAGCCAAGAATCTATGAGCGGGTCGGGAAGGCTCTTCAGGCCCGCTACAAAAACGTCGCACGGATCACCGTCGAGTTCGTCACCATCCCGAATAACTATCGGCTGAAGGCCGATCAGAAAAAGCGTTCATGGTTGGCGAACAAGGGTCGCTGGCACACATCATCCCGGCAGTACGCCGACAGGGCTGCCGGATCGGTCGTCACCGCACCCGCAATCGTTATTGCGCCATTGGTTTGAAGCAATGACCACCACAGTTACTGAAGCTGTTTACCGGATGCGTGTCGATGGCTCTGCCGCCGTCGATGCTGCTGCGCGCTCAGTCGACGGCCTTGCGGTTTCCGAGGAGAAGCTGACGCGGGCGACACGCGCGACTGAGCAAGGGTTCGAACGGCTATTAGGCCGGCTTGATCCCGCCATCCGCGCGCACCAGCAATATCAGCAAGCTCTTGAGCGGGTTGAGCGGTTTACGGCGGCGGGCATTGGGACGGATGCTGATCGCGCTCGCGCGGTCGAACTCATCACGCAACGATATCAGCAGGCGCTTGGTGCCATTGGCCGTCATTCGCAGGTTGTCAATGACAACAGCAAGAAGGTCGGCCTGAACGCCTACGAAATGAAGAATCTTGGCTTTCAGATCAACGACGTCGCCACGATGCTGGCGATGGGCCAAAGCCCCTTCCAGATCATGGCGTCACAAGGCGGCCAGGTCTATCAAATCCTTGCCGGCTCTCAGGGCGGCGTGACTGGAGCGGTCAAAGGTCTCGCCGCATCCGTGACTTCGTTCCTTGGCCCGCTCGGGTTGATGGTGACGGGATTCGCGGCTGTTACTGCTGCTGCATATGCGTTCTATCAGCTCACGAAGTCGGAAGCGCCGACTGCGGAAAAGCTCTTGGCCGAACACGATCGCCTGTTGAAGATTGTCAAGGATAGCTACGACAAGGTCACCAACTCGGCTCGTAATTGGTATGAACAGAGCAAGGCTGTTACGCAGCTTCAGCTTCTTCAGCAGGAACTTGATCTCCGCCAGAAGTTGAGAGAGGAGGTCGGAAGGAACATCTCCAATACTACGCGCTATGGCAATCTCGGGGATTTTTTTGCCACGATGTTCGGGGGGCAGGGGGAGCGCGTTGTCCAAGAGAAGTTGCAGCCGTTTGAAGATGCACTGTTGAAGCTTTATGGCTCCTTCAAGGAAGGAACGCCCAACGTCCGCGAGTTTGTCGACGAAGTCGCGCGCATTGCGCTACTGAATCCCGCTCTTCAAAAACTTGGTGCTGAACTGGTTGCCAGCATGGGCGATGCGAGTAAGTTCGCGCAGCTTCTGCAGCAAACCCAAGATATGATCAAAGGCATTGCGTCTGGGTCATTTGACGCGGACCAGCGCGGCCGTCTGGGACTTGGCGACCCCTCAAAAGCGACAGTCAGCGCATACGATCAGCTAATTCAGAGGACAAAGGACCGCATTGAGCAGCTCCGTCTTGAAGCGCAGACGGCCGGCCAGACGGGCGAGGCTGTGCTTAAGTTGCGATTGCAGCATGAGGCGGAGCGCGCCGCGAAAAAATCTGGCATTGCGCTAAATCAGGAGTACATCGACCAGTTAAAAGAGGAATACGCGGCTGCTGACCGACTGGCGCGGGTCGCGCAAGTACGTGCAAATATCGAGTTTGATCGAGCGACCATGGGATTGTCTCCTGCGGATACGCAAATTGCTCAGCAGCTTCGTGATATCTACGGCAACGATATCCCCGCCGCACTGGCCTCATCGGAGGCGGCCGCCATGCGGCTCACCGACGCTATGCGCGAGGGCTTTCAGGGTGTCTCCGACGTCGTGAAGGGTGTCTTCACTGCGATACTGACCGGCAAGAACGCGATGGACGCGCTCATTGCCGGGCTGGATCGTCTGGCAGACAAGCTGGCGAGCGCCGCGTTTGAAAATCTTCTGACGGGCGCCCTGACTGGGAACCCGGTGCAGATGGCTATCGGCGCTGCGCAGGCGGGCGGCGCGCTCGTCGCCACGGCGTTCGGCAACAATCTTAAGCTTCAGAAAGCTCGTGAGGAGTGGGAGAAGGCCGGCCCGGCCTTCGAGAAGTTCATTTCGACGCTGTCCGGCGGGATGCAAGGCGCGATCTCGCAGCAATTCGAGCAGCTCCGCTCGCAGGCTGAGCAGTTCATCGACAAGGCGTTCAAAGCCGGCGATTTCAGTGCCATCAATCGTGTCCTGACCGCGTTCTCGGATGCCGTCATCCGCGAGACCACTGCATTCCGGGAGTCCTTCGAAGGCATGCTGTTGGGCCTGGAAAGCGGTCTCGGCCCATCATCGCCGTTCGCATCGGCCGCCCAGCGGATCAAATCCATCACGGACGAATTGCAGGGCTTCATCGACGACGCCCGGATTTCGTTCGCGAACGATCCGATCGCGCTCGCAGCCGGAAACAACCCGCTGATCGCCGGGGGTGGCGAGACGCAGGTGCGCTCCGCCACGGAGGCCGCGCAACAATATCTGCTGTCGCTTCTCGGCGCGAAGCCG
>NZ_JBAYUV010000059.1:0-12065 GCF_041674905.1 Hyphomicrobium sp.
CCCATTGTCCAATATTCCCCACTGCTGCCTCCCGTAGGAGTCTGGGCCGTGTCTCAGTCCCAGTGTGGCTGGTCGTTCTCTCAAACCAGCTAAGGATCGTTGCCTTGGTGAGCCGTTACCTCACCAACTAGCTAATCCTACGCGGGCCCATCCTATAGCGAAATTCTTTCCCCTTTCGGGCGTATACGGTATTACTCCAAGTTTCCCTGGGCTATTCCGTACTATAGGGAAGGTTCCCACGTGTTACTCACCCGTCTGCCACTCCCCTTGCGGGGCGTTCGACTTGCATGTGTTAGGCCTGCCGCCAGCGTTCGTTCTGAGCCAGGATCAAACTCTCAAGTTGAAAGTTTGGATTCTGGTTTTGGCTTGGAAGTTAATCCAAGGAATCATCTGCGTAACGGGCACCTTCACAACATGATCTTCACCTCGGTTGCCCGAAGCAAATATCACGGTGATGGTATTGAAACGCAGATGTTCTCCAGAGTCTGTTTGACTTCAGTCTTGCGACCGAAATCCGCCAGGACCCCGCCGTCTGCGTTTCCCTTCCTTCAAATTCAATTGTCAAAGAGCAAACTTGAGAACACAAATTCAACCAGCGGCGAACCGCCAGGTTTTTCCGAGACGACAGAGGCTCGACCGGTGACCCGGCTTGAAGCCTCAGAGTTTCGAGAATTTGATGCCCTGCAAGGGCGGCGAAGCAGTGATGCTCACCAACGAGCCCCCTTTAAACAACATCACGGCTCGGGTGTCAACACTCGTTTTAAAAAAACTTCGTATTTTTTAACAGAGGCAGAAAACAAAGCGATATCAAAGCGATATGAAACGCCCACCGCTGCGCTCAACGTCCGTTTCAGCGCCCCTGTGCGATTGTGCGCATCTGCCTTGATCGCGCCCCGATTATTCCACAACCTCGCAAAGCGGTTATTCGCGGCCTTCCTAAGGGGACGGACGGATGCGAACTCACGTATGAATTCGCATGGATGCGGAATTTGGTTACCGGGCCAGCCAAACCGAGATGTTTGGCGCCCGCACGCCGGCGATCCTCGCGAAACGTTAACAAGCCTGGCAGGGCTGTGGGGGACTGCTGCGGGTGCTTCAGCGTCGTAGGAAGGATTTGGACGCGACCGAGCGTGCTTTCGCGCTCGAGGACGACACGCGTCTGCTTCCGACAAACGCTTACGCCGGCCGCGGTGGCAGCTTTTTTAAGCACATCTACGAGCAGGAAAATCCCGAACCCCGCGCCGGCGGCCGCTTCCGTTGGATCCTCAGCACGTGTCTCGCCGCCACGATCGGCGCTATCGCCATTCTCGTCGTCGTCTATGGCTCGTCCGACAATGAGGTGGCCACCGATGGATTATTGCCGGCTCTGAAAAGCATCGGCGAAGGTGCGCTCGCGCCACAGTTCACGTTGACGCCGAAGAATGCCGGCGGCCTCAAATGGATCATGCCGAAGGCCGACCGGCTGCAGCTGACAACCGGCGCACTGTCGACCCGCTACATCATCCATGAATCGACGAAGAGCCGCCGCGACAGCCGCGAGTATGTCCGCCAAAAACCTTATGCCCGCATCGTGACACGTCTGGCGCCCGTCCCCACCAACGAAAACAGAGAAATCCCGACCTTCAATCCATTCAAGCTCTACGGCAGCGGTAAACCGGCCGACACCGACGAAGACGCCGACGAGACCGCAGGCAGCGGATTGT
Organism: Hyphomicrobium sp.; assembly: GCF_041674905.1. Classification (GTDB taxonomy): domain Bacteria; phylum Pseudomonadota; class Alphaproteobacteria; order Rhizobiales; family Hyphomicrobiaceae; genus Hyphomicrobium_B. The sequence goes on from NZ_JBAYUV010000059.1 coordinate 1,704, forward strand.
CCCGCTCCGACGTATCGGTGAAAGTCGTTGAGCTGCTTGGCGGCATTCTCCCCGGAGAGGATGGCCAGGAACTCGACACGCAGGAAGTCCAGGACATCGTCGAGCGCAGTGTCGACGGCGCGACCCACGCAGGCTCCGGCGACGGCGAACCGCTCGACGGCGTCTCCGGAGCGACAGCTGCGGCCAGCTCGACGATGGCATCCAATCCGTGGCAACCGGCGGCGTCGACGACCGACAGCCTGAACACAACCGACATCTATAAATCTCCCGATACAGCGGACGAGTCATCCGACGACATCGAAGGCGGCGAGGTGATTGTCGTCAAAGTCGGTCCCAAGGACACGCTCGCGAAAATTCTCGCCAAGGCCGGCGCTCCCGAATGGGACGTGCACAGCATGATCGAGGCTGGCCATTCGATTTTCCCTGAAAATGCGCTCATTCCGGGGCAAGAAGTCCGCATCACGCTGGTTCCGTCTCTATCCGATCCGAACAAGAAGGAACCCGCTCGCTACTCGGTCTTCTCCGATGGTCACGATCATCTCGTGACCGTCAGCCGCAGCGCCGCCGGCGAATTCATCGGATCTTCGCAGCCGCCTTTCGACGCCGAGCTTTCGCAGCTGGCAAAGAACGACGGCGGTGATCCGCAGAACGCCAGCCTCTATGCCGCCGTCTACAATGCGGGTCTGACGCAGGGCCTGCCGCAAGACACGATTACGCAAATCTTGCGGATCAACGCCTTCGATACCGACTTCCGGCGCCGCGTTCACCCGGGCGACTCGCTGGAAATGTTCTTCGACATGAAGGACGACCAATCGACCGAAGGAAACCCCGGCGAACTTCTGTATACCGCGATCAGCAGCGGCGGTACGCTCTACAAATTCTATCGCTTCAAGTCCGCGGACGGCGTGGTCGATTTTTACGATGCGGACGGCAACAACTCGAAAAAGTTTCTGATGCGCAAGCCGGTTCGCGGCGACGACGTGCGCCTGACCTCCGGCTTCGGCGTCCGCTTTCACCCGCTGCTCAATTCGCGAAAGATGCACACCGGCGTCGACTGGGCATGCTCGACGGGCACACCGATCATCGCCGCCGGCAACGGCACGATCGAAGAGGTCGGGCGCAAAGGCTATTACGGCAACTATGTCCGCATCCGGCATGCCAACGGCTATCAGACCGCCTACGGCCATATGAGCCGCTTCGCCGACGTTCATCCGGGCATGAAGGTGCGCCAAGGCCAGGTGATCGGCTATGTCGGATCGACGGGCCTATCGTCCGGACCGCACGTGCATTTCGAAGTGCTGGTCAACAGCCGCTTCGTCGATCCGATGTCCATTCAAGTGCCGCGCGAGCGGAAGCTCGAAGGCAAGGATCTCGCCGAGTTCGAGAAAGAGCGCGCCCGCATCGAAGAGCTGATGCACCGCGCGCCGGTCATGACCGCAAACAAGTAGTCACCGTCTCTCCCACGCCATGGCCACTATCCGAGCCATCCAGGATCACAGGTAACGCTTGATCGCGTGACTCTGGCTGGCCGGGTCAAGCCGGCCATAGAGTGAGTGTGCGCAGTTCGCCGGATCAGTCCCCTCTCTCGCGCGCAGGAAAGGTTTACTCCGGACTCAGCATCGGCGCGCACTTCCATCCCCTCACCCCGCACGCGGGGAGAGGGTTAGGGTTAGGGTGAGGGGCAGCCGCTTGCACGATCGTCCGCGCCGGCCTCGAGCTTCATCCCGGCCCGCGCTCACACCCAACCCGTCGCGTAGTAGAGCGCGATCACGAACGCGACCGCGAGCGTCTTGATGCACGTGATCGCGAAAATATCCTTGTACGCCTGCACGTGCGTCAGGCCCGTCACCGCCAGAAGCGTGATGACCGCTCCGTTATGCGGCAGCGTATCCATGCCACCCGATGCCATCGCCGCGACGCGATGCAAGACCTCGAGCGGAATGCCCGCCGCATTCGCCGCCGCGATGAACTGATCGGCCATCGCCCCGAGCGCGATGCTCATGCCGCCCGACGCCGAACCCGTCACACCCGCGAGCGTCGTCACCGTCACCGCCTCGTTGATCAGCGGATTGGGAATGGACTTCAGCGCGTCGGCGATGATGAGAAACCCCGGAAGCGCGGCGATGACGGCGCCGAATCCATATTCCGATGCCGTGTTCATTCCGGCGAGCAGCGCGCCCCCAACCGCGTCCTTCGATCCTGCCGCGAAATTCACGCGAACAGTCCGCCACGCACACGCGACAACCATCAGGATGCCGAGCAGCAGCGCGCCTTCAACAGCCCAGATCGCCGTCATCGCGCCGACATCGGCGGTAACGGCTTTGCCGCCCGGCGTCAGAGCGGCCTCGAATTTCTCACCGTAAACGGCAGGGATCACCAGCGTCAGCAGCTTGCTCGCAACGCCGACGATCACGAGCGGCAGGACGGCGATCAGCGGGTTCACGCCTTTCGCGCCAGCATCGGCTGCGGCCACCGGCTCATTCAAATGATGTTCGCCATACCCCTCGCCGCTCGCGAAAGCCCTGCGACGACGCCAGTCGAGATAGGCCATCCCGAACGCCAGGATGAAAATCGACCCAAGCGTGCCGAGCACGGGCGCCGCCCACGCCGTCGTCCGGAAGAATGTCGTCGGGATAATATTCTGGATTTGCGGCGTTCCCGGCAGCGCATCCATCGTGAACGTGAACGCTCCGAGCGCGATCGTCGCCGGGATGAGCCGCTTTGGAATGTTCGAGCTGCGGAAAATTTCGGCTGCGAACGGATAGACGGCGAATACGACGACGAACAGCGACACGCCGCCGTAAGTCAGCAGCGCCGCGACGAGCACGATCGCGAGCATCGCCCGTTCGGCTCCGAGCAGCGCAATCGAGCTTGCAACGATGGCGCGCGCGAATCCGGAGATCTCAATCAGCTTTCCGAAAACCGCGCCGAGCAGGAAAACCGGAAAATAGAGTTTTAGAAATCCGGCCATTTTCTCCATGAAAAGCCCGGAAAAGACCGGTGCCACGGCGTGCGGATCGGTGAGCAGCACCGCGCCCATCGCAGCCACCGGCGCGAACAGAATGACGCTATATCCGCGATAAGCGGCAAGCATCAGGAAGACGAGCGCACCAATAGCGATCAGCAGGCTCACGTCGACCCCTCAAATCAGCGTGATACGAAATTAGCCGCTATAGCGAACGAGCGGCACAAGATTTTGCAGACGGTCGCCCTCGGCCGCCAGATCGCGGCCATGCGGCCACAGCACCGCGACGCGCCCTTTAATTTCGAACCGTCTGAGCACAACGAAATCGTATCCGCATGCGCCGTAATTGTCGCCGCATCCGTGCGTTAACAAACTCGAATCATCGACGATGCTATCGTTACGCAAGATTCGCTTGCACCAGCGAAAGAGACGGAGGGGATCCAGACAATGAAAACTTTTGCACGAGTTGCGGTTGTTGCTGCGGGCGTCATCCTCGCGCCGATGGCCGCTAGCGCAGGCGAGCGCGTCACCGACGCAGCCTTGGGCGGGCTTGCGGGCGCCGTCGTATTCGGTCCGGTGGGATTGGTGGCGGGCGGCGTGATCGGTTACACCGCCGGTCCGAGGATCGCCTGCAAAATCGGCGCAAAACGCTGCTATCGCCGCTCGCACGCACGTCGCTATCGGCGCTAGAAAAACGAAAGTCGCCAGCTCACCGACCGCTTGTAGGATGAATAAAAAACGCCAGGGTTGAGCCCTGGCGTTTTCGTTTTAAACCCGTCCGCGTCTTGCGACGCTTACCACCAGCACAAGCCGATGCAGTACGCATACGGCCGGCGATGAGCGTAGCCGTAAGACGGACGCGCATAAGAACGATAGTAATAGTGGCGACGGCCGGAGTAGCCATTGCGCCAGGCGCGATGCTGCCGCCAGTGGCGATGACGCCAATGACGGTGGCGCCACGTGCCACGATGCCAGCGATGATGATGACGCCAGCCGCGATGACCGACGTTCCCGCAACGGCGATAGCCGTCACGCCACCAGCAGCGATAACGAACGTCCTGAACGGCGCCAGCCCCATCTGTCTTCAACGCGAGAAGCCCAGTCGGAAGCTGCGCGGCGCTCGCGCGCGGAGCAAAGCCCCCAAATGCGAGCGTCATCGCGCAACAGAGCGCGACAAGCGAAAGCAATTTTCTCATACGAAATACCCCTTCTAGACCAAGCCTGCCGTCCGCATTGCCCCGTTCCAACGGCAGGTCGGGTTGATACTGCATCTGAGGGGTAAGGGCACAACCCCAAATCCAAGGCGAACCGTCGACTTGCAGCGACTTGCGCAGACGGTGTGGCAAGTGCGCGCCACCCGGCTCCCGCTAGACGTTAGATGCTCGCTCAATCCCGGCCGCTCACCAGGCGCAGTTGTATTTCTGGATGCTGGGCTCTTTCTTCACTTCCTCGATCGTGAAAGCGCACATGATGCCAAGCGCGGTCGGATCACCCTGATTGAGATCGTCCGACATGCCGAGCGTCGCGCGCAATGTTTTGAGGAATATGCGCGCGTCCTCCTGATCGTCGCCTTTGAGGCCGTCGATGCACTGCTGAAATTTTTCGAAGAACGCCTTGCATTCGGCGACGGCATCTCCGGCCTGCACCGGATTGCCGAAGAGCATTGCGACGGCGGCGATCAAGGAAATGGAAAGACTGCGCATGGGCGGCTCCGATCAAATCGCTCCGCGCCTCATTACCCGTTCGCCCCGCTAGCAGCAAATCCCTCGCATACCAATTTCTCCCGGCGGCCCTGCATGCTCCGACCACTCATCACCCACAGCACGAGCTGATCCGCTGGAGTAGGCGGGGGGATTCAGGGACGGAGGCGGGATAAGTTTTCACACCGCGATCGCACTCGCGGTTAACGCGGCAAGCCCGCACCGACGGCACAGCGTCGCGCTTGATCCCGGGGAAGTGAACGTGCGACGCTTTCAGAAACCAGCAACAACGTCGACCAGTATGAAAGTCCCCTCTCCCTGCATAGACGTCTGCAAGTTCAAGCACGCCGGATATTGCATCGGCTGCGGCATGAGCAAAAAGCAGAAAAAGAAATTCAAGCGGCTCGACGGACGAAAGGCCAAGCTCGCGTTCATCGAGGCTTTACGCTTGCAGCAGCTCGACATTGGTCTCAAGGCCAATTGGGAACGCGCCTACCGTCGCCGCTGCAAAAAGAAAGGCGCCGCGTGTCCGCTGGATCGGCTCGATGCACGAGCCGACTCTCACACCCCGTCCCTATCTCCGCATCCGGAACTTTTGGTCTGAACGCAGTCCTGCTTTTTCTCCGGCCCTGAACGCTCCGACCGCTCATCACCCGCAGCACGAACCCACGACGTTAGTCAGCGTAGCGAGATGCGCGGGAGCATGCGGGAGGCGGAGATAGGATTTCCATTCAAATGTGATTGCCTCCAACTGAATCGTTCCAATTCTGCGAAGGCCTTACTGCAAGCGTTGAATAAGCATGGACCAATAGTATTCGGCGGCCCCTTCAAACGTGAGTTTGACCTCATCACGACCGCCAAAACGCGACATGCCCATCAGAACTTTAAGGAACATGGTTTGATCGTCAGCTTCGACAGTCAAACTTTCATTGAAGCTGTTGGATTGCTTCCTCGCGTTGCTGGAATACGTGATGCCATTGTCAATCCAACCACCGCAAGCGATACGGCACTCTGAAACTGTCTTGCCGTCCTGATAGATAATGGCAGTGAAGCTGTGCGTGTCGATCCGACGAAATGTGGTTTGAAGGCCGTCATTGCGCATCTGTAATTCTTGCAGTGATCCCTCAAAGAACCGCGACAGATACTCAAATGCCGCGTCAAGATAACGATCCTTGTCGGCGTCAGTGAACTTCTTTTTTATCCGAAGATTACTGGAGCGAGGAAGGTCAGCCGAAGGCAATATCCCAACACTAGTTTCTCTGAGCCCAGTTTTATGGCTCGAGATGGGAGATGACACAGCAATATTGTCTACAACAGCTCTAATAGCCCTGCTGACGTCCAAAAACGCTTCGTCACGGTCAGGCCATGAGCTAATTGGTCTTCCATCTTTCGGCGACGCCATGAGTTTTCCAAACGGCGTGCCTTGCCAGTCACACGGACGCAATATGACCGGAATAACGCGCGCTTCCCGCATCTCATGCCGCTCTAGGGCACGATTCATTTCGATATCGTAGCAATAGTCGGAAGCGATAAAGTCGGGAGAAATCAGAAGCAAAATAACGTCGGCGCGTTCAAGCGCATTGCTAATCTGGCTATCAAATTCATCGCCCGCCAGAATACGTCGATCATGCCAAGTATCGATAACGCCCTGCCGCTTGAGATTCGCCAAATGTACTTCAAGCTGGTCGCGAAGATCCTCGTCCTTATGAGAGTATGAGAAGAATAGCGTGGCCATGGCGGTTCCAGACTAGACCTTCGGTATGAAGGAAAACGCTGCCAAAGGTGACATCTTCTCGTGCGCTTTATCTTCTAAACGCAAGGTCCATTTCGAAAATATCGTGGCGTCGTTCGGGTCCGGCGCAGACGCTAGCTTCCCTGAACTGAAATGGTAATGGATGCACCGAAAGCCCGGATCAGCCAGGCGCAGCTGCCAATCCGAATTCTTGAGCCAGATGCAGCCAGGAATTTCGTAAAGATTTCGAGGCCGCAATTCCACGACCGCAGTGTGGTCGATCTCGACGCAATAATCCAATCCGTAGGACAGAACCGTCTGTTCGTAAGAAACCTGAAATAATTCGGGGCTCGTTGGATTTTCCTTACCCGGTAGAGTGATAAGGAACCGGTTGTTGTGCTCCCCTTCACTCGCTACCAAAGCAACCCCTGGTCCGTTCCGGAAATGAAAGCGTACAAGCTCTCCCGGTTGACACGCGCTCAACGACTTCATGGTGGCCGGCGGGGAAATTCTCAATATCGCCTCCGAGTATCCAAACATGGCGAGTATATGAGATTCGCGTTCAAACTGCTCCCGAATCATTCCCCAGCATCGACGAACCTTCGCGCGCACCCAGTGACGCATTTGGAAAGTCGCCTACCCGACTTCCTAATAAAAAAAAGCGACAATGCCGTCCCGGCGACCGGTTGCGCGAAGCGCAGTCGCCGAGACTTGATCTACGCAAAGAAAGAATCCGCGATCCCGCGCGGGCGGCCGGCTCCCCGATAGGGGAGTCGCCCGCGCCATCAATCAAGTCGCGGCCTTCACCGGCCAGCCGTTGATCGTCAGATCGCCGTCGCGCACGGACACCACAACCGTGTCGCCGTCCTTGACGCCGCCCGCCAGGATTTGCTCGGCGAGCGGATCCTGCACATGGCGCTGGATAACACGCTTCAGCGGTCGCGCGCCGTACGCGGGATCGTAGCCGCGGTTCGCAAGCCACGTCTTGGCCTGCTCGTCGAGTTCGATCTTGATCTTGCGATCGACAAGCAGCTTCTGCAGGCGCGCCATCTGAATGTCGACGATCTTCGTCATCTCGCTCCGCTGCAGACGGTGGAACAGGATGATGTCGTCGAGACGGTTCAGGAACTCGGGCCGGAACTTCGTCCGCACCTCCGCCATCACCTCCTCGCGCACGGCTTCGGTGTCTTCGCCTTCCTTCTGGTTGACGAGATAGTCCGCGCCGATATTCGACGTCAGCACGATCAGCGTGTTCTTGAAATCGACCGTGCGGCCCTGACCATCCGTCAGGCGTCCGTCGTCAAGCACCTGCAAGAGCACGTTGAAGACATCGGGATGCGCCTTCTCGATCTCGTCGAAGAGCACGATCTGATAGGGCCGCCGCCGCACCGCTTCGGTCAGTGCGCCGCCTTCCTCGTAGCCGACATAGCCCGGAGGCGCGCCGATCAAGCGCGAAACCGAATGCTTCTCCATGTATTCCGACATGTCGATGCGGATGAGCGCCGTGTCGTCGTCAAAGAGATAGGCGGCGAGCGCTTTCGTCAGCTCGGTCTTGCCGACACCGGTGGGGCCAAGAAACATGAACGAGCCGATCGGCCGGTTCGGGTCCTGCAGTCCGGCGCGCGCACGTCTGACCGCCGTCGACACGGCGACGACCGCTTCCTTCTGACCGATCACGCGCTTCGACAGCGCATCCTCCATCTTCAGAAGTTTGTCGCGCTCGCCTTCGAGCATCTTGTCGACCGGCACACCCGTCCAGCGCGACACCACGCCCGCGATCTGATCCGGCGTGACGGCTTCCTCCACCATCGCGCCTTTGCCTTCCTGGGATTCAAGCGCCGCGAGCTGCTTTTCGAGTTCGGGAATTTTGCCGTAACGAAGTTCGCCCGCACGCGCGAGATCGCCCCTGCGTTGCGCCTGCTCAAGCGAGTTGCGCAGGTTGTCGAGTTCTTCCTTGATCTTCTGCGCCGAACCGAGCTTCTGCTTCTCGCTCTCCCAGCGCGCCGTCATCGCCTTGGACTTTTCCTCGAGATCCGCAATGGATTTCTCGAGGCGGGCAAGGCGATCTTTCGACGCCGAGTCCGTTTCCTTTTTCAAGGCTTCGCGCTCGATCATCATCTGCATGAGATCGCGATCGATCGCATCAAGCTCTTCAGGCTTTGAATCGACCTGCATCCTGAGGCGCGACGCCGCCTCGTCGACAAGATCGATGGCCTTATCGGGCAGAAAGCGATCGGTGATGTAGCGGTTCGACAAAGTCGCGGCCGCGACCAGCGCGCTATCGGTGATGCGCACGCCGTGATGCAGCTCGTACTTCTCCTTCAAGCCGCGCAGGATCGAGATCGTGTCCTCGACCGTCGGCTCGGACACGAAGATCGGCTGGAAGCGACGGGCGAGCGCCGCGTCCTTCTCGACGTTCTTGCGATATTCATCGAGCGTCGTCGCGCCGACGCAGTGCAGTTCCCCGCGCGCCAACGCTGGCTTCAAGAGGTTGCCCGCGTCCATCGAGCCTTCGGTTTTGCCCGCGCCGACGATGGTGTGCAGTTCGTCGATGAACAGGATGATGTTGCCGCCCTCGGCTTCGACTTCCGAGAGAACCGCTTTCAAGCGCTCCTCGAACTCGCCGCGATATTTGGCGCCCGCGATCAACGCGCCCATGTCGAGCGACAGCAGCTTTTTGTGCTTGAGGCTTTCCGGCACGTCGCCCTTGATGATGCGCAACGCCAGACCCTCGGCGATCGCCGTCTTGCCGACGCCCGGCTCGCCGATCAGCACGGGATTATTCTTCGTGCGCCGCGACAGCACCTGAATGGTGCGGCGGATTTCTTCATCGCGCCCGATGACCGGATCGAGCTTGCCCGTCGCCGCGGCCTCGGTGAGATCGCGCGCGTACCGCTTCAACGCGTCATAAGCCTGCTCGGCATTCGCGCTGTCGGCGGTGCGGCCCTTGCGCAGATCGTTGATCGCGCCATTGAGCTTGTCCGCCGTCACGCCCGCGTCGCGCAGCGCTTTCCCTGCGTCGGTCGACGTATCGAGCGCCAACGCCAATAGAAGACGTTCAGCGGTGACGAACTTATCGCTGGCCTTATCCGCGAGCTTCTCAACGGCATCGAATAGCCGCGCCGACTCGGGCGACACATAAACGCCACCCGAACCGCCTGTGACTTTCGGCTTCTTCGCAAGCGCCGCTTCGACGTTGCGGAGCGCGACACGCGAGTCGCCGCCCGCTCGCTGGATGAGACCGCTTGCGAGCCCTTCCGGGTCGTCGAGCAAAACTTTCAGGAGATGATCGGGGGTAACCTGTTGGTGATTTTCACGCAGCGCGAGCGATTGTGCCGATTGGACGAAACCCTTCGCGCGATCCGTGTAGCGTTCAAAATTCATGACTGACCTCCAGCGCACGCCCCCCGCCCGTCAGGCGCGAAAGACATGCCATTTTTATTCCCACCTCGAGCGCCGCCAAAGACCCAAATAAAGGCATCCCTCTCCGCGCCGTACATTGGCGATATAGGAATCCAGCACAGCATGAAAAAGAGGCTGAGGCGGGCGAAAGCCGAAAGATGATCCGCGGCATGTCGGACGGAGCCAAAGGACGGCTGCCTCGAAACCCCTAGTCAAATCTCGTTAAGGGTTCGACGCCGGAACCGATAGAAATCGCAGCGTTAACCCAAACGCAGGCGCCACCGAACATCAAAGTGGAAAAGCCGGAATCCGAATATGGAAGCCGGACTTGGGAGGCCAGACTTGAGAGGCCAGACTTGAGAGGCCAGACTTGAGAGGCCAGACTTGAGAAGCCAGACTTGAGAGGCCAGACTTGAGAGGCCAGACTTGCGAGGCCAGACTTGAGAGGCCAGACTTGAGAGGCCAGACTTGAGAGGCCAGCCTTGAGAGGCCAGACTTGGGCGCCCCCCGGCGCACGCCCGCTTGGGCGTCCGCAACGACCGTCAACAGCCATGCCTCTCGCA
>NZ_JBAYUV010000060.1:0-9996 GCF_041674905.1 Hyphomicrobium sp.
AACCGCGCAGCAATAAGGCTCCATAAGCAAGAAGGCCCCCGATATCGGGGGCCTTCTTGCTGGCGTCGGTGCTGCACTTTTGCTCCGGAAATCTGCTGCACATTCTCTCCGGCGTTGACAATAGGGCGCGGGCGATGACTCGAATTGTATGACCCAACCTTAATTCCCGTCTCGATCGCTATTCGCACGGACGATATAGATTGAAGATCATCTTGACTGGCGATGGCCGTACGCTCACACTTTTGTCGTGACCGTTCCTGAACCCGTTTCCCGATCGCAATACGGCCGTGCATCCTTCGCGATGCTCGGCGTGTGCGCGGCCGTCCTGATCGCAGGCGCACTTTCGATCGCAGAATCGGTCTTCGCGCCGCTCGCATTTGCCCTGTTCATTATTGCGATAGCTTGGCCGCTGCAGCGTCGATTGCAGGCGAACCTTCCGCGCCTTTTGGCACTCGCGGTGACGATGGCCGCGACCATGCTGGTGGTCATTGTCTTCGCTGCTCTTGTGGCCTGGGCTGCGGGCCGGGTTGGCCGCTTCGTCATCAGCGATGCCGCGAGGCTTCAGGAACTTTATGGTTCGCTCACGGCTTGGCTCGATGGCCACGGAATTACTGTTGCAGGGCTTTGGGCAGATTATTTCAGCGTCGATCAGTTGATCCGCTTGGTTCAGCAGGTTTCTGCACGCCTCAACACGGCGATCAGCTTCCTTGTGATCGTCTTCATTTATGTTCTTCTCGGCCTGCTGGAGGTTGACGAAACAACAGCCAAACTCCGGACTTGGCGGCACGGACAGCTCGGTAAGATCTTGCTTGCGGGCGGTGAAAGAACCGCCATCAAACTTCGCAGGTACATGCTTGTCCGGACGCTGATGAGCGTCATGACGGGTTTTCTGATTTGGGCATTCGCGCTCCTTACCGGACTACCACTTGCCGCCGAGTGGGGCGTCACGGCGTTCGCGCTCAACTTCATTCCGTTCATCGGCCCGCTGATCGCGACCGTTTTTCCGACTATCTTCGCCGTGGCGCAGTTCGAGTCCTGGCAGATGGTGCTCTTCGTTTTTATCTGCCTTAACGTCATCCAATTCGTTGTTGGTAGCTATCTCGAGCCGAGGTTCGTCGGTAACGCGCTTTCGATTTCACCATTTCTGGTTCTGTTCGCGGTCTTTTTCTGGACGTACCTGTGGGGACTCGCCGGCGCCTTCATCGGCGTGCCAATCGCCATCGCCATTCTTACGATTTGCGCGGAGCATCCCTCGACTCGCTGGGTCGCGGATCTTTTCGGCGACCCGAGCTAGAGCAAATTCAACTTAAGCAGACGCATATCCATACGTAAACTTGCTCTAGGCCTCCGCAATCGGCTGTCCCGGTAAAACGATCCGTTCCGGCTGCAGCAGGTTAAGGCGGCCCTTGGCGTCAACGCAGAGCGTGTGAATGTAGAAATAGGTGTCGCGTTCGTCCGTCACATCCATCACAGGAGAAGGCGCGGATACGATAATCAGTTCACCGCACGCTCCGATCCAATCGATATGGCGATGGCCATGCATAATGATAGCGCGCCCTGAGAGCTGCTGCATTTTACGGACAAACCACGTTCCATTGACCAGCGCGGTTCCGATGCGTTCCGACAGCGCTTTTGCGGGCTTGGGATATTCGACGACGTGATGGTGGAGCGCCACGATCCATTTTGCCTTTGGAAAGTGCGCGGTGATTTTTTCGACGGCCTTCATCTGCTCCCTGGTTACGAGGCCGAGCGCGTTGGTGAACGAAAAATGCGTCTGTGCATTTGAATCTAGAAGGATGACCCCGAGACTATCGTCACTCTCAGGCGGCAACACCATTGGAAAAGCTTGCGGCCACAAGTTCGCCAATGTCCATGTCAGGGCCATCGATCCGCGATCGGCAAAAGACGCGATTTCTGTAACATGAGCTTGGAGATAGTCTTTCAGAAGAGTTTCCGGTTTGCCGGTTTTGTCATCGATGACGCGCACGCGGTCGCCTTGTAGACCAACCATCGTCGAAAGCGCACGAACCTCGCGCAGCCGCTTCTTGGGACTCGTCGGCAAATCGAGGCGGGCCGGGTTGGCTCTGTCCACCACGTTCAAGTCGTGGTTTCCGGGAAGTATGATCATCCGTTCCGCTAGGCGCGGATAGGGTTTCAATGCTTCGGCAAACTCCGCCCATTCCGACGAACGTCCGGCATCAGTAATATCCCCCGTAATGAGGATGACATCGAGAGGATTGCGCGCATGAATGGCGTCGAGCTCGGCGAACAATAATTCTAGCCGCCCATTGCCACGTGGGCCGGAGCGGCCACCTTCGATACGAAAGCCGAATCTTTCGCCGACGATATGAATGTCGGAAAGATGGACCACACGCCAAGTTTTTCCGTCGGCGGGCGTAGTGGCGAAATTCGTAAGATCGCACGGCTGAATCATCGCCGCATCCGCGAGGCCCCAGGCCAAGCCCGCGACGGCAAGATATGCGGCTACGATCACCACGCTGTTGTGGAGCGCGACGTGCGTGAGTGTAGAGAGTGACGAAAGATGGGATAGCGAGCCAGTCCAGCGCGAGCCGGGCCAAGCGAGCGTGACGAGCCAGATCGAAACACCGCAAATCAATATGCCGGACGCCGCGGCGCTGATCGCACGCACCAGATTTCGTGTGTGCTGATCAGTCGTTTTTGGCAAGAACCATTCCGAGAGCTGACGCAAGGCTTCGCGCGAAACAGCATAAACGGGTTGGACGGCAAGCGCGTTCAAAGACCAGAAGTTCGTCTCGATGAGTCGCCAGAGCGGTTTGCCGCCAAACCAGCCGATGCCGACGAGGATGACCAATAGCAAAGGCGGCAATAGCCCCGTAAACAGCATTGCCGCCTTCGTTGATACGGTGCTGATCCAGATCGAAGCGAAGAGGGGAGCTACTCCCAGCAACAACGCCGGTAGAATGATCAGCATTGTCCAGGCAGCAATTAGTTTTGGGATGCTGATTTCGGCCAGCAGGCTGCCGGCCAACGAGATAAGGGTTCGCCGCTTCGTGCTTGATGCGTCGTCCTCGACATCACCCTGACGCGGGTCGACGATCGGGCGCATCGTTTTCCTTTCTACCAGTGAACGTCGCTCGGGAGACCCGCGAGCTAAAGTTGGGACGGCCGTAGAGGTTCAGGCGGCGGCTTCTGAGTGACGACCGACAGTCTTTAGGACTTCCATCCCGATCTCGATCATCGCACCGAGCACGAGCTTCGGCAACGGGCCATGGCCGTCGAACCGACGACCAGTGGGCACCATTTCGGCCCTCCCCTGTCGAATTCGTAAATTCAGGTTGATCGATATTATAGTCGGATAACGGGCTCGGCGCTCTTGGGGATTCATGAGCAAGGAGACCAAGCGCTTTTCTTTGCGATCCGCTGAATGCTGATAAAATGGCAAGACATCAAGAAATTTGAGGCGCTTCTAACGATTGCATCCACGCGATCAACACTCTGCCAAAAGCACGTCGAGATCGGCGCTCGAGCGCACACCGATATCATTGCCGTGCGCGGCAAGAAATTCATCGGCGCTCTTTCGACCCTGCTCTTTCAGCATAGAAACAAACGCCCATTCGGCGTTGAGCTTGGATGACGCTCCCAAATCTGCGAGCATGTCGGTCAGAATTCGATGTGTCCGCATCCTTGCCCAGCGGGCCCCTTCGCCATTCCCCGGATCGGCAACCTGACGAAGAACCGCAATCATGCGCAGCTCTTTCATTAAAGGGGAGTTGAACGAAATCTCATTCAGCCGATTGAGAATATCGCTTGCGGTGCGTGGCGGCTCAGACCGTTCCCGGGGATTGATCTGCACCAGGATGGTATCAATTGCATCACTTTCACGAATAAGTGGTGTAATCGTCGGGTTGCCTGCGTAGCCGCCGTCCCAGTAGTGCTCGCCATCGATTTCAATCGCTTGGAAGACTGTCGGGAGACAGGCAGAGGCCAGCAGCACATCGGCAGTAATTTCAGCGTTTCGAAATATCCGCCCGCGTCCCGTCCGGACATTGGTTGCCGTCACGAATAGTTTGATCGGTGAACTCGGAAGACGCGAGAAGCCGATACTTTCGGCAAGGATGCCGCGCAGCGGATTGAGGCCCAATGGGTTCAGATCGTAGGGCGAGAGCACACGCGACATCAAATCCATCGCTACGTACGCCGGAGACGTGTCGAGCGCCCAGCGTCCCATCATCACGTCGAGCGGCGATCGCTGCAATGGACTGAACGACGCCGCTTGCGAAACGCGCTGCCAATAGTTGTTGAGTGCCGCGCGCGCTCCTTCGGCTCCGCCAGACGTCCAGCCGTCAGCCAATACGGCTGCATTCATGGCTCCGGCCGACGTTCCCGATATGGCTTCTATTTTAAGCCAGGGCTCTTCGAGCAGCCTATCAAGCACGCCCCAGGTAAAAGCGCCGTGAGATCCGCCGCCCTGCAGCGCCAAGTCAACCAGTACGACATCGCGCTTGACGGACACGTTGTACCTCTTTGCGTACAGCGAACAGATGGAGCCGGGATTTAACGCCGGAGACGAGCGAAGAAATGCGTTCTGCGTTATGTCGGCGTAATAGCAGCACGATTGCCATCCGCATTATACATTCAATCAATATGGATACCGCTTATTTTCTGCGCGGCAGTTTACATACTCCGAGATGCATACGAATGACGGGCAGCGCGGCACATGTAAATGCAAGCATTGCACTGCCATTAACCGCTGTACGACGATCAATTGCATCGGCTCGCGAAAAATGGAACGTATGCCGAAACGAGATCATCTGGTAAGATGGGAAACGCAATTCACGACAGCCCTAGAGATTAATCCCTTTCGGCGGCTTGGGTGATCGGCACCTTTCCATGATTTTTCCCGCCTGCCGATTTCGATGTGCTTTTGAACCGAGTACCGCGTAATGGGTTTGCTGGGAATACTGGTCGGTCTCGGTCTCTTAATTTGGCTGTCATATCGCGGCTGGACCATTCTTCTGCTGGCACCGGCAGCGGCGCTCATCGCTGCAGCTTTCTCGCGTGAACCGCTTCTTGCGCACTGGACCCAGACGTTCATGGGCAGCGCGGCGCAGTTTCTTGCTCAGTTCTTTCCGCTGTTTTTACTCGGTGCGCTGTTCGGCAAACTGATGGACGATAGCGGTTCCGTCAGGGCGATTTCGCGTTACATGAGCGAACGCATGGGCCCGTCTCATGCCATGTTGGCCGTCGTGCTTGCGGGCGCTGCGGTGACGTACGGCGGCGTCAGCCTGTTCGTCGCCTTTTTCGTGCTGGCTCCGATGGCGCAGGATCTGTTCCGCGCCGCAAACATTCCCCGCCGTTTGATGCCCGCGGCGATCGCTCTCGGAACATCGACGTTTACGATGTCGGCATTGCCTGGAACTCCGGCAATCCAGAACGCTATTCCGATGCCTTTCTTCGGAACGACACCGTTCGCCGCGCCCATTCTCGGTATCATTGCCTCCGGCATCATGCTGGCGTTCGGCATGTGGTGGCTGAAGCGCAGTCAGGCCGCTGCAGAACGCGCGGGCGAGGGGTACGGCGGCGCAAATACGCCTCCGGCAGATGGCGTCGCGGATGATCAGTTCATCCGCGAACGTGCAACGAGCTCGCGCGAATTCGATACCGCAGAACTTCAACACGGCCAGGCGAGCGAGACGCTTCCGCCCATTGCGCTGGCGGCTCTGCCATTGGCGACAGTCGTGATCGTCAACTTTTTGATGGCGATGCTGGTCCTGCCACGGCTCGACTTTTCGTTTTTGGCTGAAGACAAGTGGGGATCGACGTCCCTTTCCGCAGTGGCGGGTGTCTGGTCGGTCGTTGTGGCGCTCGCAACCGCAACGACCCTTCTCATCGTCATCAATCGGGAGCGTTTGCCGAATCTGCGCGCAAGCATTGACGCAGGAGCCAATGCGTCGGTTTTGCCTGCGGTCAGCGTCGCGAGTTTGGTCGGATTCGGCGCCGTCGTTGCCATGCTTCCGGCCTTTGCCGTTGTCCGCGATTGGGTGCTATCGATTGGCTCTAATCCGCTTGTTTCTCTTGCGTTAGCTACCAACATCCTCGCCGCCCTCACGGGTTCCGCGTCCGGTGGCCTGACGATTGCGCTCGATGCACTGGGCGAAACCTTCGTGCGTCTTGCATCGGAAACGGGCATCGATCCGTCACTCTTGCACCGTGTCGCGGTTATCAGCGCCGGCACGCTCGATAGTCTTCCGCATAATGGTGCCGTCGTGACACTCCTTGCCGTATGCGGCACGAGCCATCGCGAGAGCTACCGCGATCTCGCAATGGTTGCGATCGTCGGGGCGGTCGTCGCGCTCGTGGCGGTCATTGTCCTGGGTTCGCTTTTCGGCTCGTTCTGAGGAGGCGCGAGAGACGACGATAGATTTGGGTTTCTGAAGGCGTCGAACCCCTAGATGCCGCCGTTTGGGATCTGCTTGCATGACTAACATTGCGTCCGACGCGTCAAACTTCTGGAGAAGCGCCGCTATTCGAGGAACGATGTTCTTCGTTCTTTGGGTCATCCTGACATTGGGTGATCGGAATGATTTCGCCGTTGGTGTTTTTGCCGCGATCATGGCGACCTGGGTCAGCCTTTTCTTATTACCCCCGGCCACGACTCATCCGTCTTTGCTGCCCTTGCTCAAGTTCATGCTGCATTTCTTTCAGCAGTCCGTCATCGCGGGCTTTGATGTCGCCAGACGCGCCTTTGATCCGAAGCTCCCGCTTAATCCGGGTTATGTCCAGTTTTCTTGCCCCATTTCAGCCGGGCCCGCCCGAAGCGCATTCTGCGCACTTTCGAGCCTCTTGCCCGGCACCATGCCGGTGAAATCCGATCCAACCGGCAATGTTCTCATTCACTGCCTTGATACGCGTCAGCCGGTCGTCGAACAGCTTTCCAAGGATGCCAGTCTCTTTCGTGCGGCGGCAGGAGCGGTGCAAAACGATGGATAACTTTCTTTTCGCGGTCGCGGCTTTCGTATTGGGTCTTCTGATCCTCGGACTTGTGTGCGTGCTGAAGGGGTCGACCTTGGCTGACCGGATGATGTCGGCGCAGCTTCTTGGAACCAGTGGCATCGCAGCGCTTCTATTGATGGCGACCGCTGTGAGCGAGCCTGCAATCATCGATGTCGCGCTCGCGCTGGCGCTGCTCGCCGCATTCGCTTCGATCGCGTTCGCCACCAGTTCTGGCGATCGACAGGACCAGGAATGAAATCGGCAATGATCTTACTCTTGGCGCGAGACATTTTTACGATCGTCACGGTCACCTTCGGCGCTTTCTTTTTTCTCGCCGGCACCGTCGGTCTTATCCGGTTTCCAGATACATTGACACGTCTGCATGCGTTGACGAAGGCGGACAATCTGGGTCTCGGTTTTGTGGCGCTCGGACTTCTGCCGTGGGCCGGCGGTATGGTCGCCCTCAAAATTGTCTGTGTCTGGATTCTTGTGCAGTTCTCCAGCTCAACGGCCTCTCAGCTCATTGCCCGATTGGCGCAGCAGGAGAGGCCGCGAGCATGACGGTTGCTTTTATCGTCGATGTGGGCTTGGCAATTCTTATCCTGTTCGTCGCCGGCTGGATCGTCGCCGTTCGCAGCACGTTCGCAGCCGTCATCGGTTTCGTCGTTTACGGGCTGCTTTTGTCCCTCGTCTGGGTTCGCTTATGGGCCATCGATATCGCGCTGACGGAAGCGGCCATCGGCAGCGGCGTGACGGGGGCGCTATTGCTGCGCACGCTTTCGCGAATATCGACCGTTGATACCGCACAATCGGCAAACAAATCATTCCGTCTCATCGCCGGGTTGTTCTGCGCCTTTATCTCGCTCGCAATTGCTTTGGTCATTATTGCCCTGCCGGAACCGGCGCCGACGCTTGCTCCGGAAGCCTCGGCGGGGTTGCCGGCTGTCGGTGTCGGCAATCCGGTGACGGCCGTTCTTCTTGCTTATCGGGCTTTCGATACATTTTTGGAGAAGGTCGTTCTGGTGTTGGCGCTTGTTGGGTGCTGGTCATTGGCGGCGGATCGGGACTGGGGCGGCACTCCTGTCCTTTGGCGCTATTCCGACCCGGACGGTGTGCTAAAATTTCTGGCGCAGACGCTGCCGCCCATTGGAGTCCTTGTCGCCATTTATATGCTGTGGACTGGGGCCGATAACCCAGGCGGCGCTTTTCAGGCCAGCGCCATGCTCGCTGCGATGTGGATGCTGTCAATTGTCGCTGGTCTCACGCGGATGCCCCGGACAAATGACGATCGCCTGCGGTTGACGCTCGTTTCTGGCGCGAGCGCTTTTCTGCTGCTGGGATTTGCGGGCTTTGGAATTGCCGGGTCATTCCTCGCTTATCCGCCCGACTACGCCAAAGCGCTGATCGTTGCCGTCGAAATACCGATGACGATCGCGGTTGCCGCGACGCTGGTCATGCTGGTCGCCGGACCGCCGCAGAGGGGAGGCGTGTCATGACTTCGGCGACGCTGTTCGGACTATGTGGTGCGATACTAATCGGGCTTGGCCTGTTCGAACTGATTACCGATCCGCATCCGCTGCGAAAGATTCTCGGCTTCAATCTCCTCGGCGGTGGCGTGTTCCTCGTGCTCGGCGTTGTCGCGCGCAGAGGGGCCGCGGCCGGATATTTTGGCGATCCCGTGCCTCAGGCGCTTGTCATCACCGGCATTGTCGTTGCGTTTTCGGCGACGGCGCTCGCTGTCGCACTCGTCGTGAGGCTGTCGGAAGTCTCCGGACGTGTATCGCTCACATCCCAATCCTCTGAGCAACCGCATTCAGATGGAGCCGAGGGATGATCGCGGATGCCGCGAGCAGTTTGGACGCCGCAAGCGCACAGGGATATCTGCTGGTTCTCGCGATCGTCGTACCTGTTGGCGGCGTTCTGATTGCAACCGCTGTGGGAGGGCGAAATGCCGAACGCACGGCATTTGCCGTCGTCGCGGCAGGTCTCGCCATCGGATTTGCAATCCTGTTCAATATTTGGACGACGTCTCAGCCCTTGGCGTACGTTTTAGGCAATTGGGCGGCGCCTCTCGGAATAACGCTGCGCGCGGACGGCATTTCGGCCGTGATGCTGGTGACGACGGCGCTGATAATCGCCGCCACAGCATTTTATGCGCGCGCCGACTTCGCGACGCCGCGCGATGGACTTGAAGCACGCGCGCCTTATGTCTTTTGGGTGTTGCTGCTCGCGGTATGGGCGGCGCTCAACACCGTGTTTCTCAGCGGCGATCTTTTCAATCTTTACGTGGCACTTGAGCTGCTCACGTTTGCCGCCGTTCCTCTCGTCGCCTTATCGGGGCGCGCCGAAGCGATCACGGCTGCGTTGCGGTATCTTCTGTTCGCGCTCGCCGGATCGATTTTTTATCTGCTTGGGGTTGCGCTGCTCTACGGCGCTTATGGAACGCTCGATATTGTCCTTCTGCATCAGCGTATCCGCCCCGAACTTGCGGTCTCTTTGGCGGTCGCGATGATGACGGCGGGGCTGCTGGCCAAAACGGCGCTCTTTCCGCTGCATTTCTGGCTGCCACCGGCCCACGCAGGCGCACCGCCTGCTGCAAGCGCAATCCTTTCCGCCTTGGTCGTGAAGGGATCGTTTTTTCTCATCATTCGAATCTGGTTCGATGTCCTGCCCGGTTCGCGCAGTCTGGCGGCGGCGCAGGTCCTGGGTGCGATGGGCGCGGCGGCCATTCTATTCGGCAGCATCGTCGCCTTCCGTCAGAAACGATTGAAACTTCTGATTGCCTACTCGACCGTCGCGCAAATCGGCTATCTCTTCCTGCTGTTCCCACTCGTCGTTGGGTTCGAAGGAAGTCCCTGGAGCGCCACGGCTTGGACCGGCGGATGGGTTCAGCTCGTGTCGCATGCCTTCGCCAAAGCCGCGATGTTCATGGCGGCCGGTTTGATAGCGCAATCCCTGGGACACGACCGCATCGACGATCTCGGTGGCGTCGCGCGAGCGTTGCCGCTGACGGTTCTGGCT
>NZ_JBAYUV010000061.1:0-9252 GCF_041674905.1 Hyphomicrobium sp.
ATGATGTCCATGCACAGCTCGACGCATTCATCGCAGATGAACACCGTCGGACCGGCGATAAGCTTGCGTACCTCATGCTGGCTCTTGCCGCAGAAAGAGCAGTAGAGAGTGTTTTTCTCTTGAGCCATTTTTTCTCACTTTCAGTGCAAAACCACCGGCGCCCCGATGTTCTTGCTTTGGCCCGCTGCCTACGTCCCGGCGATTGCCGATGTGCGGCGACGTAAAATCACGGGATTCAATCTCTCACGCTAGCGTTCGGCAGATCAAGAATGGATTAATGGAGCCCACCCAGCCCTGCCTCGCAAGCGGCGGTATTGCCACAGTTGGTGAACGATGTGGCAACATCGCAATTCACCCTAATCGTTCACCTAAACAATGGCCGATGTACGTCATTTGTTCTACTGTCGGGAAGCCGCAACCGAAGGCCCGTGTTTCCACAGACATTCGCTTTGCGGCTACACTTATTCCTTCGAGCTCTTGATCTCGAGGGCAGCGACGTCGACTTCATCGCGGCTTTCAAGAACCTTGTCGATAATGCCGAAGTCCCGCGCCTGGTCGGCGGTCATGAAGTAGTCGCGGTCGAGCGTCTTCTCGATCATCTCGTAGCTCTGACCGGTGTGCTTCACGTAGGTCTCGTTCAGGCGACGCTTCATCTTGATGATGTCTTCCGCATGCCGCTCGATATCCGACGCCTGGCCGGAGAAGCCGCCCGACGGCTGATGCACCATGATGCGCGCGTTCGGCAGCGCGAAGCGCATGTCCTTGGCGCCCGCGCACAGCAGCAGCGAGCCCATCGACGCCGCCTGTCCGATGCACAGCGTCGCAACCGGCGGCTTGACGAACTGCATGGTGTCGTAGATCGCCATGCCGGCCGTCACCACGCCGCCCGGAGAGTTGATGTACATCGAGATTTCTTTTTTCGGATTCTCGGACTCGAGGAACAGCAGCTGCATGCAGACCGATGCCGCCATGTGGTCCTCGACGGGACCGGTCACGAAAATGATGCGCTCTTTCAAGAGGCGCGACGGCAGATCGTAGCCGCGTTCCCCGCGCGTCGTCTGCTCGACGACCATGGGCCAGAACGTGTTCGTCACGGTGTTGATGGGATCGCGCATCGCCTCGGTCTTTCCTGATTTCAGCCGGCAAGCCCGCAACGGGCAAGCCGGTCAGATTCGCACGCTCGTTCTAGCACACGATCCGAGCGCCGGCTCCGGCGCTTGGTCGATTGCGTCTCAGGCTTCCGCTTCGGTCGCTTCTTCGACCGCCTTCAGAAGCTCGTCTCTCGACACCTTCTTCTCGATCGGCTTGGCCTCGGCGATCACATGGTCGATCACCTTGTCCTCGAAGATCGGGGCACGCAGCTCGTTGAGCGCGCCGGGCGTCTTCTCGTAGAATTCGTAGACCTGCTTTTCGCGGCCCGGATAGCGGCGCGCCTGCTCCACCAGAGCGCGGCGCAGCTCGTCCTGGGAAACCTGCAACTTGTTCTTCTCGCCGATCTCGCCGATCACCAGACCGAGACGAACCCGGCGTTCGGCGATGGCGCGATATTCAGCGCGCAGATCTTCCTCGGATTTGCCCTCGTCCGCGATGGTCTTGTTGGCGGCTTTGAGATTGTTCTCGAGCTGTGACCATATATTGTTGAATTCGAAATCGACAAGAGATGCCGGCAGCTCGAAGTCATGCGCCTTATCGAGCGCATCCAGGATTTCGCGCTTCAGCTTCACCCGCGACGCCTGATCGTACTCGCGCTTGATCTGCTCGGTGACGAAACCGCGCAGGGTCTTCAAATCCTCGGCGCCGAGGCCCTTGGCGAAATCTTCGTCGATCTCAGGCTTCTTCGGCTTCGCGACGGCCGTGACGGAAACGTCGAAATCGGCTGGCTTGCCCGCGAGATTCGCCATCGGATAATCTTCCGGGAACGTCGCCGTGATGATCTTCTGGTCGCCGGCCTTCATGCCGACGACGCCGTCCTCGAAGCCCGGAATAAACTGCTTCTTGCCAATCGCAAGGCTGGCGCCTTCGGCGGAACCGCCTTCGAACGCCTCGCCATCAATGCGGCCGACGAAGTTCATCGTCACGAGATCGCCCTCGGCGGCCACCCGACCGTCTTCCGGCTCATAGGAGGTATTGCGCTCTGCGAGATCGGACAACGCCTTGTCCACCGCCGAGTCTTCGACGTCCGCAACGAGCTTCTCGAGCTGCAAAACGCCGAGATCGGCCACCGGGATCGGCGGCAGAACCTCGAAATCCATCGTGTAGGAAAGGTCCGTTTCGCCGCTGACGACGCGCTCGATGCCGCCGTCGTCGACGCCGAGCAGCTCCAGTTTCGGCTGCTGCGCCGGACGCTCGTTGCGATCCTTGACGGCTTTCGCGCTGGTATCGTTGATCGTCTGCTCCAGGACTTCCTGCATCAGCGATTTGCCGTAGAGCTTCTTCAGATGCTCCATCGGCACCTTGCCGCGCCGGAAGCCTTTGATCTGCACGCGGTCCTTGAGCTCCACGAGGCGTTCGGAAAAGCGCTCGCCAAGCTCGGCCTTCCCCACCACCACTTGCAGGGTGCGCTTCAGTCCGTCTCTCGCTGTTTCAGTGACCTGCATCGTCCGTTTCCTGATTGGAGGCCGACACCTTAGTGCCGCGCCTCGTCGATCGACAATTATCTAGGGAGATACCGTTTCGTCTACAAAGCTCAGGCGGTGCCTTGACGGCGCCGCGCTGGTGCGGGCGGAGGGATTTGAACCCCCACGACTTGCGCCGCTGGAACCTAAATCCAGTGCGTCTACCAGTTCCGCCACGCCCGCTTGAGACGCTCCGATCTCACCTTTCCAGCCATCTGTGCACCATTGATTACGAGCTGCACAAGACGACCGCAAACATCCAGAAATTCCTCGATTGGCGCGAGTGTCCTGCCCCTTGCGGAGGGCGTCCGGCACACGAGCGGCGGGGAAGCCGCTGTCATACGCAAGAGCGCCCGCGAAAACAATGCAGAAATGAAGAAAATCGGAGCGGCGGCCGCGCTGCGTGGGCGCAGCGGTAAAGCTCAGTCGGTGGCGCCCAGGAGCAAGTAGCTCAAAATAGCCGAGGCTGGGAGCAACAGCATATAATAGGCTTGTTCCAGATCCAGATCGCTCTCGACCAGGAAATAGGCCAGTATAGACGCCAGGATTAAGGAAATGATCTTGGGCAACATCGCCAATACCCGCCTTGACGGGTGCGTTCACCCGCTTTCGCGGGCGGCGCCTTGCTAAATCTTCGCCGGAATCAGGCCTCTTCCCAACACCTCGTTCAGACAAGGCAAAGCTGCGATCAAGACTAACGAATGGTGGCGTCCGGATCGCCCTGCCGCCGCCCGCCAGCACCCAGATTAAATTGAATTTCGTTCAACAATAGAAGCACGCCGGCCGTCTTTCGCGGCATTCGGCAACTTGCGACGCGGCTGGGATTTGCCTATCTGCTTTGTGCCGCCGGTACATTTTCCATCGAAGTCAAGCTAGGGGTGCGCCTTGCCGAAGTCTGCCACAAATTGGATCGTCGAAACGGATTGGCTCGAGAGCCACCTCTCCTCCCCAGATCTGGTCATCCTCGACGGCAGCTGGCACCTCCCGACTGCCAAACGCGATCCCAAGAAGGAATATCTCGCCGAGCATATCCCCGGCGCGCTGTTCTTCGACATCGACGATCTTTCGGATGAGAAATCGCCGCTGCCGCACATGCTGCCGTCGACGGTCAAGTTCGCCTCGCGCATGAAGAAAATGGGTGTCGGCGACGGCGCCCGCATCGTCGTCTACGACACGGCGGGCATCTTTTCTGCCGCCCGGGTGTGGTGGACGTTCCGGGCCATGGGGCATCAGGACGTGGCGGTGCTGAATGGCGGGCTGCGGAAGTGGAAGGCGGAAGGCCGGCAGCTTGAAGACGGTCCGCCGCCAAAGCGCTACGAGCGCCATTATACCCCGCTGCAGAACACCGAAATCATTCGTGAACTCGAAGAAATGCGGGCCTTGTTCCAGAAGCCCGGCACGCAGATCGTGGACGCACGTCCGGCCGCGCGGTTCGAGGGTCGCGATGCGGAACCGAGGCCTGGTCTTCGCGCCGGCCACATTCCCGGCTCGAAAAACGTCCCATCGCAGGAGCTTCTCAACGCCGACGGCACACTCAAATCGGCAGAAGAACTGGGCAATCTATTCAAGACTGCCGGCATCGACGTGTCGCGGCCGGTCGTCACGACCTGCGGATCGGGCGTCACGGCGTCGATGCTGGCCTTGGCGCTTGCGGTCCTCGGACAGACGAATGCCGCCGTCTACGATGGCAGCTGGGCTGAGTGGGGCCAGGACAACGGCTTGCCGATCGAAACGGGACCAGCACGCTAAAATTCCGGCCCATCCGTGCTGCTCAGTTCTGCGCGGCGTCCGGCGATGCCGCGTTTTCCGCGAGAGCTTTCTCGATCGGTCCCGTGATTTCAGCCGATTCCGGTGAGAGCTTTGTTGAGAACGATCGCAGCAAACGCCCGTCGCGACTGACCAGATACTTGTGGAAATTCCAATTCGGCACGCCCGCCGGACCCATCGCTTCCGCCGCCCATTTGTAGAAGGGGTGCGCGTCAGGGCCGACGACGTGCTGTTTCGACGTCAACGGAAACGTCACGCCGAACGCGCCCTGGCAGAACGTCTTGATCTCGCCTTCCGACTTCGGCTCCTGCTCGCCGAAATCGTTGGAGGGGACGCCGATGACGACGAGCCCTGCCTTCTCATAGCGCGACCAGAGATCCTGCAGGCCCGCGTATTGTTTCGTGTAGCCGCAGAATGACGCCGTGTTGACGATCAGCAGAACCTTGCCGCGAAAATTCGAAAGCGACATTGGCTTGCCGTCGATCCCGGTAAACTCGAAATCGTAGGCAAGGCCGTCGACCGTTTTGGACGGCGCGACGCTCGGGGCCGCAGTCCACATCGCGACGAGGCTGACGATCGTCGACCAGATCTTTCCCATCTACCACTTTCCAAATTCGTTTAAGCAGATCATTCCCGGCGGCCACGATACATGCAAAGGCGCGGAGGATCACCTCCGAGGAGCGACTTAAATCCCAATTCCCAGGGCTGCCCTTGTGTTCCGGCCGGAACAGCCACCTTCGCCCGAGGCTTTTAAAACGACCTCCAGGAAATGAGCTCGAGGCCCACCGGCCCTAAGGAGGAACTTAAAATGGCATCTTTCAAAACCGCTCTCGTGATCGCCGCCGGCATCGCAACGCTCGCAAGCGCTTCCACCGCCAATGCGCGCGGCGGCGGCAAGGACGTTTTCGTCCAGGATTATCAGTTCGCGAAGCCGATGCATGGATATTCCGGTCGTTCCGGCAGCTACTATTGTGACTACCAGCGCCTTCCGAACCGCAAGTGCACGATCAACGCCAACGGCACGGAAAGCTGCAGAATCGTCGGCTGGACGTTGCGTGAGATGTGCCAGTAACGCGAACGTAATCCAATTCACCGCGAATTTAGAGATGGGCTTCGGGAATATTCCGGAGCCTTTTTGTTTTTTGGATCGCACGAAGTTTTTTAAAAAGCTGCACGCCCTGTTCCGCTGGAAACAGCGACGCAAGGCGCGGGCCTATACGTCAATGCTCATGCAAATCCCTAAGGAGGATGACGTCATGAGCGCAGATGAAACCAATCACCGCCCGAAACGCAGGACTTTCCTGAAGCTGTCGCTATTCGCCCTTATTGCGGCGGGCGCAGGCGCGTTCGGCGCCGTCAATATGTCTCGCAGCGACCTGCTCGGCGCGAAGTCCGGCGACGACACGCTGAAAACAGAGCAAATTGTGGCGCGCATCGAGTGGATCGCCGCAGCACCGGGCCGCATCGAGCCGAAGTCGGGAACGGTTCGCGTCGGATCGGCCTTGCTCGGACGCATCGCGGAAGTTGCCGTGAAGCAGAACGACAAGGTCGAGGAAGGCGAGCTTCTGATCCGCCTCGACGACGATGAAGCGCGCGCCCGCCTGCAGGCCGCCGAGACCGAAGTTGCCTCGCGCAAACGCGAGCGTGACGCGCAGCCACTCGACAAAGCCCGCGACGATCTTCGCGCAGCCGAGGACAACGTCTTCAGCGCCGAACGCGAACTGACGAACGCGCATTTCGAGCTTGAATATGAGCTTCAAGCCCGCCGCGAAGGCAATGGCAACGACCAGCGCGTTACCCGCGCCCGCGACGGACTCGCCAAAGCCAAGGACAAACTGCAGGACGAGCGTTCCGCTTATGCCAAGGCCCAGGCGAAGTCGAATATCCCGGCGCCGAACCGGCTCGAATCGGCCCTTCAGGCGGCTCGTTCCGATGTCGCGGTCGCCGAAGCCCTGCTTGAGAAAACGCGCATTCTGGCTCCCGTCAGCGGCACCGTCTTGCTGCTTCCGGCAAAGGCCGGCGAGATGGTCGCGCCGTCACCCGATCAGACGCTCGCCGTGCTCGGCGATATGTCGGTCGTGCGCCTCAAGGCCGAAGTCGACGAGATTGACGTTTCGAAAATCAAGGTCGGCGGCAAGGTCGTGGTCAAGAGCAACGCGTATCCGGGCAAGGAGTTCGAAGGCACGGTCGCGGAACTGGCGCCGTCGCTCGCCTCGCCGCAGTTCGCGTTGCGCGGCGCACGCCGTCCGGTCGACGTCGAAGTGCTTCCGGTGACGATCGATCTTCAAGGCAATCCGCCACTGCTGCCGGGCATGCGTGCCGACGCATTTTTCAAATGAAAAAAGTCTGCGCCGGAAATCTTCTGACGAGAATTTCGTCAGAAGTCTGCGCGGGATACTGAACAGACCAGTGGCGGCGCGCTTCCTCCTTAGCGGAGCTGCCGCAGGTCCTGTACGGGGAGGAGCGAGTTGTCCCACTCGCTCCTCTCTGTTTTTTTATTTCCCAGCGCACCCTGACGCAAGAGAACGCAAGTCGATCGGTACGCCAAGAGCCTTGTCCCGCCCGGAACAGCGCCTACCCGAAAATCTCCGCATCATCGAGCCCCAGAAGCAAACGTCTTCAACGCTCACATCCGGAGATAAGTCATGTACGGAGAAATCAAGAAATTCCGCAGCGATATCGGCATTGGAATCATCGCCGCCGAAAACGGCCACGACTATCGCTTCAAGCACACAGAAATCCTCAATCGCCGCGACGATCTCGAAGGCCAGGAAGTTCATTTCGAGCTTGGCGATTTGAAAGCCCGCGAAATCATCGTGCTCGCCGGATCGCCGTGGATGGCGTTCGGCGGCGGCGCCCTCTGATTTTCCCGAGGGAGACGCGCCATGATCGCCAAGCTCGATCCGACCGACATTCCGCAAGTCGCTGCGTCGGATCTCTATCGGCCGATGCAGATGCTGATTGCCAAGGGCCAGGGACTGGCGCTGCTCAAAGGATTGAGCGAGCGTGATCTGCGCGAGATAGAGACGTCTCTCTGGTCGGAATTTCAAACCGACCCGAATACTCGGATTGCCGTCGCGCTGCGCCTGCGCGCGCTCGTCGATGTCTTCGCCCAGCGCCGTCTCAAGGACATGCTGCTCGCACGCGGCTTCAAGGTGATCTCTGCCGCCATCGCAGCGGCATCACAACAGCGCCTCAATACGCGCCTCGGTTTCAACGCTCAGCGCTTGCTGCTCGCGATCGACGCGGCAACCGCGCCCAAGCCTCAGGCTGTCATTCCAGCGCCCGCGATGCAAACGGCCGCGTAAGCCTGTCACCAGCGGAACTGCCGCCAAAGACGCGCGCGATTAATCCTCGAAATATCGAACAAACATGCACCTCGAGAGGCGACAATGGCGACGGACGCAGGTTTTAAAATCAAGGGCGGAAAAGTCGGCATCCTGCTGCTGCATCGGCTGTGCGGAACGCCGGTTGAAATGCGCTTCGTCGCCAGCGGCCTCGCCAAGCAGGGCTATACCGTTCATTGCCCGACGCTCGCCGGACACTGCGGCAGCGAGGACGACCTGAAGGCCTCTTCGTGGACCGACTGGTATCTGAGCGCGGAGCGAGCCCTCGACGACCTCCGACAAGAATGCGATGTCGTCATCGCGGGCGGGCTGTCGGCGGGCGCCGTGCTTGCCGTTCTGCTGGCTGCGAAAAATCCGACAAAGGTCAATGGAACCGCACTGCTGGCGCCGACGCTCTGGCTCAACGGCTGGATGATCCCGTGGTACGCGCGGCTGTTTCCGCTCGTCCGCTTCAAGTGGTTCGCGAACCTCATGAACTTCCCGCATCACGATCCGCACGGCATCAAGGACGAGCGAATCCGCGACTTCATCCAGCGGGCGCGGGCGTCTCGCGGAACCTCCGAAACCGGCAATCCCTCAACGCCCGGCGGAGCGGTGTTCGAGCACCGCAGGATGGTCAGCGCCGTTCGCAAGCTCGTGAGCTTCGTCCGGCAGCCGACGCTGATCATTCATCCGCTCGAAGACGATTACGCGGCGATGAGTAACGCGACCTATCTCCGGGACAGCCTCGGCGGGCCGGTCGCGCTCGAGGTGCTCGACGATTGCTATCACATCGTCACCGTCGACCGGCAGCGTCACCTCGTGGTCGAGGGGATCGACCGCTTCGTCGCCAACCTGATCGGCGCCCCGGCGGATGCGCGCGGTGAGCAGACCGCCCTCGCTAAAATCTCTGCTGCGTAGCAATGCACTGATTTTAAACAGAAAAATAGAAATCCAAAATAGCCGTTGGCATGTTCCAGCCGGAACAGCGGCGGCGGCATGGACAGGGCAATCTGCAGCCATGGCCGGTGAAGACCGGCATCGAGATCAGCGAAACCGGCTCAGGCCCTCAGGAGGCTCCCATGACCAAGATCACTCTCACACTCGCCGCCGCACTGCTCGCCGGCACGACGTTGACGAGCGCCGCAACCGCGGGCGGCATCCGCGTCGGCTTCGGCTTTCCGCTTGGTTCCTTCATCGCCCATTCGGCGCAGAACTCGATGGATGATAGCTACAGCCGCCGGTACGAGCGCCGGCAACTTTCCTACAAGGCCGAGTCCGCGCCCGTGCGCAAAGCCAAGCCGGTCAGCAAGGTCGCGAGTGCGAAGCCCGTCGCCAAGCCTGCGACCAAGGCAATCATTAAGACCGCGAAGCTCGAGGACAAGCTCGCGAGCGATCCGGCGACGACAACGGAAATTGCCAAGACCAGCGACGTCACGACGGGATCGACCACGCCAACAACTGCGACGCCGGTAAGCAACGCCGCACCGGCCGCGACGACGAACACGACGGCGGCAACCGAGACTGCCAAAGTCGAGAAGGTC
>NZ_JBAYUV010000062.1:0-8640 GCF_041674905.1 Hyphomicrobium sp.
GTCGTCTAACCCGGACCCATCTGGCTTATGGTCAGGGGCCAGTTCCGCTACCATCTTGTTCCATCTTACAAGGAGAGAAAACCGTCGAGCCTCAATCAGCTCTGCTTCCTGCTCAGGCGTCATCTACTTCCCCTCACGAGATGCGCGGATCGCGGCGGCGTAGGAAGCCGAGATGCATTCGCCAAAAGATTTATTAAATGCCCCTGGCCAAGCATATTCGGCGTCTTTCAGCATCCCGTCTGTCGGCGTTTCAAGCTCGGTAAGGACGGCGTCGGCAGCATCAAAATATGATTGTTGGTCAGATAGCGAAAACTCTGAAAACTCGGCTTCAAGATCGCGGCCTTCGGCCAAGACTTCACCCACCATAGCTCGCCGAACCGCCCGCGCAATCCGCTCTCGCATCGTCATAGCCATCACTGCCTCTCCGGCTTGTCATCAAACATCGCATCCAGATCAGGATTTTCCCCGCCGCTCCGCCATGTACCGATTGTAGCAGACCAGTCACGCTCGCACTCTTCGCAGCAAGAACCGTAATATTCCCGCTCTTCTTCCGAGAGTAGTTTCCCGCAGCCGGCGACGGGCCAGTGCCCAGTGCAAATCAACAACATCATGACCTCCATAACCGATCGTCTCGCGCGTGAAGGCGCTACTCCGCAGCCTCGCGATCGCCCATATAATCGCGCGGATCATTCCAGAATGACTTCGGCGTTGTCCGCTTCGCACGCATCACCACGCTGGGCTGCGACAGTTCAAGCGGCGTGAGAAACCCATACGGCGCGTGAACCGTCTTGAACCCAAACGGCGGGCCGTGGCGCATCGTATAGGGCACTTGGCCCTTGCGGTTGACGATGCAGTTCGGATCAGCCAATTGCTCGTCCGTAAAGCCGTGGCGGGCAGGCGGAAGGCGTCCGTGTTTAAGATCGTCAACCAACTTCGTGAACCGCGCCTTCATCGCCTCGCGGTGCTCATCGCTGAATTGTTCGATAGGCGGCGGGAGTTTAGCCAGCGTGTCGCGCTGAAACCGTCTGGCCGAAACCTGATTGCAAAGCTCGTAAAACTCCGGCGCGCTCGGCGGCCACGCTGTGCCTTTCTGCCGCGCTTTTAGCGACGCCTCGCTGACAATTTCAGCCGGATATCCGTCTAGCGATTGCAGATAGCTCGCCATCATCGTCGCCAATTCCTTCTCGGTCGCCCGGAATGACGGAAAGGCTGAGAACATTTCCACTAGATATCGAGCTTTTAGCTGCCTGCTCATCGTGTTCGCCTTCGAACGTTTTCGCCCAAAAATCTGCTAACGCGCCCCTCCCGTAATCGCGCTCTTGCGGCGGGCCGGCGCGCGCGTTTGCCCTCCCAGACAAAACACCCAACGCCCACGCCACCGGGTCGGCTTTGCGCTCGCGTTTGGCGTCGCGGAGCACGCCGAGGACTAGCCCAGCGTTGGCGTCGCCTCCGGCAAGTTTCAGCATTTTGCCGACCGACGAGCGAAGGGAGTTTTCAGATTTCCCGGTTTCCTTGGCGAGCCAGCGAAGGCCATCCCGAAACAGAACGTCCTTCGGGTCCTCGTCCATCGGATTTTCGCAATCCGCCGCGTCAGCGGCCGAACTTGAGCGAAGCGAAAGTTCGGAACTAGAGGGGGTTATTTTCTTAGGGGGGTGTGGGGGGATTTCTTTTAGGGGGAGGGGTTTTGCGACTGTCGCGCCCACGTCGCCACCTTGTCGCGCGACTGTCGCGCGACGATCCCTTTCAATGCGCTTTTGTTCTGCTCTTTTGTCGCGGCGGTCCTGGTCCTTTGCGCGCTCAGCCTCGATCGCTTTGACGGCAATCATAATCGCCGCCAGCGGCGCCCCAGCGGCCTCCATGTCGGACATGAGCTGCGCGATGCTCATGCCGCCCTCCGCAAGAGCGCCCGGCGGGCGCTTTCGTCGTCAGACGGCGCAGTCAACGGGCTGTCGATCGTCCAACTGCACGTCTCTCGGTTATACCAAACGTCGCGCCCGCTTCCATTGTTGTGGCCGCAGATCATCGGCGCAAAAAAGCCGTGACGTTCCTTGCACTCCGGGCAGCAAGCGTCCGTCGTGTAAAATTCCATCGGCTTTTTGGCCTTGGGCTTTCTCTTGCGCGTCATCCTTCGCCACCGATCTTCGGGCGCGCGGCGAGCATCTTTGTGAACACTTCGCCGGGTGTGAGCATGAACCCTTCTTCCATTGCATCGGCTATGGCCGCCATGCCGAGTTGGTTCATTTCACCGGTCGCCTCTTTGGGCACGACGACAAAACCGTTTGCTTCAAGCGAGGCGAGCGCTGTTTCTACAATCTCCTTTGTGCTCAGCGGCGTCATATATGCGCCGCGTCTTGCATGGGCGCGCTCAGTCGCTTTTTCGATCGCTTCTTTCAGGGTCATTTCATCACGCCCCGGCGTTTTGCAAGGGCGGCGGAAGGGGCCGCCACATTAGCGGTTGAATTGCATCGTGGTCGAACGGGCAGCGGCTCAAATACCAGCCATCACCAAACCAGTGAGCCACAGTTGGCGGTTGCTGCGCGAATGTCGTCCATCGGTCATATGGACCGAAGCAAACTAATATATGAGTTCCGTCCTTGGGAGCCGTCTCGATCGTGTCCCACTGTGCATCAGCATCTATCTTGGCGCGGAGCGAGGCGTTATGCTTCTCCAACTCCGCAATCTTTGCGTATGCTGCTTCGATGGCGTTTGCGACAGCACGCCAAGAATTCGCGGCGTTGCTCTCATGGAATGTTTTATCCATCGCTATTGCCATCGTCCGCGCTAGCTTCAACGGATCATCGCTCATCACAGCGCTCCTTCTTGGAGCCGACGCGGACAATTGTTGCCCGGCACGCCTCACCAATGGCTGCGGGGCAATATGCGCATGTCGGCGGATCACAATCCGCCCCACGCTTGGCGCATATTTGGTCGAGCAGATCGTCGATAGCTTCCTGTTCCGTCGCGCCGTGGCCTATAGGACATCCGTCCCCGTCATAAGTATCGTCGTCGATGGCGGACCAATCGAATTGACGAATGGGGATCGGCGGGTAGTCGAAACTTGTGACGATCTTCGTCATATCTCGTTGCTCCATTTGCAGGTCAGCGCGGCCTCAATCATTTCGACCGCAATCATCTTGTTCTTGTGCTGCGACCGGCTCACGCCGCACTGCGCGAAAATTCCGCTTGGCAGATGCGTTACGCGGATATCTGCGACCGGAGACCCCGCGTGTTGTCCGCCGGGCGGCGTTGTGGTGCCTGTCACGCGATAGATAAGCTCAACGCGCAGATGCTCATCGGGGATCATTTGTGCATATCCAGCGCGCGGAGCCTCACTGGCGGGCCTCTGTCTTCTTCTCGCGTCGAAGCGCTGCGGCAACGATGCGCTGGCGAATTTCTGCGATGTGGATCTGGAACAAAGCCGCCTCCGACGCGTTCAGCTTGCGACGACCGGTTGCGACCTCTATGGCGAAATCAAGAGCGGCGAGTTGTGTAGCGTCAGAGATCATGGCCGCGCCTCCATCTCGCGTTTGAGGCGGCGGCAGTGCGACGCCGCGCCGAACTCACCATAGAGCGCGGCGGCGTCGACATAGTCCTGCACGAGATCGGCAGGGAGCCATTTCGGCAAGGAGAAGCCTTTGCGCGAGTGCAGCCGTTGACTGCGGGGAACCGTCACACGGGGGAGGGCCGTCGCATCTGTAGGGTTGGGCGGGCGACTTGGCTTGCCATTCAACGCGTAGTTGATCGTCGTGTGATTGCGATTGAACAGCCGCCCAATTTGGGACAACGACAAATGCGGGAATGCTGCTTTTGTCGCTCGGATCGCGTCATGGCGTGCGGCGCTGATCGGCGGAATACGCCCGCGTCCGAGAACGTCAGAGACCGTGACGCCATGTGCGCGCGCAGCTTCTGCGATGAAAGAGCGCACCTTGTCGCCAAACATTTGTTGCGGAGTTTCGATACGGTCAGCGGTCAATGTCATTTTGCGATTTCCCCTGCATCAAGTCTCTCGACGGTGATGGTTAAGCCAGCAATCGGGCCAAATTTTTTTTGCACTGTCAATTCGCAAACTTGTGCATCGTCTCGCCACACGATCGCGTTCAGCGCGTCAATCATCTTTGCAAGATTGTCGGCATCTGGCTTTGATGTCTTCCACACAGCGGCGGCGCGCTTCTTTGCCGGCCATGACTGAGGAACCAAAAACGTCGCGCGGATCGTCACGCGCAGCGGCCCTTCAAATGGCGCGCGCCGGCCCATCGCCTCCGCAGCTTTCACAGCTACAACGCCCTCGTAATTGGCTGTTCGTGCCGGAGTGAACGTGCGGCCAGTCGCGCGCACAAAGCGCGGCCGGCCTTTCGCAACAGGTATCCCAGGGACGGTGAACGCTATCAACGGCGTGCCATCTTGCTCATTTTTTCTCCTAGGGTGGCGGAGGCAATGGGCACAACTCCACCGCCTCCGCCGTTCGCCTTTCTCGCGCGATCCTCATCACCCGAGTTCCCCGCCTGAATTGCGTTACAGGCGAAGCCTTGAATAAAAAAGCGTTTCATTCAGCGTCGAGACGCCAAACGCGGATGCCAGCAACGTCGTTTTCGGTAACAGAGCGGCATGCTACTTTGAAATCGATGTGGCCGCGCCTTTTAAGCACGCACGCACAATTATTGACGATATTCATTTTGGTGCCTGGGAAAAATATAGACGCGCCTTTTGGCAATCCACGAATAACCCCAGATATCGAGTTTGGGTCGCGTATTGGACTCTTCGCTCGTATGATAGGAACATCAAAATCATATTTTACATCGCTCATTCGCTTCACCCCTTCAGCGCTTTTTTCGCTTCATCCAACGCAGCCGCAGCGCGTAAAATTCCAACATCATCAGCGCGCGCAGCCGTAAGGCGAGCGACAGCCAACTCATGCTCAAATTGCGAAATCTTGTTCTCAAGCCTTCGGATCGCATAAGCGTTCATCCGATCTGTGATGCGTTCGACGTGGACAAGCGAGCCGTTGCAGAGCCGCCTAATCGTTCCCGGCTTAACGCCGGCCTCTCGTGCGACGATGGCGCGCGCTTCGGGCTTCTTCAGCCCTCTTTCCACCATCGTGTCGCGCACCATGCGCTCAGCGATATTGGCCACGCTCATTTTGTGTTCACCTTTGTCACGATCTGCGCTCACGGCTCATGCTCCTTATCGGTTCATGAGAGAGCGCGTTGAAACAGACACACCCCTAGACACTTGGACCCACATCAGCGCGCCAACGCTGGCGGTCCTATCGAAACTTTCGAACTCCGGCGCAGCCCCTCGTCAGCCGTTGCGCGTCGGATGCAGGGGCGATGCTTTGAGTCATCGCCCCTGCCGTTCGCAGTCTGCGGGAACTGACCGAACCCGCTTCGTGATCCTCGCTTCGACACGCTCGGCAGTGCGTCTAACGATTCCCTCGCCGGAATTGCGACCGGCGAAGCCTTGAATAAAAAAGGCGGAGTCCGAAAACTCTACGCCAGTTGCGCGGCCCGCCCTGGGGAGGCAGGGGAGAAGGAGGCCGCGAAGCCGTTAGAACATCAAAGCAAACGCAATGACGGCGAGCGCCGATGCAATCGCGCATGAGATGTGAAAGTCGCGAAGTGGTCGGGTCATGCCGCGTCTCCTATTTCGGGTGCCTGCGAGCGCGCCGGTTCTTCGCCGCGAAAGGGATGCAACGTTCCAAAATCGGCGAAGGTCAGCATCTTGTTCGACGCTTCGACGATGCGGATTTTCCATTCGCTAGGAACGCCGCGCTGTCGCCATTTGAAGACTGCGGCACGAGACGCGCCCAAGCTCTCGGCGATCTCTTCGACAAGTCGTCGTGTTTCGTTAGGGTCGATGCTCATAGGCTCATGATTGGACAATTCGTCCAACTTGTCAAGCGGGACAATCTGTCAAAATTTAAGCGGACGACATGTCGAATGACGCTGGACAGAATGTCTAATAATTTCAGCGCCATGCCAAACGAACAGATGCTTTTTGAGAACGCGCTTTGCGCAAGAGTGAAGCGCCTACGCGAAGAAAAAGAATGGACTGCCGAGCAAATGGCTATAGCGCTCGGCGTTCCTCCGGAGCGGTATCGCAAATACGAGAACCGCAGCCCAATGCCGCAATATTTGATTCCTCGCTTCGCTCTAGTCGTGGATCGGTCTGTCGAATACGTGCTGACCGGAAAAGAGCCGCGCTCGCTAACATTGGCGAAGCCCGCGTATCGTAAAATTTCATAAGCGATTGTTCTGGTTGAGCTAAAAAAATTTGTCGTGGCGTTGGACAAATTGTCCTTGACGCGCTGGACGAATTGTCCAATACTCGCTCCATAGGCACAAGCCTTGGAGTGACGACAATGACCGACTCTCAATTTTGTTTCTTCTTTTTCGGAACGACGCTCGGCCCGCTCGTGGTCGGCGGCCTTATCGCTCAAGTCTTCGCGATCCGCTCTGAGATCGCGCGCCTTCGCAGCGCGCGCGTCGTGTCGAAGCGGGAGCGCGCGTGATGGCCATCATCGAAACCAAATTCTCAATAGGTGATGTTGTCTATTACGCCTCGACGACGACCGAGCGAAAGCAGCACCCGTGCCCCGACTGTCTCGGAACGAAGAAGTGGAAGGCGATCAGCCCCGCCGGCAGCGAATACGAGTTCAGGTGCCCACGATGTGGGAGCATGTATCACTCAAGTCACGACCTGTCGCTGGACTATGCGACATTTGTTCCGACTGCGTCTCGGTTGACGATCGGCAGCGTTCGCACGGATAGCGCCGACAAGACTCAATACATGTGCATCGAGACCGGCGTCGGCAGCGGCACTCTTTACGACGAAATCCGTCTTTTCAGCACAGAGAACGAAGCAATCGTCGCTGCGCAGGCGCTTGCCAACAAATCTAACGACGGCGGCGTTCCTTGGGTCGCGCAGCAATACAACAAGACGCTGGAAGTTTGCGATTACCAGCTAAACGACGGTCGAGAACACGTCGAACAAAAGCGCGCCGATCGTCTTGCGTGGCAGATCAAAGACCTTCGCGACGAGATATCCAACTGCGAGGACATGGGCGACGTGGCCAGCCTCGTCAAAAGTTTCGAGTGAGGTGGCTATGAAACTCGACCGCGCAGCCGTCATGAAAGACGCCCACCGCAGATACCGAGACGGAAAGCGTCTCGGTCTCGGATGGACGTTCGGGCAGTGCCTGTCAACGGCATGGGCGGCGGCGAAGATGGCGCGCGCGAGCGGATCAGCAAAATTTATGAGGGCAGCATGATCAATATTCTCATCGGCGTTGGTATTCCGATCGCGATTGCAGCGTTCGGGTTGTTCTCAATCTGGCATGGGTGACTGTCATGAACACCACGCTTCTACTGATCGACTACGGCCCAAAGCTCGGGTCGTCATTCCCTGAAACTGTCGACGGCTTCACGCTTGACGACGCCGTTTCCGACATCCTCTCCGGCGCCCAACATGGCAGTCTGCGCGCTGTTTACGAAGTCCGCGAAGGCGAGCGGACGAAGGACGTCTCCGAGATTGTCGCGGACAAGATCGCGGCGGCATGGATTGCTGGCCAATTCGTCTCGCCGATGGCGCGCGAGTTCGTCGATTATTGCGGGCGCGAAGTCAGAGAGGCGGCTGAGTAATGGACATACCGATAAAATTCATGGGCGAGGATTTTATCGCCGTTGTCGATTACCGCGTCACGTCATGGGGCGCTCCTGAGTCGTGGTCATCATACGGCGGAGATCCAGCGGAACCGCCTGAATGGGAAACAGACAGCATCTTTCTGCGATGGGACAGCATGGGCGGCCTTGGATCTGAATTCGAGGCCACGGGCGCGCTGTTCGACCATCTGAACAATCTCGACAAGATCAATGACGCGATCTGCGAGGCGATTTGCTCGGATGGGCCTCCAGAGCCGGATTACGATTACTAATATCTAGAAAGGAGCGCGTGATGTCTTCGCATAATTTCCATTGGATATGCGGGTCAGAGCTTAAGGCGGTCTGGATGGACGCAGGTCAATGCATCATATTCACTGTGGGCGGAAGCGATATCTGCATTCATGCTCATGGAAACGAGCACATAGAGCGATTGCACAGAGCTTACGATGCTTTCGAGCGTGAACTGCAGCGCGAGCCAGTCGCGCAAGCGGCGGAGTAGGACAATGAGCAATGAATTTGATCCTGATTGGCCGCATGGGCATACATACGCTGACATGTCGGCGCGCATTATCTGCACAAACGCCAAAGGGCAATATCCTATCGTTGCCCTTGTTTATGACCTTGAACTCGAAAAAGAAGTGGCTCGTTTTTTTACTAGGTCCGGCGAAGGGTCATTTGTTGGCCGCCTCATCAACGCGCCAGCGCCGAAGCGTAAGTTTGTCAGGTGGGTGAATGTTTATAATTCCAATTTACATGAGACCAGGGAGGCTGCGGATTGCGTAGCAACAATTGGCGGCGGCGGGAGACTCACATGCATCCGAGTTGAGTTTGAAGAAGGGGATGGGTCGTCTGCGCAATAATGGGGTGGTGAAATGAGCATAACCGAAAAATTCCTAAAAGATACGATTACCGCGTACGACGATTTTATCGCCAGAGCGGTAGCAATATCAGCACTGCCTGGCATCGGCAGTAAGTGCGTTGA
>NZ_JBAYUV010000063.1:0-8273 GCF_041674905.1 Hyphomicrobium sp.
TCGCGAGATCATCTTGTGATATGCCTAGTGTTTCGCGGATCATGCGGACGCGTGCGCCAAGCGCTACGTGACAAGCTTCAATGGTATCTGCCATCACGCTGCCCTCTTCATAAATTTCGCCGATCCGCTATCGCGCGCTAGACGCGCAGCCGCCCAACTGGTTTTTAGGCATTGCCCGAACGTCCATCCGAGACCCACAGGCGCTTGCCGTCGCGGTATCTGCGGTGGGCGTCTCGCATGACGCTGGCGCGATCGAGCTTCATGGCCTGACCTACTCGAAACTTTTGACGAGGGCGGCAACGTCGCCCATATTCTCGCGCAACCTGGACCGACCTTCGTGCAGCCCCACCAAAAGTTGATCGTTTGCGGTTTTCCGACCATCCAGAACTTCGCTTCGAAGTGAGCAACGGCCTGACGCTTTGCGAACCGTGTCATAAGCTGGAGCACGCTTCCTGACACAGTGGCGTCGGTCCATTGGATTCCGGTCTTATCGCCCATCTGACCCCTCCACGAATTTCAGCAAAGCATGGTGCCGCGCGCGAGACAGACCAGCAGCGCGGGATCGGCGGCTGCGCGCGACGAGGATGCACCGCTCCAGCCACGGCTCAGCGCGCCGTCGCTCAATCTTGTTATTCTCGTTGATGCGCAGAATCAGTTCCTTCCGCGCCCATTCGATTTCTTCCGGGGTGAAGTCGCTCATCGGCGCGCCCCGCGCCGGCGCTGAACCTCGACAGCGATTCTGCTTTCAAACCATGCCGCGCACAGCGAAAGGAACCGCGGTGAAAGGAAGAACGAGAGATCAGAGGCCATCGCGCGCCTCCATCGTCCCGATCACATAATCAGCCGCGAGCATTGCGGACGGGATGGATTCGCCGGCGTCCGCGCACATAGCGTCGAAAGCTGGCCCGCAATCGGCATTGCGCAGTGAAACGACGCGGGCGCCGAGCGAAAGCGACTGCCAACTGTCGGTCACGCCGTCACGCCCGAAACAGCCGCGAGGCGTGTAGTTGTAGATGAACTGCGTCATCGGCCGCAGCGCGGCGAGCGTATCGTCGTTGGCGCAATGAACGAATCTGAGCAGATCGTTTTCGAGGAAGGCTTGGAGCGCGGACCCTGTCCGGACTCCGAAAATCAAATAGCGGGCAAGGCCGCCGCGTAGATGTTCGGGGATTTGCCCCCACGCATGAGTTGCTGACACCGTAGTCTCCTTGGCAGGATCAATACGGTCACGCTATGCGGAAAAACGCAAATAGGCAAGCACTAAAGTTTCAGGCTTGAAAAAAAATCCATGGGGGCCTAAACAAAGAGCCGCCCCGGGATGCGAATCCGAGGCGGCTCAAAAGGCCCTTTCGCGGCGCGACCAACGCCCGAAAGGATGATCGACGTCCACAGTTGAGGAACAACTCGCCGATGCGAGAATATTTACGGCAGTCCCATAGAAAATTCAAGCCTCCGTAGCTTTGCCTCAGCAATCTTGTTGGGGGCGAATGCAAGCACTGGCGACAAGATTGTATATTCCGGGCCAGGGGGGTGGTGGAACATACCGGAGCGGTGGTGCAGTAGCTGGGAGCCGCAAGTCCACTAGGGGGCCGCAATAGCCTCCAAAACAGTAGCCAGCGAACCTTTCAGGCCAGTTGCGGGGCTTGGGGTCATTCTAGTCGGAGCATGGGGAAGATTGGCGTCGGACACACGCTCCGCGCCACAGCATCCATGCCATCACGAGACTCAGAATGCCATGTGACGAAGCACCTTTCCCGGTTAATCCCGGGGGGTGTCTTCGAATCCTTTCTTCCGGGAAGGATTATTATTTATCTACTCTCTAGGTAGAATCTTACACCAAGAGTGATTCCCGAAACCGCGCGCGTGCGCCAGCTTCCGGAGAACCGATATGCAGAAATTGGATTGGGGGAAGGTCAGAAAAACGCGCTTGATCCAACAGTCCGGCTTTGAAGACGTCACGGCCGAATATCGGAAAAAGCAGGAAAAAAGCGATCATGACGCTTGGGTGAAGAAAATGCGTAAACGCGCTGCGCATTTGGCTAAATTGAAGTCCGGCGCTGATGTGCCGCCAGCGAAAAAGAATAGGAAAAAGGCATCCAAAAAGCGCATGTTTTCGTTGAACCGGCCGGATGAATTGGCCGCACATATTTCCGAGCAAAACGACAGAAGGTCGCCGCTGTTGAAAACGATTCGCTGAAAATAATCGGCCTGCGGCTTGACGATTGGTGAACTTTCCATAACGATGCAGGCGAGAAAGTCAGAGGGGCTGATGAATCGCCGCATTGATCGATCAAAATTCAGAAAAATCTTGCGTAACGCGAATGATCGGCTCCGGGGCGATTTGCTGTTCTACCTCGACGGGTTCATGGAGCAGACTGGGATCGCCGAAACGCGAATCTCCCGCGAAGCTGGATTGGACAACGCCTTCTTCAAGCGGGTTCGGCAGGGCGGCTATGCGTCGCCGCCGGGCTATGACAAGGCCGTCGAGTGGATGGACCTCAAGCTGAAAGAGCTTGCGGCCGAAGAACGTCGGAAATTACTCCGGGCGAAAACAAGGACTGTTGCATGATGACGACGGATTCGAACGTTCAGGACGGCGTAACGCTCATCCATTTGCAGAAGATCACTGCGGCGGAGCGGAAGAAGGACGAGGCGGTCAACGCGCTGCGCTCGGCCCGCAAGGCGGCGAAGGTCGATGGCGTCTCGCTGAAGGCGCTGGACGCCGTCCGCGTGCTGGCGAAACTCGACAGCCATGAACTGACGCAGGATTTCAACGACATCGTCCGCTACGCGCGCCTATTGCAGGTGCCGCTCTATTCGCAGCTGGAGATGTTCGACGCGCCCGACGGATCGACAGGCGAGGAAGAGATCATTGCTCGGGCCGCGTCGGACGGTCTTCGTGCCGGCCGCATGGGCGAAGAGGGCAAGACGACGAAATACGATCCCGGCTCGCCGGCTGGACAGGCGTGGCTCGAATATTGGCGCAAGGGCCAAGACGAGTTGCTTTCTGCGATCAAGGAAATTCCGGTGAGCGACAAGGCTCCGGACGAGCCGAAGAAGAAGCGCGGACGGCCGCCGGGCTCCGGCAAGAAAGCCAAGACGCCTGAGTCGCCAACCGACTTTGACGAAGACGACGACAAGGTCGTTCCTCTCCGCCACTAAATTTGCGCGCGGCGACTGAGCCGCGTTGCATCTCCTGACATTTCAGTTTTTCATGAGCACCGTTCCGGGGCTGACGATCATGCATATCCTGAGTTTGGATTTGGCGCGTGAAGCGTAAATCTTACGTATATGCTCTATATGCGGGGGCCGCTCCGAGGCCATTCTATATCGGCGTCGGGACGCATGGTGCGCGCAATCCACGGGAGCGGCATCACCTCTATGAGGCAAGAGGGCGATCGGGTGGGAAGAATAACTTAAAGCTGCAATTTATTAGAGAATTTATTGCTGGAGGGGTTGAGTATCGCGATTGCATCATTGCTGCCGAACTAACCCGCGAAGAAGCATATGCTTTGGAAGTGAAGCTAATAGATGTTTTTGGACGCGAGGCGCTCGGAGGCTGTTTGTATAATCTATCGGCTGGAGGGTATGGCGGACGTAATCCGTTGCCGTCAACGAGAGAGAAAATGCGTGCTGCTAGTAGTCAAAGAATGAGTAAAGAAGCCGAGCGCAAGAAAATTTCCGAGGCTACAAAGTGTGCAATGAAAAGGCCCGAAGTCGCAGAAAATTTTCGTCAGGGAGTGGAGAGGCGGGTTCTTACTGAGGATGGCAGAAAACGTCTTTCTGAAGCCAATAAAAATAGAGTTGTTTTGGATGAGACTAGGAAAAAGTGTGCGGAAGTAACCAAAGCTAGAAACGCGGCCAATCCAGAAGCCTTTCAAGCGTTTCTGTCGTTTGCAAACAGGAATGGTTTTAATGGCCGTCACACGTCTGCGGCAAAAGAAAAAATAAGAGAAGCATCGCGCGCTCAATGGTCCGATCCTGAAATCCGCGAAAAGCGGATACGCGGAATGATTAATGCTCAAAACAGGCCGGAACTAAAACGACATCTTAGCGAAATGAAACGTGGTCGGAAGCCGATGCTTGGTAAAACACATTCAGAGGAAACTCGCGAGAAAATGCGTCAAGCGCACGCTAGACGCAAGAATAGGAACAATGCCGGTGACTAAAATCCTATGCCTTGATCTCGCTGGACAAACGGGATTTGCGATCTGGTCTCCCGCAATGGATCAGCCATTGTATGGCGCTGTGCGATTGCCCAAGGCATCTCTTGGCCAAACTTTTGCGAGTTTCCGTGATTTTCTCTCCGGCAAGATCGTCGGCGAAAGGATTGAGCATGTCGCGATCGAGTCGCCGTATATCGACAAGGTCAGTTTGAATGCCGTCGAGAAGCTCTACGGCCTGAAGGCTCATGCTGAAGAAATTTGCTATCGGCGCGGCGTCCCATGCCGCCCTGTCTCAAGCGCGGAATGGCGAAAGCACTTCATCGGGCAGCCTCGCGCGCCGCAGACGCTCGCCAAGGCGCAGCGCCGAAAGTGGCTCAAAGATCAGGTGCGCCTCGAATGTCAGCGACGCGGTTGGGCTGTCACCTCAGACGATGAGGCTGACGCTTTGGGAGTGCTGGTTTATGAGCGCGCGCGCATTTTGCCGCGGTGGGGGTGTGATACCG
Source organism: Hyphomicrobium sp. (assembly GCF_041674905.1). Lineage (GTDB taxonomy): Bacteria > Pseudomonadota > Alphaproteobacteria > Rhizobiales > Hyphomicrobiaceae > Hyphomicrobium_B. The sequence goes on from NZ_JBAYUV010000063.1 coordinate 4,670, forward strand.
AACTCTTCGGCTACGAGCAGATCGCGCCGCCGATGGGTATGGAGCGCGTGCCATGAAAAACGATTGGCCTATAAAGTTTATTCGCCTTGGCAAGGAGCGTCGCCGAATCGTCGTGCGCGAGCCGAAGAAGCGCCGCCAGCCAGCGCGCTATCCGGCGCCGAGTGAGCCGCCGCTGTCGGGTTCCGTTCTGCAGTTGATAATGAAGGAAGGGGAAATCTGATGGAAATTCGTTCAAGACAGTCTTTGGCGATCATGCTCGCGAAGGCGCTGGGGTTCGCCGGGCCGCTCGGTGCAGTCGGCGCGAGCCTGTATATTCCGAAGCGCAATGGCTTTCGGACGATTCCGATCGGCGTCTGCGGCCATGCGATTCATCGGCTGCCAAGATCAAAGGTCGATCGCAAGTTGGGCGTGCGCCGGACGAAAAAGGTGCCGATCGTCGAGCACCGGCTCGTCGACAACTCCCGCTATCCGGGGTTCGTGCTGCGGCAGACTCGCGCTGACGGGCAGCACCGATGAGCGTGCTGGAAATTATGACGATTTTCCACGCTTACGAATGTGGGCAGAGTATAGCTTTCCTCGCTCAACAATGCCGATGTGATCGCCGGCTCATTCATTGGGCGATCGACGAAGCGCTGCGCCGCCGCCGGCGCTTGGCGGTCGCTCATGGCTGATTGGCCGTTTGGCGATCTTCCAAGGGGTGGCTTCGCTTGCGTGACAGCAGACCCGCCTTGGCACTTTCGCGCACGCACAGCGCTGCAATCCGCCAATTGGACATCGCGGCGGGATGCAGAAAAACATTACGATGTTTTAAGCGTTGAGGACATCAAGGCGCTGCCGGTCGGGGAACTGGCGGCAAAGGACGCTCACCTGTTTTTGTGGATTACTGGTCCGATGATCGTTCAAGGAACGCACGTCGAGATCATGAAGGCGTGGGGCTTTAAGCCCAGTTCGATGGCTTTCACATGGGTAAAGCTGAAACGCTCGCACAATCCTTTGCAGCTGCGCTGCCTTCCGTCGCACGAGTCAGACCTTCACGTTTCGCTCGGGCTGACGACGCGCAAGAACGCGGAGTTTTGCATCCTTGGGCGACGAGGGAACGCCAAGCGTCTTGCCAAAGACGTCCGTGAGATCATCATGTCGCCCGTGCGCGAGCACTCGCGGAAGCCGGATGAGTTTTTTGATCGCGTGCAGCGGTATTGCGCTGGCCCATATGTGGAGCTTTTTTCGCGCCAATCTAGGGAAAATTGGTCGTCGTGGGGTAATCAGGCGGGGCTTTTCGATGCGAGTCTCAGATCACGCGCTGATCCGCTATCTGGAGCGAGTAAAGGGCGTGGACGTCGAGGCGCTCCGGACGCTCTGCAAGAAGGGATTGTCGAAGAAGACGCAGGAGAGTGATGCGCTTTTGGTTGCCTACATCGAATCGCAAATCGGGCACCTGAACGCTTTTCGCGATGAGATCCGGAGCTTTTGCGCGCAGGGTGCCGGCATAAGCCGATGCACGATCTGCGTGAACGGGTTCGCGTTTTTGATTCAGAGAGATGTTGTCGTGACCGTCATGACGAAGGAAATGCGTCGCTGGCGACAAGGGAAAAAGCGATCGTGAGAGTGATCTACAGCAAGCGGAAATCTGCGGTGATCGTGGTGCAGGTCGAGAGCATCGCGGCGCAGCGTCGGCGCCGGCTGCGCACGGCTCGGGCGATGGCGATGGCTGGGCTGCCCGCGCATGTGGTGAGAAGCGCTGTTGGGGTGGTGGGATGAGGCGACCAATCGCCATAGACCTCTTTTGCGGCTTGGGCGGCTGGACAGATGGTCTGCTGGCGGAGGGATATTTCGTCGTCGGTTTCGATATCGAACGGCACCAATACGGACAAGAGCGCTACCGCGGAGAGCTTGTCGTGCAGGACGTGCTCACGCTGCACGGATCGCAGTTCAAGAACGCCGCGCTGATCGTCGCGTCGCCGCCGTGCCAAGAATACAGCTACATGGCGATGCCTTGGAAGTTGGCCAAGGCAAAGGCCGCAGCGATCCGCGCAGACACGACGGGCGCAGAGCTGGAGCGGCTGAACCGCCTGTTCAACGCCTGCTTCCGAATTCAGAAAGAGGCCAGCATCGCCGCTGGCCGGCATATTCCTTTGATCGTCGAGAACGTGCGCGGCGCAATCCCGTGGGTTGGGCGCAGCCGCTGGAACTTCGGATCGTTCCATCTATGGGGCGACGTGCCGGCGCTGATGCCTCCGACGCGCAAGGCGCACAAGGTGCCGGGATTTCGCTTCGACGGCAGCGGCCGGAGCTTCCAGACGGCGAGCGTCCATACCCATTCCGTTGATCAAGGCTCCGGCACAAAGATCGGCGGCGATTGGTTCAGCGACCCTCAATCAACTTGCCGCCGACACAGCTCTAAATCCCCGCAGCGCAAAGCTGCAAGCGCCATGATCGCAAAGATTCCAGAACCTCTTGCCCGCCACATCGGCGCGACATTCAGGCCCGCGCAATGACGGAAGCGCCGGCGCCGCCATCTGCAGAAGAGCAGTGCTGGGAATACATCCAAGAGATGCTTGGCATGATGCGACTCAGCTGCGATGTCGCCCAGAGCTATTGCGACATGCGCGATCGCCATGGCCTCGAATACCAACTGCGCCGAATGGAGTTGCATCGAAAGGCGGCGATCGAGACGTTCAAAGAATTGCGCGAAATGCTTGTGCTTCAAGAACTAAAAGATGGGGGTGGAAATGAGCTTACTCAACAGCGAGGGCGTGGAACAGCGGCTGATCGGGAGCCTGCTAAGAACGCCGGACGCGATCCACGAAATCAGAGATAGCCTCACGATCCAGATGTTCGCCAATGAGGCGTGCGCGGAGGTTTACCGCGTGATCTGCGATCTGGCCTACGAGGGCGTGCCTCTCGACCGTGCGGTGATCTGCCGGCGCGCCAGCGTCGCGCCCGAGGAGGCGCCTCTCCCGGTCTTTCTCGCCAGGTTGCAATCGGACGTTCAATACCCAGCCGACGCCGAGAAATACGCGCGCGAGATCATGGACGCAGCGATGCGCCGCGAAGCCCGGAAGATGTTCGATCAGGCGATGCGCGATCTGGAGAGCGTCCCCGACGCGCGCGCTGTGCTCCAAAGTCAGCATTCTGGAATCCTCAACCTACTTGGCGCCCGCGCCCGCGGCGGCAGTGGCGAACTCGGGCTGATCGCCTCGAAATATCTCTCCGACATCCGCCAGACAGACACGACAAGCTATGTGACGACTGGCATCCATTTCGTCGACGACATCATCGGCCCGATGCAGCCGGGCAATCTGATCGTTCTTGGCGGATCGACGTCGGCCGGCAAGACCGCGCTGGCGGAGCAGATCGGGCTTTCGGTCGCCGAGCGCGGCAATCCAGTGCTGTATATCTCGCTCGAGATGGAGAAGGCGGAGCTTGGCGCGCGCGCGGTCAGCCGGTTCTCGGACGTTTCGGTGGCCGATATCGAAATGGACCAGCTGAATATGCAGGATGAGCAGAACATCATGCGCGCGGCGGAGAACCTGCAGGGGGTGCCGATCTATATCGAGGATCTGCCGCGGGCTACGGTCGCCGGCGTGACGGCCTTGGTGATGAA
>NZ_JBAYUV010000064.1:0-7449 GCF_041674905.1 Hyphomicrobium sp.
CGCCATTTCGTCGCTTGAAGGGCTTAGGAAGTATCTTCCACTGATCTCGGAGGAACTGGATCAGCAATTCGCCGATGATGCTGGTCTGTAGTTCAATAGCGGTCATGCACGTTCAGCGCTTGGCAGATGCCGATCGGGCACGTCGAAGAAGCCGAGCGAGCCCTTGTACGGAATCGGGGATGGAAACAGACGCGGTTCACGCAGCAGGAGCCCGTAAGGGCCGACAAACCATTTTGAGGAATGCGCCTCGACGACATCGGCCACCTCGACCGTGCCGATCAGTGCGCCGAAATGCACATCGCCGATAAACGGGATCAGCGGTTCGGCGTCATCGAACCGGTCAAGGATCATCTGGCAATAATCGGTCCAGCGGCGATTCCATTCGAGATCGCCCGGCCGGGCACCCGCGTGAATGATGCAGCGACCACGGAAGCGAAGTCCCGGATTGCGCGGCGTCCATGTACGGTTCTCTACGTCTTTCCCGTGAAATATCGCCCAGGACCATGGCTGCTGGACCGATAATGCTTTCATCGGAGCCCCACCCTCTTCTCGGCTTCATGGGTCGCAACATCGATCGCCCGCCCGCCGGGACATTCAGAGCCGAGATCGGCCTCACACTTTTCCGCATAAGTCGCGAAGGTCGCGCCGCACCGGTCGCAGATGCGACGCCCGCGCAGGCTTTCGCGGACGATCGCCTGCGCGCGCTCTTTCAATTCCCGCGCCCGATCAGGCGCGGTCCGGTGCGGCACCAGCACCATGGTCAGCTGCCGATCCGGCCGAACACGGCCATACAGTCGGTGCGGGCCGATACATCGCCGACAATCTCGCGGAAGATCGCCTGGCGGACATGTTCGGCGCGATGCAGTTTCACGCCGAGCGCAAGTTGCTCGCCGACAAGATTCCAGCGAAGAAACGCTTGGAGAGGCACGGACCGCTCGCCGAAATAAACCGGCAGCGACAGCTCGAACTTGGTCGGAACCTCGACGCCGTTCTTCGAGCGCATATCGGTGTTGTCGGTGAACTCGAAATTCTCGTGGTCCGTGTTGGTGCGCACCGCCTTCTTGAAGTTGGCGCTGCGCACGGCCTGAAGGTCGCGGCAGACTTCAAGCAGCTCTCCGCCCGTCGGCGCAACGATGTCGGCCGAATTCTCCTCAATGAAGCGCGCGAAATCGAGCTGCTTCATCAGCTTGTCGTCGATACCCGTCCACGTCTTCCATTCCTCGGAGAAGGCAAGCTGCATCGTCGCGCAATGAACGACGCGCTCGGCCTGCTTCGCCGCGTGATAGTCGATCTGGGCGACGATCCGGTTGTTGGCGATGTCCGCGAACAGCGCCGTGTCGGCCGTCTTGAATTTCTTCACATACTCGACAAGCGAGTCCTGCGTCTGCACGGTGACGGCCTGCGCAATATATTTCGGCTTGTCGGGCGGGAGCCATCCGGGCGGCGTGACATCCTTGACCGTGTGGGTGCTCGGCACGACAGCAAATTCGCGGCCGTCAGGCGTCGCGATCCTCGTGACGACGGCCGCTTCTCTGGCGAGCCGTTCGATTGTTTCCGCCTGGTTGGCGGCCTTCTGTTCAGACATGACTGATCCTTTGCGTAAGAGAGGGACGCGGGTACGCGGTACGCTTCGAGGGTTGAGGCTTAGGCCGAGCCCACGCGGGCTTCGGCGGCCTCCTTGAACATTTCGCGCTGCTGCGGATCGCTCCGATGCAGGTTGCCCTCAGCGTCGGAGAAGAACACGGCCTCCGGAATATCGACCTTCGGCACCTTGGATTTGACGGCGATCCCCAAGGTCTTCTGCGATCCGCCGCCCTTCTCGGGTTTCACCTTGATCGTGATCGTCAGTTCGCCGGCCTTGTTCGTCAGGTCGACGGCACGGATCAGCTCGGCAAAGTCGAGCGTAGCGGAATCGACCGCGCGGCCGTTGCGATACTCACGCAGCACATCAGTAATTGGCTTCATAAGAATGCCTCCGTTGATTGCCCCAATACAGTGTCGGCTTCGCGCTCGGGTTGATCGCGATCGTCGCAGCGCCAACGTCGCGCGCGGAATAGCCCGGCAACGGGTCGCCGAAGAAATTCGCGGTGACGTCGGCTCGCTCCAGCCGAAGAAGCCGACGCCGGTCGCGATCAACGATGACGTCAGGCGCGACACGCGACGCAACCGGATCGCAATCCGCGCGCCCGTCACCTCGCCGGAGCGGTTCGCCTGACACGGCGCGCCGGCGTGGTTTCGACGCGATCGCCCGGAAATATTGAAACTTGCAGGCGTTCTCGGTTGTGCCCGGAAAGCGCGTGGCGATGACGGCCCAACTGAGCCCGCACACACCGCGAAGATGCAAGATCTCGCGCCTGTCATCCTCCGACCATCTGCGCCCCTTTCGCATCAACGCCCCTCCCGGAGGTCGAAGGTCAGCGGCGGCCGCGCGCCAAGCGTCGCCATGATCCGCGTGGCCTCGGTCAGGCGCGCCTGCAAAGCCACACATTCCGCTCGGGCGGCGCGCGCCGCCGTCTCGTTTGTGTTGCTCGCCGTCAGCAGCTCATTGATGCGCTTATCCTTCGCGGCGATCGTTGCAACCTGCTCATCGATCTGAGCGGCCTGCCGCGCATTACGTTCACGGAGTTCGCGCGTTTCGGCCGTGCGCATGTGTTTGGCATCTTCGACTAACTCAGCCTGCTCGCGCTTCAATTTCGCAATCTGTGCCTTCAGCGATTTGATCGTTTCACGCGGCATTTCCTCTCCTCCCCTTCAATCGCACCCTCGGCCGATATGGCCGGGGTTTTTGCTGTCAACGAACTCGGTGTGATGCCGCCAGCCTTGCGGGCAGTGGAATCCCCACTCCCGCAACACAGGCCCCGTGATGAAAAGCGACCAGCAAGGTCCGTGCGAAAGCTCGACGCGATGCGCGTAGCGCGGCCCGCGCACTTTGATGTTGCCGGCTGAATATTCGACGCGGCGATGGACGCCGCCGCCCGCAATGGTGTGTTCGGTGTAACGCCCATCGAGCAGCAGGCTCATATTCAGCCAGGGATGATCATGCAGCGCCCGCTCGTCATCTGAGCGCAGGAAGCGATGCAGGTAGATGTTGAAGAGGCGGTTGCGCGGGATCACCCACCAGCGCAGCAGGTAGTCGTCATCCGGCGCGCCGATGCGAACGTCGGGCGGACGCTTCTCGGCAAGCCGACGGAGGCGACTGAAAAGAACCTGGATGGCGCATGCTGGCAGTTTCATGTCTGCTCCCCGCGTTCTCGCCGCAGCTTCCGAGCGGCAATCTCCATCAGCCGCTCGGCGATGATCTCCTCGACACTCGATCCGCACGCGACAGCCTCGGCGAAGAAGACGTCATGCACGGCCTGCGGCAGCATGACGCCCTGGACCGACACGGCAGCGATGGTCGCGCCCGTCTGCTCCTCTCTTGCGCGCACACCGCGCATGATGATGACGGTTCCGGTCATGACGCCTCCGTCGTCGCTTTCGTCGGAAGCGAATTGTCGGGATTGCGTCGCAGGAAAGCCGGGATTTCGAGAACGTCATCTCTCGCGGAATTGGGTGCCGTCTCTCCGGCTGTCACGTCCGTAAACTCAGACGTTGCAGTCAGGGCCGCGCCTGACTCGCCTACTTGCAACCCCGTTCCGGCGGTAGATCGTCTTACGGGGTCCGTGACCCCAGCCATACCGGCTTTGCCATCGGTTGCGTTCGCTTGGGATTCCGGCGCCTCGAGTCCCCAGGCATCCCAGCCTGGACGCACGCGACGCGCGTTTAGTTCGATTTTCGGCAGGTTCGGGAAGTACGCTTCGATCAGCTCATAGAACCGATCGGGTTTTGCTGAGTGCGCCGATACCGCGGCCTGGATCAGGCTGTCCCATTGCAGCCCCTGCGCCGGCGCCGGCACGTTGCCGCGCACGCCGAGCAGCAACAATTCATGTTTGTTGCGAAACCAGTAGCCGGTGCCGAGCCGGTCCTTGCTCCAGATCACTTGCGATCGGTAGGTGAAGCCCCACGCCTCCATCACCTGAAACGCATCCGGCAACATCGGCGCGGTCGCCCAGAGAAACAGCGCACAGTCGCCAGCCGCGATCTGAGCGACTGGCCGTGAGGCGATCACCTCGGTCAGCGAAGTCGGATAATGATTGTCGGCGGCACGATCCATGCCGCTATCGCGCGAATACGGCTCGAACCGCCATTCCGGATCGGCGAGGATCACGCCATATCGCTTATCGGGAAGCGCCTGTTGTTTCACGGCAAGATCGCGCTCGCGTTCGTCGCGCCGATCGCGCTTCTCCGCCTGCTTCTCTGCACGCATTTCCTTGACGATCGGCGCCAGCGCCGCCTTCGCTTCCGGCGTCAGGCGCCCCTGTTCGTCGCGTGGCAGCGAGGCGACGATTTCAGCCTGCCTTTCAACGGGAAGCGATGCGACCTCTGCTGCCGCGGAAACTGCAATCGTACCGCGGGCAACAGCATCGACAATCTCAGGCGAACCATCCAACTGGACGTGTTTTGCCGTTTTCACGGAACGCTCAGACACGTTGAGCATCGTTGCAGCGGCCTGGTTCGTCGCGGTGCTATCGGGCAAATTTGCCCGATTGAAATCCGGATTTCCGACCGGCATCGTGGCAATCCGCGCCGCCACCATCGCGCGCTGGCTTTCATTCAGGTGTCGGCGAACGAGATTCTTCGAGATGACGAACGCGAGCGCATCGCCGTCGACATCCGGGTTGAATGCCTTGAACCAGATGTTGTCGGCCTCGAGCGCGTCTTCCGTCAGGTTCTGGCCGGCGCGATGGCCCCAGCCGTCGCCGAGCACCTCTCCGGTCTCGACCAGCCGCTGAAGCGCGCGATAGCGGTTGCGGCCCTCAAGCACTTGATCGTCGAGCAGCACGATCGTGTCGACGATGCCGTGCGCGCGTATGTCCTCGACCAGCCGGGAGAAATCGTCGCCCTCGATCGGCGGGAATATCGTCGCGAGCGGATGGAAGGCGAGCGCTGTCATCGCGTCACCCGCGGGAATTCGAAGCCGATATGCGGAAAGTCGCCCAGCGTTGACGGGTCGTCATCGACCTCCGTCGTCAGCCAGACATCGCGGTCCCGCCACATCAGCACGGCGATGAAGACCGCAAGGCAGACCGCCTGCACCCACAAAAGCAGAACGATCAGGATCGCCGAATAGGCCGTGACCGGATTTTCGGGCGCGATCCACAAGGCCAGCACCACCAGCGGCATCAGCAGGTCGTCAATCATTCGGCCCGCCCTCCCCGCAACACACAGGGCAAGCCGCCGTCGGCTTTACCGACACCGCGAGAATCGCATGAACTGCGAAGTTGGGTCCTCACCGGACCGCCTTGGTCGCCGGACTCGCGTCCGGACTCACGCACGGCACGGCCTGCTTTCGCAGGCTGGAGTGACGGGCTCACACCCGTTTGACCAAGGAGAATGCCATGTCGGACATGGCACGACGGAAGTTCGTGTACGTGCGAGCGTACATGCGCCGACGCTTCGGAAAATGGGAGCACGTAGTCTCCCACTTCCGAGGCGACCCCCACTTCGGGTCGGAGCAGATGTTCTTCCGCTTCTAGGACGCCTTTGCAAAGCGTCCCTGCCGGTGAGGACCCGCTCCTCCGCGCGGAGCCCTGAAAATGTTTCGAGGCGGTCATGCCAGCCTCGCTTTAAGTTGTTGCGCCCGTGCCTTTTTTGCTTCGGCCTCGATCTCGGCTTGGCGCGCCTCTTCGTCCGCGCGCCGCAAATCTTGGAGCGTGACGACGTCTTCCGCGAGCGGAGCATCGTCGCCGATGAAAGATCGGAGGATCTCCGCTGCAAACCCCCTGTCTTCGTGACGCAGGAGGGCGCGGAGCATTTCGATATTCTCGGTCCGGTGACCGGAGAGCAATTTCTGACAGATCGAGAGCGGCTGCTCGGTCAAAGATTGCAGCTTGTACGCGGCCTTATTGGGAGGCAGCAGGGCCCGCAATTTCTGCGCAACAGGAGAAATCCGATTCCCCGAGAGGAAATTCTGATTCCCCTTGGGGAAACGCTCAGACCGATTCACTCCTTCCCCAGATTTTGCGCGAGCGGACGCGGCCCTTACTGTGCGGGGCATGATGTACTCCCTGTGTCAGAGCGTTGAGCGAGCGCGTCAGAGCGTTCCGGGCGCGCCACGGTCTCGGGCCAGTCAGCACCATCGGGCCAATGGTCGGAGAACCACTGCATCGCCCGCTCGAAGCGGCGGACCTGAATGTCTTTGCCTGCCACGATCGCGGGCAGCTTCTTGGTGTCGCCAAGCGCCCGCCAGCTCACGGTCGAAAGATCAATACGTTCCGCCGCGCCATAAGCGCGGGCGACGGAAAGAAGCGAATCAATGCTGCTCATGAGCACTGAGAATGGTAAAATTACTGCAAACGTCAACAGTAGTCTTACCGTTTCCCAACATGCGCTTAGCCGGTCAAATTACTGGCGCATGGACCCTTTGAAGAAAATCGTTGCCCGGATTGAGGATAGGCTCGCCAAAACCGGGCAGACCGCCGCTGCCGCCTCGAAGAAGGCCGGACTGAGTTCGTCAGCAATCTACAACCTTCAGCGAGGGGCGCGCGGGAAAATCCCAACAAAGGGCGGGAACGCAAGCACCTTCGCTGCGCTCGCGCCCGTCCTGAAAACCACTTCCACCTACCTGACAGAAGGAATTGGGCCGGCCGAGGTGTCGGAGCACATTGACAGTGAGCACATCTTGCCAGCCGAACAGCGCGCCTCCGGACCAAGAAAGGTCCGCGTCGTTGGCTACGTAGGCGCAGGAAGCGTTGCGCACTACTACGCTTTGGCCGATGATGACTACGAAGAGGTCGACGCGCCCGACGGAGCGACAGAACAAACCGTGGCAGTTGAGATACGCGGAAAGAGCTTCGGGCCACTCTTGGACTCGTGGCTGGTCTATTACGACGACGTAAGATCGCCGGTCACCGAAGACCTGTTCAATCAGGTCTGCGTCGTCGGACTCAACGACGACCGAATTCTGATTAAGAAAATCAGGCGCGAGCGGGACGGAAGCTACACACTCCTCTCGAATTCAAACGAACCGCCGATCAAGAATGCGGAGATCGAATGGGCCGCGCTCGTGACGGACATGAAGCCTCGTCGGTAGAATTACTGTTTCGTATTGACGCGGTAAAATTACTGCGGTAATTTGTTTCCCGTGAAACGACGGGAGACGATCAATGGCGAAGACCGCCGATCTCTGCATCAATGAATTCCGCCAGCGCTGCCGCGCCGAAGGCTTCTGTCACATCCCGCCGGCGCGGAAATTCATCGACCTGAAGTATCCGCGCTCCGGCTACATCGATCCTGTCATGTCACCGCGCAATCGCATGCTGCGCAAGGAGACGCTGGAGAAGCTGCTCCAGCACCGGGCGAAGTGCGAAGCCGAGGCTCGCAATAAGCTCGCGGAAATGCTGCGGAAAC
>NZ_JBAYUV010000065.1:0-7440 GCF_041674905.1 Hyphomicrobium sp.
GGACTTAGAACAGCCCCTGGATCAGGCCCTGGTCGTCGAGGCGGATGCTGTCGGCGGAGGGGACCTTCGGGAGGCCCGGCATGGTCATGATCTCGCCGGTCACGACGACGATGAACTCGGCGCCGGCCGAGAGGCGCAGCTCGCGGATCGGCACGATGTGGCCGGTCGGCGCGCCGCGCTTGCCCGGATCGGTCGAGAACGAGTACTGCGTCTTCGCCATGCACACCGGGAAGTGCCCGAAGCCCGCCGCTTCGAAGTCCTTGAACTGCGTCTCGACGCTGGCGTCGCAGGCGATGTCGGCGGCGCGATAGATTTCGGTCGCGATCGTCTTCACCTTGTCGCGCAGCTTCATCTCGGCCGGGTACAGCGGCTTGAAATTCGCCTTGCCCTCGTCGATGACCTTGACGACGTGGTGGGCGAGGTCTTCCGTGCCCTTGCCGCCGTCGGCCCAGTGCGTGCACAGAAACGCCTTCGTGCCCATGCTTTCGGCGGCCTTCTGCACCTCGGCGACCTCGGCGTCGGTGTCGGTGATGAACTTGTTCACCGCCACGACGGCCGGAACACCGAACTTGTTGACGTTCTCGATGTGCCGCTTGAGGTTCTCGCAACCCTTGGCCACCGCCGCGGCGTTCTCGGCTTTGAGATCATCCTTGGCGACGCCGCCATGCATCTTCAGCGCACGGACGGTCGCGACGATGACGACGGCCGAGGGCGCGATGCCGGCCTTGCGGCACTTGATGTCGAAGAACTTCTCGGCGCCCAAGTCGGCGCCGAATCCGGCTTCGGTCACGACGTAATCGGCGAGTTTCAGCGCCGTCGTCGTCGCCAGCACGGAGTTGCAGCCGTGCGCGATGTTGGCGAACGGGCCGCCGTGAATGAAGACGGGGTTGTTCTCGAGCGTCTGCACGAGGTTCGGCTGCAGCGCGTCCTTCAGCAATACCGTCATGGCGCCGTCGGCTTTGAGATCGCGGGCGCGGACCGGTCTTTTGTCTCTCGTGTAAGCCACAATGATGTTGCCGAGGCGGGTCTCAAGGTCTTTCAGATCCTTCGACAGGCAGAGGATGGCCATGACCTCGGACGCGACGGTGATGTCGAAGCCGTCCTCGCGCGGGAAGCCGTTCGAGACGCCGCCCAACGAATTGACGATCGAGCGCAGCGCGCGGTCGTTCATGTCGAGGACGCGCTTCCAGCCGATGCGGCGCTGGTCGATGCCGAGCGCGTTGCCCCAGTAGATGTGGTTGTCGATGAGCGCCGACAGGAGATTGTGGGCGCTGGTGATGGCGTGGAAGTCGCCGGTGAAATGCAGGTTGATGTCTTCCATCGGCACGACCTGGGCGTAGCCGCCGCCGGCCGCGCCGCCCTTCATGCCGAAGCACGGCCCGAGCGAGGGTTCGCGCAGCGCCATGATCGCTTTCTTGCCGATGCGATTGAGGCCGTCGCCGAGGCCAACCGTCGTCGTTGTCTTACCCTCGCCCGCAGGCGTCGGGCTGATCGCAGTCACGAGGATCAGGTGGCCGTCGCTGAAGGACTGAATGTTTTCGAGGTACTGGGCAGAGACTTTGGCTTTGGTCCAGCCGTACGGAACGAGCGCGTCTGCCGGAATTCCAATTTTTGCGGCAACGTCGGTGATCGGCTTCAGTTTTGCACGACGTGCAATTTCGATGTCGGATCCTTGAGACATGCTGCTTGCTCCGCGGTTTTTCTAATTCTTCGACCGCGTTTCGTATAGCGAATGTTTTATTCGAGTAAAGCAACATTATTCAACAAGCGCGGGTAGTCGCTTATGTTGCGACGCGGTGGGCTGACGCGTCAGGTATCTTGCAAACCGCCAGCGCTCGCACGTTGCTTGTTTGTCCTCGGTTCAACGACGCACGAACTTATATGAGTGTTACTCTATAAGGCGGCGCTTATCGGTGGCCCCGATCCGCACTGCACCAATTTTTTTAAAAAATTATGTCAAGGGACGTGGTTGATCAAAATCAATCAGCAAGGTGCATATCGGATCACGCGTCTTGGCGCATCAAAGTGTTGTCCTGATCTCTGCGAAGATCAGCGTTATTGTGAAAGGCCCCTTACTGGAACGCGCCGAGCAAAAGAGTGACACTACTCAGCTTGCGGATCGTTGTGGGCTTACCTTTTCCACATTCAGGTGGTGCTGCGGGTTTGCGATTTTCGTTCATCATTCTTACGTTGCTTCGGTTAAACCGCAGCATTTGAAATCATAACGGAATATCGAGGAAGCCTGGCATCAAGCGGATTTCAAGCGATGGGTTCTCTGCGTGCCGTATTTTTCACCGATATTTCCGCAAGCTCTGCCCACGTCATGGCCCGATGGGCGAATGCGGGGAATACGATAGCCGCTTGTGTCGTTTCGCCGAGACCCCACAGAGTAAAATGGCGGCGGGATAGATCGCGACAGTTGCTTTGTCCCGATTTTTCCATGCGGGCGGTGTTGAAGCGCAATCGTGCGAGTGTTCTCAGTTCTTTACGAGATCTCACATGTGCTCATTTTCTTCAGGAGCTTGCTGCACTAAACGCCGATGTGCTGATCAGCTCGGCGTATCCCAACCGTATTCCCCTCGCCGTGCTTGAGATGTTTCGCTGCGGTGGTGTAAATCTCCATCCCGCGCTTCTTCCGCAGTATCGCGGCCCGCATCCTGTTCAGGCAATGGCGATCGACGGAGCGTTGCAGAGCTGCGCCGGCGTTACATTGCACCGTATATCCCAGGGCTTCGACGAGGGAGAGATTATTGCTCAATCCGCCGCGACCAAGGCCGACTTATCGCGCCTGGATCAGCACTCCATATGGTGCATGCGCATGGCGGGAGAACTGGTCTCCGAGGCTCTTCCGAAATTTTGCCGGGACAAAATAAAATCGCGCGCGCAGCCGACGGGAGATTGGCGGTACGCCCGCGTGAAATCCCATGATCTTGTTCTCACCGAAAATATGGATGCCGAGGCGTTGCGAGTTCGCGCCCATGTCCTCGGAGCAATGGGACAACTCCGACTCTTGCTAGATGGCAAGATTTACAAAATCGCAGGCGTAGCTAAGCCGGAAAGCCAAGTGGGGTGTCCGCCGCGGATAAACTGGCGCACCGTGGAATTCGATGCCGCGAACGGCAGAGTGTGTCTAACGAGAGCCGGACATCTTGAACGGCGCTTTAGGACGTTCTCCAACCTCATGCTCCTGCGCAGACTTGGACGATGCTGGCAGCACACGAAAAAAAAAGCGCCAGCGGAAAAACTCGCTGGCGCTCCGGAATAACTGCGATCAGGGAATCGGAGCAGGCGGCGGTGGGCCGCTCGTTGTTGAAGCCACGATCGTATTGAGGCGTTCGCGGCGAATGAGTGTCGGCGATTCATATGTCGCCCTATCAGCAAGCATTTTCATCCAATATCTCCAATATTACGTTTCAGAAGTCGGGCCGATCGCTATTGTTGCGACGATTGCGACAAGGCGTTCGTGGCAAATGAAAATCGGCGTTTCGTATTCGCTTTCGTGAGAATGCTGTTTATTTAAGCCTTCCTGAGCTTGTCAGGATAGCGTTCTACCCGGGCGCAGGAGGTCCGCTCGTTGTCGTTGCCACAATCGTATTGAGGCGTTCGCGGCGAACAAGCGCCGGCGTTTCGTATTTGAGCTTTTCAGCAGGTGTATTCATTCAAACCTCCATTTTTTAGATATATGGAACTCAAACGGAGTCCTTTGAAATTGGGATTGCACAATTCCGTGCAGTCTCTCCAGCCTTCGACGAGAGGACGAGCGCGCCTACGCCAGAACGGTCGGGAAAACATATAAATCGAATCTTTTATGAGGTTAGATCGACGCGGTTGGGTCCAACAAGAACAAGTGCAATGAGAACAGTGTTCATGGTTGCAAGCCGACGCTTTTTATTGAAGCGTGATGCGTTCCGAGCACTGTTGTGCTCTTTGAGATAATTGCTTGAATCGCATCAACAGAATTGCGGTCGATCACCGATGGTCCAGCTGAAGCCGCAGCGTTAGTATATCGCCTCAGGGCATTAGTCTGAGGGTTTCTCATGATAGATGATGACCAAGTGTTTGCGCTGTCGGATACCGTTTCGTTTCAGCCTCTTGGACAAGGAGAAGGTGCGGTGATCCTGCTGATAGAGAGCGGCGAGATCTTCACTTGCAATGATACGACCTCGGCATTTTTGCGCGCCCTCGATGGCACGCGGACCTTTGGCAATTCTGTCGATCTTCTGGCGGAAAGCTTCGATGTCGCGAGACCGGTTTTGCGTTCCGATCTGGAGCAACTCGCTCGCAATTTATCCGAGCAGCGTATTATCATCGAGCCGACCGCCGTTCCTCAATGATGGGTTATGCCATATATTGGCGATTTCGTATGGCGCTGTGGTTATGGGCGCGGTTGGTGCCATTTTTTGCGTGGCGAAGCGATCTCGTTGTGTTGTTGAAGCGCGTATCGCCGAGGTCGGCGACACCGTATCAAGGGCTTTCAGCGGATCTGATTGCCTACCGAACTCGACGAAGCGTGCGGCGCCCCCATTTCATGAAAGATCGCCCGTGCTTACGTGAGGGAGTGCTAGCAGATCGTTTTCTGCGCCTCGCAGGATATCATCCCGAGCTTCATTTTGGTGTCGAAAAGCAGAGCATCGAGCAAGATAAGCTCGCGGCTCATTGTTGGGTCGTGCTCGATGATGTCGTTATTTTAAATCGCCCGACCACAGCAATGGTGGAGGTTCTCGTTCGCGACAAACACATGTGTTTGAAACGACCCGCAATAGCTGAAACATCCATCTAATCATCAAGAGGGCAGGCTATTGGAACGATGGTTTTGGTTTGCCGATGCTCCGGTGCAAATGAATTTTGTGGACGAGGGTCTTTATCGCTTCGTCGCACCTATTCTTGAAGAGCTTCGTCAGGATGCTGCGCCGTTCGCAGAGTTCGCACTGGAGTTTCGAACGTCTGGCGAGCTGCACAGCCCGCCGGAGGCTTGCTTGGTTCATGAAGGGACGCTTGGGGCAGGCATTACCGTCCCAGGCAGGATCCTCGCCGGCGCTGGCAAGGAATGGCTCGTTGTTGACGGGGCCGGCAGCGTGGAAGTCGATCTTATAGAAAGAAAAGCGTCGATATGGATCATGCCCGATGCCGATGCGTTGACGGCATCTACGGTCGCCCTGTTCGCGTTCGATGTGATCCTTTCGTCGATGGGGCAAGAACTGCTGCATGGAGCGGCTCTCGTTTTACCTGATCGCAATGAGTCGATTCTGCTATTCGCGCCAAGTGGCGCGGGCAAAACAACGACGGCCCTTGCGCTTGCTATGAGCGGATTTGGCATCGTCACTGATGATGCGCTTGTCCTCGATCGAAAACGCTCGACATGTTCCGCGTGGGGATTTCCGAGGCCCATGAAGGTTCATTGGCGAACTTCCGACCTTTTGCCGGTTTTGAAGGGCGTCATGCCGCCGGGTTGGAATCGAGAAGGCGAACAAATTCTTACGCGAGTTCAATTTGCGAAGGTTGGCAAAGTCGCGATCCAGGCGAACCTGCCGGTGAGAGCAGTTTTTATTTTGGGGAAACGATCTGATGGCAGCCATGCCATCGATCACATGTCGAAAGCGGATGTCGCTTTGGCGCTTGCCACCGATAATATCGGGATATCGCAAGTCGGCGTACTGCCCCGCCACGTGAGGAAATTAGAAGCGGTCACGTCTTTGCTCACATCTCCTGGAGTTCTATCGGCCCGGCTCCACGTCGGAACGGCGCTTCATAGCCTCGGCACGGACATTGCCCGATACTGCGAAGCCATCGCTACTCGTGTAGCGGGAGCAGCCTGAATGTCTTTTTGACGCTTGTCGTCTAGCCTTGTGTTGGCCGGTGCATTGCCGAATATCGCAGCGCCTGACGGAATAACTTGCGCCGTAAGGATGCGAACCGGTGATCGTTGCTCTGCGCCGCGAGCGTCACGCGCGGCGTCAAGAGGTGGCTTGCGGCGGTGTCGAACGTACGGGGAGCAAATTTCTTCAAAAGCGCTTTGCAACTTTCATCGGCGAATGTCTCGCTGGCAAGGGCAAGGGACGTGGCGACCGCCAAGGTAAGACCGCAACGGTCGGCGACGGTTCGCAATCGACCGACATCAACTGGACCAGCGACGCCTCGGGCGCATTGCAACACATCGATTACCTGTAAAAGCCGGTCGAATTGGTGACTGATCGCACCATGCGATCCAGCAACAAGGAGAAGGGCTGTCGCGTTCTCTGGGTTGCCGTCGCCTGCGTCGGCAACGTCCTCATACCCCAGCCAGAATGAGCGCCGGAGTTTTGGGTTATGAACGAGATCGCAGTGGACCTCGATGAGTATCTCCTGGTCGGCGCGCAAGGTCCACTTGTCTTCGAAATAATCCGCACCGCTGCGATACTCCATTTCCTGAAGTTCGAAGCCAAGGTCAGCAAGAACGCGGCTTACCTCGGCTCTGACTGCGATTGGCACAAGAACGTCGATATCCGTATATCTCCGCAATATTGGAGTAGGATAGAGTAGCCGCGCAAAGGTTTGTCCCTTAACGATCGTGAACGGCAGATGACGTGCCGCGAGCGATTTGCGAACAATTTCTCCGTGGTGCGCCAGTAGCATCTGCACACTCACCAGATCGACGCTTCGATTTGATTTGTCTTTGATGATCTGAGAACGGCGATTGTCTTCGCCGTCTGTAATTCCACAAGCCGCCGCCGCAGTGCGTCGCAGTCCATCCAGGCACATCGCGAGAACCCCGTGAAGTTCTGCGGCGTCCAGCAGAGAAGATAGTTCGCGAGCGCCAATTTGAGATGCTGGCTCTGATACTGGCGGATGCGGGTCAGCGAGCCAAACGAGCCAGCGTTCCGAGAGCGCGGTCAGTGTCGTGTGAGTTGCATCCCGAGCCAATGCTTCACCTCTTAAAAGATCGGCAGGTACCATCGAGCCTCACCGACCGACATCGTCAGCTCGTCGAACTAAGCCGTTTCTGGAAAAATCTCAATCGATGAGCAGTCTTGCTGCGGCCATCGTCAAGCTCAGCGCGCGCAACAACGTCATTGTCGAAAACGTCGACATTGAACGCCCACATTGAAAGTTCCTATGAAGCAACTGAAACGGGGCTGCCTCTGCCTCAACGATGGATCCTGCGTGCGTCTGAATCCTGAGCGGCGAACCACGTCTGGTCGTGCGACTTTGTCCAGGATAACCCGGAGCAGGTCACCGTTTGACTCGATGCGGCCGCTGTATAAGTTTAAACTTTCCGCGAAAGTCGGAGCTAGATTTTCGTTTGCTTTCGAGCAGTGTGCAAAGCTTTAAGATCGCTCTCTGCCTCGCAGGGCTTCGCAGGTGCAGCGGAAATCTACCTCCAAGGGAGTAATCGGTCGTGACAATAGACGGGAGGCATCACGTCATAGCCAATCCTTGGTTCTCGGGAGAACCAAGGAGTCA
>NZ_JBAYUV010000066.1:0-7331 GCF_041674905.1 Hyphomicrobium sp.
CCTCGGCACTGGCACGGCGCTCGTCGACCGATGGTTTCAGATCTCGGCACAGAAGATCATCAATGATGCGGGTCTGGCCGGGTCGGCCATCGCCAGCTTGGTTGCGCTGTTCCCTGAGTTGGGCGGTGTCGTCAAAGATTCGAACGCGGCGCTGCGTGTCGCGGTCGAGGCGGCCGAGGCGGAGGTGGCGCAGGCGCGAACTGCACTGGAGCAGGCATACCAGCGTGAAGTGTCTGCGCTGGACGGCCTCATCAGCCGGATGAAATCGTTCATCGACCAGTTCAAGAAGTTTCGTGATAGCCTCTGGCTTAACCCAAACCTGTCGGTTTTGAGCCCCGAGCAGCGGCTTCTCGAGGCCCAGCGTCAGTTCCGCGACGTCGCCGCGCTGGCAGCCCAGGGCGACGAAACGGCGCTGGGCAAGCTTCAGGATGTCTCGCAGGCTTATCTCGACGAGGCCAAGAGCTTCTATGCGTCGACCGAACAATACTACGCCGCGTTCATGGAGGTCCAGGGCGTCCTGGAGGCTGCCGAGGACGCTGCCAATCGGCAGCTCAGCACGTCGCAGCAACAGCTCGCGGTGCTGAACCAGCAGGTGGCCGGACTGATCTCGATCAATAACTCGGTGCTATCGGTCGAGGCGGCAATCAATAATCTGACGCTGGCGCAGTCGAATCTCGCCGCAGCTATGGCCAATCTAAACAACGCGCGCGATTGGGGTCTGCGGCCCGAGATCAACCGACTGTTGGTCGAGGGTCTACAGCAGCAGGGCATCAACTACACGGGCGGGTTTGGCTCCGGAGAATTTGGGGCGTGGCGGCAGACGCAATCCCAGGCCGTCAACGACATCATCTCGCAGATCGAGCAATCGATCCCGCAAAGCCTGATTGATTTCTACGCGCGCCAGAACAAAGTCGCTCCGTTCCAGCCGGCATATGCTTCTGGCACGGACTTCCACCCCGGCGGGCTGGCGTGGGTCGGAGAGCAGGGGCGCGAGCTGGTGAACCTGCCGCGCGGATCGCAGGTGATCCCGAACGACATCCTCCGCGGGTTCGCAGGACGTGGTTCGAACGATAATCGCGAGCTGGTGTCTGAGGTGAGGGCGCTGCGACAGGAGGTGGCGGCGCTCCGCGGCGACACCCGTGCCGGGGCCGTGCATGTGCGCGAGGGCGTCGATCAGGCGGCCAACAGGACGGAGCGCGTCAGTGCGGCAGCCCGTCAGCAGGCCAACCGTCCGCGGGGCTACGGCACGCGCGGCGCTGCGTAGCCCGACATTCGTCTCAGAATCGTAGAGAGGGAAATCGTCATGACTGGCGAAAAATTCGCATTCCAGGTTGGAGAACGCGTCCAGTTTAAGGATGGGAAGAACATTCGCGTTGGTGTGATCGCTACACAGGAAAGCGCCAAGGGCGACTATCCCATTGGTTATGATGTCTTGTTCAGGATGCGTGCGAATGTTGTGATCGACAATGAGGTGCATGTGGCGGATCACATCCGACGCTCGCGCATCGCGGAAAGCGATTTGTCATATGCGGACGAAGAGTTCGCGTTCGATCTTGGCGACGCGGTTGCAGTCAAAAACTCGGAAGTCCGAGGCAAGATCGTCGACCGCTTACCGATTGGCGGTGAGCACGTCGAGCCTCGATACGCTGTCAATTTTACCGGCGACGACAAACTGCAACACATCGCATGGTGGGGCGAAACGACGCTGATCGGCTCATAATCGACTGAAGCTTCAACCTCTGCATCACTGAAGGAGTCCGGGCGTGTCTCAGGCAACAAACTACAGCGAATACAAGGTCTGCGACCATGTGATGGGTCGGACCTCTTACACCAAGCCGTCAACGACGTATCTCGCTCTATCGACGGCCGACCCTGGGGAAACGGGTTCGCAGTCCAACGAGCCGTCCGGAAATGGCTATTCGCGGCAGGATGCATCGAGTGCATTCGGAGACGCGAATACCACGACAGGGACGGCGGTGAACTCGTCTGTTATGACGTTCGGTCCTTGTACGACCTCTGGATGGGGCACGATCACCCATGGGCTCTACTGCGATGCCAGCACGACGGGTAACGGCCTGGTCTATTTCGCGTTGACGTCATCGCGTACGATTGCGGTCGGAGACTCATTGCAATTCGCGACCAGTCAGCTTTCGGTGTTCGTCGCATGACAGTACGGGGAAGGATTCAAGTTATTCCTGGCGCGACGGCTCGGCCCGATTCAGGTTCGCACTATCTGACGATTGAGGCGGCCGTCGGTCAGAACTGGGCCGCTCATCGGCACCTTGATGTTCATGGTCTATGGGTTCTTACATGCCTTCCGATCGGGCTCAACCTTCCGCCGGACTGGTGTTCGTTCCCGACCGAGGAGCAGGCGATCGCCGCCATGAATGAAATCGAACGGCTGAGCAATTCGTGGCACGTTGTGACGCCGCAACATTTCAGCGATCCTGAAATGGGTCGAAAGCTGAGAGAGATCGCGAAACGAAACAGCGCTGTTGCAGGCCCACTGGGAGCGATCGGCATGATGGATCACAACATGATGGGGAAGCGGTTGCCGCACCGCCCAAATGCTTACGGGGAAACGTGCAGCTGATCTGACGGAGCCGGTAGATGCTGGGTTTTGGTTCGCTTGGCGAATTTGCTCTTGGTGATGTTGGCGAACTGCCGAGTGTACAGGCTGGTGCCGGAATCGCGTCCATCACTTTCGGAGCTACAGGTGGGGGCGGGGTTGTCCACCAGGCTGCCGGGAGTGCTGGACTGTCTTTTGGGGCTGTCGGCTCGGCCTCGCTTCTGCCTACAGGCTTTTCGACGGACTGGCCGCATGCGATCGGGCAAGCGGCAATCGGGGCTGGCGCAGACCCGTTCTATGCGAATATCCAGCAAGGCTCAGGTGCGGCCGGCATTGTGTTCAGCGCGTCGGGTGATGCGCTGCGATTGCGTCATGCCGGTGGTTCTGCCGGAATCTCCTTCGGAGCCGAAGGCACGCCGCTGGCGATTGTTCAAGCTGCGGGAGACGCGGGTTTCGCCTTTGGAGCAGAAGGCGAAGCAATTCGGGTGCGTGATGCTGCCGGCTCGGCGGGCATAGAGTTTGGGTCTACTGGCACGGTTGCGCTTAAAGCGGCCGGAGCTGGGTCGGCAGATATTTCGTTCGGGGCAGTAGGCATCCCGATCATGACTGGCCGTCCTAATGGTACGGCTGGCATCGTATTTGGGGCTATTGGGGTCCCTCGAATCACAGCGCGCCCCGCGGGGTCTGCTGAAATTACGTTTGGCGCGACTGGCGACCCCAACAACATTCAATTCGGCTCAGGCGAATGCTCGATCACGTTTGGGTCTGGTGGCTCACCTATTCGAGTTCGCGGCGCGAGCGGGCAGGCCGGGATTGTGTTCGGAGCCGAGGGCGTCTCATCGTCGCCTTACATCGATATGGTAACGCGGCCTGGCGCGCGGCTGGTGATCGCTGCGCAAGTCACGCTGTGGGCTCCAGGTGACAGGATCGCAGCGTAATGCTCGGCTTCGGCGCTTTCGGTGAATACGCGATCGGCGAGATCGGCCCGCTACCGTTCGAGGGGCGGGCCTCGATTTCCTTCGGCGCTGTTGGTGCGCCAAGTCTTTTGCGAGTCGGCGAAGGGAATGCTGGCATCGTATTCGGCGCAACCGGGTCGATGCGGGTGTTTGTCTTTGCTAGCGGTAACGCCGGCATCTCCTTCGGCGCGGATGGCAGCCCAAACTTTGTTCTGTACGCCGCGACACGCGAGTTCATCAGCCGCGCGTCGGATCAAATCCCGAACCAGCCGTTCTATGGCACGCTTGAACAGACGCTGCAATTCGACGCCTCGATCGTAGCAGGCGATGGTTTCGGCCGCGTCTCTCTCGGCTGGGGGGAACTTACACTCATCAATTCGGACGGGTATTACGACGACATCATCCGCCGCTATGTGGCCGACGGTCGGCGTGTCGTGATCTCGATCGGTGACGAGCGCAATGTGGCGACGACCGGCTTCGACGGCTTCCACACGGTATTCGACGGCACGGCGACAGGCATCCATGTGGAAGAGGATGCTGTGCGTGTACTGTTGCGCGATAACACCTACAAGCTGGAAGCCCCCGTTCAGCGGTCGATCTATGGTGGCACCGGCGGGCTTGACGGCACGGAGGACCTTAAGGGCAAGCGAAAGCCGCGAGCGCTTGGCTATTGTTCAAATCTCTCTCCAGCATTCGTCATCCCGAACCTGAAGCTGTTTCAGGTCAATGACGGCCCGGTGCAGGCGATTTCGGCCGTCTATTCTCGCGGCGCGTCGATCACCTTCGATCAGGACTATCCGACGGCGGTCGATCTGATGGCGGCGACGATTCCGGCCGGAAAATATGCAACCTGCCTCGCGGCCGGATTGTTTCGCGTCAACTTCGTGCTGGAAGGTGAGGTGACGGCCGATGTCGAGGGTGATTGCGGTGGCGACGGCTTCGCCTCGTCGGCCGCCGAGATCATCCAGAAGGTGCTGGGCGAGGTTGTCGGCGTCAACGTTCCGGGCGATCTCGACACGGTATCGTTCTCGCGGGTCGAGGCACTGCAAGCCGCGCCGCTGCAATACTATCTCGACACGTCGTCGAATGTGACGGTCGCCGATCTGGTCGCTGATATCATGGGATCGATTGGCGGCTGGGGCGGATTCCGGCGAGACGGGAAGTTCGAGCTGGGCCTGTTCCGCGCGCCGAATACTTCAAGCGTCCCCAGCCACCGCTACAGCCGGATCGACATCACCGACATTCGGCGCGAGAGGCTGCCCGACGGAATTGATCCGCCGCCATACCGCTACCGCGTAGCGTGGGGGCGGAATTTTACCACACAAACTGATCTTGCAGGGTCTGTCTCGGAATCGCGCGTGGCTTTCCTGTCTGAAGGCTATCGGCTGGCCGAAGCGAGCGACGCGATTGTCCAGTCCGACCATCCTCTGGCGCAGGACCCGTCTCCCGTCGAGTCCTATTTCCGAGATGAGGCGGATGCGCAGGCAGAGGCGGAGCGGCTGCTTGATCTCTATGGGCGAGCAACCCGCTCGCTCTATCGCATTGTGCTGAAATCGCGACCCTTCATCCACTACATCGGCGAACTGATGTGGGTGGATTATCCGCGGTGGGACTTACAGGGCGGACGCATGCTACGGATCGTGTCGGTGTCCGAAAAGACCGAAAGCAACGAAGTCGAAGTGATCGGATTTGGCTGATGGCTAACGCTGCAATCGCTTTCGAAAATCTTGCCGATGCCGGCGATATGCTCGCGTCCAGTTCAATCGTACTCGCGCCGCCAGCGACGTTGCAGAGCCCGCATGTTGCACGAAAATGGCGGGGCAAGAACGGTGATACCGAATACATCCTCACCTCGCTTCTTGAGGGCTTCGACACAATCTGGCTCGGGGGTCTGAGCCTGACAGCTGCCGGCATCACGCGCATCCGTGTGTCAAGCGTCGATAGCGCAGGGCTTGCGGGGGACGTCTATGATAGTGGAAGCGCGGCCGGGCGCATTGACCCGGCCTATGCCACCTTGCTGGCATTGCTGTCTGAGCAAGTCGACGGATATGTCCGGATTGACCTTCAAGAGCCCGGGGCGGCTTATGTGGAAGCGGGCCGCTTGTTCATCGGGCCGCGATACCAATTTCCGTACAACTTCGAATACGGATGGTCGTCGCGCTGGATCGACCGATCGCAGGCAAAGGAGAGCCGCGGCGGGCAGACCTATATCGACGCGGATGTAAGCTATCGTTGTTGGTCCATGAACTTCGGCTGGGTGCCTGAGCAATTCCGCAACGATGTGCTCGAACATCTGGATCGCATCGTCGGAACGCGCAGCGACATGCTGATGATCAAGGATGCGGCGAGTTCGCGTCTCGATCGAGATTCATTATGGGGCCGGGTTCGCGAAGTCTCAGCCATTCAGCAGCCGCAAGGATTTTCAGATAGCGGCGGGCTCTTTTCGAAGTCGTTCGAACTCTACGAGCGGCTCTAAGCATCACTCATGATAATCGGAAGGCGTGCGCGCGAGCGCATGAGAACCTATGACGCATATTTGGGCTGATCGTATCCGCGAGACGTCATCGTCGACCGGAACTGACGATTTCACACTCGCCGGGCCGGTGACGAATTTCCGTGAATTCGGCGATGTGATGTCGAACGGCGATACATGTTTCTACTTCGCTGTGCTAGAAGGAGGCGGATGGGAGTCAGGCATCGGCACCAAAGGGACCGGCACGCTGGAACGCACGACGGTGCTGATGACTTCGGCCGGTAACACGTCGAAGCTGTCGTTTGGAGCCGGCGCAAAGGACGTCTTCCTGGGGTTACCGGCCGCGTACATTCTCTCGAAGCTCGGCGGCACGCTCGCCGGCGCTTTGAATTGGGCGACGGCCGCGACCGTGGCGTCCGCGACGACGGCCGACATCGGCGCAGCGGCTTCGAACTTCGTCAGCATCACCGGCACGACGACGATCACCGGACTCGGCACGATCGCGGCCGGCGCGATGCGTTGGGTCAAGTTTGGCGGCGCGCTGACATTGACGCACAACGGCACGTCACTCATTCTGCCGGGCGGTGCGAACATCACGACCGCAGCGGGAGACACTGCGGTATTCGTCTCGGAAGGCTCGGGCAACTGGCGTTGCCTTGGGTATCAGCGTGCGAATGGCGGCATTATCACGCAAGCCGCTGCGAGCGATTTTTGGGCTGGGACGAGTGTTTCGAAGCCGACCACGCCGAAAACGATCGCCGATGCCGGCGCGCTTGTGTCGCTGACGTCGGGGACGACGATCAACACGGACGGCTCTGCCGGCCAGAACTTCATGGTCACGCTCGACCACAATGCGACCTTCGCGGCTCCGACGAATCTGATCGACGGCAAGGTCTACACCTGGATCATCAAGCAGGGATCGACGGGCGGCACGGGCGCGTTCAACGCGGCGTTCGAATTCCCATCGGCACCGACATTGAGCACGGGCGCGGGGAAATACGACATTGTGTCGGCGGTCTATTGCGCGGCGGATAGCAAGCTGATTGCCCGCTTCAGCAAGGGATCGTAACCATGCGCATCAACGTCGCTCTCGCGCGCCGTGTCGCGCTGATCCTCGGGCTGAGCTTCCCGACCTTCTGCAACGCTCTTGCCGATGGCCGCGCGGTGCTGCCGCCGAAATGGATGGTCGAGGCGTACCTGTCCGACGCTCTCGTCAAGCCGTCGCGCGATGATATTGCAAGAGCGATCATTCCGGGGCTGGGAATGGTGCCGGCGTTTATGGGCGGCGGAAAACCTGGTGTTGCCACAACGTGGAATCCGTCTGACAAGGCGA
>NZ_JBAYUV010000067.1:0-6559 GCF_041674905.1 Hyphomicrobium sp.
AACTGATCAAACAACAAGGGCCGCGAAAGCGGCCCTTCTGCTATGCGTTCATCCAGAATTCAAAGGAGGCAGAGATGTCCAACAGTCCGAAAATCGCCATTGTCACCGGCGCGAGCCGCGGCCTCGGGCGCAATACGGCCATCGCACTCGCCCGAAACGGGGTCGACGTCATCGGCACCTTCCACAGCAACAAGGCGGAAGCCGCTGAGACCGCAGCGGCCATCAAAGCGCTCGGGCGTAAGGCGGTGATGTTCCAACTCGATACCGGCAATGTCGCGTCATTCCCCGCCTTCGCGTCGGAGGTGCGGGCGGCCTTGCAAAGCACGTGGTCGCGGGACAGCTTCGATTTTCTCGTTAACAACGCCGGCATCGGCATTCACGCTTCCTTTGCCGAGACGACCGAAGCCGACTTTGACCGGCTGATGAATATCCACTTCAAGGGCGTCTTCTTCCTGACGCAGAAGCTCTTGCCGCTGATCGCGGATGGCGGCCGGATCGTCAATCTGTCGAGCGGATTGGCGCGCTTCAGTTTACCAGGCTTTGCAGCCTATGCGGCGATGAAGGGCGCGATCGAAGTTCTGACTCGGTATCTCGCCAAAGAACTTGGGTCCCGCGGCATCACCGTCAACACGGTTGCGCCGGGCGCAATCGAAACGGACTTCGGCGGCGGCGCCGTTCGCGACAACAAGCAGGTGAACGACTTCGTCGCTTCCGTCACGGCTCTCGGCCGTGTCGGCGTGCCCGACGATATAGGTCCCGCAATCGCCAATCTGCTGAGCGACGACAACCGCTGGATCAACGCGCAGAGGATTGAAGTTTCCGGCGGGATGTTCGCATGATCAAACAAAAAGGGCCGCTGTTGCGGCCCTTTTTCATTGCTCGATGAACTGGGGCTGCTTATCCGACGACGACGTCGCTGATCTGAATGACCGGCGCGAGGTCGGTATAATTTTTGATATCGGCCATGATCTCTTTCACGTGCGGTCCGAAGCCCGCCTGAAACGCGTCGACGGAATCGCAGAACAAGTGGCACATCGCGACATAGGTCGCCGGAGCACCCGGGATGCCCCCGGCGATGCCCTTGTCGACCGTGTACGACTTGCAGCTATCGCCCATTTTGGCTTTGACCATCGGCATGTGCTTTTCGGCGTAATACGCGTGGTCGAAACGCGCTCCGGGAACGTTCGGGTACATCACACTGACCTTGATCATGTCCTCAATCCTCCTCCTGTCGCGCGGCATGCGCAGTCCGGCGTGTGCTTAGGACTCCCGGCGCACGCGCGCAACCCAGTTCGCGCCGAGGCTGCGTATAGGCTGCGGTCTATTCGATTTTTATGATTTCGGCTTCGCCGGTTCCAGCCTTAACCGTATCGCCCGCTACCTTTCCCATCAGCGCCTGCGCCATCGGCGAAACATAGGAGATCGAGCCTTTCGCGGGATTGGCTTCGTCCTCACCGACGATGCGGAATTTCTGGATACGGCCGTCGTCACGTTCGAGCGTGACACGGACTCCGAATGCCACGACAGACACGTCGCTCGTCACCGGTTGCAACTCCGCCGTCGCAAGGCGCTGGTTCCAATAGCGCAGATCGTGCGATGCGCGCGCGACGCCGTTGCGGTCAGCGGCCTCGTGCGCGGCGGCCAAGTTCTCCTGCAGGCGCTTGATCTCACCCTCGATCAGCGCAAGGCCTTCCGGGGTGACAAGGTTGCGATGCTCGGAGACCAGCCTCTCGGGAAGCTCGTCGAGCGCTTCTGTTTCTCTGACGAATGCTCTGCTCATTGCGTTAACATAGGGCGTTCAGGAGCCGGGTTCCAGCATGCGCCAGTTTCAACAGACCATCACGATTAAGACCGGCGGTCCGGGCCTTACCGAATTTACCGGAAAAGCCGCCGAGATCGTCGCCGCCTCAGGCATCCGCACGGGGCTCGCGCATATCTTTTGCCGCCATACCTCGGCATCGTTGTTGATCCAGGAAAACGCCGATCCCGACGTGCAGCGCGATCTCGTCGCGTTTTTCCAGCGTCTCGTGCCGGATGGCGACCCGCTATTCATTCATCGCGCCGAAGGGCCCGACGACATGCCCGCGCACGTCAAAACCGCGCTGACGCAGACGACGCTGACAATCCCGATCGCGGGCGGCAAGCTGACGCTCGGCACCTGGCAGGGCATTTATTTGTTCGAGCACCGGCTGCGGCCGCACACGCGCTCGATCGTCGTTCATATCGTCGGAGACTGAGGAAATCCTTTCGACACGGCCATTTTCAATCCGCAGGACGCCCAATCCGTCAGAAATGTCGCGTTTACCGCACCGCGTATGCGCATGGAAGGCCGAGGGTTGACCTGCTAAGACCGCCACGAGTTTTTTTGAATCGGCAGCCTGGAGATCCCAATGTCCGACACGACCCCTGAATCGCAAGCCCGCAGCGCAACGGCGGCGCTGATCCGCGACTACTACGCCGCTTTCAACCGTGGTGACACCGACGCGATGATCGAATTCATGACCGACGACGTCATCCACGACATCAACCAGGGTGAGCGGCGGCAAGGAAAAGAGAAGTTTCGCGCCTTCAACGCTCGCATGACGCACAACTACAAGGAAGAGCTGAAAGACATCGTCGTGCTCGTTTCCAAGGACGCGACGCGCGCCGCAGCCGAATTCAACGTACACGGCGTTTACAAGAACACCGAGGAAGGCCTTCCCGATGCGGTCGGCCAGAAGTACGTGCTGCCCGCCGGAACTTTTTTCGCAATCCGAGACGGAAAGATTGCGCGCGTCACGACGTACTACAATCTGACGGACTGGATCGCGCAGGTCGCGGGCTAGAGCCTCTCCGCTTTTCGATGAATCGCGGATCGACTCTAGCTTTTTGTTCTGTCGTGCTTCTTATCGGAAAACCGGTTCCCACTTTTCCGGAAGCACTCTAAGGGAACGACGCGGATGGCAGCTGCGGAGAAAAAGAAGCTCGACGTCAAGTCGGTCACGGGCGAGGAGATCTATGGAATTCTCCCCGACCTCGCGCGGCTGCGCATCGTCGTTTTCCGCGACTGGCCGTATCTCTACGACGGCACGCTGGAGTACGAAGAGAAGTATCTGAAGACATTTGCCGCCGCGAAAGGCGCCGTCGTCATCACGGCCTACGACGGCGCCGAGATGGTCGGCGCTTCGACCGCCGCGCCGATGATCGAGCACGCCGACGAGTTCGGCGAGCCGTTCCGCAACGCGGGCTACGATCTCTCGAAGATCTTCTACTGCGGCGAGAGCGTGCTTTTGAAAAGCCATCGCGGCCATGGGCTCGGCCATGCCTTCTTCGATGGCCGCGAGGCGCAGGCGCGCAAGCTCGGCGGATTTCAAACTTCGACGTTCTGCCGGGTCATCCGGCCCGACGATCACCCGTTGAAACCGGCCGATTACGCCCCACTTGATCCATTCTGGAATAAGCGCGGCTATCACCCCGTCGACGGCATTGTCGCCACCTACGACTGGAAGGATGTCGACCAGCCGAATGAAACACGCCACGACATGCAGTTTTGGATGAAGACGCTTTGACCAAGCAACCGAAGTCTTTGAAAGTCGCGAGCGCGCAATATCCCATCGGGCAGCCGAATACGCTTGCCGAATGGGAGCAGAAGGTTGCCGTCTGGGTAAAAAACGGCGCTGCGACGGGCGCCTCGCTTCTTGTCTTTCCGGAATACGCCGCAATCGAGCAGGCCGCCTGCTTCGGCTCTGAAATCTATAGCGACCTGAAACTGACGCTGGCGAAGGTTGCCGAGCTGACGGCCGAGCGCGTGCAGTTCCACGCCGACCTCGCGAAAAAGCACAAGGTCCACATTCTCACCGGATCAGGCCCGCTGCTCAAATCCGATGGCCGCTACGTCAACGCCGCGCAGCTCGTCACCCCCGAAGGCGCGATCGGCGAGCAGGAAAAGCTCGTGATGACGCCGTTCGAGCGCGACTGGGGCATTTCGGCCGGAGCCGACGTGCGGGTCTTCAAGACCAGGCTCGGCACCTTCGGCATTGCGATCTGCTACGATAGCGAATTCCCCCTGCTCGTCCGCGCCATGGCGGACGCGGGCGCCGAAGTCGTGCTGGTGCCGTCGTGCACGGAGCGCGTCTCCGGTTATCATCGCGTGCGCACCGGCTCTCTGGCGCGGGCGCTCGAGAACGGCATCGCGACCGTACAAAGCCCGACCGTCGGCGATGCGCCGTGGTCGCCTGCCGTCGATTTCAACGCCGGCGCAGCGGGCATCTACGTGCCCGCCGAACAGGGCGTCTCCGATACCGGCGTGCTTGCGCAAGGAACGCTCAACGCCGCCGAATGGGTTACGGCGGCGATTGACCTCGAACGGCTGCGCCGCGTGCGCGAGATGGGCGAGATGCACAATTTCTGCGACTGGGCCTTACAGCCCGGCGCGCCGATGCGGCGCGTCGAGGTCGAGACGGTCGAGCTCGCTTAAAAAGCGGCTACTTCAGCGCCCAGGTCGTCGTCACACGCGCTTCGAGCGTGCTCGTGCCTCGCTCGACAGGAACGGACGCGGCTTGCGCCTTTGCGAAGCGCGGTGCGGCGAAGACCACAGGCGCGTCCGGCGTCGTGTCCTCGGATATCTGCAACACCTGTCCGACCTCCGCGCCGGCTGCGGTCGCGAGAAGCTTGGCGCGGCGAAGCGCGTTCGCGATCGCATCCTTGCGCGCTTCGTCCTTCAGCGTTTCGGCTTTTGACACTTCAAAGGCCAGACCTTGGATCTGATTGGCTCCTGCGCTCACGAGATCATCGAGCACCGTTCCGAGATTTTCGAGATCGCGAACCAGCACGACGACCTGATTGCTGACGCGATAGCCTCTGAGCTTTGGCGGCTGGCCATCCTTGGAGTAATCCATAACCGGCTCGACGTTGAACGAAGCCGTCTGAATGTCCTTCGCGTCGATGCCTTTGGTTTTAAGCGCCGCGATGACCTTGTTCATCGCCTCGGTGTTGGCGGTCAGCGCGTCGCGCGCGGTTGGGGCTTCCGTTGCGACGCCGGAGGTGATGCGGCCCTGATCGGGCTCGGCCTCGGCCGTTCCCGTCGCCGAAACCGTGATCGTGCGTTCCATATTCTTATCCTCGGCGTGACTTGCGGAAAGCGGAAGCATCGCGATCAGAGCGGCGGCGACAACGCCTTTGAGAATTGTTCCTTCAAACGCGCGTAGCTTATTGTTCAGCATCGATTTTACTCCTGGGACTGGCGCAAATGTCGCTACAATTCCTTGGCGGAAAAAAGAAGGCAAAAGGCTGTCGGGCGGTTGAACATCTGGTATGAGAGCCCGGCGTGGGCCCGTAGCTCAATGGTTAGAGCTGACGGCTCATAACCGTCTGGTTCCAGGTTCGAGTCCTGGCGGGCCCACCAATCGTTACGGAATTTTTGATGCCCCGATGTTGTTGCTCGTTCGGGGATCGAATGCCACAATGGATCCTCAGAGTATGTCGGATCGCTTTCATTCCTGTTTTCTTCTTCGCCATAACTCTCATGTGTTTCAAACATTTAAATTGATAATATCGCGCGAAATATTTTGTTGAAAATTCGTCGGAATTGAGTTGCCCGGTTGCGGGTTCTAGTGCGCGTACATTCCTAGGGGAAGCCTCATATCCACGATCCCTGAAAATCTCTCACTTCTTCACATCGGCGAAGAAGATCTGCGCACCAAGTCGATCAGGCTGATCGAAGCGAGTGAGGACATGTCTCTCCACCTCTCCATGCTCGAGACTTGCATGGGCATGCTGCAATACGTCCGCACGCACTCACCGGATATGAGCGAGGATCAGGTGATCGTAGCACTTATCGGTGCCAGCATTTTCAACTCAATGGCTTCTGCCTCCAAACTTCTACTTTGGAGGCTATTATCAGTCATCGGGTTTGCAGATTCGATACATCTTGGAGAGCGGCTGGTTGCTCGATTACCTGCGGACGGACCCAAAGCTGGTCCAGGAATGGAAAAGCACGCCCGAGGACAAGCGTCAGACGACGTTTGGGCCCGGTTTTATCCGAGACAAATTGGACAAGCGCGACGGCTTCACCGAGAAGATGCGTGCCGCTCACTACAAGCGTCTCTGCGTCCTCTGTGGCCATCCGACCTTTGCAGGCTTTGCCATGCTTCGCCCCGAACCAAATGCGGACGCCCACATGGGGCCGCCAAGTCTGCTGGAAGGGTGCATTCAAGAACTGGTGCAGGCATCCATCACGGCGTGGCAGTCGTTTATGCGCTTTTTTCAACCCAAAACGCTTTCCGATTACAAAGCGCGTGTCTTCTACCTCGAAAAACAGAACGGCTGGTTCAAGCACGTCTTCGACAAGCCGCATGACATGACGGCTGTGAATGAACTCAAAAAGCTCATCGCGCAGTTGGAATGAGCACCCGCCTAATGTCGAGGCGTCGTTGAAAGTACATTTCCAGTCGATTGCGTAGGAGGCATGTAAAAGCCGGAGCAATAATCCCTCACAGAAGCGGCTGATTTGTTCGGCCGCGCCGGACTAAAAGTGCGGCAGATTGGAGCCCTGTGCCTGCGTCGGCGCGAGGGCGGGGAT
>NZ_JBAYUV010000068.1:0-5346 GCF_041674905.1 Hyphomicrobium sp.
ACCATTGTTCCGCCGACCGACGCATACGCTTGGTCATCGAACCATTGTGATGGATATCTTCCATCCCCACAGCATCGCATCAGCCCACACGCCACAAAAGACGGGTTTTATGAAACGCTTACCGGCGTTTGGCGCTCTTATCACGGCCGCGATGGATCGCCCATCTTCTTCCACCGCTTTTGCGTATGCGCTATTACCTGATGGGCAAAGCTGGAGTGGACGCGATTCCCATAGCCACAATGGTAGTAACTGCCGCTGCGTAGACATGCCCAGCCGAACATCCGGTTCAGCTACTCTTTTTCGGAGGCTCCCACCCCTCGGGGGCTTGCATCACATACTGAATGAGCATGAAAGCTCCATTATCATTCGCCCCCCCGGCAGACTGAGCCGAGAGGATCGTCCACCCATTATCGAGCAAGTGCCGAAGAAATCCATTTCCCCCATAGCTATCCTCGCCGACGCCTCCAACCGGGATCTCAATGGCAAGCCGGTGCAAGTCCTTTTGATCACTGCTACCAATGTTAAAATTCTGCGCTGCGAATGCGACTGGTACTATCATGTGAACACGACCATTATTGCTCATGATCACTCTCGCCTGGGTTTCAGAAACGCCTTTCCGCACACAACAGTCGTGGACGGACGGGCAACAGCTTAGCTGCGCATAATCCCGTCCGCAAGATGTGGGGCCGCGATCGCGCACGGTGCATCTCATGACTTGATGATTCTTTCCAGAACTTCGGCTCTCACGTCGTCGGCCTGAATGGCACAAATGGAAGTGGATGATTTCAACCGCTTTGCATGTGCAGCATGAATCGGAAACGCCGACACAAGAATCCCTCTTGCGGCGATCCCGCCATGAATCTTCAGGTTGTTCTCCAGTTTCTGGATGTGCTCCTGCTTGACGTTTCCAGCCTTGCACTCCACAAGCCACAATCGCTTACCGTCCGTAAACACACAGTCACACTCGCCGCTGGGTGGTTCATTGAAGTGCTGACTCTTCCCTGAATAGTTCACCTCCAATCCAATACGCACATCATGAATCACTCCTCGCTCTTCGAGCTCCCGCAACAGGGAACAGACATACTCCTCAAGCCATCCACCGCCGAGATACTGCCCATAGTCGTCGCACGCAGAAATACGGCAACTCTCGCCGTTCAGGACAAGAGTCGCATCGCCCTTCGCGGTGAAAGAGGCCTGCGACTTTCCCCACTTCCAACCGAAAGGGGGGTTACGGCGCTTGCCCCAAGGCAACCTGTAGTTCCGAAACTCGGGAGTCATATACAGTTGCCCGAGCGTCCTTCTCGCCTCCCACAACTCCTTGGTGATGTCCATTCGAGCCGCGCGTCCCGGATTGTCTTGCCATCGGCCGGCCGTAATCACATCAAAGCCGTTAACAACGAAGAACTCATCGACGGACTTCGCGCCGTTGAACGGGACGGTCACACCGTCACGGATGAAGATGATATTGTGGTTGTTGATCTCGAAATAGAACGGCTCAAGTCCACGCTCCCAGCACGCGGCCAAAGCACCGGCAAACATCAGCTTCGTTCCCCCCGTCAGATTCACCGCCACCCTTGCCGTGGACGGTAACTTGGATACCTGCTTCTCAATCGCCCTCCGCGTATCGGCTGGTTTGAACGCATCCTGGATGGTTACGGTCTTGCTCTGACACGCTTCAGGAAGGCAGCGCGACAGGACATTCCCAGCATGCTGGTAATCTTGAGTCGTAATGAATACGTGAAGCCCCGCCTTGAACTGAAGCATGCCAAAGTAAATCGGTATTCGCTCTCGCCCAAGCAAGTGGATTATTGCGTCGTACTCGGACGGCTTGGCAGTCTGTGGCCCGGCGACCACCGGCATCAGCAAGTCCTTGGGCAGTTCTACTGTTTCGGGCGGATTTCGAGGGTTAGAACTGGCGATGACGGCGATATTGTGCTGAGGGTGGGCCCGTGCAATCAGCGCCCACGTGTAGGCCATGACCGGTGTTCCGGGGCTGACATAGGCCGTGATTGTCTTTTCGGATGTATCAGCCAAGGCGTGGCTCACCGCAAATGCGGCCGCGTCGAAAATTGCCTGGGCGTCGTTCAGGTGTCTCAGTTCCCGTGAGATGACTTGAATATTGCAGGACACTCCGTTGGTTGCCAGCTCTGTCTTCAGCCAATCCGCGAAAAGCATGTGCCCGGACTCCGTATTGCTCAGGGCATCCACGGATTGCTGTGCTTTGTCGCGAGGGATTTGAAGACGCGTTTCCAGGTCCGAGGTCCTCCACTTCTCCCACTTCGCACGGAGTTCACCCGCAAAGCCCTGTGAAGACTTGTTGGGGTTCGTGTAAGCCAAGATCACAACATCGGTATACTTCTTAATCTTGAGGGCGCTAAGAATCGGGCCATCGGTCGGTTCCAGGCCGAGTGCCGCGCGGAGGTCAGTGATTCCGTACCAAGTGAGCAGATAGTGCTTCATGCAATCCTTCCTTTCAGTCGTCATCCGTGTCCGAGATGCCCGTGATGTGAATGGCGTTTGCGCCGTCGTCGCCGGTCAGGTACAACCGCAAAGCGAATAGCAAGTCCGGGGTGCGGATGCCCTTGGGCTTCTGGGTGTTGATCTGGACACGTGAGAACAACGTCGCATTCGATTCCGCAACAATGCCCTCGATTCGGTCAACTTGTTCCGCAAACTGCTTCGTAATCTTTTGGTGAGGCTGCAGAAGCATTCTGATGTCAGGATCGTCCGACGCGCGGGTGCGCAATAGCCCGAGCAGGAGTTCCAACGGCTCAGCTGTCGCACGCACCCAGTTTCGTCGCTCCCATTTGTCGTTCCTCCGAACGGTTTCCATTCCTAGCGGATGAACATTGCACAGCCTTTGCGACAGCGCACTGAGCAACGCCTTCAGTTCACTCAACGAGAAGCGCTCAATGAAGTGCCGCTCCCGCCAGATAGCGTAGGCGAATACACTGACAGCGTCACTCCACGGACATGAAGCGAGACGGTCAAAGATGTATTGCTGCCACTCTTGAGAAACGTCACCCAACGCAAACCCGACGGCTCGTGGATCGCGAATATGCCCGTTCTCAACCTGTTCTGTAACCCACTGGACGCACGTATCCACGGTGTCCTTGTGGAGACAGGCCAGTAGGAACATCATCTTGCGGGCTACGACGTCGGATGGAAGACTATCCAGCAGTGCTGTGAGCAGCGCATTAACTTCGCGACTGAACGCCATGGGGCAGTCGCCATCTGTGATTGAGCGTGCATCTGCCCAGATTATTGACATGCGGTTCTGCAGGCTACGTTCCCTGAACGCGACGACCCGTTGCTTCGCTTCCGTGGAATAACGCACGTCGCTGTCCATCGATATGTCGAAAGCCGCCAGTCCAGCCGATGTGTGCCTGATGGTGCCATATA
This sequence comes from Hyphomicrobium sp., assembly GCF_041674905.1. Taxonomy (GTDB): domain Bacteria; phylum Pseudomonadota; class Alphaproteobacteria; order Rhizobiales; family Hyphomicrobiaceae; genus Hyphomicrobium_B. The sequence goes on from NZ_JBAYUV010000068.1 coordinate 3,403, forward strand.
GTTCGGTGCCGTACGGGAATACAGCGTTCGGGTCACCATCCTGATGAGTGTTAAGTTGCCTAGAATTGCAGTAGTATTCCTCGCCATCCTCATTAGCTGCAAATGCAAACCAGTACTCGCTCCCACTACTGTCGTTCTTCCGACGCCATGACTTCGATATCGTCATCCTCTGGCGATGTGGAATCAGCTCAACAAGACGGTTCAGCGAGTCAATGAGCCATGCAAGCAGATCGACCTCGTTTCCCTGAGGATCGCGCCAACGACGCAAGTCTTGCCACGACAATGGGGGTGGAACATCTGGCGCAGGCGCATCGGTTACAACCTCTTCGACCATGCGTTGCCAGGTGGCGCGAACAGGCGGGAAGGAATTGTCGAGCGGAGCGAACATCAGTGTGTAGGGTTCGTCTTCGCCGTAGCGAAAGGTGAGAACGAGTTCGCATTCGGTGTTCGATGCCAGTGGGAAGGCGGGCGAATCAAGACGGGCGGCAAACCTGAGCTCGGCGGCGTTCTCGCCCTGGGATAGAGGGAACTGATAGAAGCGCCTGCCTGCTGGCAGCGCAAAGCGCTCCTCAATCGGTATCTGTACGGATAGGCCACGGATGGGCTTGATTGTTGTGCCCCGTGACACGAGGTAGAAGCGCTGGTAGTGTCCGTCTTTCATCACCTTGATGGAGAGCTCGGGAATTTGGTCGCGCCAGAGGGGTATGTCCTCGGCGCGTGCCTGCAAGGCGTGAAGGCGAATGCCGCCCGCGACGGGGCTGTGTGACAAATTGATGCAAAATGCAAATTGTCCGATGCGCGGGTCCGCCTTGAGGCGTTGCGAATCAATGAACTGGGGACGCTCGGGGAGAGCCTTGTCGTGCCACTTTCCGGTGCCGTCCACAGTGACCGTGTCGTACCGCTGCTCATCGATACCGTCGTGTTTTGAGAGGACTACCGGTGGGCATCGCTCCCAGTAGTATCCTTTGGTTTCGGGAAGGCACATCTTTAGATCGGCGTCAAATCGGGCGAGAAGCTTGGTCGCGCAGGTAGTGCCGCCAAGGGTATCAACGACAACGACGGAATAGCCGTCTCTGGTGACGCGAGCGTAGTCGACCTGCTCGAACAGGGCTGCAACGCCGCGTGGGAGGGGTTCGGCACCCGGAAATCGTGCGTTTAGATTTCTGCGGATGATGTCCAGTTCAAAGTCGTTCAAGGCATCCGGGACTAGCCAGATGAGCGTGTCGTCCTTGAATGTGTCGCGCAAACGGGCAGCAAAGGTTCGGGCGGCGCGGTCAAGGAGGTGGCCTGGAATGTTATCGCCGGCGAAAAAGAGGTCGGGCGAGCCAATGGTAGTGGCGTCCGGGTGAAGGTGTGCGGCATCGGAGTTGAGGAGAGCGATGTCTACGGTATCCGCATCGTTCCTCCACTGCTGCCACAGATACGTTTCGGTCAACGCCTGGGAGCCCCCAGCCGCATCTGCGAATCGCGGGCGCAATTCAACAAGGTCGAGACAGACCGCTTGTTCAACTGCTCGCTCCCCGGTGGATCGGCCAACCCTTCGTGCGACCCTTTGAATTATGGGTTCAGGACTCCATGTTCGGATTGTGAACGCCTCGTACTCGAACAGAACGGGCATTTCTGCGAACAGATGTATCCCCTGGTGGTACATACGCCCATACTCCACCCATTGCCGCATCGTCTCTTCACGGGCAGCGAGCTGTGCGAAGTCACGCGCGATGTCGTGGTCAAGAGTCTGCATCCTGCGCCATGCGTCCCAGATGCGACGATAATCGCGGTGGGCGAGCAGCGTATTGTTTGGCGGCAGGTTCTCCCAGCAGCCGTAACCGTTCACGGCCCTGCGGGTAATAGGGCGGGAATGGGTTGATGGTGGATGGCGGCGTTGAAGGCGTCGCGGAGATAAGCGAAGACAGATCGGCCCTGTTGCGTCAATGTGGCGATCGT
>NZ_JBAYUV010000069.1:0-5155 GCF_041674905.1 Hyphomicrobium sp.
GGGGGCCCCGGCCCCCGGTGGGCTTGGCCCCGGGGGAAAAACCGGCTGAATAGGTCTGCAGAGCGCCCCTGGCGCTGTAGGTGGTGGGGCCGAAGGTCCCCCCCCCCCCCGCACCAGAGCCGTAGGCCAGACATTCGCTGCCCTGCTTGATGCGCAGGTTGTAGCGATTGCGCTCTCGCGGCGTCCGCGCCCAGTGGCTGTTGCTGATCTGCCGCCAGCCGTTGGCGCCGAGAAAGCTGGCGCCCGCCTCATACATCGCTCCGAGATGTTGCAGTGTCGTCGGCTGTTGCTTGCCAGCCGCGACCGCACGCTGCAACGGCGAACCGGGAATAAGATTGAGGCCATAAAGGTCGACGCCATCGGGCGCGAGATCCGCCGCGATGCGCAGGTCTTCGCGCCAGACCTCCAGAGTTTGCCCCGGCAGCCCGTAGAGCAGGTCGATGACCACTGCCACGCGGTTGCGATCGCGAATGCCTTCGATGAAGCGGATCGCCTCTTCCTTGCTGGCGCGGCGTCCCTGGCGGCGGCGTACCACGGTGTCGAAGCACTGCACGCCGATCGAGATCCGGTTGACGCCGGCGGCGAGGCTGGCGTCGATCTTGTCGTCGTCGAAATGGATGATGCGGCCTTCGAGCGTGATTTCGCAGTCCGGTGAAAGCGGCAGATTCGTCCGCACGGTCTCGACGATACGAGCGAGATCGCTTGCCGACAGCGCACTCGGCGTGCCGCCGCCGGGATATACGGCGTCAATGGGATGATGCCGTATTCCCGCCGCGCCAGCCTCGCGCGCGATCTCGGAGACCAGCAGATCCGTATAGCTCGCCGTCTGCGCCGCCGTATACGCATTGCGGTAGAAGCCGCAGAACAAGCAATGGTTGGCGCAGAATGGAACGTGGATATAAACGAGCCGTCGCCGCGGCGTTCCGCATTCCGACAGCAGGCCCGGCCAGATGTCCGCGATATCATCTTCGCCAAGCGGACGCCGGTCACGCCAAGGCACCACCGCGCGCCGCGACGCAAAGGCATTGCTGATGACCTCACCATCGGTGTTGGCGAAGAAGCGCGTGAGATCGACAGTGGTCATACGCTTCACGTTCCCGAGGATCGCCGTCATTCGACACGTCTGGCGAATGGAGAATTGCAGCATAAATATCGCAGTTCGATAAGATGCGTGTTTGTGCCAGATCTTATGAGACGTTCGGTTGTTTCATATCAAGTTATTGAAATAAATACATTTTTAAATTGATTCCAAAATTTGTATAGAATTGCAGTTTGCATGTAGGCTTTCGAGCCATCGCGCGTGTGAAAGCGATGCGCAAACGTGGGCGCGGGCGTTGAAGAACGCTGGATAAATTCAGGATGGCGAAATGCAGCCCGGCAAACGCAGGCCGGGACCAGCCGAAAACAGACTGCCGTCAGTGAAGTTCACGATCGATTTTTCCGGGGCTTCGGCTCGGCTGCTTGGACCGGTGTTTCCACACGGCTGCTTCGAGCCGGCTCGCAAGGTTCAACTTGCGCAGAACGTTCTTGACGTGAACCTTGACGGTGGCGTCGCTGATCCCGAGTTTGCGAGCGATCGTCTTGTTGTTGAACCCTTCCGCCAAGCATTCAAGAATCTCACGCTCGCGAGGCGTCAGCAGTTCCTCGCCGGACGTCCCAGCACTGATCGGCGAGAGCAGAGCACTCCTCAGTACCTCCGCCAGCGTATCTTGCAGAACCGTCGCCCCGCTCCATGCCTTGAGAAGATTCGTACATAGGTCTTCCGGTTCCATATCCTTGAGCAGATAGCCGTCGGCGCCCGCGCGCAGCGCCTCGATCAGATCGTCCTCGGAATTCGAAACTGTCAGAATAATATATCGGGCGAGGAGATGCGTTGCCTTCAGATGCCGGAGCGTATCGATACCGGTCATGCCCTTCATGTTGATGTCGATCAGCACGATGTCGGGATTTAACGCCAAGGCGAGTTCTATGCCTTGCTGACCGGATGCTGCCTCCCCGACAACCCTGAAATTCGGATCCTGCGAAATCATTTGCCGAACGCCCTTTCGAAACAAAGGATGATCGTCAATAAGGACAACTTTGATCATGATCGACACCTGAATATCATTGGTATTGCAATTCTTTCGGCGTAAACGTCAGCTTCACGCGCGTACCGCCTTTTCCCCTCGGGCCAATATCGATCGCTCCGCCGAGACTGAAAGCACGCTCTTTCATGATCGTCTGCCCGTGATGCGACGTTTCCTTGGCTTCCATCGGAAGATACCCGACCCCATCGTCGTCCACGGTCACGGCCACCTCACCATTCTGCCGAACGGACATCGTGATCCAAACATTGGCGGCGCGTGCATGATGAAGAATATTGCTCAGCGCCTCGCGCACGACGTGCAGAACATGAAATTCCTCGTTCACCGAGAGAGCGGCGCCGGCAAGTCTGTTGTCGAGCGAAATCGGCAGGCCGGATCTCTGGCTGAATTCCTCGATCGCCGACTCGATAGCAAAATCGAGGCCGCGAACGTCCATATGAACCCGGAAGGTGGCAAGCAGCTCGCGCAATTCCCGATAAGCATTGTCCAGACCATGACGCAATTCGCTCGTGACGGCTTTCATCTGCTCCCTGGATTCGCTGCTCGCGTTATTTTGGTAGGACTGAAGACGCGCGAGCTGAATTTTCATGAAGGATAAGGATTGCGCCAGCGAGTCGTGAAGCTCTCGCGCAATCGCAGCACGCTCTTCCAACACTGCGATACGCCGGGCTTCCTGATCATGGCCGTCAAGTTTTGCAGCCATCGAAAGAAGGCTTGCCGTTATCCGCAGCGTCTTGGTCTCGAGCGCTTCGAGTGATCGCTCTCGCGAAAACTCGACCATGAGAATACTCATCTCCCCGGTTGCATCAACAAACCCTATGCCAGCCCGGCGCGCCGCTAAATCCTCCGAATGTTCGTCAACAATAACTCCGGCTCCCGCCGCCGATATCTCCGCGTCGAACTGCTTTGAGAACGGCGCCGGTTCGCGGTTCGAGAAAAGATACCGTCCGGAATGGAATGCGGCGGCATCCTCGGAAAACCGGATCGCCGTATCTTGAAGATCGAGCGTGCGCTCCAAAGCGTAGAGAATTTTTCGCAGCATCCCGTCTCCAAAAGGATGGCGCAACATCACGCTCATCGCGTTGGAGAGATAGTCCTGGATGCGCGCCATGCGTTCGAGAGACGCGCGCGAATCCGCGGACACACCGGAATTCGCGATCTGCGTGAGGACGCTGCCAACGCCTTCCTCGAGTCTCGCCATCTCATCGCGGCCCGGGCGGGCTTGCGATGGGGCCTCGCAAGCCGGTGCCGAGCCTGCGATCCGGTCCACGCCGTCGACAAGGAGCCGTCGCGAATTGATGCTCAAACGTGCGAGGCAGTAGAGCAGAAGACAAAAGCTGGAAAATTGCAGAAACGCGACCTGGGCGCGTTTCGCCTCGAAACTTCGCTCGAGATTCTGCTCAGCCTTCTGCAACAGCGTGATCGCATCGCGAGCTGTTTTTTCGCTTATCGGCCGATCGCCGTCCTTCAGAACGTCGAGATCGACGTCCGAATACCGCAAGATCATCTGATCGTTGAAGATGCTTAAATCAGACCACTGAGCGACCGCATCAGCGTTTCGGCCTGCCGCCGCATCCGATGTCTGGCTGGCAATTGAAAGCTGAGCTGAATGCAGCTTGCCGACAGCGTCTCGTATCGCCGAGCTGTAGTTGGACAAGTACGAAGAGCTTGTGAAGATCAGAAGCGCCGCGAATGCTGCGCCGGTGGCGAAAGCCGCGGTCCGAAAATATAACGGATAACGCCCTAATGCTTTACGCACACGATTGATATAAGCAAAATGATTGCCGCAATCACCGAAACGAGATTGTACAGAACGCGCTGTTTCGGTGCTCATCGGACTGGTCGTGCTCATGACGATGCTCATTTTCAGCACCATACAAGCGTTCGCCCTCTTCGGCCTGGGAGCGATCGCAATACTCGTTGGCGTTATCGTTCTGGTGCTCTTCCCGATTATTCAGCGTGATGAACAAAATAAATCAAGTGATGATGTGCCGGAACCAAGCTCGCCTGTATTGATCGAGGTCAAACCTGACTTAACTCAGCAAACAATTGCCTCGCCTGATTTGACAGCCGCTCTCACTCCCCCGAACGAGGCCGCCGGATCTACCGTGCAAGCACTAACAAAGGATCGCATCGTTCCGGTCGACTACCGCCAAATTATCGAGCACATGGAGCAGATCGTCTTCAAGATCGACAGCGACGGCAACATCTCGATGCTCAGTTCATCGTGGGAGAACTTGCTCGATTACACCATCGTGGACAGCCTAAATCAGCCCTTCGGCACGTTCGTTCATCCCGAAGACCGGCCCGTAGTCGACGCTCAGATCAGTGGCTTGCTACGCGGCAATCGCGACACCTGCCGGCTCGAAATGCGCATGATCGCACGCAACGACACATCCCGCTGGCTCGATATGCGCGTCAGGGCAGTTAGCGGCCCCGAGCGCGGCGTCATTGGAACGCTGGCGGATATCAATCATCAGAAGGAAATCGAAGCGCGACTCCGTGCGGTACGGCGCTCTCTCAGCACGCTGCTCAACAGCATTCCGGGCATGGTTTACCGCTGCAAAAGCGATCGCAATTGGAGTTTTGAGTTCGCGAGCGACGGCTGCCTGGAGGTTACCGGTTACGAACCCTATCATCTGGTGAACGACCCCAACTTGTATTTCCAGCACATCATGTTTCCCGACGACCGCGACTACGCATGGAACCATGTGCACAAGCAGGTCATGCTGAAGCGCGACTTCCAGCTCGTCTACCGGATCATCGATCGATCTGGCCGTGTGAAATGGATTTGGGAGCAAGGGCGCGGCGTGTATTCTATCAGCGGCGAGCTCCTGGCGCTGGAAGGATTCATCAGGGTCATCGCGGAAGACAGCGCCAAAGCCCGCGTGGTGCTCGAAGGATTTCATGACTTGATCATGGACGATCCAGTCCCTTCCTAAGGTCCGCTGCCTCGCAGGGCTTCGCAGGTGCAGCGGAAATCTACCTCCAAGGGAGTAATCGGTCGTGACAATAGACGGGAGGCATCACGTCATAGCCAATCCTTGGTTCTCGGGAGAACCAAGGAGTCA
>NZ_JBAYUV010000070.1:0-4942 GCF_041674905.1 Hyphomicrobium sp.
AACCCCGCCAAATCTGAAATGCAGTGAATAGCGGCCACGCGAGCGCGGCGGCGAGTAGGAGAAGCTTGCCTTCAATGCTCATGCTGCCCTCGCGTAATTCATTGATCCGCTATCGCGCGCCAACCGCGCAACAGCCCATGCGTTACGCAAGCAATCGCCGAACGCGCGCGGCTCGCCGTGAGCGCTCCACCACCGGTAATCGCGATGCGCTCGGCGCATGATGGCGGCGCGATCGAGGTTCATGGGGCTACCCCGCGAACTTTAACGAGGATGGATTTGGCGTCGACAAATGCTTTGAGCATTTTCGCATCGTGGCCTAATCCGTCTCTGAAATCGTTTTTGTCGATTTGCGAGACAAGAGACGTTAGCGCCTCAAGTAGTTCGACGGCGATGGTAGCGCGCCCATCGTCGCCGCGCTCATCTTGCATTTGGTCAATCATTGCGCACAGGCGGATGACCTCGCCGGCGAACTGCACCAATGCTTCAAGGTATCCGCTGCCGCCCGGCAATTGACGATATGCGCCGCTTTCGTCTGCCTCATACAGGATCGCGACGCCGTTAGCCGGTAGTTCAATCATGTATGGCCCGGCGGTGACGCTATGTTCTTTCATAATAGCCTCCTTAATCGTTCCTCGCGTGCGGGTATTCGCAGCGGCTCGGATTGCCGACGACGCAAGGCTTTTTGCCGCTGTCGCATCGATAGCAATTGTGGTCGCGGAAAATTCCGGGGCGTGACAGGTCAGGGTCGCGCGGGTCTAGCTTCGCAAGACGCTTTGCGCGCAGACGAGCATTGCGTTCGCTTTCGCTCTCGGAGAACTGATCGTCCCAGTGAGGGCGTTCCATCACCGCTCTCCCTCACGGCGCGCCACGACGCGTACGCTGCGTAGACGCGCAAGTTCAGCGCGAATGGCAAACGCTTGCGCTACCAAGCCACCGGCGACGAGAGCCGTCATCCATGGCGCGATGAATACGAGGAAGAAAAGCTGGTTGTCAGACATGGGACGACCCGCAGGTATGGACTATCGCTGCTTTAGCGGCTTTCGTGCACGGCTCGCAGGCCTGCCCGCCACCCCAATGCTGACCAGGGACATCGTCTTTGCGATTATCCCAGCACGGGTTGAGTACGTCGCATTTGCAAATGCCGCGCACCTTGAACGAACGATTGCGCCACGGCTCGTTCGTGTATTCGACAGAGAATGTCTTCATCGTCGTGCTCCACAGGCCAAAGCGGCCTATGACCAGACGATATGCCTGTAGCGAATAGCCGTCAAGCAGAAAATGAGCGCGAACGCGAAATTATAGCCCGCGAGATGCCAATGAATGCAGCGGCAGCAGCACAAGCTTATGATTTATAACGGCGTCTGTCGAATTAGCGCAAGCTTGAAAAATAACGCTTGCCACGAATAATCGTGGCGGGTATGGTGGCGGAATGAAACTAGACGAATGGCTAAAGCTGAGCGGCGTTACCGAGCAAACACTCGGAGAGAAAACGCGTTACTCCCAAGGCACAATCAATAAGTTACGCAATGGGAAGCTGAACCCGACGATGAAGCTGCTAGAGGCCATCAACAAGGCGACCAACGGCGCTGTGACGCCGAACGATTTTCTTGAGAGTGAAAAGAGGGACAAATGATACAGCTTCACGGGCGCAGCTTTGATTTTTGGCCGGATCACATCCTTCACGCAAAGATGGCCGCTAGGCCGTGGGGCGGCAAGTCACGCGTAAAGCCGTCTCGTTATTCTGGGGAGAAGTTGCGTGCCATTCGGTCTAGCGGACAGCATCAAGAGATGGCGCGCCGCAAAGCGAGGATCGGCCAATGACCAACCACATCGCACATATCCGCGCGGCTATCTTCATCGCCGGAGCGCTTCAGATCGCAGGCAAGCTGCTGATGGTTATCGGCGCGTATCAATGAACAAGTTCGCGGCCTGGCTCCCTCCCTGCCTCGGGGCCGCGTGACTGGCGGGGGATTGCTGCAAAAGCTTCCCCCGTCCTTTTATTCATATCTGGCGTGCTATCTGGCGTGCTTAGTGTGACCTTTGCCGGTTTTCCTTCACTGAGCATGTTCGACGCCGCCCGGCGGGAGCGGTCAGAAAATCCCGCCACTTATTCGCATTCTCGTTAGTTGCTCTGCCGAGCCAGCATAGCGAGGATAATCGGGCTTCCCATTGCCCGCGACTGCATGGGGGCGGATTGTCATAGGATCCGCCCCCGACAACCTGTTGTTCTGTTCTGAGGACGATAATGTCAAAATCAATAAAAGTCTCAGACCATGCGCTTGTTAGATGGATGGAGCGCGTCAATCAAATCGAACTGCAGGAATTTCGAGATACAATCGCGGCTGTCGTTGAAACGGCGATGGACGCCGGTGCGACATCTATTTGCGTGGGCGGGTTTACATACACAATAAACCCAAAGACGCGTACGGTCATCACCATTCTAGCGCCAAATATGCGCCAGAACCGATCGCAGGCGTTCCTGCGAAGCACCACGTCCGGCGAGCCAAAGAGGCTTTAAGGCGTAACAAGGGGAAATATCATGCTGCAAGTTGTTAACGGTCCTGCGCCAGTGAAGGCGACGGACACGACACATCGCCAGATGTCGTGGTTCGGAGAGCGAATTGAAAAAGGCCGCGTTGCGCCGTTCGTCGAGATCGTGACGATTACGCCGGAAATCGCGAAGCGCTTGCTTGAAATGAACGACGGCAACCGCCCGCTTTCAGAGCGCCTTGTGCAAGAGATCGTCGCCGATATCGAACACGGCTTCTGGCAACTCAACGGCGAGACGATCATTGTTTCCAAGGATGGCTTGCTGAACGACGGTCAGCATCGTCTGGAAGCTATCGTGCGCACCGGGCGTCCGGTTCAAAGCGCTGTGATGTTCGGCGTTTCGCGCGACGCGCGCATGACCGTCGACATGGGCAAGCAGCGGACGACGGCGAACTTTCTTGCGATGGATGGCGCGGCGTATGCTACGTCTGCGGCGGCAGTTGCAAGACTGCTTATTCAGCATTCCAAAGGAACGATGTATTTTGCTGGTTCGCGCGGCACTAACAGCGTTCCTCCTACAAAGCAGGAAATTCGCACCTACTACAACAAGCACAAGAAGCAAATCTCTAGCGCCTTGGGAGAGCTGGCCAACGAGCAGTTCATCAAGACATTCGGCATTACGCCGTTCGTCGCGGCGTATGTTATCCTGCACCGAGTTAATTCTGTCGAGTGCGGTGTATTTTTCCAGCGCGTCTGCGACGGCGCGAACCTCAAGCAAGACGACCCTATCCTTTGGCTCCGATCGCGCATGACGACGGAACGCAAGAACCGTCTTCGCCCGTCTGAGAAGCTGGAGATCATTCTCCGGCATTGGAACCGCTGGCGTAAGGGCGGGAAGGTTACGGCAAGCATCCGTCGTGAAGGCGCGTTCCCGGAGATCATCAAGTGATGCAGGAAATACCCGTCTCTCGCGTTTTCCAGCGCAAGGACGCGCGCAAGATTGATGAGGCGGCCGTGCGCCGCCTTGTCGATAGCATCGGCGAACTTGGCATTATCAATCCGCTTCGCGTGCGCCCTGTCGTCCGCATGGTCGACGGTGTAGAAGGAGAAGCATTCGAGACGATCGCCGGCAACCATCGATTGAAGGCGGCGATCAAGGCTGGGTTTCAAACCGTCCCGTGCATCATCGTCGACGACGACGATCTTCGCGCTGAACTGGCGATGATTGACGAAAACCTGATGCGCGCCGAGCTAACCGCAGCAGACAGGGCTTCGCAGACAGCGAGGCGGAAGGCCATATTCGAAGAGCTTCATCCCGAAACCAGGCACGGCGGCAACTACCAGTCTGGCCAATTTGGCCACACTGATACGCCAGCGTTTGTCGAGGCGACGTCTGCGGCGATTGGTAAAGCAGAGCGGACTGTTAGGAGAGACGCCGAACGCGGTGAGAAAATCAGCGAAAAAGCTATGGAACTGATCCGTGGAACGCGGCTCGATAAGGGCGAAGAATTGGACAAGCTGAAAAATGTTGCCCCTGAAAAACAGGCGGCTTGGGTTGAGAAGCGCCTACAAGAACCACCAACGCCAAAAAAGGCTAAGGTCGCCGCAGATCCATTGAATGACGCTATGGCGTCTGAGCGCCAAGTAGCTCGGTTGATGGACGCTTGGAACGCCGCCGGGCCGGAAGCGCGAGAAGAGTTTATGTTGCGCATTGACGCGCCTGTATTCGATCTGGCGGCGTCTGGACGCTGAATGAAACGCTTTTTTATTCAAGGCTTCGCCTGTAACGCAATTCAGGCGGGGGACTCGTTAGACGCACTGCCGAGCGTGTCGAGCGAGGATCACGAAAGCGGCCAGTTCCCATTGGCCGTGACTGCGAGACAGCGGATGCGGGAACCTTGAGCCCCGCATCCGCTACCAGCTGCAACTCTGAACAGGGGCGGCTGCTTCTTTGGCTGGTGAGGAAGATTGATCGTTGAGCGCACGATTTCCAGTCTCCCCAACACATGCCCGAACGCTTGATGGCATCTGCTTCGATAGCAAGCTTGAGATGATGCGCTATGCTGAATTGAAGCTCTTGGAGCGCGCCGGGGAAATCACCAATTTAGAATTGCAGCCGGTTTTTCAGACATTTATCGCCGGAAAGCCGTTTTGCCGGGTGAAGTTTGATTTCAGCTACTGGCGCGACCACGGGACGCGGCGTGTCATAGAGGACGTAAAGAGCACGGGCACGCAAAAAGATACGGCATACCGCCTTCGAAAGAAGGCAGCGGAATTGCAATACGGCATATCGGTTATTGAAATCGTGAGGAAATGATGGAAAGTCAACCGCAACAGATGTTTGGCGACAAGGTTCGCTTTTTCATTGCCGTCGCCGCGCGCGAACACGGCGTCACAGTCTCCGACGTTCTCGGGCGCGGGCGTATCCCGCCGATCAGCGCCGCGCGCCATG
>NZ_JBAYUV010000071.1:0-3665 GCF_041674905.1 Hyphomicrobium sp.
CGCTGGTAGCGCATGTCGATGCAGTCTTTGTCGTAATCCTCGGCGGCGGATTTTGCCAACTTAAGCTCACTCTCCAGCCTCCCCACCTCTGCCACATAGAAAGCGACGACTTCCGTGTTGTCGGGGAAGCCCCACTTGCGGCCGGTTTCGGCGAAGATCGCCTTTGCGGCCTTGAGGTCTGCGGCCCAGTGGTCGTCGAGGGCCTTTTGTAGCGTCGCGACGCGGCCCTGGAGGCGGTCGCGCTCAGCGGCCCCCTCATCCTTCCCCGCCTCAAATCCGCTTTCATAGGCGGTGACGGTCCGAATATCGACATGGTCGCCATCAACAGCGGCGGCAGCGTCGAGGGCGGCGGCTTTGGTTTTTAAGTGATGGATTGCCGCGAGAGCAGATTGAACCGCGACGTGATCGTTCCAGACGCCATCTTTCATAATGCGCTGATGCGTTACCTCATCGTCATCGCCATAGAACGGAATGACGGCCATCGCGCAGGCGCGGGCAAGTTCTGCGTCTGGCCCATCAAATGGACCGGGGTGCCGCTTCACAAGATCGTCGTCTTTGTCTTGCATAGCTCCGTCGTCAATTGCGCTCATGGCGTCTCTCCTTCGCTCTTGACGACGCTCTCTGAGGAGGCGAGGGCGGCATTAGTTGCCGGCAATAATTCCCACTTTACAGCCTTGAAGTGATGGTCCCATCCGTCCCAAGAACTGTCCCTGTCAACCGCGTCGCACCACTGTTGCACAGCATCCCGCATAGTTGTCAGCGCCTCTCTCAACTCCCTTACAATCGCCTCAATGGAGGCGATGCGGGCAGTATCTGCTAGGAAGTCGACCATCAATTTGTCGCTGTCCCGCTCCTTCTCCAACTCCGCATTGCGCTCGATAGCGGCTTCAAAGTGAATAATCGTCCCTTCGTATTCTCGTGACTCACGCTCCAACTCCGCATTGCGCGTTTCCGCCTTTTCAGCTCGGTCTCGCCATGCATTAGATCGGCTCATAGCAAGGTCGTAACTTTTGATAAGCTCCGCATTGCGCTCGCGGAGGCGGGCGAGTTCGGCGGATTGGGCTTCGAGAGCGTCGGCGGCTCTGCTGGCAGTGTCGCACCATTCATCCTCATCTAACGCCCAGACGTCTACCCTCAGAGACTTCACCAATTCATCGATCTGCGTCATGGCGTCTCTCCAGCAATATCCTTAAGGGAATTATATACATTAGTCCCCGGCTTCCTTTTTCTTCTCTCGTATGATCTTGGCCTTGCGACGTTTTCGCGCTTTCGCCGGCTCAGATTTTGGCTTGGGGCGAAAGGCCAAAACCTTGTCCGCGATAGCGTCGAGCGCCTTCTTATGATCTGGCTTCATCTAGCGCTCCTAGTGGGTAAGAGCCTTGTAAGTCAGTCGCTTTCCGGCAACGCCGTCAATGAAGCTATCGAGGCGCTGCATCGTGTGGCGCTTCACGTCGCCTTCGTTGAGACGGAATGCGAACTCATCAACGTAACGGCCTAAATGCTTTTTGCTGGCGTGGTGATAGACGCCGATTAGGCCGCGTTTCATAACCGCAAAAACACTCTCGACGCCGTTCGTCGTCACGTCATCGCGGACGTATTCACCCTCACTGTGGTTGATGGTTTCGTGATCGAAAAACAGTCCGCCAAGGCCGCGATAGACAGCCGCCTCGTCAGTGTGGAGCGTCGCGCCAGCGGCGACGTGCTGGTGAACTTTCGTGTGCAGCGTCGCCATGTCGGCGTCATCAACCGGCACAGCCTTCATGCGGCCCTTGCGCTCGCGCATGGCTACGACGGCGGTTTTGCCAACCGTCCCGCGACCGGCCTTTAGCTTCTTCGACTCGTGCTTGTTCTTTTCGATACCGCCGACATAGGTTTCGTCAATCTCGACAATTCCTTGCAGCTTTTCGAGGTCGCTCCCGCAAGCCTCGCGGAGGCGATGCAGGACGAACCACGCTGATTTTTGCGTGATCCCAATCTCTTTGGAGAGCTGCATCGAGGAAATTCCCTTGCGGGCCGTGACGAGCAGATACATCGCATAAACCCACTTGTGCAGTGGGATGTGCGAGCGCTCGAAAATCGTGCCCGTGCGAACGGTGAAGTCCTCTTTGCATGGGTTGCAGCGATAGAAACCGCCCTTGCGGGCTGTGATCCGCTCGCAGGAGCTGCAAACCGGGCAGCGCGCCCCGTTCGGCCAAAGCCTCGCCTCCAGATAGGAGCGGGCGGCCTCTTGGTCGGGAAACATTGCGAACAGTTCAAAAGTGGAGATGGTGGATTTAGACATTAGGCTATACCTTCAAGAGAAAACAGGAGGGGCTATGCCCCTCCTATTAAATAGCCAATTCTATCTCAATAACGGACCATTCAAAGCCGTTCTCGATGGCGGGCTGGGCATATTCTTGCGCCCCTTTGATCGTCTTCCACGTCTTCACTAGCTTGGCCCATTTCTTTACATTGACATCGTTTTTAGAGACATAGCGTCCGTCCTTGCCGACAAGATTTCCATGCTCGGTCTGGATAGCGTAGGCGTTCATGGCGTTCTCCCTTGTTGATGTAAACAAGGTAGATGACTCCCTCGCGTTTGTCAAGGGACTAATGTATATAATTCCCATCCTTAAGCACGGCGATGATGGCGGCGCGCGACCGTGCGCGCTCGTTTGTGAGGCGCACTGTTGAACCGAACAGCATTTCGATGTCGAGCCCCGGCGGCAGCAACCAATATGCGCGAAGGTGGGCGTCCACCGCGCTCTCAGGCAGGTGGTCTGCCAAGGCATTGATGACGGCGCGTGCGCGGACTTCAGCCGTTGGTTGGAGAATGGATGCAGCCTCGACCACGCTTTCAGGAATGCTCATTGGATTCTCCTAGCGAGCGCCGTGACAATCTCATTTATATTTTGATTCTATGCTCTCTGACCTGCCTATCGCTGGCGGCACGAAATGTCGCGTAAGCCTCTCTGCTGTATGAAAAATATATATTGTCTTCGTCGTCGCCAACTTCTTCCGCGCCTGCCCGCGCATGAAATCCTAGAACCTTGTCATTTCCTTTGCGCACGTCAAAATGTGATCTGGTAAAACCAAGGGCATCGAAGCCAATTTCATAGATCATGATAGCTGAAAATGTCGCAAGGCCCGGAGTTGACGGCGGCTCGATAATCCAGCTTCCCCAACAGAAAGACGGCTTCCCGTCTATTTCTTTAATGTCATATAAACGGACGACGCCACGGTCGGCGTGATCTGAAACTATGACGAAATATAATTCGCTCCCGGCGGCCTCTCTATTCTTATAACGCTCTATCCATTGCCGCTGTGCTTCAACGTCGGCAACAGACGGGCTTAGGTGTTTGTTCAGGCATGGATTTCCGCGAAGCCTGCAAACAAATTCAGCGTCGCTCGGCTTGATTAAGCGCAAGTGCGACCGAAACGATGGGTCCATTGCCGGCACGCTTTGAGCCATGCCGTTTTCAAGTTTGATCATTATCTTCTCCAATCTCTTCGCCTCGCACAGGTCCGCAGGATCGCGGTGGTTAGGGCGCTCTCGATATGGTGCCGATTTCGACTGGTTCTTTACCACTCGGAAGTAAATCTCTCTCGCAGCATTTGTAGGCTGTTGGGTCGCCTCCGCGGCATAGAATATATGAAATAGCACGCCGTCCGACTTGCTTCATGAG
>NZ_JBAYUV010000072.1:0-3273 GCF_041674905.1 Hyphomicrobium sp.
ATCAAACGGCGCACCATCGAGTTACGACGCCAACAGCACTTCAACGCAGCAGCATGACCTTCAAACAGATGAGCCAAAAACTCTCTTAGATCACACGCTCAATTGTCCCGAAAAATCTGACAATGGACATCATTGCGATGCCGGAGAGCCCCAGCCCAATAAAGATGCTCTGCAGGGCTATTTCATACGCCCTCCAGGCAATGGTGACCGCGTCAGCAACTTTATCGAGGCGATCCACCAAGATGACGACATCGGCCGCTTCGGATGAGGCGCTGGCACCCCTTGCGCCCATCGCTATGCCGACGTCGGCCGCCGCCAGGGCCGGCGCATCGTTTATGCCGTCGCCGACCATAATCGTGGGATGCAACCGCCGCTCTGCAGCCACGGCCTCGACCTTATCGGAAGGCACTCGATCGGCGAGTATGGCATCGATATCCAATGCCGCCCCGATTGTCTCGGCCGCATCCGCTCGATCTCCCGTCACCATCACAATGCGCTTAATTCCAGACGTTCTAAGTGCCTGAATGGCTCTCGGCGTTTCACGGCGAAGTTCGTCGGCAAGAAGCAATGCCCCAATGGGCTGCTCGTCGACGGAAACGAAAACGCTTAAAGCGGAACGCCAGGACGCCCTTCGCAGAACCCGGACAGCCCAAGGCTGAAGCTTAGAGTGTCCGAAGACAAACTTGTCAGAACCTGCCTTCACTAGTTTTCCGGCGACACGCCCTTCAATGCCGGAGCCCATCGCTTCACGGACGTTCTCAGGCCCTACGAGAGCAATGCTGCGAGCACGCGCGGCCGTTACGATGGCACCCGCCACAACATTATGAGATGCCTGTTCCAACGATCCGGCGAAGTGCAAAATTTCATCGGAGGAAAAATGCGTCGCCGTCTCGATAGCCACGAGTCGGGCGCCGCCAACCGTTAACGTTCCGGTTTTGTCAAACATGACTGCGTGCGTGCGCGCCAATGATTCAAGCGCGGAACTATCCTTGATCAGTATGCCGTCTCTCGCAGCGCGCGAGACGCCCGCCACGAAGGCAACAGGCGCCGCAAGAATAAGAGGACAAGGCGTGGAAGCCACGAGCACGGCGAGCGCGCGAACCGCATCGCCCGAAAACAGCCAGGCGGCGCCGGCAAGTATGAGCGTAGCGGGTACCAATGCCAGCGCAAAGCGATCCGCGACACGGATAAAGGGCGCTTTTGCAGTTTGCGCCGCGGTGACCATTCGAACGATTCCGGCATACGTATTCTCGCCAGCAACCGTAGTTGCTGTCATATCGAACGTCTCGCCGGCGTTGACCGAACCGCTGCGAAGATGGGCGTTACGCTGCCGGACAACAGGCAAAGGTTCGCCCGTAACAGCAGCCTCATCAATTGCGCCAAATTCCGACGCGAGAATTCCATCGACAGGAAGGATTTCGCCCGCTCGTACTAAAAGCCGATCGCCAATGGCGATTTCATCGACCGCGACGTCTTGGACTTGCTGACCTGAGTATCGATGTGCAATCCGGGGGGCGCGATCGATGAGCGTCTTCAGGTCCCGTTCCGCCCGACTGACGGCATAGTCTTCGAGCAGATTGCCACCCGCATACATGATCGCGACCACGATCCCCGCAAGGTTCTCTCCAAGAAGCAGCGCGCCGCTCATGGAAAGAAGGGCGATCGCGTCGACTCCGAAACGACCGACTGCAAGATCGCGAACAATCGATACTGCCAGTCCGACGATGACCGGGAGAGTTGCGAAGGCCCAGATACTCTGCGCCCAAGCGGACCGGCCGAAGAGCCACGCGAGTCCGCCCGCAGCGATCCCGGACACCGCGATACCGAACAGGATCCGCCGGATCAGGCTGTCGGATAACCAATTTGGCATGAGACCCTCGTAGGACTCCCGTATTGGAGAGAAATAACAAAGCTCACCAAACGGATCATTTGATCCCGCTCAATCCGACGAGTTCCGATCGCGTGAGACACACCAATGCAATCGCGGATGACGAAAAGAGCGATCATTGCTTTCGCCGCAAATTCTTCTGCGCACCTATCGTCATCGTCGCATGCTGATGCGGAAATAACCAAACGACTTTCCCCGGGCGCCTTTCGCGTTGTCGAGCCGAACTCCGTCCACTGTACCAGTCCTCGTGGGGAGCGCGGAGAGGCTGGTGCTCAGCGCATCGCAAAAAGTTCCTGATGAAACCGCTCGTGAATCGGGAACCGTTTCTGCGCGAAATCCCGCCGCAGGGCTTCGCCGAACCTCGCCGGACCACAAAACCAGATGCTCGCTTCTAGCCAGTCCGGGATCTCGGCACGGATACGCTCGCCATTTAGACGCCCATGGCGCGCGTCGACAAGAAAATGCAACCGCACGCCGGCAGCCTCGGCATCTGCTCTGAGCTTGCTCTCCGCCACCTCATCGTAATCGATCGTAGGATGAAAGAGGTCGATCTTTTTGGGAGGAAGCGCTTGCTCGCTCTTGCGGAGCTGCGCGAGGTATTTCATTTGGGCAATGAATGGGGTGATACCGATACCGGCACCGACCCAGATTTGATGCGGGCAGGCGTCGTCAAACGTGAAACATCCATAAGGTCCTTCAATCCTGACCTCTTGTCCTACGACAAGCTTGTCCTTGAGCTGGCGGGTATGATCGCCCAGCTCCTTCACAATGAAATTGATGCGGCGGTTAGTTGCGCTCCATGCGGAGGCGATGGTGTAGGGGTGTGCGCCCTCGCTTGGATCTGACATGGCGAAAGCGAATTGACCGGGTTGATGGCCGGGCCATCCGGAGGGGACATCGACCTCGGCTTCGAGAACCCTGACACCGGTATAATAGTCAAGAGACGCGATGCGGCCCAGGACACGCCGGTGAATGCCCACGCGACCCAGCAGGACGTCGACCGCAGCCCATACGCCACCACCCATCAACACCGCCGTGACGATACCGATGGGAGACGACCAGTAGATGAACCTGATGAGCACGATGGAGTGGAAGACCAGCACGAGATAGGCAACGGCGAGCAGCTTGTGGGTCTGATAGAAGAAGCGGTAAGGAATGCGCTGGATGAGAGCAATGGCGATGAGCAGAAGGGCCGCGTAGAAAGCCCATTCGCCGCTTTGCTCGGCACTATGGCGGAGACTCGCCAGGGTCTGCTCGACCTGACTTGCGGCGGGTGGCCTCGGTCCGCGAGCCGGACGTTCGAGAACTCCGAGGCCTACGGCCCATCTCGGCCCATTGGCCCACAACCAGTGCGAGATGGCGATAACCAGAGCACCGATGCCCAG
>NZ_JBAYUV010000073.1:0-3222 GCF_041674905.1 Hyphomicrobium sp.
AGCGCGGCATGGGCAAGCAGGGCCGCCTGATGTGCGGCTACGGCGCCGCGGGCAAGCAATTTAAAATCACGGCAAAAAACGGTCTCTATGGACCATCGGTCGACATCCCGATTGAGGATGCGATGAAGTTCGTGCGCCTATATAGAGAAACGAATCCTTCCATCTGTGCGCCGAAAACTGGATACTGGTCGATTTGCAATTTCAGGATGCTGCCTGCTTTAGCCGCCGGGCGCACGGAGCAGTTCGGCCCGCTCACGGTTAAGGACCATCGTATCTATCTGCCGAACGGCGCGATGATGATCTACGACACGCTGGAGTGGCACATCCCCGATCCGGACGAGGAGAATATCAGGGATTTCGAGCGCGACGGATTTTGGCGCTTGAAAACGAGATCGGGTTGGAAGAAGATGTGGGGCGCGAAGCTGACGCAGAACATCTGCGAGGCGGTGTCGCGCGTGATCGTGTCGCAGGCGCTGATAAGGATCAAGCGCATGGGATTTCGCACCCTGAACTGGCCCTATGACGAGCTGCTATTGCTGATTCCGGATGACGGGCACGCGGAAGAAAATCTTGAGCGCTGCCGGCAAGAAATGATTCGCGACGTGCCGTGGTTGCCCGGATTGCCGCTGGATGCAGAAGGCTCGTTGGGAGAGAGGTATAGCAAATGAGTCTGCTGCTCGATCCCAAGATTTTCAACTACGTCATCATGACTTTGTATGCGCTGAATGCGGGCCGGTGGGCACTGCACGGAAACTGGGTCGACGTGTGTTATTGGATTTCCGCGCTAGGAATAACCGCCACGGTAACGTGGGGCTACTCGCATTGACAAACCCTAAAATCGTACTACACTGTATTTTTAAACCCCGTGGAGCCTCGACATGAGCGATCAGACCCCCAGCCCGTTTGCCCCGTTCCAGATGCCGTCGCCGCCGATCGCGCCGGAAAAGCCGAAGGCTGAGAAGGCCGTTAAAGAAAAGAAGCCGCGCAAGGCGAAGACCGAGAAAGTTATCACGGGCGTCACCATTGAAAATGGCGGTCCGTTTGGTGGCTCCAAGACAACGGTGCAAACGGAAGATCGCCCGGTGCGCAAGCCCCGTGCCGCCAAGACGAAGACGCTCAAAGCTCATTCCCCCAAGTTCGATCTACAAACCACTTTGGCCGCGGCGCAGCTTCTCAAGGAAGACGACTTCCCGCTATTCGAGAAGCTGGTCGTCATGCTCGACGAGGCCGGCAAGCCAACCAGGGACCGGGTGCTCGGCGCCTTGAGCAAGGTGTTTGGATAGCATTTGGCTGATGACCAATCTTTGAGGGGATGAAAATGGCAAAATTCTTAGTCCACACCGCAGACGGCAAAGATCACATCGTCAACGCGCGGTCATTCGACGGCGCAGAGCGACAAGTTCGCGCCAAGACAAAAACCGCCATTCGCATGACTACAGAAATGGCCTGCCTTGCTGGCCTTCGCGTGCTGGATCGACAGATCAGCGGCGCACCGATGCGGCGCGCAAGCCTTCCGTCCAGAATTTAGCGGTCACGACAACAATGGAAGCCGAGAAAATGGAAAGCCGCCAGGTCCGCAGAGCGCGCGAGCGCCGTAAGGCCAAATTCAATTTCAGAACATACCCGATGGCGGCACAGCGCGACGGCAGCTTCACCGGGTTTGTTCGCAAGAACCGGAAGCTGCGCCGCGACGGAAACGATCATTTCGTTCGCTAACGCCAGATATGCTCACAAGGTCGGATACCTGACATGAAAAAGCCGAAGCTAGTGAAAGACGGGAGTTGCACATACGCCGTCATCGGTAAATCCGGCGAGCGTGCGGGGCACATTCAACAAATGATGCCGCGCGGTCGCGGTTGGCTGGTGTCCCTATTTAGCACCCCGGACCAAGTGTATTTCACCTTCAAGTCTGCGAAGGCCGACGCTCTCGAAATGGCGGAGCGGTACTGATGCAAACGGCTGAGCGTCATCCGAATTTTAGACCGCAGCGCAAGCATCGTCGCGCCGCGCATGTCGGCAAGGTTCGCCAGCGGCTTGCGAAGGCGATTGCGCAAGCGTTCTCGGATCAGGGTTTTGAGGTCGTGTGCGAACCGAGCCGCCTTTGGCCGGCGAAGGGAGCTTGGAAGCATCACAGCATGGATGTGTTTCGGTGGGAGGGGCATATCGAATTGCGCATGCACGGCAAGATGCAAACTCGATCAATCGCGTCATGGGACAGCATGACCGAGTGTCTCAAGGGCTTCACCATGTGGCAGGACGGCTTCTCATTCGAGGTCGGCGCCACCGATGACGGATGCTCGATGACCGAGCGATACGTGCTCGAAACATGAAATTCGCAGTCAACACGCAAGAACGATCATGAAGATTATTTGCGCCCATTGCAGGAAGGAAGCCGAGAAGCCGAACGGCGCTGTCAATCGCGCCCGCGCATCCGGCCTCCGAATTTTCTGCGGACGCAAGTGTGCGGGCAAAGGTCGGCGCAAGCCACACAAGCCGAAGGCGCAACGGGTAGCCGAGAAGCGCGCCTACGACATGGAATATCGGCGCAAGAACCGCGCCATGCTGAAAGCCAAAAAGGCCGCGCATTTCCGGGCCTCATACGACCCGGAGGCCGCACGGATCGAACGAAAGAAACGGGCCAAGTTTCATGCCGAGTACTGCCGCCGGCCTTCGTACAAGCTTTGGAAGGCGGAATACGACCGGCGATACCGAGCCCGTGAGTACGGCGAGTTTGCCGATGCGTTCCAACTGACGATTGATCTCAACCGCGAAATCAAAACCAGGAGCAACAATTATGAAATCCGCCAAGCAAATCAAACCGGTAACAAAAGCCAAAAGCGTGAGCGCGAAGCGCAGCAGCAAGAACGCCGTCACGGTCATCCGGCCGCTTACGGCCTCTAGCCTCAAAGACATTCTTTGGGAAACGCTGAATGACGTGAAGACGGAACAGATGCTTCCGAACCGTGCCGACGCTATCGCTGCTCAGTCCCGCGAAATCCTGCGAACCATCAAGACGCAGTTGCAGGTTTCGAGCCAGGCGAAGCGCGGCGTGCCGAGCGAGATCATCGAGTTTTCCGAGCGCCGCTAAAATTCGCGTTAACAGGGGTTGAAGGAACATTTCTTGACATCGACCGACACGACCATTCCGCCTTTCCTAGATCGCCGACCGCTTGTCGGCACCTATACGATTCTAAGCGCCTATAAGAACTGCGCTCATGCTAT
>NZ_JBAYUV010000074.1:0-3122 GCF_041674905.1 Hyphomicrobium sp.
CGATTTGCCTCCCGCATCCTCAGACGCGCTCACTTGCCGCCAAGGACGGACGCTAGACCTTTCGTCCTTGGCGGTTTTTTCGGATTTGAATTGCACGGTTATGTGTGGCCCTCCCGCGCTGCATGTCGCCGTCCGTGGAAGGGCCGTACCGGCGGTGCAAGTCCGGTTTAATTCCGCGATCACATCGCGCGCTGCAACGCCGATGCTGATCCATGTGTCTGTGTCTGTGAAGTCTCTCTCCATGTTCTGAATTGAGCATGGAGACGTTGGATGAAAGATCCGAGATTTAGGGATGATCGGATGAGTAGCATTGCGAGCGTTTCAGAGCGGATCATCCGCGAAGTGATGATCGAGCGCGGGGTGAAAAAACCCGAGGCGCGCAAGATCGTCGCAAGAGAGATGAGCGTTGCACCCGGATCATTAGACAATCTGCAAAGAGGACGCCTCGTCCATGTCGAGAGGCTTGTTGACCGCATTAATGCGTATCTCGTCCGGCGGATCGAGAAGAAGATTGCGCAGCTTGAGGGCGAACTTGCAACTGCTCGTTTGGCGTATCGCCGTGCTGGTGAAATTGACGTTTTGCGCGCTGAGACTGCGCTTATCGAGGCGAGAAAGGCGTTAGGGAAATGACTGACACAATAGGCCACAACTCCCAACCAAACGCCAGAGAACTCGCGTCATACGTTGATCGCGTCATGACGTTCGAGGTCGAGAAACGCAGCAACGCGGAAGCGATCAAGGAAATCCTGATTGAGGCTAAGGATGCCGGGTTTGACGCCTATGCCATCCGCACATGCGTAAAGATCAAACTGCGCGACGCGAAACAGACGAAAGCCGCGAAGGAACGCGCGGCGATTGTCGAGGTATATGCAACGGCGTTGCAGTTGGACCTTCCGCTGTAATGTCGGCTCGCTTCCCGGTCGCACCTAAGCAAGAGAGAACGCTTGATGGCGTCACATTCGCCAGCAAACGCGAGATGCAACGGTATGCTGCTCTAAAGCTATTCGAGAAGGCTGGGAAGATAACAAATCTGGAATTGCAACCTGAGTTTCAGACGTTCATCTCTGGCAAGCCGTTCTGTAAATTCACCGCCGATTTCTCCTACTGGATAAACGACGGGACAGAGCAAGTCATCGAGGACGTGAAAAGTTCAGGGACCGCGAAAGATACGGCTTACAGACTTCGTAAGCGCGCCGCCGAGCTTCAATATGGGTTCAAGGTAACGGAGGTCGTGAAGTGAGCATGTTAGCGAGCTATGTCCGTCGCACCGGACCTCTCGCCGCGATTGTTGATCGCAAATATCGTGAGCGCGTCGCCGCTGGCATCATCAAGCCGCAGTTCAACGAATCGTCCCGCGTCGAACACTTTCCAGTGTTGAAAGAGACGGAAGACGCTTGGACGCGCGATCCTTCTCAAAACATGATTCCTGACGAGCTATTGACTGCATCTTACGCGAAGGAAACACGCGTCTCATTGCGAGAAATCATCGACGCCGTATGCGACGAATTCGAACTTCCGATGAGCGACATCCTGTCATCGCGCCGGACAAAAGACATCATCATACCGCGCCAGATCGTGATGTATCTCGCCAAGCAACTCACGCCAATGTCCTTCCCTGCCATCGGAAGACTCATCGGAGGTCGCGACCATTCGACGGTCATGCACGGTTGCGCCGCTATCAAACGAAAGATGGAAGACCAGGAAGTTGCCTACAGGATCGATCGCGTCAAGAGCCGGTTGCCGCTCGGATGTCATGGCCCATCGTCCTGCTATTGGGGTTGCTAGATGGCGTTTTTCGCATGGACAGAGGAGCGCATTGAAATGGCGTCATCGCTTTGGCAGCAAGGGAAGTCAGGTAGCGAGATAGCCGCCATCCTTGGCGACGGTATCACGAGAAACGCCGTTATCGGCAAGATCAACCGCCTCGGGATCTCCCAGCGCGAGATAGGATACAAGCAGCCGAAGAAAGGCGAGCCTCCAAAGAAGGTAGCGAAGCCGCAAAAGCACATTGTCGAGCGCATTGTCGCGCGCGATGACGAGTCATCTTTCGAACGCGCTTCTGTCGGCGGCGTCGGCTTCCTAGACCGCACACACGGTCAATGCGCGTGGCCGCATGGCGATCCGCGAGACCTATCATCATTCCTCTTCTGTGGCGCTGCGACGGCCCGCGAAGGCGTTCCGTATTGCTCCGGGCATATGGCGATAGCGTATGTGCCGACGAGCCGACGCGTCGATATGCGTCCAGTTCGCCAGGCGACCTCTATCAGGGCGGGTGTGGAATGAGTGATACGGCCCTACTTATCGCGGCGGCGAAGCGATTAGGATATGACGAACCATCAACATTGCGCCTTGTCGAAGCGGTAGAGGAAGAACGTCGCGAGAGATCGCGCCGCGCCGCAGCCAATAGACAGCGCGCCCGCCGCGACTCTGTCACGCAGAACACCGTGACAAAAGAACGTGACTGTCACGCAGAACACCGTGACACCGTGACTGTCACGCAGAACACCGTGACAGAGCCTTCGCCATATAAGGATAACCACGCGCGCGCATGCGTCTTCCCGGTCGGACTATCTAACGATAGTCCTCCAAATAAGATTATTACCCCCCTTCCTTCGGAAGGCCCCCATCCGAATGCAAAAAAGCAAAAACGGCAATCTGGAGCGTGTTTGCCGGATGATTGGTCTCCATCCGAAGAGCTTTTCGATTACGGCGCTGAGCGTGGGCTTACACGCGGTCAAACGAGTGAAATTCTCGAAGACATGCGAATTTGGGCTGGGGCTAACAGCAATCGGGCGATTGCTAGAAAAGCCGATTGGAATCTGACAGCTAAGGGTTTTATCCGCAGAGACGCTGCAAAATTCAAGGCCAGAGCCGGGCCATCGACACAACGCGATTACGGCAAGGGAGCCCTTGCAAAGCTAATTCGCAATGTCGATGAAAGCCTTAAAAATGAACAGCTTGGACAAACTAAAGGCGAAATATCTGGCGGAAATGTTCTCAGCCTTCCCGTCGTTTCGGGCGTCAGAGGACGAAGTAGCGACGATGATGACGGTGTATCTCCGTTCGCTAAGTGGCTATGATGCTGAAATCGTTAGCGAAGCATCATTTATGGCGACCAAAAA
>NZ_JBAYUV010000075.1:0-3073 GCF_041674905.1 Hyphomicrobium sp.
CTGTAGCTATCGAGGCCGAAGAGCGCCGCAAGCTTGTCGCCAGACTGGACGCGCTCCGAGCGGCGATCGCCAGTTCTGATGCGGTCCTTGCCGAAGACGCCTCAGAGGCGCAGCCGTCATGATCATTGACGCCCTTGCCGCGATCGGCGGCTTCTATCTCGCGTCTAAGGTGGCGCGTATATACGTTTGGTATTTTGCGACCAATCGGGACGGAAACAGCGGCGTCGGCTCCGGCCATCATTGGAGCGAAGACCGATGACGCCAGAACCAGAAACCATCGCCAGAATGATCGCAGCGCTCTGCATGCTTGCGGTTTGCGCAGCCGTCGTTTCATTCCTCGGCTGGCTCCTTCACCTGTAGAAAGGAAACGCAAATGTTCGTCGTTGAAATCGTCTGCGGGCTGCTCACCACTCTTATGATCGTCGTGCTCGCGATTATCGTCGCATGCGCGCGCTGATCGCTAGACTTGTCGACAAAGCCGTTCAGTTCTTCCTCTTCGATTGGTGGATAAAAAGATGAGAACGCTGATTTTCGCTGCGTCCATGCTGGCGGTTCTTGTCGGCGCAGCGAGAGCTGCTGATCGACCGCGCCAAACCCAGCCGAAACAGCACTGGTACATCGTCCCGCTTGAACGCATCATCGGCGCTAAGCCGGCATGTCGCTACATGCAGTGCTGGAAGACTGGCGCTCGCTATCGTTGAATCCGCGCGCGGCGGTTCCGCGCAAGCCCGTAGAGGAAGAAAAGCAAATGGTTGGACAGGTTACAGAAGGCTCGATTGAGCAGGAAATTCAAAACAAGGGGCTCACTGCACCTCGTTTGACGCCGGCAGATATCGACGCCTCTATCGTTGGTGAAAACTACCACGTTTTCCCCGGCACGACGCTCACAATCTGCATGCTCACGCTGCGCAACGGCTACCACGTCACCGGCGAGGCGGCGGCTGCCAGCCCGGAGAACTTCGACGCCGCGATCGGCAAGAAGATCGCCCGCGATAACGCCCGCAACAAGATTTGGGCGCTTGAGGGCTATCTGCTGCGGTCAAAGCTCGCCGCTTAATAAACGCGCCGGCTGTCATGGCCGGCGCATCTCCGCGACTTTTGTGCAAAAAATGCACAGAACTGAAAAGGTGGAATATGCAAGGCTATCGCACCTATCTCGTTGCTCTTTTGCCGACGATCTTCGGCCTCCTGCAGATGACCGACTGGAACGCTTTTATGAATGACCCGAAAGCTGGCCTTGTCGGGATCGGCTCTGGACTACTCATGGCCGTCATGCGTTCGATCACCTCGACGCCGCCCGGCGTGAAATAATGTGGACGGCCATCGCAACATTTCTGGCGGCGCTCGCAAAGGGCGTCGCCTCGTATATCGGCCTGGCGCGGGACAAGCTCTTAATCGCGCTAGGAGCTACGCAGGAGCGCGCGAAGGCCAATGAGGCTTCCTCTGCCACTCAGGAGGCTATCAAAGAGGTAGCTGACGAGCGGAGCGCTGTGCCCGATGCGGCGACCGATCCAGATGACCTCGCGCGCGAACTGCGCGCACAGATGGACGGCAAGCCCAGCGGGCGGAAACGTCCGTTTTGATCATGCCCCGATGGCTCGTCCGCTACTAACCGTTACCGCTGCAGCGTCACGGCTTTTGCTCAAAATGTGTCCTGCCTCGGCTCGGGGCTACACCGGCTGAACTTTTAGGCGCCCAGCGAGCGCAGGCGACCTTTCTACCTCAAAGGCCAACCCATGAAAAGAGTAATAATCCTCGCCGCACTCGCTTTAGGCGCGTGCAACAATATCGGACAAGCGCCGCTTGCGGCAATCGAGAGCGTCCTCTCTCAACCTACGCCGGAAACCCGCAAAGCGGAGGTCGTGCGGCAATACAAGGCTGTCTGCCCGACGCCGCTGACCAACGACGAATTGGAATGGATCGCCCAATTCGTCGAGGAAAACCGTACCCGAGGTGCCGCATGGATCGGCGGAAAGCTCTGGGAAAAGAACGAAGAGATACGCAAATGCCGGGGGATCAAATGACGGATGAGACCGACACTTACGCCGACGTGCAGGCGCTTGAGGAAAAATTCATCGAATCCGGCGATGTGGCGCGAGCAGAAATGCTGGCCAATGGCGAAGCGCCGGCAACCGATCGGCTGATCTATCTCGGGCAGCAGTCGCTCGCGCGCATCGCTCTCGGGCGGCCTCTAGAAGGCAAGTAAAGCGTCATTACGAATAGCAGCGAGACGCGCCGGGACAGCAACCCCGACGCGCCTCTAAACCGCAGAAAGTTAGGCCAATCTGCGGCTGTTGGCATACGACGCCCCCAGCCAAAGGTGTAACTATGGGTATCTTCGATATGCCTACTCTTGAATGCTTGGACGAGCGCACGAAGCGCATTCTCGATGCGCTTGAGGAAATGAAGTCAGATTTCACGGTACGGTTTGATTCTGTTGACGCGGCCTTCAGCCAGCGACTGACAAAACTTGAATCAGAAATCAAGGAAACAAAAAAAGATGTTATCGAAATCAAGCTAGCCTCATCGAAACAGGAAGGCCAAAAGGGTGTCTTTATATTCGTCGGTGGCCTCGTTCTGGCGATGCTCGGGGCCGTTGGAAATATGATTCTGCTATGGCTGTTAGGGCCTAATGGCCTACTCCACAAGCCGCCTATCGGGAATTAAACGCCTAGACCTTGGCGATAAAAAGACCAATTATCGCGGTATGTTATCAGAATCATCTGCGGTCGCCGCGCATCCAATCGATCACCTTAGATACGATACTTCCGCAGGGGACCGCAATCTTCGCTTTGACTTCTCCACGATATTGCGCAAACGCGATGGCGGATAGTCGCTCCTTCGCTTCGGTTGGCGAGCGCGCTCTAATAGTTGCGCCCCACCATGAATTTCCGAACCTGTATTCAAACAGGTAGTCTTTGAAATCGTCGCTCATTCCAGTTCCTCATCAGGCTTTGTGACTTCCGGGCCGAAGGTGAAGTCGGATAGTGGATAGTCATCCGATTGTCCGAGCGTAAAAACAACCAATGATCCTAGAAGCTCGCCGACCAATACAGTTTCCCATTCATCTGAC
>NZ_JBAYUV010000076.1:0-2749 GCF_041674905.1 Hyphomicrobium sp.
TCAGCCGTTGCCATGAGAACGCCAGCAACCGAATTGATGCGATCGGACTCGGACAGGGTTTCATCCTTGAACGCAGCAATGGTGCTGTCGGCATAGTCCTTTGGCAGCGGCTTGACCTTGGCAATGCCGAGTTGCTGTTGTGCAGCGAGAGACGCCGCGATTGCCGCCTGTGCCCCGCCCTCCTGATCGACGCTCGTCCATGCCTGCGAGACGCTGGGGAACACCTGACGCACATAGGACGCCGGATCGGCCTCACGCGCTTTCAGCGTAGCCGCTGCGGCCTTGGACAGAGCATCGTAGCGCGCCTGTTCGAGTGCCGCGTCATTGCCGGAGCTTTTCGGCACCGACGACTGGACAAGCTGTTCGATGTCCGCGCTGGACATGGTGCGCATGCCATAGGCTTGTTCGCTCGTCTCGACGGCGGCGCGGAACTTGCCGTAGCGCTCGGAACCGTCCACCGGGCCATAGGCGGTCTGGAACTGTTCCAGCGAGGGCAGTTGCCCGTCATACTTTCCGGTGTTGAGGATGGCGGTCGGTGCGTTTTCGGCCGCAACCTCTATTCCGGCGCGGCTTTCGACGTTGATCTGGTTCTGGCGGGTTTCAGCCTGCTTGCGGAGCCTCGCCTGATCTTCCGGCGACAGACGCTTGAACCAGTCGGGACCGGCATTGCCGCGAATGATCGCCGCTTCTTCTGTTCGACGCTTGGCGTTGACGCCTCCGTTGTGGCCTTTCAGCCCCTCCACTGCTGAAGCGATGGTTTCAACGTCGCCCGTCTTGGCAGCCTCAACAACTGACTTCGGAAGGGAGCCGTAATTATAGGCGACGGAGACGAGTGCCGCACGGGCCTGTGCCGGGATCGTGGCCCATGTCTCCTGTCCCACGGAACGGATTGCGCCGGCCTCAAACTCCCGCGTGCGGCGGGCCAGATCACGCTCCGCATCGGCGCGGGATACCTTGTCGCCCTGCTTGACCTTGACGATCGTGCCGTTTTCCTTGGTGATCGTGTCCGAGCCGTAGCCGGTTCGATACGCATTCACGTCCCAATAGGGCGTCTCGCGGAACCCCTCAAAGCGACGGAGCAACGCGGCAGCATCGGAATCGCCAAGAACGACAGCCGGGTCTTTCTCGACAAGCAACGCGCCGCGATTGAAGTCTGCGCCCTCGACATACAGTTTCTTCCGCGCGTCGACCTGATCGGGCGTCAGAAGCCCCGCCTGTCCCGCAACGTCGATAGCCCCGATGATCTCGTTACGAGCCTTGGCCTTCACGTCCTCCGGAATGAGCGGATCGACATAAAGCCTGCGATTAGCCTCCAATGCCTCATCGAGCGCGTTCGTCTCGGCCTGACGGCGAAGCGTGGTTCCCATGTCGATGATCGTGTCATTGGTGCGGACGATATCGACTTCGGACTGCGCAAGCCATTTCTCGCGCATCTGCCGGTCGCGAATGAGATTGCCGGCCTCATTCACTGCCTTGCGCGTGCCCTTCCCTGCCCTCTGGCCAAAGGTGGAATAATCGCCGTCCTGCTCGAACTGGTTTTGCAGATCAAGGAAGCGCTTCGTCTTCAAGGCTTCGGCGCGCGACAGATCGACAACGTTCTGCTGCTGCTTCTGCTTCTCACCGAGCGCGGAAATACCCGCCCCGAACGCTTCCAGCCCGCGTCCGATTGCCGACGTATCGGCAGACGAGATCATGCGGCCGGAGCGAAGCGAGCCAGGTTGGCTCAGGTCGTCGCGTGACGGCAATCTAGCCATGCGTGCTTGACCCCGGCGACATCGTTTCGTTTAGACGAGCAAATTCACCGAAAACGTTGCGTGCGGCATCATCATACGCAAGTGCATCATCTTCTGGCGTGGCGTGGTAGCCAAGCGAATGATGCTTTCCATCATAATAGATTGTAGCGCGCCACTTGCGATTTAAGTTATCCCGATGATCAAGTCGCACGCCTTTGTAGCCACTCGTATTGTTTCGAGACAGCGCTTTGTTCCACTGATTTTGGCTAGCCGTAGCAAAACGAAGATTGCCGCGCCGATTATTGAGGCCATTCCCATCTCTGTGATCGACGCGCTTGCCGAACTTTGATCCCATGATGAACGCGTGAAGCCCAACTTTGCGATACTGGCCGTCCTCATTGAGAATGCTCGTAAGGGCATAAACGGTGTTGTTGTCCGCCACTGCGTGCCACTTGTGACGTGAAACCGCCGCGACATCTCTGCGGTCTATAATGGCCTCATGACCTTGTGTGAGCGGGACAACGGCGTGGCTCTCGCGGCAAATGATTGGGCGATCTTCACGCATCGGACCCCCGGCGTGCGGATCGCTATATTTGCGCCAGCGCATGTAATGCGCATTGCACCAGCCCCGCACTAGGGGGCCGTGCCCGCTACAGATCGAGCAATCTCCGATTGGACGCGCCATCAGGACCAAGCCTTCGCGAAGCCGCCGAAGCCGCCCAGCACCGAGCCGAGCAATGACGCCTTGCCCTCACGCCTGCGGTTGGCAGCGGCGTTGAACAGCCCTTCCTTGCGCGACTTGCCGCCGTAGAGATCGACCTGTGCGTTGTATTCCGCCTGCCCTGCCGTGTCCGTCATCAGCTTGACGATGGTCGGCGCATCCGAACCAGCACCGGCACCGGACGCGGCAGCAAGGGCCTGCTGGCGTGAATTGATCAGCGCGCCCTCACGGCGCTTTTGAATGGCGTCGCGCTGGGATGCGGCAAGCTCTTCCTTGCCCTTCTCTTCGAGCTGCA
>NZ_JBAYUV010000077.1:0-2661 GCF_041674905.1 Hyphomicrobium sp.
TAACCCTCGTAGCGCACCGCTTCAAAGTTCGCGAGATCGCCGCCGAGCGCCTTCTTGATGGCGCGCTCGACGTTGTCCTTGGGCATGTTCTCGGCGCGCGCTTCCTGAATCGCGAGGCGTAGGCGCGCATTCATATCCGGGTCGGGCGTGCCGGACTTGGCCGCAACCGTAATTTCGCGCGCGAGTTTGGCAAAGAGCTTGGCGCGCATGGCGTCCTGCTTGCCCTTGCGGTGCATGATATTCTTGTATTGCGAATGGCCGGCCATGGGTCCCAGTCCGTCGTGCGTCCTGCTTCTGCAGACTTTGCCGCTCCTTTTCGCGGCTCCGATTGCGACGGTCAAGCCTCGCGCGGCGTCTCTCTCAGACTTCGGGGATAGCGGGCTCCAGACATGGACCCTGGCGAAGCGGCTGAACGCGCGTCGCGAGGCCCGTCGCATCGTCGATGTCGACCAGCAGGCCTGACAACGTGCCGGGACCGGTCGCGGGCTCGTAGCGGCTGCGGGGGATTTTCGTCAGAAAGCGGTTGATCGGCTCGTCGCTGTCCATTCCGAGCACCGAGTTGTAGTCACCGCACATTCCGGCGTCGGTCATGTAGGCCGTTCCTGCGGGCAGGATGCGCGCGTCCGCCGTCGGCGTATGGGTGTGCGTGCCGACGACGACGCTGGCGCGGCCATCGAGGAACAGCCCCATCGCCTGCTTTTCGCTCGTCGCCTCAGCGTGGAAGTCGACGAGGATTACGTCTGCGCCGCGCTTCAACGCGCACGCGGTCAACTCGGCATCGATGGCTCGAAAGGGGCAATTGAGATCGGGCATGAACACGAGGCCCATCGCGTTGATGACCAGGACGTCGGCGCCGTTCCTGGCTTTCAATAGCGTTGATCCCTTACCGGGCGTGCCCTTCGGATAATTGAGCGGCCGGATCAGCCGGTCGTGGCGCTCGATGAAAACAAGCGTATCTTTCTGGTCGAAGGAATGGTTGCCGAGCGTGACGCAGTCGGCGCCGGCGTCGAGCACGTCATTCAAGATCGCTTCGGTGATTCCGAAACCGCCGGCGGCGTTCTCGCCGTTAATGACGACGAAATCGATCGTGTAGCGCGTAATGAGGGCGGGAAGTGCATTGCAGACCGCGGTACGGCCCGGCCGACCGACAATATCGCCGAGAAACAACAATCGCATCAGGAGGCCTGGATCAGGAGTCGAGGCAATGGAGCGGACCGGAAGGCGTGAGCACCCAGTCCAGCCGCTCGTCATAGCTTTCGGCAGGCACGGCGTCGACCCTCAGTTCATCGTAAGCGAGACCGACTGCCACGATCGGTTTCAACTTCCTTAATCGTTGCAGCGTGCGGTCATAGAAGCCGCCGCCGTAGCCCAAGCGATAGCCACGCGCGTCGAAGGCTAGCAATGGGACGAGCAGAATGTCGGGGTCGACCGCAGGCTTGTCGTCCATCGGCTCGGCAATGCCCCAGGCCGCCGGGTTCATCGCATCGCCCGGTGTCCAGGCGCGCATCAGAAGCGGCTTTCCTCGCCCTTGCATCACCGGCAGCGCAAGGCGAAAGCCTTCGGCTTGCAGCCACGTCATCAATGGCGCCGGATTGATCTCATCATTGATGGCGGCGAAACCTGACACGATCGCGCCCGGAGTTGCGGCCAGAAAATCGACGCCGTGCGCCGCGATCTTGCGGCTGGCTTCGGCGCCGTGCTGAGCGAAAGCGGCCTTGCGGCGTTCCATCGCTTCAGCGCGCAACTTCTTTTTGGCCTCAAGCTTCGTCTCGTCCGTCACCCGACGTACCCCTAGGAAATCAAAGTGCCGCGAAGGCCGTCGGGATCATGATCCCGCGTGGTCCCTACGAGCGTAGGTGGGCACCGTGTGTCCGAAGCCACGGCTCCGGTCAGGGACAGCACCCGTGCGGATCTTATAGGCCCCCGGGTCATATTGCCCCTAACGAGCCCCGCAGCACCTTGAAAATTAGGCGAGTGGCGACCAAAAATCCAGAGCCAACCTTTGGTGAGGTCGACGCACTCAACCGAATGCGGTGCGTCTTGTCGCGGCCGGTTCGGTCGAGTCCGCTTTTTCCGAGGGGCCTTGCAAAAGCTCGTCGACATCGGCGCGGGCGTCGAAAAGCTCGTCGGCGACGACCAGGGCGGCCATCAGCATCAGCCGTTCGTCGCCGATGTTGCCATGCTCGCGCGTCAGCGCTTCAAGCTTGCCAGTCAGATATTTTGCGATTTCTTCGAGGCGCGGGGCTTCGTTATCGCCACACGCGAAACGATAGCTGCGGCCATTGAAGTTTATTGCAACGTCAGCCACTCACGTCGACGGCGCCGCCGTCCCCCCCGCTCGCATGACGCGCACCTCAGTCGCCTGGGCTATGGTTATGAAGCGAATCGAGAGCCCAATCAATCCGATTCAACGCATCGGCCGTGCGCTGCTCCAGTTCCGCTATCCTCTGCTGGGCGGTTGCAAGCTCCGCCCGGAGCCGCACGTTTTCCGCCCGCATGTCACCATCAACGGCGGGCTTTCTGGCAGGCTTAATATTATCAGCCCGCTTCGCGGTGTTGCGTACAGTCATGGCCTCTCTACGCCCTTTCGGGCGACACGATTGACACGCGTATCACCAAAGTCTCGTTTCCTACGTTACGTGCGTATCGTAAACGACGTCA
>NZ_JBAYUV010000078.1:0-2634 GCF_041674905.1 Hyphomicrobium sp.
ACTAATGTTCCGCTTACGATGTCCCTTGCCCCATCAAAATCAGGGGAACGGGTCCATGAACCAGAATTAACATCATAAATTCCATTTTCAGCAGGAGTAGTTTGATCTTTTACAAGAACTCTTTGCCGGGGTGAGGCGTCAGCAGTTAAAGCTATCCCGTCAATAGTTTGTGCTCCTGAGAGTGTAATATTTGCAGTAGTGGCAACCTTAACAGGGGTTTTCACCGCTACATTTCCAACTGTCCCATTGATTCTGTCTGTCTGTTGAGCCTGTGCAAATGATACACAAAAAAAGAAAAGGCATAATAGGAAAAATATTCTTTTCATTATTTAACTCCTGTAACCCTCACATATATTATTGCGGAATGGACAGCATTATTTGAGATAGCAAGTATAAGGTTCCCTTTTACCATGTAATATACACTAGGAATGTGAATCTCTTTGGTTGTTTGATCAATCCCATCAACGCCGTTACCGTCCATAAGGTCTTTACTAGGGGTATCTCCATCAGAAAGGGTATAATCGGAATCATCGGTTGGGGCTGTCGCTCCGGGCCATGTCTCTACTGTATATAGATAATATCCCTTAAATCCTGTAACGGTAGTGTTATCCATTGTCCCATCTGAACTGTCAGCAGTGCATGTATAGGTTTTCCATCTTAAAGCTTCGCCATTAAAGCTGTCGGAGGCATTTTCAACACAAGTTCCCGCCGCCCATGCTTGAACACTCATCAAACAAAAGGCTATGATCAATAATATTTTCTTCATGTTTTTTCTCCTATTCCACTTTATCTATTTTTTGTTGTAAAGTTTCTCTTTCTTCATCTGTTAAATCTTTATTATCGTTCATATCTTTAATTTTTTTATCCCATAATTCCCTTAGTTCTTCTTTTTCAGCAGGGCTGGCCTTACCAAATGCAAAGATAGCTTGCTCTATTGAAAGGTGCGAAAATGCCGCTTGCATAGCCGTCAAAGAGACTTCTTCATCAATGTATTTTTGTTCCTTGGCACTCATGGAATCATATAATTGTTGTTGTTTGGAATTAAGGGATTTACCCTGTCTAAGCTTGTTTATTATGTCTCGTCTTTGAATCCCTGAATCCCTGTAAGTATTTGCGGAAATCCCTATTATGTCTACTATCGCCCCTGCGACTGCATCGGCTGAAACATCATCTTTTAGATTAATAAAATTCTGTACGCTTATAGGAGTAAATCCGCTATATGCTGCACTTCCCCATGTGAATGTTTCACCTTGCCTATTCTCCCCTTTTAACATCTGAGCTATTACGCTGACGGGAGGGGTTACTTTATTCATAAAGAAATCAAGGGTTGCGTCTAACCTGTCTTTTTGCCCAAATCCGGTTCCGTATTGAGTAGTCAATCCTGTGGTTGATGATTTAGTTGAATTTGTCCACAATCTAGCGGCAAGAGTTATGATAGCGGCCTTTCCTGCCGTAATATCAAATCTCGTATCGCCTATTTTTATCTTTCCGAAATCGGGGCTTGTGGGATTCGTTTCAACGCTCCCCGGCTTTAAAGCGTTAGCAATCATCATTACAGTTGCGGTTTCACCAACTATTTTAAGAAGATTTATGGCTGCTTGTTTTCTGGCCCATCCAGTTTTAAATCCTATTCCTGCGCCGTGGACTGTCATAACATCAAGATTAGCTTTCAGCATTTTAGGAGCCCAAAGCATTACCCTTACGAAAGAGCCTTCACCCCTTTTACCCCACTTGCCCCTTGCGGTTAATGAATTAGTTAAGCTGCCTGTGTCTTTAAGCCATACATCGGATGTGGTATTTACTCCGTTTTTACTTGCATTCCTTTCAAGTAAATCAAATAAATCCATCCTCATGCGTAATCCACTACCCTTAAAGGCAACTTCTGAGGCTTTGAATACTCTACCGATTAAGGGGACTCTATCAGGCAAAGAAGTAGGATATTGCTCTTCGTGTTTTGCGATTACTCCGGCCTTTTCATATTTGCCATTAACATAATTAGGCCGTGAATAAGCGTCTGCCCGTAAAGCGTCAAAGGCATTTTGCTTACCTAAAACTTTAACGAAGTCTATAAATGAATTTTTAGCAGCAGGATACCAAGCGGAAGGATGAGTCAACAAAGTACCTAATCCCTGCCTTCCCATGAAAGAATTATCTAATGTGGCAACCATACCTATGGAATTTTCAGTTATTGTCGTTGTGCTATCTTTCGCAACATCCCAAGTGGCCTGTGAAGGATTTTCTTTCCATGTCGTTTTGGCTTCTTCAACCCTATTTTTTAACTGTGTCGCAATGGACGCATTTTCACCCTTGAGACTATCAACATAATTTTCATATTCTACTTTTGCAGTTCCATAAGCTATCCTATCCCCTCCGGCTTCCATAGCTCTTTTAGCATCAGCAGTAGACTTGGATAACCTTACCAATTCCGTTATTTCTTCTTTGCTTATAGTCCCGGAGGCTTCGGAGGCGGCTTGAAAATCCGCTTTAGCTCGTTCATATTCTTCGTTTAGGCGTTTCCCTTCTTCATCAATAATGGTCTTACTCTTTTGTGTCTTTGTGAAATCACCTTCGGCTATTTTTTCATTTATTTTAGTGGTTGCGTTAATCTTTCGGGTTTTGTATGCCTTAAGATTG
>NZ_JBAYUV010000079.1:0-2611 GCF_041674905.1 Hyphomicrobium sp.
CCAAATATCCCCGCTATCCTTCTTTTCGCTGAGCGGAAAAATAATAACCTTGCCATCTGGAGAAATCTCCACCGCCATTGGTACAGGCGCGCTCGCCGCAGCTTTGACAGCGCGGTTCAAGTCTGCTTGCGTGACAAGGGCAGGGCGGCGGCTCATGTTAGGAACGATCCTTCATCGGCATGACGATTACCCCAAACTTATCCTTGCCTAAAGAACTCGCCATGAAGTTCGATTGCTGCACGTTCATATTCCGCCGCAGCTTCATGCTTCTTGTCGGCATCGAAATATCCAAGATGAATATTCTTGCCATTATTTCTGATCCTAGCCCGCCACTTCCCGCGAGAAATTTCCCAATGAACACCCTTAACACCTGATGTATTGGTTGATCGTCTGCGTACATTCGCTTTGTTTTGCAAACTCGATACATCTCGAAGATTATTCCAGCGATTATTAGATTTGTTGGCGTCGCGATGGTCGATCTCACCGAATGGCCAATTGCCGGTCATCCATAGCCATGCCAGACGGTGGGAATAGTAATCATTGCCAAATATCCCGATCCTCAAATATCCATGGCCGCTATCAGCGCCAGCGAGTTTTCCTGCAAAACGAATATTCCATACTCTGTTCCTGTCGTCGCGATATTTCCAACGGAACTCACCAGTTTCAGGATCGTAATGCAGGATTGAGCGGATATATTCGGCATCTATCATTTTTCTATCCTCGGGCGGGCGGCGATCATCTTTGTGAAGACTTCGCCTGGCGTAAGCATGTATCCTTCGTCCATCGCGTCAGCGATGGCTTTCATGCCAAGTTGGTTCATGTCTTCATTCGCCTCTATCGGCGCGATGACGAATCCGCTCGCTTCGAGTGAAGCGTATGTGGTTTTGAGCAAGCGTTCGGCCATCGCGTCAGCGTCAGACTCGCGCACGTTGTAGAAATTCTCCCTGAAAAACTCGCTTTCGAGGATGAGCCTGACGGCCTCGTGCGCCTTCTCATGCGCTTCCTTGATGTCGGTCATTTCAGCACCTTCTCGATTTCTGCGAGGGTTGCGTGTGCCTCGTCTATTGACTGCCCTGTGCTTTCGTAGCAACCGGTCTCGACATTATCTATTAGCCGCACCAGCGCCTCTTGCGCCTTGCGGAGCGCATTGCGAAGTGACTCGTTCTCTGCGAGTAGATCGGCACCTTTCTTCAACAGGTCATGCGACATGACCATCGCCTTGTATCTGTCGCGTTCGGCCTCGAGCTCTTCGATGCGGGTAGCGGCTCGTGCCGTGCTATTCTCGATGTCGCGCCAAACTCTGTTGCCGACTGTGGCCGCATAACAATCTGTTCTGCGAACTTTACAGAATGTGGAAATATCTTTTAGCCGTATCACAATACCGCTCATTTGCTTTGCTCCATCAGCGCGCGGAGGGATGACTCAGTATCTATGCAACCCTCATTGTAACCCTCACTAAAATCATCTTCGACAAAATCGCATTGCTGGTTTCGTGCGACCAACGTCGCCTTCTCTAGCGCCTCGCGCTCGATTACGGGGCGGGCGATGGCGAGAGCAGCGGGGCCAATTATTTTCCAGTATACGGCGATCCTCTCATCAAACGCTGCCTCGATATGCTGCGCCACCTTCCAAACTAATTCATCGTCGGTCATCGCGTCATCTCCTAGCGAACATTGGGCAGAAAAACACGCCGCGCCGCGCCTGACTCAAATGCCACGCCATGTCTTCGCGATGTTGCTCCGCGCGACCGGCCTCGAACGCTATCGACGCGACGATGGCTGACGCAAGGATGAAAGCGGCGCGCTTAAACATATAGCCATAGTCTAGGCGGTATCGGTAGCTGGTCTCGCTGGCGTCTCGTCTCTTTCGGCCTATTCGCTATCGCACCTTTCGGCTTCACCGCGCCTATGTGTTTCGCCTCGCGTCTCTTCGCCTTGGCGATGGCGGCAACATCGATCTTCGTCTTACCAGCATGGCATATCAGGCAAAGGATTCGAGCATTCTCGAATGTCGGCTCGCCGGTCAGGCCATCTGGGTTCGAATGATCGCAGTGGTATCCTCCCGGCTTTAGAACAACGCCACACGCTTCACACTTCCCGCCGCAGTGCTTGAAGCGGGCGACAATTGTTGCCTTGGTGAAGTTGCGGCGCTTCACGCTAGCTCCGTCTCTTTGAACGTGACGCCATGCTCAGCAGCGAAAGCGTCAATAAGGTCCAGAAGGTTGCTCATCTCTTCCTTAGACAATTCGCTCGTATGCAGTCCGAGTTGGACAAAACCGCCATCAATCCCAGGAACAATTCGCGCCTTTTTCAATGATGCAGAGAACACGTCTTTCCAGTCTTCGTCTGTTAGCTTATCGCCATACCAATCGACTTGACGTGCAATCTCACCTAAGCGCGCCCACATGATCTTATTTTGCTCAAGCGAGCGTCGCGGCGAATTCCATTCCGTTCGAGTGCCAACCGGAACGCCGCGCGCCCAACGGATGACCTTCTCGCGGTCTGCTTCGGTGCGGATCGTCACGAATGCTCTGCTCACTTGCTTGTCCTCAGAACGGAACGTCACTATCGAGCGCGTCTTTCATCGATCCTCGACGGCCTTGCGTAGCCTC
>NZ_JBAYUV010000080.1:0-2568 GCF_041674905.1 Hyphomicrobium sp.
CTCGCCGACGAACTGCGTAATCGTCAGTGGGCAGCATTCGCACGCCGCTACAACGGCCCAGGATATCGCAAGAACCGATATGACACGCTGTTAGCTAATGCCTATCGGCGGATGGCGGCATGATCCCTGAGCCTGAAACCCTAGCGCGGATGTTTGCCGCTGTTTGCATGCTCGGCGTCGGCGCGTCGGTCGTCGCCTTGGTCGGCTGGCTCATCAAATTGTAGGGGCGGCGATGTTCATCATTGAGATTTTGTGTGGCGCGCTCATGGCGCTCGCGATCTTCGCCTTCGTCGTTATCTTAACGGGAGGCCGGTAATGCGCAGACTATATATCTTCGCCGCGTCCATGCTGGCGGTTCTCATCGGCGCCGCGACGCTGTCGGGGTGCCAATCTGGCCAAGGCCAGCAATCGATCACCGGAGCGTCTATGAATTGGCGACACAACAATTCCGTTCCCGCGGGCATGGTTGGCGACATCATCAATAAGCGACGGCGGTAGACCGGAAATGATCCGCCTATATATCCTCGTTTTCATCTGCAATGTCGGCCAGCCGATCTGCGACCAGAACACGGCGCGCGTCTACCGGGCGTTTGTCGCGGAACCGGGAATGATCGTGTGCGGCCCTGCCGTGACCGCGCCGATGATCGAAAGCGCCATCGCGCCCGACAAGTCAGAATATATTCGTATTCGATGTGAACTGAGGGCGAGCGAATGACTCTTCTGCTTTTGTGGGCAATTCTCGGCATTCTCGGAATGCTCTTAACGACATGGGCTTACGCGCAGGAAAACGTGCAAGCGTCTGTCGCCGATCCCGAAAACGTAGAGCGCCGGACATTCACCGTCGGCCATATGGTCGTCGGCGTTGTGTTCGGCCCTTTGGCTTTTGTGTTGGGGCTGCTCTACGCCCTCTCAATGACGCCGATCATGGAATACGTAGAGCGCTTTCTGTCGACGAAGCTGTTCACATGGGAGAAACCGCAATGATCGAGACACTGATCCATATCGTATTCCTGCTCATCGTCATCGGCGTCTTGTGGTGGGCGGTTCAACGCATCATCGGCGTGCTGCAAATCGCAGAGCCATTCAACACGCTCATCTATGTCATCGCGGTTGTCGCCGCAGCGTTTGTTGCGCTTTACATCATCCAGATTTTGCTGGGCGTGGCTGGCGTGCATGTCGCTTGGCCGCGCCTCTGAACGACGTCAGGGAATCCTGACCAGTCCGGTCAGGAAATCATCCGGCGTCCTCCCCGACGCCGGTTTTGTCGCTAACTAAAGGAGAAATGAAAATGGCTGAAGTTGTGGAAGTTGAGGTCAAGAGCGCCTGGTATAGCAAGATCAATTGGGCGAATGTCGCCAACATCGCGTTCTTGGTGGCGGCGACGTTCGGACTCAATATCCCTGATGATACGAAGGTTCAGCTCATCGCAGGCGTCAGCGCCATTGTGAGCTTCATGACGATCATCATGAAAACTTTTTTTACGCCGACCGTCACGCCGGCCAGCGCTGCGAAAGTCTGATGTGCTAGCGAGCCCGCTTCGCGTTGGACGCGCGTCGCGGGCTCCAACCCATCCCCTCGGAGGACAGAATGAGCGGCTATATCCAGATCGCCATCGTTGTGGGAGCGGTCGTCGCTGGCGCCGCATTTTATGCCCTCATGCGATACCTATCCAATCAGCTTAAGGAAAGCGGGAAATCCGCTGAGCGCGCCGCCCAAGCGGAAGCGGACCTAGATATCGCCAAAAAGCAAGGCGAAGTGATGGTGCGCGACGAAAATCGTGAAGATACGGCGAAATCTCTCGACGATGGAACATTCTAGATTGGGCGCGGGCGACGGCGGCCAGGCGCAAGCAATATTCTGGATCGTTCTCTTTGTCTGCGCTTTTGTCGTGTTTGCAAGTGTCTGAAAGGAGGCAAAATGTTGAAGCTTTTTATACCAATCGCGGCGGCTCTCATGCTTGCCGCTTGCCAGACAACCGGATCAGGCTGTCCGCCGCTTGTTGGCTATTCTCCAGCGACAATGAAACAGGCCGCGAAAGAATTACGAGCGCTCCCGAAAGGCGCAGCGCTGGATCGGCTCGTAAGAGATTATCATAAGACACGTGATGCCTGCCGGATCGGCGCGCGCCGATGAGTATGGTTTCAGGCACTGAACTCAACTCGCGATTTGTCGCGCTGGCGCAAAGGGTAAAACAGGCGATGTCGGACATGGGCAGCAACAAACCGGAGGCAGTCTCGGCTGCGTTTACGCGCTGGATGGTTAGTATCCTGATTGCCGCTCTGCTTGGCTTGGCCGGCATTGTTTGGGCAAATATTACGGGACAAATAAGCGAACTCCGCGCCGACGGTCGCATCGCGCAGAAGGACACTTACGATCTGAAGCTTTCAATCCAAGACCTCAAAAACAGGGTTACGACGCTGGTCGAAACTCTCAATGAGAGATCGGCGTCGGAGAACCAAAGGAGGCGCTAAAATGCGCCGGATCACAATGATGATGATCGCCTTGCTGCTGGTAATGCCAGATCCGGCGGCTGCTCGCGTTTCCTGCTTGTTGCCTGGGATATTCTGC